>JBBQCM010000001.1:0-129456 GCA_038318725.1 Chthoniobacterales bacterium
CCCAGTCGTAGGCCATCCAGACGTTCGCGCCGCCGCTGAAGGCCTCGTGCATCGCGGTGCCGTAATCGATGGCAGCCTTGATCTGCCCGGTCGAATCGTCTTCACCGCGCGAGCACCATTCGGTCATCCACACGGGCCGGCTGCGGGCGAGCTTTTGCATGTCGCCCCAGCGGTCGCCGCGCATGTCGTAATCGTGCGCGGCAAGGACGGCGAGATGCTTGCCCGCCGTGCGCTGCATGGCCGGGAGGTAGTTCTTGACGGCATTCGGCGCGCTGAGCGTGTTCGGCCCCACGAGCAGCGCCCGTGGCACGTCGGGAAACTTGACCGCCATTTTGTCGAGAGAGTCGCCCACGATGCCGAAGAGTTTCGCGTGCGCATCCGGTTCGAAGAAACATCCCGGCTGCGTGTGGTCCCAATCGCATTCATTCGAGATCGCGAGATACTTCACCGGGCAGCCATGGCGCGCCATGTGCGCGAGGAACGCCCAGAGGTATTCCGCATACTCGAGTTCCAGTTTCGGTTTGAGCGTCGCCTTCCCCTTGCCGCTCTCCTCGTTGTTCGTCTTCATCCACGGCGGCGGCGTGAGCAGCGTGGCGAAAAGCTCGATGTCTGGACGCCGCTCCTTCGCGGCTTTAGCGATGGCGAGCGCGTGCTCGCAGTATTTGAAATTCGCGGGATCGAAGGCCGGCGTCCACGGATCGTCGTTGTCATTCTGCGGCTCGTGGGTCGCGCGGATCATGAGGTGCAGGTAACGCGTGTTCACCTTCGCAAACATGTCGTCATACAGCTCACGCTGGCGTTCATCCTTCCCGCGCGCCGCGAGACTGGTGATGTGTCCCTCAAAAAACATCGCGCCACAACCCAGCCCCTGAAACTCCTGCCGGACCTTCGCGGGATTTACCGAAATGCGCGCGGGCGGAGCAGCTTGGGCACTGAGCGTGATGAGAAAGATGAGCAGGCATGTGATCGCGATTTTCATGCGTCGGATTGTAATAACCAGTTGGTGTGGGCGGGTGCGCGCCTCCCCTTTAGCGTTGGAGGATGAGCAGCGTGCGCTGGCCGTCCGGCCCCTCCAGCACGGCGCTGGGTATGTCTTTGAGCAGGGCGAAGAATTGTTCGTCATTCACATGCCGGACCTTGATCGCCGGGGGTTTCTCCGGGGCGTGGGCGATTGGTGCGGCGACCTGGCGTTCTCCGTGCCAATGCAGCGACACGACGGCCAATGCGGCGAGCGCTAGCATGGCTGCGCCGGCTTGCACACGGCGGCAGCGCTGGCGTTGGGCTCGCACCATGTTCAGCACTTCGGCGCCGGAGGGTCCGCAATGGTCGGCGGTCGCGGGAAGCACGTCTTTGAGCAGTGCGTCGAGTTGGTCAGGATCGGAGTTCATGGGCGTGGTGATTGAAGGTTTTCGGCGATGAGTTTGCGGAGACGCGTGCGCAAGCGGGCGAGCCGGCCCTCGACGGCGCGCACGGTGAGCGCATGACGCGCGGCGATGGTTTCGAGCGAGTCGCGGGCGAAGTATCGGCCTTCGATCAACGCGCGTTCGTCGGGGGTGAGTTGTGCCAGCGCGCCGTCGAGGGCGGCGGGCAGCGAGAGGTCGCTGAGGTCGCTGGCGCGGCGATTGCCCGGAGGCTGCCACCATTCAGCGAAACGGGCGAGTGCGCGCAGATAGCGTCCGCCTTTGCGCCGCAAGTCCGTGGCCGCGTGACGCGCGGCGCACGCAATCCAGTTCCACAGGGCTTCCTCATCATTCAACACGCGAACATGGCGAACGAGGCGCAACCATGCCGCCTGCGCGATCTCCCCGGCGAAGGCTTCATCGCCCGCGGCGACGGCGAAGCAGTAGCGGTTGATCCGCCGGCTCCACTCCGCGTGCAGCCAGGCAAACGCCGCCTCGTCGCCCCGCTTCAGCGCACTGGTCAGGCACGGCACATCGCCAAACGCGAACGCCTCCGGAACCGCACGCGCCGCAGGTGGATGTGGCTCCGCTTCACCCATGAAGATTCCGGGCGGTGGCGCAGGAAAAGTGGCTGGTGGAGCGTCGGACACGAGGAAGTTCCGCTAGCGCGGCATTGGTTTCGGCGTCGCCGGCGCCGCCATCCGCGATGGAAGGGGAATGAGTGCCGAAGCTTCCTTCGGCAATGGCAATGGAACGGGACGGGAAGCGTCGTTCTCCTTCAGCGCCTTGACGGCTTGCTCGATGATCTCGTGTTGCGCGACCGTCGCTTTCACGATGAGCGCCCCCAATTCCGAGTGAAAGGAAAGCTCCGGCTGCGGCTTGGAATCCAGTTCGGCGAGAGCAATCGCCTGCTGGATCAAATCCGCGCAGCGGCCTTCCTTCTCCGTTCCCTCTTTGCCAGTGCCTGCAAGCGCGGCGCCTAGGCCGTAAACCCGGACCAACCGAGTCGTGGCGGCTTTCTCGATCGCCCGGAGTTCGTCGTGGGACATGCGGCCACTGGATCCTCCGGGGGCAACGAATGAAATCGATTCGGACGCCCCGGCGGCTGGGTCAAGAGATAGTCTTGCTTCGGTCGCATCTACTGAGGGAAGACCAGGCCTAGCCTCATCCATGATATGGACCTCTCCCCCTGACCAGGGATATGGCGTCGCACTCCCTGGCATCCCGGCACCCATGCCACTGCCTGCCTGTGCCGGTTTGCTGAGCATGATCCGATAGCCGATGATCCGGCTCGGATCACTCTTCTGGAGCGAATCATTCTGCTTTTTGCTCTCGTCCCCCTCCTCGCGCACCCCGACCACGGGTTCCAAAGTGCATCCCGCTGCCGACGCCACGAGCGTCAAGGTCTGGATCGGCGTGACGCCCCGCAGCGTGATCTCGCCCGGTAGTCGGAGTTCCGCAGTGCCGGGGGCAAAAATCACGTTGGGCATCGTGTAAGCCGCTCCGTCCCTCTGCGGCCAGTAGGGAACGTGCGCCCCGATTTCCCGGACGATATTGCCAAGGGTATCACTGGGCACCGTGAGGCTGCCGTCTGGGTTGAAGTTCCGGTCTTTCGCACCGCCTGCATCGGTCGCGGTGGATGGCGCAGCAGGGATCGCCCGGCCCGGCTCTCCGGTCTGGACGCTGGTGGCGGGTTTGTTGCCCTGCCCCAGCGCGAGTGATGCAGTGGCAAGCAGGACGGAGGCGATGAAGGCGTTCGCTCTGATCATGGATGTTCGGTTGTGGAGTGTGGTCATTTCCCGTAACACGACGCCGCCCGCGAAAACCCACGCGGCGAGCGCAGAAAGAGTGGTGCAGAGAGTAATCGTCGCACTGAGACGAGTGACAGGCCAAAGTGTCAGCGGGGCGGTGGAGGTCCAATCGGTCTTCTTCGCCGACTGAAACTCAGCCTGAGAGCAGAGTCCGCAGCTCCCAACGGAGTGTATGGGCATCATCATCTTGTTTCGATGCCGGGATTCGGACGGCTGGGGTTGCCGTCACTCGAGTTTCGATTACGATACGCAATGCCGATCAGTCCCACCAACAGGACGCTGCAGATGATGCTGAATAGATCACCACACATCGCGTAAACCGTTCTCACCCCGCGTGACGGAACTCCGACAAGGATCAGTCTCGCCTTGTTTGACTCGTAATCGTGGTAAGCCAGCATTCGACCATAGGGGTCCGTCGCGATGGAGAGGCCCTGAATGTTCGGCCGCACCAGGGAGCAGCCATTTTCAATGGCGCGGAATCTCGCCGAGGCCGCATGAAAAAACCTGACTTCCCGCCAATCACTCGTTGGGGCAAACAGGATATCGACACCACGCCTTCCTGCTTGCAGGATGAGCGACGGGAAATCCATGTCATAGCAGATGACGTGTCCAGTCTTGGTGTCACCTACGTTTGCGGTGGCGACCTCTCCATCTCCCTTCTTGGTGCCTGTTTCAAGAATGGGAACCGGATACGATTTTAGATAATTAACGACGACCTCTCCGCTTGGCGCGATTCCGATGGTCTTGTTTTCATTCATGCGCAGGGTCGAGAAGGAGCGAAATGACATGAAGAGAAAGACCTGGTTTTCCTTCGCGAAATCTTTGCCGAGTCCAATCAGTTCCTCTTCATACGAAAGGGGTATATCTGCATTAGCTTCCGACCATGCGATTACTTTGGCACCCGCTTCCACGGCCTTCTTACTCGCAGCAAATAGCTGCCTGACGATTCTAGGCTCAAAGTTGTCCAGACTTTTGAGGCGATTCCTCCAAATATTGATCATGGCCACTTGCACGGCCTCCGGCTGGGTATTTGCAAGCACTAGGCGCGTGTCGCCATAGACCAAGGTCAGGATGAACACCGCGAGAAAGATGCCGCCTTGTCTTTTGGCCAAAGTCCACTCGAATCCTGATTCCCAGATTCGGTTCATTGTTCCCGCAAACCAATAGATGAGGAAGATCAGCCCGCCCATTCCCGTGATGGAGAGGATTTGAATCAGTGACAGATATTCGATCTGAGAATGAGCTAGATTCGGAAGGTATGGAGCCAGAAATAAATTGATCGTCACCATCAACAGCGGCCAGAGAAACGTCGAAGCAAAGGCGCTGAGCCGGTGGTAGAGTAGCCGATCGACCATGAAAGGGAAAACCCAGATTCCGCCAAAGAGCAGACAAGCGGCGTAGAACACGAGCCCGCTGACGGGCAACAATCCATCATACATGAAGGTATGGCAGGCCGTCATCCCAAGCCAGAGCGTGATGATTCCGAGCCAGGGACGCGAGTTGGTCCTGTGGAAGCGGATCAGGAACACAAAGGCAAACCACGAGCAAACCGGAATGGTCACACGACCGTGTGAGAACAAGAACAGCAGCAATCCGAGGACGAGCCATAGATGTGAGCGGCGAAGCAAGTCTTTGATCCGGTTCATGAGGTTTGAGTGGGAGGTGATGTGCTGGATAGACCAAAGCTCAGCGATCCGGCCCGAGGGAGGCTTGATTTGCAGGCACGGTTCGCTATCGGGCATGGTCTTGTGGCGTTTGATGTCGAGCTTGGTTTCTTTGCATCAAAAGCGAATGCCAATCAGGTTCCAGTAGAACAGGTATGGATTTAAAGGACCAAGCATAGAACATCGAGTGAGAAGCGGAATCTTCTCGCTGCCGTCCAGCCGTCGTCGCGGCGAGTCCTGGCTAGTGCAATCAGCAGGCCAACGGTCGCCAGCGTGGAAACGGTTCCCAGTAGCGGAAGGAACAGCAGGAAGGTAGGACAGCTCGGGTGCAGTTGGTCCATCACCAACAACGTCGTGATCGAAATCGCGATCAAAATGAAAAGATTGAGGGCGCAGATCGCGCGTTTGAAATTCAGAACCTTTTCAGGTGCTTGCAAAGCCACGCTCGGCTGCCGACGGAATAAGCGGGGCAAACCATACCGGATGCCCGTGATCGTGTTGGCAAGAAAGCTGAATAGGAAGAGAATCCAAAGTGCCCCCTGGAAGACCCAGTTGCCATACCACCTGAGTCTTTCGTAGCGCACGACCTTGGAGAGAATGCCTGTTACTTCGGCGTCGCCCACTTGTTTCATTTTGTCGATCTCGGAAGGGTGATCGATCGCGCGCCTGGCCCAATCGGTCATCGTTTTCAATGCGCCAGGTGCGTAGCCGCGCCACTTGCTATAAAGCTCGCCGGTTTCGGAGACTCCCAGACTGTGACTGGCCTGCGCAGAATGATCATCGTCCATTTTGCATTGTTCGCCCGAGCCAGCGAATGCTTCAAACCCACCACACTTTCGCCGACCGGTAGGTTTTGATCCAGTTTTCCCCACATCACCAAGACCGGCTGTTGGACACGGCTCCACGCGGGATGCACGAACTTGTCGGGCGGGGGATAGGATCTCGGCAGCAACGATGAGATTCCGAAGCCATCGGGTGAAATATGAGGCAGGCTGTCCTGGCTGAGCTGTGCTTTCTCCGCCACGTCTCGTAATGTTTCCGAAAGCCCATACTTCCGGAATAGGTTGTCACGATAGTAGGAATGCGCACCGTCGGCGACGGATGCACCCACGCCGATGACGAATCGAATATCGTCTGATCGGGACGCCGCAGCGGCGCTGATGTAGGCACCTTGACTGAGTCCCCAGATGCCAATCTGTGATGCGGCAATCTCGCGGCGCTGCTTCAAGTAGCCGACAGCGGCAAGAGCGTCGTTGACCAGATTCTCGTAGGGTTCACGACTCTCGTAAGCGCCGCCAGACTGGCCCACGCCGCGCTTGTCGTAGATCAATGCAGCAATACCCTGTCTCGCGGAAAATTTACCCACTTCACGGTATGACTCCCGAGTCTGTGGGCCAGCGCCGTGAACAAAAATTTCGGCTGGAACAGGAGCTTCGCCTTTTGGAAAAAGCAGGCTTCCGACAAGCTTAATCTCGTGGTTGTGAAACTCGACGCGGTGCTCCTCAAAACCGGATTGCTCCACGGTTTCTGAGTTTGCAGGGGCGGGTTGGATGTCAACGACCTGTGCAGAGCTTTGAAGGGTGGCCGTCGCCAGGAGGGCTACGATCAGCAGAGACGTCAAGGCTCCTTTCATAGTGGATTCTTTGGTTGCTAATTGGGTGCGCGAATGCGCGGTCAGAAACCGTTGTTCAGGGGCGGGGGCTTCGCACTGGGGGAGGCCGGCGGCTTCGTCGCCCGGAGCTGCTGCACCAGATCGGCGGACAGACCCGAGGTGTTGAGGGCAGCGTCTGCGGCTTTGGAATCCCGGTTGCGCCAGACTTGGTATATCTGGGTGATGGATGCGGCGCGTTGCTGTTCATCCTGCACGCTCCGCGCCCAGTCGAGCGCTGCCGCCGGATCGCGCTGCGCGGCCACGGCGGCGAAGCTGCGACGCGCGCCGTCCAGTTCGGGACCTTGCGGCTGTTTGGTCAGCCACTCGCCTGCGGCCCGCACATCCTGTTGCGCCCATTGGCCGGCGACCCGGTCGTAGAGTCGCGGCTTGTCTTTTTCGGCGGCGCCTTCGAGCAGGATCTCGGCGCCGAGACCGGGGTTCACCATGAGCATCATCTGGCCGGCGGATTCGCGCAGCGGTTTCTGTTCGTCGGCTGGCAGCGAACGAATCCAGCCGACCGCGCCCTCCGGATCGCTCATCGCCCACAGGCTCGCGATGTTCTGCCGGACCTGTGCGCGCTGATTGGGCGGAAGCCCGGCGGAGCGGTCGATGATGCGTTGACGCGATGCGTTGTCCTGCGCGCTGCTGGCGATGCCATTCAGCGCGGCGGAGCGAGATTGCTCATCCAGCGAGGCGGCCCGAGCCAGCGCGGTGTCAAGATTGCTGGCGGCCATGCCGGTGAAAATCGTGTTCAGCGCCAGCATCTGCCGCCGGTCGCCAAAGTCTTGCGAATGTCCGGCGTTGAACCATTTCCACGCCTCCTCGGGATTGCTGCGCGCCCAGGTGCCGAGCACGGAGGGTGTCACGCTCATGTCGAGCATCGAGCCTTTCTCCAGCTTCTCCTGCGCGTAGGCCATCGCGGCCCGGCCATCTGTCTCCGCCCATTGGCCGAGCAGGAGCGCGCAAAACATCATCTTCTGCTGCGGCTCGCGGACCGTCTTTTCGATTTCCGCCAGGGCCTCCTGAAGCTGCGCTTCGTTGAGTTCCGCGAGCGGCGCGAAGGCGCGCATCAACTCGCGGAGATTCATCATTCCACCCATGCCGCCGCCCCACGACAAGCGTGCCTTGGCAACCAGTAACTTCGCATCCGGCTTTGGCTCAATGGCTGGATCGGCATCGCGCGGATTGCGGTTCCGCGGCACATCGTCGGCGACAGTCTTCGCTGAGGCATCGGGCGCGGGCTGATTCGCGGAAATCGCATCGCTCGGAGTTTGTTTCGCCCCGCTTCCGCCGATGAAATAACCGATGGCAAAGGTGGCGATGAAAGCTGCGGTGAGAATGAGGCGGGATAGGTTCATGGTGTAATGGGTGTCGTATCTAAGGTTAGTGAATTCATGGTAAGTGGAGGGTGCGCACGACCTTCCCTCGTAGCTCGGCTCTGGGAACGATGTGTTCCTTGTCGCCATCGCGAACCACCACGGAGGTGGGATCGGCTTTTAGAACCCGGCGAACCATCGTCCGGTTACCGGCGCGGTAGGCGACGTGATCGCCCGGTTTGATCTCGTCCGACAACCATCGCGCCCCGATGACGAGGGCGACATCGCCCTTTGCTATCTGAGGTGCTAGAGCGTCTGTGGCCATCCGGTAGGTCTGGACAACGCCGGCGACTCGCAGCGTGATCAGCAGCACGAGGACGGCGACCGGAATAGGGGCGAGCCGCCACACCCATCTGCGTGGCATGGGCAATGGGATCGTTGCCAGCGACGACAGCTTCGGTGGCATAGTGAATCGGGTGCGGCGATGAAACTGCCAGAGCGCCACGGGAAAAAGGGCGGCCAGCGTCCAGGGCAACCAAGCCGGAAAGGTCTCCGGGCGGTCACGGAAGACGTAGGCCAGCGTGAAACCGGTCGCATTGGCGCTCGCGTGGGCCACCATCGCAGGCACCAGCGACCCGGCTCTTTCCACCATGAATCCGAACGCGATACCCAACACCAACCCGGCAACAAACTGCCACGGATTGAGATGGAAGGCCCCGAACAAAACCGCAGTGACGAGGATGCCCCACCAGCGTCCTTTGCGCGAGAGCACGCCCTGAATCACTCCACGAAATAGCGTCTCTTCACAAACACCCGCACCGATGGCACCCGCGAAGAGAACCAGCAACAGGTCTCCAAAGTTCTTCGGCACCAGCGCCCCAAAACTCGGAGCTTCGCCAATCAACGGCTTGAGCAGTTCCAGCATGGCCACCAGCAAACCGTTCCCACCGATACCCACGAACATACTCAGCATGACCAACGCCAGACTGACCGGACGCAACCGCAGCGCCTCCGCAATCGGCAGCCGCTTCCAAGCCACAAAGGCCAGCGCTGGCCCCAGAATGAGCACATACTCCGTGACCGCCAACCCGGCATACACATTCCAAAACTGGAGCGGCACGCCGATAACGACAATCAGGAGCACCGTCGTCACAAACAACGCATAGACTTGGCCCACTGATTTGACGGGAAGTGGAGGAGTCGTTTCGAGGCTGGTGCTTGGGTGGATCATGGAAGTGCGCTGGGCGCGTCGTCTGCACGACGGATGGGAGCGAAAACGTTCATTTCGACTGCGCAGCGGGAGGTGAGGCTGGCTTTGCTGAGGAAAAATTCCAGACGACGACCATCACCCCGAAAGCGGCCATCAACACCAGCACGAGGATGAGCAAGGCGCGGAGGCAACCGGAACCCGGCGCGGCAGGGCTGACATTGGGAGAGCCGGCGGCCGGGCGCTTCGCCGGGCGCAAGCCGATGCGCATCGCCAGCGGCAACGCCAGCGGCACGAGAATGGGGGCGATCCGAAGGAGGATTCCCGCTCCGATATTCGCGCCGCCGCCGGAAGAGATGGCGGAGGAGAGGAGGAGCGGCCCATAGCAAAGCGCCACCGCCAGCAAGCTCCCGACGGTGCCTCCGACGATGGCGCGCAGCGGGATTCGCCGGATCAAAACAAGACCTGCCAGGAGTAGGAACGGAGTGCCCGCCAGGATGCTGGAATAGAGATGCGGCCCGTCGATGCGACCAGAATTGTAGGCTGCGGAGGACGGCTCCATGGATGCCGTCGTTGCCATCGACTGAAGGCGGAAAGATTCGTTGATGGTGAAGAACAGGACAATCGCGATCATGGCGAGCACTCCGCAGGCAAGGAACCGTACTGGCGTTGCCACCGCTGGGTCCCCGCGCTCGCGGTGCATCAACCATCCAGCCAGCAGCGGGTAGAGTCCCAAGGCCCACACATAGCGCAGGGGCGACACCATGGTTCCGCCCGGCCAGAAGGATCGCAGGTTCATACCAAGCCCCGCGGCGGCGAACAGGAAGACGAATGTCGCGACGAAACCCGCTGCGAGAAGCAGGAGGTAACCCTCGATCGCGGGCCTGCGCTGCCGCGAAAGCCAAACCGTCAACGCGGTGGCAACAATAACGCTCGCGCTGGTAAAGCTCAGGCCAATACCCGCTTGGTTCCAGTCCGACAGCAAGGCGGTCACCGGCATCCAGAGAATCATGCCGGCAGTCGCGCCGATCAGCGCACCGCCATGCCATGCAAGTGGCCCTCGCTTCGCCGAGCCGACTGGTGGTGAGAATGCCTGCGTGGCAGCCTCCACCTGCGTGCGAAACTCCGCCGCCGACTGGTAGCGCCGCTCGGGTTCCTTTTCCAGCGCCCGCAGCACGATCTCATCGAGCCGCACATCCACCTGCACGCGGCGCGAGGGCGGCACGATTTTCTCCGCGGGCTTCTCGCCGGTGAGCATCTCGTAGAGCACCACGCCGAGCGAATAGATGTCCGCACGGTGATCGGTGCGCTGATGCGCCTTCTGCTCGGGCGCCATGTATTGCGGCGTGCCGGCGGCAATGGAATGTGGCTCAGGCATCTTGCCTGAGAGCGCGCTGTGCACCGGCAGGATGCCGGTGCCACTTTCTTCCCCCAGCATCTTCGCCACTCCGAAGTCCGCGATCTTCACCCGGCCTTCTTTGTCGAGCAGCAGGTTCTCGGGCTTGATGTCGCGATGCACGATGCCGTGCTCGTGCGCGAATTGCAGCGCTTCGCAGACCGGCGGCACGATCGACAGCGCCTGCTCCGGCGTGAATCGATCCGCCCCCATCGCCTGCCGCAGATTCACGCCATCGACAAACTCCATGAGCAGAAAGAAAAATCCTCCCGCCTGACCAAAGTCGTAAATCGTCACGATGCTCGGATGACTGAGCGCCGCGAGGGCTTTGGCTTCGTGGGCGAAACGCTCGGCAAACTTCGGATCGGCGACCCGCTCCGGGGCGAGAAGCTTCAGCGCGACCAGCCTGCCCAGGGCCTTTTGCCGCGCCTTATAGACCACGCCCATCCCGCCGCGACCGAGAACTTCGATGACTTCGAGCTGAGGAAAATGGACCGCGATTTCCTCGGGCGTGGAGGTCGGCTGCGTCTCAATCTCAGCCGCTCCTGTAAGCGCCGTATCGGCGTAGAGATTCAGCGCCGCGACGCACCGCGGGCACAAGCCTTCCGGCGCTCCCGCCGCGACAATCGCTCCGCATTGCGGGCAGGTATTTGCAGGAGGGGCGGAATTGGACATGGCAGGTGGTTGCTACCTTCACAATACGGGCGAGTGACTCAGCGTTACAGGCGGCAGCAAGGATTCTCACGCGCGGGCGAGCACGGAAACCAGGTGGCGCACTTCCTCGTCGATGTCCTCGTGCGCGGCCACCGTATGCGCCACCTCCAGACGAAAGACTTCCCGAAACCGTTTGCGCAACCGATGCGCAGCGACCCGGACGGCACCTTCCGAAGACTGAATCGCCGCTGCCATTTCCGCATAGCGAAGCCCGTTCTTCGGCGCACTCAATGCCGTTTTGAGAACGTCGAACTCCGCTTCCTTTCCGGCGGCGCGAAATTCCTCGCGAAGCGCTTGCATCACCGTGGCGAGCACCGTCATGGCCCAACGAAGCTCGAATATTTCGTCGGCAGGAAGATTCGGCGCATCCTCGGCGTAAGCGCTTTCCGCTCCGGGAAAGTCGAACGACACATGCGCAGCGCCTCCGCCTCGCTGCAACGCCGACGCGCGATCACGCTCCTTCGAGAGAAACCGTTTAAACGCCATCTGGAGGAACGCCCGGAAAGGCCCAACCTCGCGCCGCACGGCTTGCAAATATTCCTTTTCCAGCAATCGCGCAAAGAATGCCTGCGTCATGTCTTCAGCATCGTGCGGCGAAAAACCATGACGGCGCGCGTAACCGTAAAGCGACCGCCAGTAGGTCTTACAAAGCGTTTCCAAGGCGGCCGCCGCATCCCCCACCACGACATCACGCGCCGCCAACACAACCGACCATCGGGTCCTCGCGAAGAGTGATGCTTTTTCAGGAGGTTCGGAATCAGGCATGAGGCGGTGTTCTCAATTCTAAATACGCTACGCACTGTCCGGATTACCGGGCGTGCGGTTTTCAGCCAGTCTGCCAGGCGCCGCTCTCCGGGATTAGATGCCAACTGCTGATTGCCGGGATTGGTCTTTTACCAAAAGCCCCACTGGCCGGTGCGCAGGACATAGATGCCGAGGAGAAGATTGGTGACCGCATGGGTGAGGACGCAGGCGCTGAGGCTGCGGGTGTGGTAGGCCACGAGGTTGAAGAGCGCGCCGGTGAGAATGGCGGCGGGCCAGTCGGCGAAGGAATGCTCAAGACAGAAGCCGGCGGTGACGATGCCGAAGGATTTCCAGGAGAAGGCGCCGAAGGGCACGTCGGTGAAATCATCGTCGATGAGGTAGCGGAGGAGGAAGCCGCGCCAGAAAATCTCCTCAAGCAGCGGGACCACAATGACGAGCCGGACAAAGCGCAGGGTGACGTTCAACCAGTATGGCCAGCCGTCGGTGGCGAAGAATTCGGGATGGAAGCCGTCGAGCCGGGCGGGTGCGCCGAGCCACTGCTGAGGGGCGATCCAAATAATGAGAGCAATCGCGCCGATGAGAGTCGCAAAGCCGGCGCGGGCCGGCGGGCGCAGGGTGTAGATGGGCCAGTAGCGCGCGAGGAGCGCGCCGCCGACGAGGGTCTGCAGGGGGAGGACCCAATAGCGCGGTTCGGCGGCCATCCAAAAGGCGTGGCCATCGAAAATTCGCCCGACGATTTCACCCAGCAGCATGACCGCAAGAAATCCGACGAACGGCGCGAGATAAGCTTTTTCGTGGGAGGTAGCGCCAGACATTCCGAAGCAGTTTTATGAACCATGAAAGAAATCGAAACCACTCCGAAAACGCCAGAAGAACTCTTGAGAATGCTGGACCTCCAGATGGCGGTGCAGCGTGCCCAGCGCGGCACCTCGGGGCGGAACCGCGCAATGCTGCTCGTCGGTGGGCTGCTCTTCATCTTCATCGCCGGCGGCCTCGCCCTGCTGGTGCTCTCGCAAATGCTCGCGGACTTGCCGCACGACGCGCGGCGGCCCGCCGCGCCCGCGCAGGCGGAGCCGGCTGCGGGAAATTTTTGAGAATCGAGGACCTCCGGCACAACGGCTGCTAACTACCATCCGCAATGGCTAAAGCTCTCACATCTGTCATCGGCGTGGACCTCGGGCGGTACTCGCTCAAATCGGTGCTGCTCCAGCGCAAGGGCGGAAACCGTTACGTGGTCACACACTACGCTTCCCGCGTGCTCTCCGCTCCGTTCGAATCCGCGGACAGCCTCGGGCACGAACTCAAGGCGCTCCTCAAAAGCATGGGCGGTTCCGCGAAAGCATGCGTCGTGGGCGTGTCGAGCCCGGATGCGATCATTCGCATCATTGAGCAGCCGGAGACGCCGGTGCACCTCTTGCGCGACGCGCTGCGGCTGAACGGCATGGTGCTGCTCAATCAGGACTGCAAAGACTTCGTGCTCGATTGTGATCGGATTCCCACGAACGAGCAGAGCACCGATCCCGAGGTGGCTGGACGGAAAAAATATCTCGTCGGCGGGTTGCCGAGGGCGCAGGTCTCGCTCATCGGCGGCGCGTTGCAGCAGAACGGCACGAACGTCGCAGCGATGCAACTGGCGCCGATCTGCGCGTTCAACGCATTCGAGTTTGCGTTCCCCGAAATTTTCAATGGGCAGGCCTTTTTTCTCGTCGATATCGGCCACAACGCCTCGACCGTCATGGTCGGCTCCAGGCGCGAACTGATCCTCGTCCGGTCGATCGACTGTGGTGGCAAAGCCTTGCTCGACGCGCTCATGGGCTTGAGCGGCGAGGGGCGCGAGGCGGTCCTTCAAGCGCTTGAGCAGGATGACGAGGTGATGGTGGAGTACACCCGCGTGGCCTTCGCCCCGCTCATCCGCGAGATTCAGAACTCCATCGGTTTCCTCGAGCACCGGCACGAGGAGACGATCAGCAAGATCTTCGTCTCCGGCGGTCCGGCCAAATCGCAGACCCTGCTTAAGGTGCTCGCCGAAGAACTCGGGCTGCCCTGCGAGTCCTGGAGCGCGGCGGCCCACTGCGAACCGGCATTGCCGTCCAGCCAGGCAGCCGGTTTCGCCCTCGAGGCGCTGGATCTCAATGTCGCCTGCGGCGCGGCGGCCGAACTTTTGAAAGGCAACTGAAAACACCATGGCGCTCCGACTGAATCTTTACCACGAAGTCCACAAGGCGAAGGCGCTCCAGCGCCGCGATCCGCTGAAGCTTTCGATGTATGCCCTGGTGGCGGTCGTCGCGTGCTTCGCGGGCTACTATCTGGTGGAAATCATCAAGCTGCACAGCCTCAGCACCGAGCTCTCCAGGGTGAAGGCTGAGTTCACCAAACTCGAACCGAAGGCCAAGATCGCCAAGAAACGCGAGGAGGAGCTCCACTCACAAATGAAGGCCGGAGACCTGCTGGTGCAGCGTGTTGAAAGCCGCTTCTACTGGGCTCCGCTGCTCGAGCAGATCATGCAGGTGGTGCCGCGCGAAGTGCAGGTCACGCGGCTCGCCGGAGATCTCACTGGGGATGGACTGCGCCGCTGTGCGATCTCCCTCGACGGCCTTTCCGCCGGAGTCGATCCGCGCAAGGTGGCGGAGGATCTCCGAACCGCGATCACGGAGAAATTCTCCCCGAAATACCAGAACGTCAGCTCGAAGTTTCGCTCGCTCGAAGACGGCACCGAACTGGTCCTGCTCGACGGCAAACAAGTGCCCACGGCCACTTTCGCGATCAATGTGGAACTGTTCAGCGGCGAGGACAAAGCCGCCCCTCAACCCCTACGTAAAAAACGATGAAACTCGGCAGAGAAGAAGTTCAAAAAATCATCCTCGCGGGACTGATTGTGTTCGGCGTCATCTACAGCTACTTCAATTTGCTCCTCGGCCCGCTTGGCAAGCGCCAGGAGGCGACCCAGAAGAGCGTGACCGCCCTCGGTCCGGAGATCGCGAGCGCCAAAGCGCAGATCAAGCGCACTCAGGAACTGGAGGCGGCCGCCCCGGCCAAGATGGCGACCACCAGGCAGGTTACTTCGATGATGCCCGAGGGTTCGCCCGTGGCCTGGTTTCCGCCGCGCGTGGGGGACTTTTTCAAAAAGCAGGGCCTCGACAAAAGTTCCACCAAGCTGAATGCCGAAGCTTTCGACAAGGACATGGTCGGTTTCCGCCGGATGTCCTGGGGCATTGATTTGCCCAAGGTTGGGTTCACGCCTTTTGCCACTGCCGTGGCTGCGCTTGAAAACGAAGAGCCGCTCCTGGAAATCAACAGCCTGCAGCTCGACGCCAGCCGCGAAGACGTCGAGATGCAGCACGCCCTCCTTACCGTCACCAACATCGTCAAAAAATGAGCCCACGCCCCGTTCTTCTCACCCTCGCCGGCGGCTTGCTCTGCGCCGCCCCCCTGCACGCCGCAGATCCCGCCCCGGCAAAAACTGAGGCCCCGACAGCGAAAACCGACGCAGCTCCAGTCAAAGCCGAGGCACCGGTCGAGCCCTACCAGCTCAAGAACCGCTCCAGCTTTTCCTGCGCTGGCGAAAGCGCCCGCGTCCCCTTCTGGCCGATCGGCTGGATCCATCGCCCAGGGAGCGGCACCGCCGTGGCCCAAGCCGCGGCGCCCAAGGCCGCATTCGACGAAAAGAGCTTCCGCGTGACCAGCATCCTCCTCGGCACCGGGACCACGGGCTCCCTCGCTGTTATCAATGGCCGTGCCTACAGCGAGGGCGAGTTTCTCAAAACGCCCCGCCCCGCCGCCGTACCCGGAGTTACTCCGGTCAAGACGGCCACCCCGCCCAGCCAACGCATCCGCATTCAGCGCATCGGCGATGGCACCGTCATCCTCCAGCGCGAAGATCAAACTGTTACCCTCTCCCTCCAGCGCCCCGAACTGGCCCAGAAAAAAGCGGACGAGCAACTGCTCCTCGAGGAGCAGTGAGCCGGCGTGTCACGAGCGCGAGCAGCTTTGCTCGCGTGACGGGTGCAGGCATCGGGACGAAGCCGGACTCGAGTTCGTTCAATCAGACCAACCACCAGGCGCGTCAGGCGTTGAGCTGGGCGAGGACTTCGGGGTCGCGGACATCGGCCCAGGCGCCCGTGAGTTCGAGGGCCTGCACTTTGTGGCCGTTGAGGGCGAGGGCGTGGATGGCGTCCGTGAGCTCGTATTCGCCGCGGGGGGATTTCTCGAGCCGCGCGGTGAACTCGAAGATGCTGGGGCGAAAGGCATAGACGCCGGCGTTGTACCAGGGACTGGTGGGTTCGCCGGGCTGGGGCTTTTCGCGGAGGTCGGTGAGCTCGAAGCGCTCGTTGACGAAGACCGCGCCGCCTTTGGCGATCTCGCCGGGGTTGTGCTTCACGCTGACGAGCGCTTCGGCGTCGGCGAGCGCGGTGAGGCGCGGATAGTTGGCGGGATCGATGAGGATGTCGCCGTAGCTAAGGACGAAAGGATCTGGGCCCGCAAAGTCTTTGGCCAACTCGACGACGCGGCCGGTGCCGTCCTGCACGAGTTGCATGATGTATTTGATGACGACGCCAAATCTCGCACCGTCGCCAAAGAACTCCTGCACGACCTCGGCGTGCCAGCCGACGACGATGAGAAAATGCGTGACGCCCGCGGCGCGCAGGCCTTCGACGATGTGCAGGAGGATGGGTTTTCCGCGCACGGCGATCATCGGCTTGGGCAGCTCATTCGTCAGCTCTCGCATGCGTGTGCCTTTGCCGGCGGCGAGGAGAACGGCTTTGGTGATCGTCGTAGTGGGCGTGGGTGATTGGGGCATGGGATTGGCGGGCTTCGGGCTGTGCCATAGCGAACTTGGAACAAGGCGACAAGTGCGGCGGTGTCGGGATCGAATGACTGCGATTGTCGGAGACGGGCGACACCTTGCGCCACGCTCTCCGCTCCGCCGCCGTGCATGGGCAGAAGGTCTGTGGATCAATAGCCCGGATTGGATTGAGTGCGGACTTTGGGCTAAAGTCCGATCTGCTTTTATGCGTCCCTCCATGCTTCTGCCTGTTCTCATCTTGATCTGCAATTCAAGCTGGGCTGACGATTCGCCGCGCCCCAATATCCTTTTCCTCTTCGCCGATGACTGGGGCCGCTATGCCGGTGCCTACGCGGCGGCGGATGGAAAGCCGTCCGCGAATGACGTCATCAAGACGCCGAATATCGACGCCGTGGCGCGGCGTGGCGTGCTCTTTCGCAATGCCTTTGTCAGCGCGCCGTCTTGCACGCCGTGCCGGAGCGCGCTGCTCACCGGACGGTATTTTTTCAATACGGGACGCGGGGCGATTCTGAACGGCGCGCACTGGGACGGCAGCATCCCGAGCTGGCCGTTGCTGCTGCGGGACGCGGGCTATCACATCGGCAAGACCTCGAAAGTCTGGAGCCCCGGCGAGCCGGCGGACGCGCCGTACGGAGGGCAAAAGTACGCCTACGAAAAGGCCGGACGGCAGATGAACAAGTTCAGCGCGAACGCCACGCGCCTCGTTGCGGCGGGCGCGACACCGGATGCGGCCAAGGCGCAAATCCTCGGCGAGGTGCGCGGAAACTTCGATGCCTTCCTGGCCGCGCGGCCGGCGGGCGCGCCGTTCTGTTATTGGTTTGGCCCGACGAACCCGCATCGCATTTTTCAAAAAGGCTTGGGCAGGTCGCTCTGGGGCCTCGAGCCCGAGGCGCTCAAGGGCAGGATGCCGCCGTGGCTGCCGGATGTGCCGGAAGTGCGCGAGGATTTCGCGGACTACCTCGGCGAAGCGCAGGCTTTCGACGCCGCCATTGGCGTGATTTTGCAGCGCCTCGCCGAGACCGACGAACTCGACCGCACCCTCGTCGTCATCAGCGGCGACCACGGAATGCCGGGCGTGCCGGGCGGGAAGTGCAATCTTTACGACTTTGGAACGAACGTCGCGCTGGTCATCGCCGGGCCGGGCGTGAGGGGCGGACGCGTGCTCGATGATTTCGTGAGCCTGCCTGATCTCGCGCCCACGTTTCTCGAAGCAGGCCGCGTCCCGCTGCCCGCCGGCATGAGCGCGCGCAGTCTCGCGCCGGTGCTCGCGAGCGAAAAGTCCGGGCAGGTCGATGCGACGCGCACTTGGGTCATCACCGGGCGCGAGCGCCACGTCGCCGCCGCGCGTGAGGGAAACCTGCCCTACCCGCAGCGCGTCCTGCGCACCCGCGAGTTCCTTTACATCCGCAACTTCGAGCCCGACCGCTGGCCGCTCGGCGGCCCCGGCGGCGTTTCCGAAACCGAGGCGCCGCCCGCCGCCACGCTCGAAGCAGAGACTTACGCCGCCTTTTCCGATATGGATAGCAGCCCGACGAAAGCCTGGCTCATTGCTCAGCGTCACGACCCCGCCTGGCAGCCGCTCTACGATCGCGCCTTTGGCAAACGCCCCGCGGAAGAACTTTACGACCTCGCGAAAGATCCCGACCAGACACGCAACGTCGCGGCCGATCCCGCCTACGGCAACCAGCTCCAGGAAATGTCCGTGCGCCTGATGACGATCCTCACCGACGCCGGCGACCCGCGCGTCACCGGCGGCGGCGAGATGTTTGAGCGCCCGCCTTTCGCCGGAAAGTAGTTTGGGCTTCAGCCCGTCCGGTGTCGCCGGGAGGTCACGCGTCGCATCTGGCTCTCTGCCTTCACGGGCTAAAGCCCCGTGACTACTTTGCGCGCCATCGCCGGCAGTGTTTTGGGGCTTCAGCCCAAAATTCTGCACGTGCCGGATGGATTGCGTGAAATGTTTGGGCTAAAGCGCACGTATCTTTCCCATGCATCGTCGTATTTTTCTCCGGGGACTTGGCGTCAGCCTCGCATTACCGTGGCTGGAGGCGATGACCCCGCGCGCCCGCGCCGCCGCCGCGAAGCCGCCGCAGCGCTTCGCCTTTCTTTACACGCCGAATGGCTACAATCAGCAGACCTTTGTCCCGAAGACGATCGGCGCGGACTGGGAGTTGACGCCGGCGCTGGAGCCGCTCGCGGAGTTGCGGAAAGAAATCACGCTTTGCACCGGGTTGGATCGCACGTTTGTCGGCGGCACGGGCGTGCATGCGCAGTGCGGGGCGTGCTGGCTCACGAGTTCGCCGCCGGGCGAGACGCTGGATGGCGGCTTTCCGACGAACACGACGCTCGATCAGATCATCGCGCGCGAGATCGGCGGCGAGACCGCGCTGCCGTCGCTGGAGCTGAGCTGCAATGATTTCGCCGACAGCAAGGAGACGCGCTACTACGAGTGCATCTCGTGGGCGGCACCGGGCTATGCGGCGGGGGTGGAGAAAAATCCGCGCGCGGTTTTTCAGCGGCTCTTTGGCACCGGGGGACGGCCCACGCGCAGCGTGCTGGATGTGGTACTGGCGGATGCGAAGGCGCTCCAGGCACGGCTCGGTCGGGCGGATCGGGAGAAGCTGGGCGAGTATCTCGAAAGCGTGCGCGCGACGGAGCATCGCGTGGAGCTGGCGGAGAAGGCGGCGAAGCGGCTCGGCAAGCCGCCGATGGCTGAGCCGGCGGGGATTCCCGAGGAACGCGGCGATTACCTGCAGCTGATGGGCGACCTGATCGTGCTCGCGTTTCAAAACGATCTCACCCGCGTGGCCTCGCTCATCGTGGATCCGGAGCGCTGGGATTCGCCACGCATGTTTCACGGCGTCTTCGACAAGCCGCAAAACCATCACGTTCTTACGCACACGAAGGGCGACGAGGCGAAGGCCGCGCTGACGAAGATCGACCGTTTTCACGTCGCGCTGTTCGCGCATGTCGTCGAGCGGCTGCGCGGCATCCGCGAAGGCGAGGGGACGCTGCTCGATTCGTGCTGCGTGGTCATGGGCAGCGGCCTGAGCGACGGCGACTCGCACAAATACTCCGACCTCGAAGTGCTCCTCGCGGGCCGCGCTGGCGGCGCGCTCGCGCCCGGCGCGCATCATCACTTTGCCGGCGAAGTGCCACTCGCAAATCTCTGGCTCACTCTCGCGCAATCCGCCGGGGTGAAACGCGAGCGCTTCGCCGACAGCACGGGCAAAGTAGCTTGGACTTCAGTCCAAACACCGGTTCGTTTGGGCTAAAGCCCAAGCTACTTTTTGCCATGCCCTTTCGACCGTTTGATCCGCATGCGCCGGTGCAAATCCACGACATGCACCTGCCGCACTGGCGGCAGGAAGGGGTGATGTATTTCGTTACCTCCCGGCTCGCGGATTCGATGCCGCGCGAAAAGCTCGATCAATGGCGCGACGAGCGCGACACCTGGCTCCGCGCCCACGGCCTGCGCACCATTGAAGAAATGGACAGACTCCCAGCGAAAGTCCGCAACGACTTTCACCGGCACTTTACCGCAGAGTGGCACCGGTGGCTCGACGCAGGCTACGGAGCGTGTGTCCTGCGCGCGGCGGAGATTCGTGAAATGGTCATTGGTGCATTCCTGCGGAATCACGGCGAACATTATGACCTTGATGCGTGGGTCGTGATGCCGAATCACTTTCACGCCCTGGTGACGCCGCTCGTGGCGTGGACGCTGGGCAGCATCGTGAAAAGCTGGAAAGGCGCGACCGCACGGGCGATCAACTTGAAACTCGGCAGGGCAGGGCAGCTATGGCAGGCCGAACCGTACGACCACATCGTCCGCAGCGAAGCACAGGTGGAGCACTATCGCCGCTACATCGCCGAGAACCCGCTCAAGGCACGACTGAGGGAGGGCGAGTATGCGCTGTCAAACTAGCCGCGCAAAAAGTAGCTTGGACTTTAGTCCAACGTGGCTGGTCGTTTTGCTGGTCGTTTGGACTAAAGTCCAAGCTACTGATTTCGCGCGCGATGTGCGGCCGCTGCTGGAGACGCACTGCTATGACTGCCACGGCGATGAGAAGAAGCCGAAGGGCGGCGTGAATCTCGAACGCTTCGGCGACGACGCGGCGGTGATGGCGGATCGCGAGGTGTGGGCGTCGGTTTTCCACAAGGTGGAGTCGCACCAGATGCCGCCGCCGAAACGCGACGCACAGCCCACGGACGCGGAGCGCGCGAAGCTGCTCGCGTGGATCGCGGACATCGCCGCGCGGCCTGACCCGAAGCTCGGTGCGCGCGATCCGGGCCGCGCGGTGCTGCGGCGGCTCACGCGGCTGGAATACAACAACACGGTGCGCGATCTTTTCGGGCTGAAGCTCGATGTCTTCGTCTTCCCGGAGCGGCTGCCGGTGGTGAGCGATTACTTTCAACCCGCCGCCGAAAAAATGCCCGAGCGCGTGGACGCGCCGGTGCGCGAGTACGGGATGAAATACGCGGTGCTCCTGCCCGACGCTGGACTGCCAGGCGGGAATCGCGCGGAGCACGGCTTTGCCAATCGCGGCGAGGCGATGAATCTCTCGCCACTGCTGCTGGAAAAGTACGTCGCGCTGGGCCGCGCGATCGTCGAGAGCCCGAAGCTGCCGCAGCAAAGCGCGAGCTTCCGCGCGCTCGTCGCCGATCCCGCGGTTGTGCCGAAAGCCGAAGCGGTCGCGGCGACCGCGCCGGAGGCGGAGGGCTTCACCGCGGCGCGCGAATTTGCGCCGAACCTTGATCTGCCGCTTCAGGCGACGACCGGCGGCGCAGTCACGGTGACGTATCAATTTCGCTTCAACGTCGATGCCGCCGCGCAGGAGGGCATCGGCGGCGTGTGGGACGCGAACGCGCGCGATCTCACGGTCAAAGGCGGCACGCCGGTGCGGGTGCGCTTCGGTTCTGATCGGCGCAAGACGCTGCGCCTCACGCCGCGCGATGATTTGTGGATCGCGGGGTTTTCGACCGTGGAGGAAACGTCGGGCGAGTCGCTGTTCACCAACGCGGTGAAAGGCGCGAAGACGCTCCGCTTCACGCTCGCCGTCGAGGGCGGATCGCCGGGCGAGGCGGTGCAGGATCTCGCGCTGTGCGCGCTCAGCCGGGAGAAGGAACACGGGCCGGTGACGATGACGGTGAAGTTCAGCGGCGGCGGCACGCACACGCTTTCCGCGGAGATGCCGGAGGGCGCGGGGAAGGGGAATACGTTCTTCGCGTTCCGGGCGCCGGAGGGCGAGCACATCACCGAGCTGCTCGTCGATGGCTCGAAGTTCAGCGGCAACTATGTGCTGCTCGACGACCTCGGTTTTATCACCGCCACGCCGCGCGGTGCGGCGACGGAGGGTGCGGTGGCGGCGTTGAAAATGTCCGCGCGGGAAAAGCACGACATCGCCCGCGAGCGTCTTGGAGGCTGGCTCGCGCGAGCGTTCCGGCATCCGGCGGATGACCGCACCGTCGCGCGCTACACCGGTCTTTTCGACGACGCGATCAAAGCCGGCGCGCCCTTTTCCACCGCGATGAAGGAAGCCATCGCCGCCGCGCTGGCATCGCCGGAATTTCTCTACCTCGCTGAGCCGGTCAGCGGTCGCGCCGCCGTCCGCACGCTGGATCACAACGAACTCGCGAACCGGCTCGCCTACTTCCTCTGGTCCGCCCCGCCCGACGATGCGCTGCGCGCCGCTGCCGCCGCGGGACGCCTCCACGAGCCCGCCGGACTCGACGCGGAGATGCGCCGCATGCTGCGCGACCCTCGCGTACGCGAACTGGCGGAATCCTTTGCCGTGCAATGGCTGCGGCTCGACCAGCTCTACACCGCGAAGCCCGATCCGCAGTTGTTTCGCGGCTTTTACTACGGCCAGCAGGGCAAGCGCACGCTGCACGGCCCGATGCTCACCGAGGCGCTGCTGCTTTTTGAAACCGTGCTCGTGGAAGACCGCAGCGTGCTCGATTTCGTGAACGCCGACTACACCTGGCTGAACCGCCAACTCGCGAAACTCTACGGCCTCGAAACCGCGTGCGCCGCGCCCCTCGCCAAGCTGCCGCCTGCCAGCGCCGATGAACTCAAGAACCTGCGCGCCAACAGCGCGTGGGTGCGCGCCCCGCTGCCCGACCGTGGGCGCGGCGGTTTCATCACCATGGCGGGGCCGCTGACCGTGACCTCGCTGCCGTTTCGCACGAGCCCGGTGAAGCGCGGCGCGTGGCTGCTGGAGACCGTTTTCAACCGCCCGCCGCAGGAGCCGAAGGTGGCCTTCGTGCTCAAGGACGCGGAGAAAACTTCGCCGACCGCGCAGAGCGTGCGGCAGAAATTCGAGCAGCATCGCGATCAGCCCGCGTGCTTTTCCTGCCACATCCGGCTCGATCCGCCGGGCTTCGCGCTGGAGGCGTTCGACCCCATCGGCGCGCGCCGCACCCGCGACGGCCAGCAACCCGTGGATGCGCACGCGGAGTGGAATGGCCGCGCCTTCGACGGCCCCCCCGGCTTCAAGGCCGCGCTCATGGAAAAGCCGGAGGAGTTTGTGCGCGGGTTCATCGAGCATCTGCTCAGCTACGCGCTCGGGCGGAAGCTGGAGATTTACGACATGCCTGCGGTGCAGGAAATCCAAAGCGCGGCGGCGAAGGAAGGGTACCAATTCAGCGCGGTGGTGATGGGGATCGTGCAGAGCTATCCGTTTCGGAACGTGCGGGAGAGGTAGCGCTACGCGGAGCGTTCGAAAAAACCTGCCGTCATTCTGAACGGAGTTCCGGGAGGCTTTGCGAACGGGACGGAGTGAAGAATCGCTGACTGTAATGGGCGGAGGCGGCGAGAGTGAACCCGCGCCAATACTCCTGCCGCCTCCGCCCGCGGTACGGTCAGCGGTTCTTCACTCCACCATTGTCGCAAAACCTCCAACGGCCGCGTTCAGAATGACGGCAGGTTTTTTGGATCATCCGCGTGCGGTGTCATTGGCATTGTTCGACTGCGTTCAAGGATGACGGTTGGTTTTTGGAATAAATCTCGACGCAGGGCTTTCTGCCGTCCCGAATTGGCGCATGAAATTTCTCCTCCCGCTTTTTCTTCTCGCTGCCGCCGCATCATTCGCTGCCGAGGGACCGGCGAATGAAAACAAGGCGACGCCGCCGTCGCGAATCAAAGTGGCGAAAGGCTTCGCGGTCGAGCTGCTGTACTCGGTGCCAGCGGCGGAGCAGGGGTCGTGGGTTTCGCTGTGCACGGATGACAAGGGGCGCATCTACGCGGGCGATCAGTACGGGGCGATCTACCGCTTTGCGCCGCCGGCGGCGGGGCAGCCGCTCGATCCGGCGACGATCGAGAAGGTGCCCGCGGCGATCAAGGCGGCGGACGGGATGCTGTGGGCGTTTGGCGCGCTGTGGGTCGGCGTGAACGATTACGAAAAGGCGGAGAACTGTGGGCTCTACCGGGTGACTTCGTCGAAGGGCGACGACGTGCTCGATAAGGTCGAGAAAATTCGCGGCATGGAGGCGCGCGGGGATCATGGGGTGCATGCGGTGGTGCTGGCGCCGGATGGAAAGTCGCTCTTTCTCATCTGCGGCGACAGCGCGCAAGCGACGCCGGTGAACACGTCGAGCGTGCCGGTGGTGTGGGGCGAGGATCATCTGCTGCCGCGGATGCCGGACGGGCGCGGGTTCATGCGCGATGCGCTGGGGCCGGGTGGGACGATCTATCGCATCTCGCCGGACGGGCAGGTGTGGGACCGCTATGCGACGGGCTTCCGCAATATCTACGACGCGGCCTTCAATCGCGACGGCGAGCTTTTCACCTACGACGCGGACATGGAGTACGACTTCAACACGCCGTGGTACCGGCCCACGCGGGTGTGCCATGTGGTGAGCGGCGCGGAGTTCGGCTGGCGCAATGGCGCGGGCAAGCGCCCGGAGTGGTATCCCGACAATCTGCCGCCGGTCATCAACATCGGGCCGGGCTCGCCGACGGGCGTGACCTTCGGCTACGGGGCGAAGTTTCCGGCGAAGTGGCAGGAGTCGATGTTCTGCCTCGATTGGAGCTGGGGAAAAATGTGGGCGCTCACGATCCAGCCGCAGGGCAGCAGCTACACGGCGGTGAAGGAGGAGTTCCTCTCGGGCACGCCGCTGCCGCTGACGGATGCGATCATTCATCCGCAGGACGGCGTGATGTATTTCGCCATCGGCGGGCGCAAGGTACAGAGCGGGCTTTACCGGGTGACTTACACGGGGACGGAGAGCACGGCGCCGGCCGCAAAGGCGGTGGTGAAGTCGGATGCGCGGGAGCTGCGGCATCTGCTGGAAGCTGGACATCTCCATCCAAGGCCCGAGAAGCTGGCGCTCCTAGGGGGGGAGCTGGGGAGTACGGACCGCTTTCTTCGCTGGGCGGAGCGCACCGCGTACGAGCATGTGCCAGTGGAACTTTGGACGAACATGACGTTGGCGGAAAAGGATCCCGCCATTCAAGTCGAGGCGCTGCTCGGGCTCGCGCGGGCGGCGGGGATTGATCCGCAGCATCGCCAGCCGAGCGATCCGCCGGTGGACTTGGCGATGAAAGGGAAGCTGCTCGATGCGCTCGGCAAGCTCGACTGGGACAAGCTCAACGAGGAGCAGCGGCGCACGCTCGTCCGCACCATCGAGATCGTGTGCGTGCGCTTCGGCGCACCCGACGCCGCGCAGACGCAGCGGCTCATCGCGCAGCTCGACCCGCACTTTCCCGCGCCCACACGCGAGCTGAACTGGCTGCACTGCGAGACGCTCGCGTTTCTCCAGGCACCGAACACCGCTGCGAAAGCCGTGGCGCTCATCGAGAGTGCGCCGACGCAGGAGGAGCAGATGGAATACGCGCGCGACATCCGCTTGCTCAAGACCGGCTGGACCACGGAGCTGCACGCGCGCTACTTCGCGTGGTTTTTGCAAGCCGCGAACTACCGGGGCGGCGCGAGCTTTGACAAGTTCATCGAGTTCATCCGCAACGACGCGGTGGCCAGCCTGAGCGACGCCGACAAGATCGCGCTCGCCGAGGTGCTCGCGAAAAAGCCCGAGCGCAAGTCCGCGCTCGAAGCCGCCGCCAGCGCGCTCGCCGGACACACGCCGACGGCGTGGACGCTCGAAGAACTCACCGCCGCCGCGAACACCGGCATGAAGGGCCGCAGCTATGAGACGGGCCGCAAGATGTTCGCCGCCGCGGGCTGCTTCACCTGCCACCGCTTCGGCAATGAAGGCGGCATGACCGGCCCCGACCTCACCGCCGCCGGCAGCCGCTACAACGCGCGCGACCTGCTCGACAACATTCTGAACCCGAGCAAGGAGATCAATGAGCAGTTCGTCCCCACCGTACTGACGAAGCAGGACGGCACGCAGATCATCGGCAGCATCGTGAATCTCAACAACGCGAACGTGACGGTGAACACCGACCCGTCCGACCCGTGGCAGCGCATCGACGTGAATCGCGTGCTCGTCAAAAGCATCGAACCTTCCAAGGTCTCCCTCATGCCGCCGGGCCTGCTGAACATGCTCACGAAGGACGAAGTGCTCGACCTCACGGCTTACATCCTCAGCGGCGGCGACGCGAAGAATCCGGTGTTCGCCAAGTAGCTCTGTCCCACGTTGTCGTACTGCATGAAAAGACGCCGCCTCCTTCCGCTCGTCGCGCTTGCGCTTGGCGTGCCGCTTTTCCCCCTCATCGCACATGGAGACGACTGGCCGCAGTGGCGCGGGCCGATGCGGAACGGGCAGTCGGGAGAGCGCGATGTGCTTGCGACGTGGCCGGCGAAAACCGGGCCCAAAGTGCTCTGGCGTGCGCAGGTCGGAAAGGGACATTCCGCCGTCAGCGTGGCGGGCGGCCTCGCTTACACGATGGGCTGGGATGGCGAGCGCGACACGGTCTTTTGCTTCGATGCCGTGACCGGGCGTGAGGTGTGGAAGCAATCCTACCCCTGCGCCACGATCGTGCGCTGGCCGGGGCCGCGGGCCACGCCGACGGTTGCGGGAGGCGCGGTTTATACGCTTGGGCAGCACGGCCAGCTCCGGGCGTGGGATGCGAAAACGGGGGCGCCGCGCTGGAGCGTGGACCTCGCGCCGACATACAAGCCGGACCCGGATTACGGCTGCCCATGGTCGCCGCTCATCGAGGGTGATCTGCTTATTCTTGGCGCGGGTTCGCGCGGGATGGCCTTGCGGACGAAGGACGGCACGTCCGCGTGGGGCGCGGATGAAAAGGCCGGAGCTTGCTCTTCGCCGGTGCCTTTCGACCTTGGCGGCAAACACGGTGTCGCCCTCGTGACGATGAACGCGGCGCGCGACGCGACCACTTTCGTCGGCCTCGATCCGCAGACCGGCACGCTTCTCTGGCAGTCCGCGCCGTGGCCGGAAAAATACGGCGCGGTCTGCAACGACCTGCTCGTGGCCGAGGGCAGCGTCTTCGTCGCCAGCGCCGAAACCTACAATCGCGGCGCGCGTTTTCGCATCGTCGGCGATAAGCTGGAGCCGGTCTGGGATTCACCGAAACTCTCGACCTACACCGGCAATGCCCTGCTCGTCGGCGGGCGGCTTTTCAATGTCTCCAAAGCCGGCCTGCTCAAATGCCTCGACTGGGCGACCGGCGAAGAGATTTGGGCAGAGCGCGGCTTCAGCGGATTCGGCACGGTCATCGCGGCGGATGGGAAAATCTTCGTCACCCGATCGAGCAACGGCCGGGTCAGCGTGATCGACTCCGCGGCGTCCGCTTTTGGCGAGCTGCGCAAATTCGAGCCCTTCACCGGCAAGGGCGAAACTTTCACCGCTCCGGTGCTGGCGAATGGCCGGCTCTACTGCCGTAGCTACGAGGGCGAAGTCGTCTGCCTGCAAATCGGCGCAGTGCGCTCACGGACGCAACTGTTGATCCTGCCAGCGGTGCTCGTAGGTGCCGGCTGCGGGTGGTGGCTGGCCCGCAGGAAGCGCCGCTCTGCGACGGAGCGCACTCCCCTTCCATGAAACCTGCCAGGATGCTCCGTCCTGTTCTTGCCGCGCTGCTCGTCTGCGTTCAGGCCGCCGCTGCGCCGCCGCGGCCGAACATCGTCTTCGTCCTGGTGGACGATGCCGGCTACGGGGATTATGCCTGCCTCGGCAATCCCGTGATCAAGACCCCGGCGGCGGATGCGCTGTGGCGCGAAAGCGTGCGCTTCACGCAGTTTCATGTCAGCCCGACATGCGCGCCGACGCGCGCGGCGCTGCTCACCGGGCGGCATGAATTCAAGAACGGCGTGACCCACACGATCAATGAGCGCGAGCGGCTGACGCTGACCGCGACCACGCTCGCGCAGGTGCTCAAGTCGGCCGGGTATGCGACAGGCATCTTTGGCAAGTGGCATCTCGGCGACGAAGCGGCGTATCAGCCGGAGCGGCGCGGTTTCGACGAGGTCTATATCCACGGCGGCGGTGGCATCGGGCAGTCCTACGTCGGGAGCTGCGGCGACGCGCCAGGCAACACGAACATCGATCCCGCGCTGCTGCACAATGGCGTCTTCGAGAAGACCCGCGGTTATTGCACCGACCTCTTTTTCGCGCAGGCGCTGCGCTGGATGGATGCGCAGCGGAAAACCGGCGCGCCTTTTTTTGCCTACCTCCCGCTCAATGCGGCGCACAGCCCGCATGTGCTGCCGAAGGATTACTGGCAGCAGTACGAAGGCAGGGTGCCGGAGGAGACGGCGAAGTTTTTTGGGATGGTCGAAAACATCGACACGAATCTCGGCACGCTGCTCGCGCGGCTGAAGGAGTGGGGGATCGAGGAGAACACGCTCGTCATTTTCATGACCGACAATGGCGGCACGGACGGAGTGAAAATCTTCAATGCCGGCATGCGCGGGCAGAAGGTCACGCCGTACCAGGGCGGGACGCGCGTGCCGTCGTTCTGGCGCTGGCCAGCGGGCTTTAGCGGCGGGGTGGATTGCTCAGCGCTGACGGCGCACATCGACTTTTTCCCGACGCTCGCGGAGATCGCCGGAGCGAAACTGAACCAAGCCGAGCGCGCGCAGGTCGAGGGGCGCAGCCTGCTGCCGCTCCTGAAAAATCCGCGGGCCGACTGGGCGGAGCGGACACTCGTCACGCATGTCGGGCGCTGGCCGAAGGGCGAAGTCGCGGCGGCGAAATACAAGCTGTGCGCGATCCAGAACAGCCGCTTCACGCTCGTGAACAACGCCGCGCTTTACGACCTCGCCGCCGATCCGGGCGAAACGAAAAACGTCATCGCCGAACACCCCGAGGTCGTCGCCGCACTGCGCCGCGACTACGATGAATGGTGGGACGCCGTGCAGCCGATGCTCATCAATGAAGACGCCGTCGGGCCGAAGGTGAATCCTTTCAAGGAGCGCTATTGGGCGCAATTCGGCGGCGGTCCGGACGCCGGCGGCAGCCCAGCCCCCGCTGCGAAATAACATGAAGCTCCGTTTCCTCCTCGTGGCGCTTTTCGCGCTCAGCGGTGCCCGCGCCAGTGCCGCCGCTCCGCCGAATATCGTCTTCATCCTCGCCGACGATCTCGGCTACGGCGATGTGCGCTGCCTCAATGCCGGCGGCAAAATCGCCACGCCGCAGCTCGACCGGCTGCGCGCGGGCGGCATGGCTTTCACCTACGCCCACTCGAGTTCGGCGGTTTGCACGCCGACGCGCTACGGCCTGCTCACCGGGCGCTACAACTGGCGTTCGCGGCTGAAGAGCGGCGTGCTCGGCGGGATGAGTCCGCCGCTGATTGAGCCGGGGCGGCTGACCGTCGCGGAGTTTTTGCACGCGCAGGGTTACAAGACCGCGTGCATCGGGAAATGGCATCTCGGCATGGATTGGGAGCGGAAGGCGGAAAGCGCAGCTTTCAACGATGGCATCGAAAAGGGCGAGGACGGCTGGCGCGTGGACTTCACTAAACCGATTGCGCACGGCCCGACGGCGTATGGCTTCGATACGTTCTTCGGCATCGCAGCGTCACTCGACATGGTGCCGTACACATTCATCGAGAATGATCGCGTGGCGAAAGTGCCGACCGAGGACAAGGCGTTTCCGATGATGTTCGGGCGCGAGGGAAAGATGACGCGCAAGGGGCCGGGCGCGGCGGATTTCACCGCGACGGAAGTGCTGCCGGCGCTGACGCAGCACTCGGTGGACTACATCGGTAGCCGCGCCGACGAGGCGAAAAAAGGCACGCCATTTTTTCTCTACCTGCCGCTAAACGCGCCGCACACACCGATCGCGCCGAGCACAGAATGGCAGGGGAAGAGCGGCCTGAATCCGTACGCGGACTTCGTCATGCAGACGGATGCGACCGTCGGCGCGGTGCTCGATGCGCTGGATCGCCACGGGCTCGCGGCGAACACGCTCGTCTTTTTCGCGAGCGACAACGGCTGCTCGCCGGAGGCGAAGTTCGACGAGCTGCTGGCGAAAGAGCACAACCCGAGCGCGCAGTTTCGCGGGACCAAAGCGGACATTTTTGACGGCGGGCATCGCATCCCGCTGCTCGTGCGGTGGCCGGGACGGGTAAAGGCGGGAAGCACGAGCGAGCAGACCGTGTGCCTCAATGATTTCTTCGCGACGTGTGCGGAAGTCGTCGGCGCAAGGCTGCCCGACACCGCCGCTGAGGACAGCGTGAGCTTGCTGCCCGTGCTGGAAGGTCGCGCCACGGCGCCGCTGCACGAAGCGGTGGTGCATCATTCGATCAACGGTTCTTTCGCCGTGCGCGCGGGAAACTGGAAGCTCGTGCTCGCGCCCGGCTCCGGCGGGTGGAGCGCGCCGAAACCCGGAACTGCTGCGGAAAAGGCGCTGCCGCCGATCCAGCTCTACGACCTCTCGGACGACATCGGTGAAAAAAACAACGTGCAGGCGGCGCATCCCGAGGTCGTTGCGCGGCTCACGGCTTTGCTGGAAAAATATGTGGCCGGCGGTCGCAGCACGCCCGGCGCGATGCAACCGAATACGACGCCGGTGGTCATCCAGCCGCGCGCGGCAAAGACCGCGGCGAAAGCGCCGAACATCGTGCTCATCCTTTCCGACGACCTCGGCTACGGCGACACCGGCTGCTACGGCGCGACGGCGGTGAAGACGCCGAACATCGACCGCCTGGCGCGCGAGGGACTGCGCTTCACCGACGCGCACACCACGTCCGCGACCTGCACGCCGAGCCGCTTTTCGCTGCTCACGGGGCAGTACGCTTTTCGGCAGAAAGGCACGGGCGTGCTGCCCGGCGATGCTGCGCTGATCATCGCTCCGGGGCGGCTCACGCTGCCGTTGATGCTCCGACAGGCGGGCTATCGCACGGGCGTGGTGGGGAAATGGCACCTCGGTCTCGGCACCGGCGGCGTCGATTGGAATACCGACGTGAAACCCGGCCCGTTGGAGGTTGGCTTCACCGATTCCTACATCATGGCGGCGACGGGCGACCGCGTGCCGTGCGTTTTCGTAGATAGGCATCGCGTGGTGAAACTGGAAAGCAGCGATCCCATCGCGGTCAGCTACGCCGGCAAGATCGGCACGGAGCCGACGGGCAGGGAAAACCCCGAACTGCTGCGCATGCACCCGAGCCACGGGCACGACCAGACGATCATCAACGGCATCAGCCGCATCGGCTACATGACCGGCGGCAAAACCGCGCGCTGGGTGGACGAAAACCTGCCGGACACCTTCCTGCGCGAGGCGCAGGGTTTCATCGAGCGCAGCAAGGATGCGCCCTTTTTCCTCTACTACGCCACGCACGAGCCGCACGTCCCGCGCGTTCCGCATCCGCGCTTCATCGGTGAGACCAAGATGGGTCCGCGCGGCGATGCCATCGCCCAGCTGGATTGGTCGGTGGGCGAAATCCTCGCAACGCTCGACCGGCTCGGACTCGCGGGAAACACGCTCGTCCTTTTCAGCAGCGACAACGGCCCGGTGGTCGATGACGGCTACCGCGACGAGGCCGTGGCGAAGCTCGGCGAGCACCAACCGGCGGGCGTTTTGCGCGGTGGAAAGTACAGCAATTTCGAGGGCGGCACGCGCGTGCCATTCATCGTGCGCTGGCCCGCACGGGTGAAGCCCGGCGTCTCCGCCGCGCTTGTCTGCCAGGTCGATTTGCTCGCCAGTTTCGCCGCGCTCACCGGCCAGACGCTGCCCGCCGATGCTGCGCCCGACAGCTTCGATGTGCTGCCGGCGCTCCTCGGCGAAGCCGCGCAGGGCCGCGATCACCTGATCGAGCACGCCGCGCAGACCGCGCTCCGTGCCGGACCGTGGAAATACATCCCGCCCGGCAAGGGCGCGAAGGTAACGGCTTCGACCAACACTGAAACCGGCATCGACCCGGCACCGCAGCTCTACGATCTCACCGCCGATCCTGGCGAGACGCGCAATCTCGCCGCCAAGCAGCCCGAACGCGCCGCGGAAATGGCCGCACGCCTTGAGCGGATCAAGGCTGCCGGACGCAGTCGTCCGTGAACGGAAGACATTCGGGATTTTCCAATATGTCGCAGCCACCCGTTTCTCCGCGCCCGTTTTTCCTCGGCCTGTTGCGCCGCCGGATGCTGATCCTGCCGACGTGGCGCGCGTGGATGGTGATGCTGGTGGTGGCGGGACTGGCAGGCACGCTGGTGGTGCGGTGCGCGTACGGTTTTCTGGCGCTCACTGAGGTGGTGCCGGGCGGTGTGCTGGTGGTGGAGGGTTGGGCGCCGGATTATGTGCTGGAGCCGGCAGAGGGGGAGTTTCGACGGGGTGGTTACGTGTTGTGGTGCGTGACCGGGGCACCGGTGGAGAAGGGGGCGGTGTTGACGGAGTATGGCGACTATGCCGCGCTGACGGTGGCGGCTTTCGAAAAGGCCGGCGGGGAGAAAGGACTGCTCCAGCCGGTGCCGTGGCCGACGGTGCAGCGGGACCGCACGTATGCCTCGGCGCTGGCGCTCAAGGCGTGGCTGATCGAGCACGGGGGGCCGGTGGATCGCGTGACGGTGGTGACAACCGGGGTGCATGCGCGGCGGAGCCGGCTGCTCTATGCGAAGGCCTTTGGGCCTGGCTCGCGGGTTGGGGTGCTGTCCGTGCCGGAGTACTCATTTGACGCGGAGCGGTGGTGGACTTCCAGCGCGGGCGTGCGCTCGGTGGTGGATGAATACGTGGCCTACGCTTATGCGCGCTGTCTTTTCCGCGGACGCTGAACGTGGGGATGATGGCGACGAGGCGGGAGTGAAAATGGCTACCCATGCCGGGCCGTCGCGTTCAGGGTGTCCGGCATGGCTCTCCTCGGCAAACGCAACTCGCTCCGCATCGTCCGCCAGGCCCCGCCGGGGCTGTATCTGGACGGCGGCACGCATGGCGAAATCCTCCTGCCGGGACGCTACATTCAGCCTGGTTGGACGATTGGTGGGGCGATGGACGTGTTCGTTTATCGTGACTCCGAGGACCGACTCGTCGCGACCACGGAGACCCCGCGCGTGGTTGTGGGCGAGTTCGCTCATCTGCGCGTCGTCTCGCGGAATCCGAGCGTCGGGGCGTTCCTCGATTGGGGTTTGGACAAGGATCTTCTCCTGCCCCTGCGCGAGCACGCCGTCTCGCTCCGGCAGGGCGACTGGGTGCTCGTGCATGTGGCGCTCGATGAGCGGTCGGATCGCATTGTCGCCAGCGCGCGGCTCAGCCGGTGGCTGAATCTCACGGTGCCGGCGTATGCCGAGGGGCAGGCGGTGAAGCTGATCGTCGAATGCGAGACGCCGCTCGGCTACAAGGCGATCATCGACCACGCGCACCTCGGCCTGCTCTACCGCGCCGAACTCGCCGCGCCACTCGTCATCGGCCAGGCCCTCGACGGCTTCATCCGCACACTCCGGCCCGACGGCAAGATCGACCTCGGTCTCGACCCTGCGGGCTACGGGCGTCTCGTGCCGCTCGGCGGACGGATCATCGCCAGGCTGGAGGCGGGTGGGGGACGGCTGCCGTATCACGATGGCAGTTCGCCGGAGGAAATCCGCGCGGCCTTTGGCATGAGCAAGAAAGCCTTCAAGTCAGCCATCGGCGTGCTCTACCGCGAGCAGCGCATCCGCCTCGAGCCGGATGGTATTCGGCTGGTGAAGGCCAGCTAGTGGCTGCGCTTCCGCGTGAGCATGAATTCATTGCCCTCCGGGTCCACGCACATCGCGAGATGCGGCGGCTCGTTGTCTTCGGGTTGTGGTTCGCGCGTGAGTTGACCGCCACCGGCCACCACTTCCCGCGCGCCGGCGATTACGTCGGGCACTTGGAAAGTCAGCCCGGTCCACGTCCTTTTTCCCTCGCCGCCGCCGTGGATGCCGATGGTCGCGCCGCAGACCGCGACTTCGCTGATCACGTCCGACTCCTTCACCACCTCGCCTCCGAGCACGTCGCGGTAAAAGGCCACAGCCCGCCGGATGTCCGCTGCCCAGATCACATATTTCACACGTTCTACATTCATGGGGCGAAGCGTAGCGGGTGGAGTCGCCAGGGCCAGCGCTACCAATCTGTCGGCACGTAATCCTTCAAAAACTTGCCCCAGATGTGCTCGCCCGTGTTCGCCCCGGCGATGATCGGGTCCACGATGCGCGCCGCGCCATCGACGATGTCGAGCGGTGGATGAAAGCGGTGCTCTTCGACTTTGCGCGCGGCGATCTGCACCGGGTCCTCGTCGGTGACCCAGCCGGTGTCCACGCTGTTCATGTGGATGCCGTCGGCATGGTAATCCGCCGCCGCCGTGCGCGTCATCATGTTCAGCGCGGCCTTGGCCATGTTGGTGTGCGGGTGGCGGGTCGTTTTGTATTTCCGGTAAAACTGCCCTTCGACCGCGGAGACGTTGACGATGTGCTTGTCGCGCTCCGGCGTGCGCAGCATGAGCGGCTTGAGCCGCGCGTTGAGGAGAAAGGGCGCGATGGCATTCACGAGCTGCGTTTCCAGCAGTTCGACCGATGGCACTTCCGCCATCATCAGCCGCCAGGAATTGCGCTCGCGCAAATCGACCTGCTGCAAATCCTGATCGAGCCTCCCCTCGGGAAAGAGCGCCTGCTGCGCGACCATTTCATCCGGCAGCAGCGGCACCTGCGACAGCTCCGCCGCGTGCGTCATCCCGACTTCCGCCATCCGCCGTTGCGCCACCACCGCGTCGCCTTCCGGCAAAAGATGATAGCCGCGCAGCCCTTCATACGCGCCGAGCAAGCGCCGCGCATTCTCCGGCATTTCATCGGCCGCCGCCGTCTCCAGCGCCATCATGTGGTGATAGAAATCCGGCGGACGCCGTACTGTCTGGCAGGCGTTGTTCACGATGAAATCCAGCCGCTCCCGCGTCGCCAGCAGATGCCGGCAGAACGCCTCCACGCTCGGCGTGTGCCGCAAATCGAGCCCGAAGATTTCCAGCCGATGCCCCCACTCGGCGAAGTCCGCCTCGGCCGCAAACCGCCGCGCCGAATCCCGCGGGAAGCGCGTTGTTACGATGACCGCCGCGCCGGCGCGCAGCAGCTTGATGCCGGCCTGGTAGCCGATCTTCACGCGCCCGCCGGTGAGCAGAGCCACGCGCCCGCGCAGGTCCGCGGTCTCGCTGCGCTTGCGGAAATTCAACTCCGCGCAGGCCGGGCAGAGCTGGTCGTAGAAATGGTGGAGCGTCGCGTAGTCGCGCTTGCAGATGTAGCAATTCTGCGGCTCCAGCACCTCGCGAAAGTCGGGATCGTCCTCGACTTCCTGCTGCTCGAAAACGGGCGGCGGCAGCAGATTCGGCGTCGTGAAAACGGGACGCTGCCGCAGCTTGCGGATGCCTGTTTCATTGAGCCGCGCTTCGTCGCGCCGCACCTTCTCAGTCTTGCGCTGGCGCACTTTGGCCTTCACGAGCTGCCGCCTGGCATGCAGGTCAGGTGTGTGGATTTTCCCCGCCACCTGAAACAGCCGCATCCGCTCCGCGTCGGACAATTCCGTCAGCAGCGCCCGGTCAACCGCGACTCGTTCCAACAGTTCAATGGCCGCTTTCAAGCGCGCGGCCAGCGCGGTGTCAGACATCTGGGAAACCTCCGCGCTCGCCGCGAAATATGCCAGCGCAGTTTCGCGCCCGCTGGCGGCACGAGTGCCGGTGGAGCCGCTTCCCGGCTCTGCGCCCCCCCTTTCCGCAGCGCACATTTCACCGCCCGCCGTGCTGCCGGCTTGATCGCTGAAGTGGACACGTTGCAGCCAATGCGCCACGGTTCGCTCGATTTGATGATGGCAGAATTTCCACTCTTGTTCCTATCGCGGGGTTATCTGAGATGACCGTCGCCGTGCCCAAAGAAAGCCAGGCGGGGGAGACCCGTGCCGCGCTCGTGCCGGAGCACATGGCAAAGCTGGTCAAGCTGGGGGCGCGAGTGGAAGTGGAGGCCGGTCTCGGCCTGGCCGCCGGCCACCGCGACGAAGCCTGCGCGGCGGCGGGAGCGATCGTGAGGCCTGACCGCACGGCGATGTTGGCCTCGGCGGACATCGTGCTCAAAGTCCGCAAGCCGTCGCTCGAAGAAGCCGGCGCGATGCGCGCGGGCGTAGTGCTGGTCGGCCTGCTCGATCCCTTTCAATCGCCCGAACTTCTCCGCGTGCTCGCCGCGCGGGGCGTGAGCGCGATCAGCATGGAGCTGATTCCGCGCAGCACCCGCGCGCAGAAAATGGATGTGCTCTCCTCGCAGGCGAGCCTCGCAGGTTATGCGGGCGTAATCGTGGCCGCACAGCAGTCGGTGAAAATCTTTCCCATGATGATGACGCCCGCGGGGACGATCATGCCGTCGAAGGTGTTCATTATTGGCGCGGGGGTGGCGGGCTTGCAGGCCATCGCGACGGCGAAACGGCTCGGCGCAAAAGTGGATGCCTATGACACGCGGCCCGCCGTGGAGGAGCAGGTGCGCTCGCTGGGCGCACGGTTTGTGAAAATCGATGTCGGTGAAACCGGGCAGACGAAAGACGGCTACGCGAAGCCGCTGACCGAGGAGCAACTCCAGCTCCAGCGCGAGGCGATGAAGCGCGTGTGCGCGGAGTCGGATGTCGTCATTACGGCCGCGCAAGTCTTTGGCCGCCGCGCGCCGATTCTGATGACCAGCGACATGCTCGATGCCATGCGACCGGGCAGCGTGGTGGTGGATCTCGCGGTGGAAAGCGGCGGCAACGTCGAGGGCGTCGTGCCCGACCAAATCACGAATCGGCGCGGCGTGAAAATCGTGGGCCTGGCCAACCTCGCCGGCTGCGTGCCCGCCCACGCGAGCCAGATGTATTCGTCGAACGTCACCGCGTTGATCGAGGAGTTTTGGGATCGCGACGCGAAGGCGCTGCGCTTGAATCTCGACGACGAAATCATCAAGGGATGCCTCGTCACGCACGGCGGAAAGATCGTGAACGAAAAACTCGCCGGAACAAACGCCTGACCTCCCATGACCGCCAACCTGCTGACGTTTTTCATTTTCGTCCTGTCCATCTTCCTGGGCTTCGAACTCATCTTCAAAGTGCCCTCCATGCTGCACACGCCGCTGATGTCCGGCACGAATGCGATTCACGGCATCATCCTCGTGGGCGGAATGCTCACGCTGGCCGGCGCGGACGGCTTTTTCGAACGCGCCGCCGGTTTCGTCGCGGTCGTCTTGGGCGCGGCGAATGTCTTCGGCGGCTTCATGGTCACTGACCGCATGCTGCAAATGTTCAAGCGCAAGAAAGGATGAGCACATCCATCGCTCTCGCCTTTCTGGCGGCCTCCGTGCTGTTCATCGTCGGCATCAAGCTGCTCAGCTCGCCAAAGACCGCGCGCACGGGAAATCTCGTCGCCGCGGGCGGAATGCTCATCGCGCTGCTGGCTGCGCTGCCACTCATGCACGGCCCGCGCAGCGCCAGCGTGCCGGGTGGCAATCTCATGCTCATGGTCATCGGCATTTTGGCCGGCCTCGCGGTGGGAGCCGTGGGCGCCTATCGGGTCAAGATGACCGCCATGCCGCAGATGGTCGCGTTGTTCAACGGCGCTGGCGGCGGCGCGGCGGCGCTGGTCGCGGCCATGGAGTTCGCGCGGCATCCGGCGAGCGCGGCCAGCACCTGGTTCATCTCCGCGATGCTCTTCGCCGGGCTCATCGGCGCGGTGTCCTTTTCCGGCAGCCTCATCGCGTTTGCCAAGCTCGAAGGACACTTCGACCGGCCGGTGACCTATCCCGGCCAGCAGCTCGCGAATGCCGCGCTCGTCGCCCTCATCGCGCTGCTCGGCCTTGTGCTGAGCGGCGGCTCGCACGGTGTCTGGTTGCTCGTCATCTTCCTCGTGCTCGCCCTCGCCTTCGGCGTCCTGATGGTCATGCCCATCGGCGGCGCGGACATGCCCGTGGTCATCTCGCTGCTCAATTCCTTCACCGGTCTCGCCGTCGCCGCGGATGGCTTCGCGATCTCAAACCTCGCTCTAATCATCGCCGGCACGCTCGTGGGTTCCTCCGGCACCCTGCTCACGCTCTCGATGTGCAAGGCGATGAACCGCCCCGTCACCAACGTCCTCTTCGGCGCCTTCGGCAAAGCCACCGACAATGGGGTCGCCGCCGCCGCCGCCGACGGCGGTTCGGTCAAGCCCATCCAGGCCGACGAAGTCGCACTGCTGCTCAGCGTCGCGCAACACGTCGTCATCGTCCCCGGCTACGGTCTGGCCGTCGCGCAGGCGCAGCATCAGGTCCGGCAGCTCGCCGACGAACTCGCCCAGCTCGGCGTCGAGGTCAGCTTCGCCATCCATCCCGTGGCCGGCCGCATGCCTGGCCACATGAACGTGCTCCTCGCCGAAGCCAGCGTGCCTTACGAGCAGCTCATCGAAATGGCCGAGATCAATCCGCACATGGAGCGCGTGGATGTCTGCCTCATCATCGGCGCCAACGACGTGGTGAATCCCGCCGCGCAAGAGGACAAAACCAGCCCAATCTACGGCATGCCGATCATCGAAGCCGCAAAGGCCGGCACCGTCATCGTCCTTAAACGCTCGATGGGCAAAGGCTTCGCCGGCATCGAAAACCGGCTCTTCGTCCGCGACAATTGCCGGATGCTCTTTGGCGATGCCCGAGCGTCGCTGCAAGAATTGGTGGCGGCGGTTAAAGCGGCCTGATCGTGGCCCTCCCAGTCATTAACTGCCGGAAGTTTTAGCCGCAACTTTGAGTCCTCCAATTTCTGGAAGACTTTGGCAACCGGAGCGGCTGCCCGACAATCCGTTCGCAAATGGAGCTCCTGCCAGCCGGGAGGATTGATTGCGCCCGCGCAGCAGCGCGGCTACACCGCTCCCATGCGCCTCCCCATCCTCCTCGCCGCGTTGCTCGCGGCGGCCCTCCATGCCGAACCGCCGAAGGTCGTGCCCGCCGGCGGCACCATCCAACTCGTCGCCAGCGCGCCCGATCTGCGCACACCGACGGCCATCGCCGTCGATCCGCGCGGGCGCGTTTGGGTGCTGGAAAACAACACGCACTTTCGCCCGAAAAACTACGACGCCCCGCCGACCGATCGCGTGCTTATTCTCGACGACTTCGGTCCGGACGGTCGCGCGCGCAAGATCACGACCTACGCCGATGGTTTCAGCGACGGCATGGGGCTGCTGCTCCTCCCCGGCGGCGATGCGATCGTCTCCACGCGCGCCGCGACGCTGCGCCTCCATGATGCCGACGGCGATGGCCGCGCCGACGCGCGCCGCACGCTGCTCACGCTCGTGACCGACGACAAATATCCGCACAACGGCCTCTCCAGCCTCGCCCGTGGACCAGACGGCGCGCTCTTCCTCGGCCTCGGCGAAAACCACGGCTTCCCGTGGACGCTCACCGGCAGCGACGGCGTGGTGGTGCGCGGGTCGGATGAGGGCGCCATCTTTCGCTTCGACGAAGAAGGCCGCGGACTGGTGCATTGGGCGTGGGGCGTGTGGAATCCGTTCGGCCTCGCCTTCGATCCCGCGGGCCGGCTCTTCGCGCTCGACAACGATCCCGGCGGCGGCTCCTTCTGCCGACTGCTCCACATCGTCCGGCACGGCGACTACGGCTATCGCTACCGCTTCGGGCGTACGATCGATCATCCGTTCATCTCGTGGGATGGCCGCTGGCCGGGCACACTGCCGCCGCTCTGCTACACGGGCGAAGCCCCCACCGGCTTGCTCTGGCACGGCGACGCGTTTCTCGGCTGCACCTGGACCGATCACGCCATCCAGCGCTTTCCGCTCACGCCGCGCGGCGCTTCCTTCACCACCAAGCCCGAGGTGCTCGTGAGCGGCGGCTACGATTTCCGCCCGAGCGGCATCGCCGCCGCGAGCGACGGCACGCTCCTGGTCAGCGATTGGGTCGATGGCTCCTACGACGTGCATGGCCAGGGCCGCGTCTGGCGCATCCTCGGCGTGAACGCCGCGCCCGTGACGTTGCCGCGCACCGCGCCCGAGACGCAACTCGCCGCCTTGCTCGATGAAAAGACCACCTCCGCCGAAGTACTCCCGCTTTTGCAAAGCGATGACCCTTTCCTCTTCCGCGCCGCCGTCCTCGCGCTCGCCAGGGACCCCGCGCTCTGCGCGCAGCACTCGCGCGACGCCGATCCGAAAATCCGCCTCGGCATCCTCCTCGCCGCGCGCCGGCAAAAAGACACCACCTTCCTCGCCGACGCCCTCACCGACCTCGACCCTGGGGTGCGCCGTGCCGCGCTCGAATGGATCGGCGTCGAGCGGCTCTCCGACTTCACGGCGAAGCTCGACACCGCCATCGCCGGAAACCCCACGCGCCAGGTCTTCGACGCCTACCTCGCCGCCGCCGAGCTGCTCGCCACCGAAAAGCGGGACGCCGACGGCAAAGCCAGCACCACCGCCCGTTTCCAGCGCACCGCCGACATCGCGCTCGACCCGCAGCGCGCACCCGCCTTGCGCGCCCTCGCCCTCAGGCTCCTTCCCGTCGCCCACCCGGCCCTCACGCTCGACGCCCTCCGCCCGCTCCTCACCGTGGACCACCCGCCCCTCCGCGTCGAAGCCGCCCGCATCCTCGCCGCCCGCAGCGATGCCCCCGCGCAAGCTGAACTCCGCGCCCTCGCCAACTCCCCGCACCTCGCCCAGGACCTCCGCGCCGAAATGCTCGCCGGCCTCGCCCTCAGCGCGTCCCAGCCCGAGACGCGCGAGGTGTTAAAAGCCGCCCTCTCCACCGGCCATCCGCTGCTCCAGCGCGAAGCCGCCCGCGCGCTTGGCGAAGCCCTCCCCGTCAGCGCCACCCCCGGCCCCATCGTGCCGGACGCCGCCGCCGGACGCCGCCTCTTCTTCCACCCCGGCGGCCCCCTCTGCTCCACCTGCCACCAGATTGAGGGCCGCGGCCGGGCCATCGGCCCCGACCTCACCGGCGCGTGGCGCATGAAACCCGCGCAACTCCTCGAAGCCATCCGTGAACCGAGCCGCGAAATCGCCCCCGCCTTCGTCCAGTGGCACGTCCAGATGAAGGACGGGCGCGAAGTCCTCGGCATCGACCAGTTCGTGGACAGCAAAGCCGACTTCACCCTCCTCGACGCCACCGGCACCTTCACCAAATACCGCTTCGCCGATGTCCTCCTGCGCGAACCGCTCCCCGTCTCCCTCATGCCGCCCGGCCTCGCCGACCGACTCACCCCCCAGGAACTCGCCGACCTCCTCGCCTACCTCGGCGACCCGCGCGAATAACGCCGTCATCGCCGGCGCTCCCGGTCGCGGCGGCTTTCCCGGCCTCCTCGCCCTCTGCGGGCGGCGACGGGGTGGGGGGGAGGGGATTTTCCACTCGGCGGATGTTTTTCCGCAGGCTTTCTCCGTCATCCTGCGGAGCTGGAGGCGGTGGGCAGGGGGGGCGCTAGGGGACGCGTTGGAATTTGTGGAGGTGGCCAAACTTGGTCCACTCGGCGATGAGGAGGTTTCCGTCTTTGTCGATGGAGCCGCCGTGGGGGGAGTTGCAGATTCCGTCTTTCCACTCTTCCTGGGCGAGCCCGTAGTTGGCGCGCTGCCGGGGGTTGGGGTTGTCGCCGACCTGGGCGACGATGGCGCCGGCCTTGTCGAGGACGGTGACGCGGCCCTGGAGTTCTGGAAAGACGGCGTAGTCCCCGCGGATGTGGACGGCGGCGGGCATGCGCAGGTCTTTTTGGATGACTTTGACGAAGTTGCCGTCGAGGTCCCAGTATTCGACCCGGTTGCTGTTGCGGTTGCACACGAGCAGGAGCGGTTGGCCCTGCCGCAGGTCGAGGGCGATCCCGTGGCAGGTGTTGAACTTACCCTCTTCCTCGCCCGGTCCGCCAAAGGCTTTGATGAATTTGCGGTCTTTGTCGAACTTCAGCACATAATTTGCGCCGTAGCCGTCGGCGACGAAGATGGAGCCGTCGGGCGCGACGGTGACGGCGCAGGGATTGAAGTTTTTTGCCTCTTTGTAGAGGCCGGACTCGGCGGGAAATGGGATGGACCACTCCTGCGTGCCGTCGAGTTTGAGTTTGATGACTTCATGTTCGGAGGGCCGCGCGGCGTAGATGACTTCGGCTCCGCCTTCTTCGCGGATTTCCAGCCCGTGGATGCGGGTGGGTCCGAAGTTTCGGAGGTATTTTCCGTCCGGTGAGAAGACCACGATGCCGCGCGGGGTATCAGTGGTGACGTAGATGTTGCCCGCTTTGTCGAGGACGAGGCCGCCGTGGCACGGGCCGAGGGGCTCGCCGCCGGGTGTGGCTTCGAAGAAGGTGGGCGCGGGGGTGAACTTCAAGTCGGCGGCGAGCGCCGTGGAGGAGACGAGGCTGAGGAGGCTGAGGAGGCCGAGCGCGAGGGGGGCGAGCGCCCTGGTCGTGAGGGGAGGGTGGTTTTTCATGAGGTGTGGAGTTGGTAAGCTGCCGGACGCGATTTGCAATCGCAGAAACGCGCCGCTCGTTGGCGCCGGGCCAGATATTTGGCGTGCCCGCCCGCCACGATGGGAGCTTGCCGCTGCGCCTTACGCGAAGGACATTCGCCTTTCGCAAAAAAATTGCCGTGCATGAAACCGCGCGCCTCCCCCTTTCTCCTCAGCTACGCTGGCGGCATCGCCTTCCTCATCGGTGCCGTCTGGATTGCCGTGGCGGTCGCGGCTCCCTGGCCCACGGTGCAGCGAATGGCGAATGGCGAGGTGCTCATTCAGCAAACAACCCCGGCCAGCCAATACTACCGCTTCGAGGCCTCGCCCGACCTTCAGGCATGGACACCGCTCGTCACGCTGCTTAGTCCGGGACTGCTCCAGCATACCGATGCCGCGGGGCCGTATTTTCCGAAGCGCTTTTACCGCATCGTCAGCCTCACCGGCACCGGATACCTGACGGGCGATCATTTCCAGACCAGCGCGGGCGAGGTGATCATTCATCCGGTGAATCACGCGAGCTTCGTGATGAGCTGGAACGGGAAGATGATCTACGTGGACCCCGTAGGCGGCGCGGCCCCCTACGCGGCCTTTCCAAAGGCGGATCTGATCCTCGTCACCCACAACCATTTCGATCACTATCACGTCGCGACGCTCAGTGCGCAGTTGAACGCCGGCGGGAAGATCGTCTGCCCAAATTCAGTTTATACAGCGGGCCCGTTCGCGGGGCTCGTCGGTGCAGCGATCCTGATGAAGACCGGGCAGACGCCTTCATCGAGCAACACGCCGCCCCAGACGGTACATGGAATCACCATCGAGGGCGTGCCTGCGTACAACAGCAACCATCCTCTCGGCACCTGCAACGCCTACGTCCTCACCATTGGCGGCAAGCGCATCTTCATCAGCGGCGACACCGGTGACACGCCGGAGATGCGCGCGCTGACGAACATTGATGCTGCCTTTGTCTGCATGAACATCCCCTTCACGATGAACATCACGACCGCCGCGAGCGTCGTGCGCGCATTCAGGCCGGCGATCATTTTCCCCTACCACTATCGGAACCAGGATAACAGCTACGCAGACTTGGACAGCTTCAAGCAGCAAGTTGGCACCGACCTCGGCATCGAGGTGCGGCTGCGGACGTGGTACTGAAGCAGCGCGCCGAGCCGCGAATGGGGTGCCTCAGTCGTAAAGAAGCGCCGTGTGCCGGCGATGCGTGAAGGCCTCTTCCTCCTTTGCCCACGCCACGGGAAGCTCACGCCAGGGATCACCGCCTTCCAGATGCGTGCGTTCGCGCGCTGAGCCAAACAGCAGATCGATGGCGATCGGGTCGCGGACGAATTCATAGACCTCGGTGCGCCAGGCAAAATGCGCGCCTGACATTTCCCGCATCGCGGCGAGCAGGGCAAGGCTGGTGCGCACGGGCTGGAAGGCGGCACGATCCGTGACATGCGACTGCACCCCGCCGCAATCCTCCCCGGCGTGCTTTTGAAAGGTCGGGCGGAACCATGCCGCGCGGAAGCGCACCCCGGGTAGCTTCTCGTCGTTCATGCGGCGGGCGAGCTTCGCTGCGTCCAGCCACGGCGCGCCGCAGAGCTCGAAAGGGCGCGTGGTGCCGCGGCCTTCGCTGAGGTTCGTGCCTTCGAGCAGGCATTGGCCGGGATAGACCAGCGCGGTGTCGAGGGTCGGCATGTTGGGCGAAGGCAGCACCCACGGCAGGCCGGTTTCGTCGAAATACTGGGCACGCTTCCATCCTTCGCACGCCACCACCCGCAACTCGCCCCGGTCGAGATTGAGTTCCTGTTGATAGAGCATCGCCAACTCCCCCAGGGTCAGGCCGTGACGCGTCGCCAGATCGTGCGCACCCACAAAGCTCGTGAATCCCTTCCGCACGGCCGGCCCTTCCACCACCTCGCCGCCGAGCGGGTTCGGCCGATCGAGCACGAAGACTCGCAGCCCCAGCGGCAGCGCCACTTCGAGGCAATAGCGCATCGTCGCCTGAAAGGTGTAATAGCGGCTGCCGATGTCCTGCAGGTCGATGACCAGCGCGTCCAGCCCGGCCAGTTGCTCCGCCGTGGGCCGCAGGCTCTCGATCTTTGCGCCATAAAGACTATGCACCGCAGCCGCGGCGAGCTGCTTGGACTCGCCGCCCGATACCGCGATTAGATCCTGAGCCTGCCCGAGCAAGCCATGCTCCGGCCCGAAGATCGCCGCCAGCGTGACCTGCGGCGCAGACGCGAACAGTTCGATGGCCTGACGCAATTGGTCATCTACCGCAGCCGGATGCGTAACGAGGCCAGCTCTCAACCCGCGCAACGGAGCAAAATCCTGAGCGACCATTACATCGAGACCTGTGCGGACTTTTGGCATATGATTCGGCAAGCTTCTATGGCGACCATTCAAGCGCAAATCGGAAATTCCTTGGGTCCTCTCGTCAGCGCGAACACGGTTGAAAAGCACTCCCCCGCCCATCGAAAAATGCGTGCAGCAAGCGATACGAAATGCTTCGCTTCATCTCATGGACGAATTCAAAGAGAAATTCGCTAGGAACTGCGAGAAAATCTCGCTGCCGAAACACGACGTTGGGCCATTCTACGTGACTCCGCGGGAGGACGGGCGGAAAGAATCGTTGATCATTGGAAGGCACAAGGATGTGACCCATCTGGGACAACAAATGCGCGTCAATGAGAAGCTGCAAAAGGATCTGAAGGCAATCGGCGTGCGCTTCGGTACGCGCGACGGTTCACGCGAGGAAGACCGGGACCGCTCCCCTCTCCACGGCAAGCAGGAAAAACTCCCGGATCGTGAGAGCGCGCCGGACATTCTCTTCAATCTTATCATGAAGCTCCAGAAAGAATGGGGTCATGCTCGCGATGGCGACATCAACCCTGTAGTCAAAGCGGCCTTCGCCACCAAAACCCTCCAATCCCACCACCTGGTTGAAGACAAGATCGTCAAAAACCTGGGCCGTGATACCCGTTCCCTCTCCCGCGAAGAAGCCCCGGCCGTGCTCGTCGCGCAGGAACTCCATCTTCGATATCTCACGCCGAACATCTCCAGTGCAGACCGCGAACGCTTCACGAAAGACATGAAATCCGAAGAAGCCGTGCGGATCATCGAGCAGCTCTTCATCGGCGAGAAGCGAAAGAATGGGGAACGCGAAGGCGGGCTCTACAACAGGCCGGGCCTTGAGTCGCTCATTGAGCCGACCGCGGACGCGATCCGCGAAATCGAGCGCACGAAACCGGGCCCGTAGAGCTACGCTGGGCGCGTCACAACTTCAACCGCAGTAACTGACGCAGCCGGAAAGACGAGTGGGGCGGCGGGGTCGAGGACGCGCTCGCGGACGGTCATGGGATCGTCTTTGGCGGAGGTGATTTCGGCCTGCGGATCGGCGGCGATCTCGAAGGCTTTGCCGGAGAGCATGGTCAGGCCATTGAGGGCGAGCCGGCAGGTCTGCGAGCGGGTCCGGTGGGTATTGACGACGTGGAGGAAGAATTGGTCGCCGGTGCGGCTGGCGGTGATGTCGAGTTCGGGCGGGCCACCGCTGACGCGCACGAATTTCTGGCCGGTGTGCTTGCGGTAGAGCGCGGTCACTTTGCCGAGAGGCATGATGTAGGATTTGCCGCCGGGCGTCGGGATCATGATCACATTGCTCTGCCAGCGCGTGCCGCAGAAGTCGCCGAGATTGGCGATGCGCAGGAGGTCGCCGTGGCGTTGGTGGAGATTGAGGAAGCGCGCGTAGGCGACGCCGGTGGCCCACGCGGAATTGAGGTCGCAGCGGTTGCGCCCCTGCATCGTGAAATGGCTCTCGGTCATGACGAGCGGGAACTTGAAGCGCTCCACCTGCTGGCGCATTTCGGTGAGCTTGCGCTCCTGCCGTTTCACCGTGCCCATGAGCGCGTCCCAAGTGGCGGCGGGGTCTTTGAGATAGGCGTTGTCGCTCAACGGCGCGCCCGGATCGAAGAGATGATGAAAGGCGACGAAGTCAATGTGCTCGCCCGCTTTCTCGATCATCTCGGGCGCCCAGCCGCTGTCGCCCCAGCCGATGAGCTTGATCGTCGGATCAGCCTTCCGCATGGCCTGACTGAACTCGATGGTTTTGCGAATCGCCCAGTCGCGTTTGAAGCGTCGTGGGTCGAAAGACGTTTCATTCCCGAGCTGCCAGACCTTGATCGGAAAAGGCTCGCGCGTGCCGTGGGCGATGCGCTCCTTGTTCTCGGGATCGTTGCAATAGCTCACCCAATCGGCGGCTTCCTGCGCGTTGCCGGCGCGCTCTTCGCCGAGTTCATTCACCTGCCAGCGCGGGTCGCCTTCGGCTTCAAAGTTCACGCACATCAGCGGGTCGGCTTTCACCTGCCGGCAAAAGTCCATGAACTCCGCGGTGCCGATCTGATTCGTCTCCACGCCGCCCCACTGGAGATTGTGCATTGGCTTGCGCGTGGCGCGCGGCCCCACGCCTTCGCGCCAGCGGTAGTAGGAGCTGAAAAGTCCGCCCCAACGCAGCATCGGCGGCGCGAGTTCCTTCGTGGCCTCGATGAGATCCGGCCGCCAGCGCTGCTGCATATGATCCCAGCTCGCTTCGACCGAGCCATCCGTGGTGCCGAGCGGCTCCATGAACTGCATGTAGAGCCACGGCGAAAGATCGAACAACGGCTCGGGCGCGATCTTCACCGTGGCCGCTTCATCCTCCGCCAGGGCCAGCGAAGACGATGCGAGTAGGCCGGCGGTGGCCCAACCGACGGAACGCAGCGCGTCGCGACGGGAGATGGAATGGGGCTGCGCTGCTCCGGGGGATGTGGGTTCAGACATGCGTCCGATATAGTCCGGCAACTCCGTTCCGCACAATACGAAGACGCCGTCCTGTCTGCACCCGTCGCTATTGCGGATGCACGTCCGCTTCCGCTCTCCTCAAGGCTTCGGTTCAGCCACTGACGGTGCGGGCTTTGCGCGGAGCGTTTCGTGGATCGCCGTGAGCAGCGAGCGGTCGCCTTTCACGTCGTAATCGAGCGACCAGATCATCACTCCGCCGAGGCCCTGTTCCTTCACCAAGGCGGCCTTTGCCTTGATCGTCGGCAGACCATTGTACCAGATCGTGCTGCCGATCTGATCGGTATTCTCGGAACCCGGATAGGCGGCCACGATCGCGGCATAGGGGTAATCCCGCTTCCGAAAGGCGTCGCCGAAGCCATACCCGTAAAAGGGCACCCCGAGGACCGCTTTCGACTTCGGCAGTCCGCGCCCGAGCCAGTAGCTCACATTGTTCCTCGCAAACTCCATCGACGAGTGTTGCCCTGGCGATTTTGGATCCCAATGGCCGGCACCGTCATAGGCCATGATGTTGACGAAATCGAAATGCGCGAAGACGGAATCCGGCACCTTGTTGCCCCCATAGCCTTTGGAAAGCGCGGCGGTGAGCAGCTTGCCCTTGGGTTTCAAAACACCGGCAAGGTCCGCGATGAACGCGCCGTAATCCTGGTTGATCGACGGCCCTTCCAGATCCACGTCGAGACCGTCGAAGCCATGACTCGAAACAAAGTCGGCGAGCTTCGCGACAAAGCCCGCGCGTTTGGCATCGGTGGTCAGGTCGAAATAGCGCGCAAGCAGCGTCTTGTCGCCCGAGGCCGAACCGCCGCCGATCGAGATCAGCACGGGCACGCCGTGGGCCTTGGCCCTGGCCAGCAAAGCCTCATTCTTACGGCTGAATGACAGGTCACCGCTGTCATTCACCGGGTTCTCGAAAGCGATGTTCAGGTGGGTGACCTTGGCGTAATCAATCGTCTCCGCGAAAGCCGGGAGGTCGATCCAGTTTGGCACGTAGGCCACCACCCGCTCCTCTGCCCGCAAGGCCGGAGGAGCCAGCAGCAGCGCAAGGACGGGAAGGATTCTCCGCAGGGAGGGAAGGATTCGGATCATCGCAACGGTGGATTCTGGAAAGGTTGCGATTCGCGATCAGTCCCGCACCGCTGCCGAGACCAGCTCGAGCACGCGGCGCAGACCGTCGTCGCCGCCGAGGCTGCCTTCGTTGAAGGGCGTGCGCGGGATGGGTTGCCAGTTGTCGCGCGAGCGGTCGGGCTCGGGCTGGGGGAGGCCGATGAGCGCGGGGTCGTACTGGCCGTCCTTGCCGCCGAGTTTGTAGATTACGAGATCGAGCGACGGCACGACGAAGATGCCGAAGCCACCCGCGCCGGATTTGTAAAATGCATCGCGCGGCGCGGCGATGACGTGACCGTCGGCGTTGTGCTCGAATTGCAGGCTGAAAGGCGCGTGCGGATTGAAGGGCGAGGGCTGGTGGCAGAGCGCAATGTAGTCGGCGGGCACAAGCTGCCGGTCGCGCCATTTCCCCTCGTGCAGGAGGCAATAGCCGAAGCGCAACGCATCGGTGGCGTGGACGGCGATGCTGCCCGCGCCATTGGCATGCGGCATGGTGTAATCGCCACGGTGCAGGCAGTAGCCCCACGCGCCCCAGTCCATCGGCTTCGCCAGCCGCTCGCCGATGTAATCCTGCAACTCCATGCCGGTGACATGGCGCAGGACGATCGAGGCGATGTGCGGGGCGGGGGAGGAGTAGGAATAGCCCGCGCCCGGATCGGTCCAGAGCGGCACGCGCAGCGAGGACAGGTCGAGGTCGCGGATGTTTTGACCCGGTTTCGGCGGCAGCGCCGTGACTTTTCCCATGACGATTCCCGTCGGTGCTCCGCCCTCACCCCAATAGCCTGCGGACATGCACAGGAGTTGGCCGAGCCGGATGTCGGCCTTGCGCGGATCGTCGAGCGGCAGCGCCTCGGGCAGATATTTTTCCGTGAAAACCTTCGTCTCGAGGCCGTCGGGGATTTTGTCCCGAAACTCGGCAAGCATGATGCCGCAGGCAATGCTCGTGAAAGCCTTGCCCGTCGAGGCCATGTCGGGGTTCGCGTTGCGATTGGCGCGCCCGAAATACTTTTCAAAAACGAGATAGCCATGCCGCACGACAAGCAGTCCGCCGTTTTGCGTGCCGCGTTCGCAGACCTGATACGCCTGCTCCAGCCGGCGCAAATCCATTCCCGCCTTTTCGCGAATCTCCGCTGCGTCCTTCAGCGTGCGCCAGCCACCCTCGCTGTCGGGCGGAGGAAAGTAATCGGCAGCCTGGATGGTGACGGCGGACCAAACCAAAGCGGCGAGAGCGGACGAAACGATCCGATGGGTGGGGCGGTGCAGGGAGGGAATCATCCGTCGATGTAAACAGCGAACGTTCGCTGTTTACATCTCAATTTGCCCGCGGCGAAGAGCGCACGCTATTTGGAGGCGGAGGTGAGAGTCGAACTCACTCGTAGCGGTTTTGCAGACCGCGGCCTTCCCACTTGGCTACTCCGCCGTGCGCATTTGCGAGGGCGGAGAGGTAAGCGATCCCGGCGGAGGCGTCAACCCGCGATTCAGAATCCGCCGACAAAAGGCGCGGGGATGATCTTCACCTGCGCGGCGCGGTCGAGGGTGCCTTCGGTTTGTTCGAGGGATGAGACGAGGTTGTTGGCGAAATTGATCGCGAGCTTTCCGCTCGGGACTTTCACATAGATCACGGTCTTCACGAGATTGCCGGCCGGGTCGCGGCCGACGGCTTCCTGCGGCACACGGTCGTATTTCACAAACTCCCACGTCTCCTCGCGGCCTTTGGCGTCGAGGCGGGCGGTTTTCTTCGCCGGCTTGCCCAGCGACTGCATGACCTCTTCGGGCGTCATGTTGATCGCCACTTCGTTCTTCGCGATGAGCGCCTGGACCTCGTCGCGGCGGGCGGCGTTCTGCTTGAGATTGTCGAGGAAGTCCTTTTTCAGCGGGTTGAGAAACTTCGGCTCGACCCAGCCGGCGACCTGCCCCTGCTGGGCTTGGCCGCGCACGCGATACGCGCCATCGGACACGGCCTGCAACTCGACGATCTGCCCCTTCTGCAACGTGCCGAGATAGCGTCCCAGATCGATTTTGTAATGGATTGGCGTATCCGCGAGGGTGGCGAGTTTGACCGGCTTGGGGAGCAGGTCCTCGAGATAGATGGCGCCTTCCTCGCGCACGACCGCGCCGGACGGAGCGGCCTGGGTGGACACGCACAGCAGGAGGGCCGCGAGGCAAAGGGGGAGCGTTTTCACGGCGCGAGCGTAGCGCGGCTTGGCGCACTTGTCGAAATCCAACTCGCATCTCAAAAGCCCCGTTCGCACGTTTTTTCCCGGGGATCGCTCGGGCAGGCTAACTTTCCATTCGCCGACGATCGCCCGCAGGTATCCTGTGTTCCCATGAGCGCACCCACACTCTTCCAAATGGCGGCGCTCGGCTGTGTCCTCGGTCTTTCCGCCGTCGCGGAAAACTCCCCCGACGACGCGGAGCGAGGCTGGGCGCAATGGCGCGGACCGCTGGCCAGCGGCGTCGCGCCCCACGCGAACCCGCCGGTGGAATGGAGCGAGCAGAAAAACATCCGCTGGAAAATTTCCCTTCCCGGCAAGGCGCACTCCTCGCCCATCGTCTTCGGCGACCGCGTTTATCTCACCGCGGCGGTGCCGGTCGGCGAGGACTTGCCACCCGTCTATGACACCGCGCCAGGCGCGCATGACGGCGTGCCCGTCACGCAGCGGCATCAGTTCGTGGTACTCGCGGTGAACCGGCGCGACGGTCGCATCGCGTGGCGGAAAGTAGTGCGCGAGGAATTTCCTCACGAAGGCGGGCACAACACCGGGAGCCAGGCCTCCAACTCGCCCACCACCGACGGCCAGCGACTCTACGCTTTCTTCGGCTCGCGCGGTCTCTACTGCCTCGACCTCCAGGGCGAAGTGCTCTGGCAAAAAGACCTCGGCCGCATGCAGACGCTTCATGCGCACGGCGAAGGCAGTTCGCCCGTGCTGTCTGGCGACACCGTCATCGTGTGCTGGGATCACGAAGGCGAGTCCTTCCTCTACGCCTTCGACAAGCTCACCGGCAGGCAGCGGTGGAAAGTAGCCCGCGATGAAAAGACCTCGTGGTCCACGCCGCTCGTCGTGGAAAGCGAAGGCCGCGCGCAGGTCATCGTCAGCGCCACCAAACGCGTGCGGGGCTACGACCTCGCCACCGGCGCGCAGCTTTGGGAGTGCGCCGGCCTCACCGACAACGTCGTCTCCTCCCCCGTCTATGGAAACGGCCTCCTCATCACCGGCAACAGTTACTACCAGCAGGCCATGCTCGCCATCCGCCTCGCCGGCGCGAAAGGCGACCTCACCGGCACCGCCGCGGTCGTCTGGCAGCTCCGCCGGATGACGCCCTACGTCTCCTCGCCGCTGCTCTACGGCGACACCCTCTACTTTCTCCGCCACAACCAAAACATCCTTGTCCGCCTCGACCCCGCCACCGGCCAGCCGCGCGGCGAACCGCTCCGGCTCGACGGCCTCCGCGATTTCATCTTCGCCTCCCCCGTCGGTGCTGCCGGCCGCCTCTACATCACCGCCCGCGACGGCACCACCGTCGTCCTCCGCCACGATCGCGAAAACGCCACCCTCGCCGTGAACCACCTCGAAGATTCCTTCAGCGCCTCCCCCGCCCTCGCCGACGGCGAACTCTTCCTCCGTGGCGAACGCTTCCTCTATTGCCTCGCAGAGAAATAGCTCCGTGAGCCCGACAGTCCGCGCGTACTCAGGACGCCTCCCGTTGGATCGAAAGCGTCAGACGCGGCCGGCTTCTCCAGGCCCGTCTCAGGAAAGCCGAACTTGTCTTGCCGGCTAAATCGGCGCGCCAAGCTTTCCGGTCTTGACCACAGGGGGAACATTCAGGGTTTGCCTCTTCCAAAGTAGATCGGCCGACAACTCGAATATCTCCAACTTGGACGTGAGATCGAAAAGTTGTGTAATCGCTTCACACTTCTCGTCAATCGCACTACCGGAGAGGTAGTGGTTAAAAGTATGACGGCTTTCACCAAAAAGTGGCTCCAGCGCATCACGGATCGTTCCGAGGTCATGCTCGGTTATGGCCCCAACTGATTGCTTGTCCGCGACAGCCTTGATGCATTCTGCCAATGCGTCTACGATGGGGTGCAGAACGTTCAAATACTTCCAGCCGGCCGTGAAAAATCCTTCGAACGGTGCCGCAAAAGAGACGAACTTCGGCGCGTGATAACCATAATCGTGCCGGAGCCCTGCAAGGCGCGCTCTGCTTTGCATGGCGGTTTCAATTGCTTCGCTGCGGCCCTTGGCCTTGCGGCTAGCAGGCTTATTGTTAAGCCACAGTTCTTGAATGAGTGGTGGCTCGTTTTTCTTATTCGGAGAAAGGAATCGGACCCCCGTCAGAACGTGCGACACATCCAACCAAGCCGCGTGAAGCTGCTCCAGTGCTCTCACACTACTCGGTTTTTCAGAAATCGTGAGCGAATAGGTCATCCCCTCGGCGAAAACGCACCGCTCGCCAAACCACGGTATCCTCGGAGCTTTGCCTTGGAGCCATTTCTTTGAAGCCCAGTCTGCGAAGAGTGTCATTGCCAAGCCTTCGGCTAAACTCTCGGGGACTACGCTGATAACCGCTTCATCAAGCGTGTCCGCGCTTGTGACGACAATGTCACCACTCTTCCCGAGCACCAGCAGCGGGATGGTGCTGTCACCGATGACCTCGCCAAGGCTCTTCCGAAACCCGCTGCCGTATGCGACGAGACGCGCCAAATGGTAGAGAGCTTCCTTGGGTGTTTTCTCGGTGATGATTTGCTTCGCCCGCTTCCGAAACGAGTCCACACATCGCTGAAGCACATAGTCGCTCCAATTGTGGTCTCCGTCTGCAATATCGTGACGCGACAGGTCGAGTCTGGTTCCTGCGGTGCGCCTGATGTTCAGCACGATCCGAAACGTGCATGTCTGCGAATAGCCTCCACCGACCCAACCAGGAACGGAGACTCCGGGGACCAGCACGCCATCACAGTAGATTCTACACAGGTTATCGCAGGCACTGCTTCGGGATTTCCCCGAAATAGTCTTCTCCGGACTCCAGCGCCGTCGGACTCGAATTCTGCCCAGTTCCTTTGATCCTTGAACTGCCATGTGGGCCTCCTCGTCGTGGGGCCCTCCGTAGTCCTGCCGCAGTTCGATGTCATCGTTGAGGACAGGATACGAGATTGTTCCTTCGAAAAATGGGCTCTTTGCGGTGGGCTTTAGATTGATGGTTTCTTCGGTGAAATACTCGCGCGCTCGCTGGACATCCTGTGGAACGAAGAAATCCTGCCATGCGAAGGAACGGTTCAAAGAAGCAACTTCCCATCCTTTACTTTTTTCAACCGAGCCAACTTGGTCGGGATGGAGAATTACCGTTCGCCTGCCATCCTCATCGACGTAGATCGGGAACTCCACGAATCCGGCGATCTCCTTCAAATACTCGGTAACATCGAGCTTCGTCGTCGCCGATTTCTCCTCATCCTTTGGCGCGAAACTGCCGACGAAGACCTTCGTTGTTGTGCCCACTGGCGGAAGGGAGTCAGGAAGGAATCGCTGGATGCGAAGGTGCCGCTTTGGATTATGCACCTCGATTTTGAGCGCTTCGGCCGCAGGTTCGAGATGCGGGTCTTGCCTTGTGAGAATTTCAAGCCGCTCACCGACCATGAAGCAACTGAGGATTCCAACGCCGAAACGCGAAATCGGGTCCATTTGGACGCCGAGCCTCTGAAAGTCCTCGCTTCGATAGAAGCTCCGCCCGGCCACTGTCAGGTAGTTTCGGACGATGAACGCACTCATTCCGCAGCCATTGTCGGCCCATGCAACGGTCGCTCGTCCATCGGTTTCATGTTCGACCGTCACATGAATGGCCCCGTCGAATGTCACACCGGTGTTTTTGGTCTGGTGGAGCGCGCGTCTCAGACGGATTGCATCGATGCTGTTCTGGAGCAATTCACGCAAGAAGACATAGCGGTCACCCTGGTAAATTTCATCGCTCAGCACGTTGATCATCGCTTGGCGTTCGAACTCAAAACGAACCGATATTGGTTCGAATCCCTTTGGTTCGATTTTCCAGTCCAGGTGCAGCAAATGGGGTTGATACCGGGGCTCTAGTTCGTTGAGGAGTCCATTGCTCAACCGTAGCTGGCTGTCACAATACTCCCGCAGATCCTCAAGCGCTGCAAAGACGCGATGATCATCGGTGGCGCCGCGAACTTTTAGGCAGCGACTCGTTTCTTGGAACTGCTCAATGACCACCGGGCTCAGTGCCCGGTGTTTGTTCCATTCTTCCGCTGATTTCGGGTTCTCTGGGCTAATGAACTTCCAGAGCGCGTAAGGCGTGCGATCTTGCGCCAGATCAAAAAGGTCAATCAGGCGCAGGTAGAGGGCCAATGCGCGGATGTTCGCCGATTCACCTTGAAGTGGTAGCGCGGTCTCGAAAGGCCGGAGACGCTCCACATCCAGATTGTGGCCCTCGGAAACGAGAGCCACAGCCTCACCAAGATTGGCGTCAATCGGCGAGAAGAATGCTCTCACCCGGTGCGCGCTCCGAGCAGCGTGCCTCTGTCGAACGTGGGTTTGCCATAGTTCAAGAGGGACATCACTCAACGCCTTGATCTCCGCAATTCGGTTGTCCTTGAGGAGCTTCGTCATGGCGGCTCTGTCTCCGTCAGGAAGGGCAAACGAATCTGCAGTAGTTGGTTCAGCCAAACCTATGATGCATTTCTTCTCCGCCTCGCTCACGGCCATTCCCCAGTCGTGTGCGTAAAGGCTACAGGCTAGAATGAATAGCTCAGTGGCGTTCAAAGATTCGATGATCTCAGAACTTAGCAGCCGCTCTGTCAGGGCGAAGAGTGGATGAATGTGGTTTTGCTCATCGTGTGGCGTGAACAGAGGGAAAGTAACGTTGGTATAGGTAAGTTCGTGAGCAACACGGTCGCGCAGTGCCTTTAGCCACTCCAGATATGCTGGTTTGCGTGACGGCGCTGTCTTGAGTGACGCAGTTTTTTTTGCGAGCGCATGAAGCAGGGCCGTGTCAGGCAGGCCTGTAGGATTGAGGGTTTAGCCATGGTGGTCCTCCTTACGAGTCGAGAGTCTCCGTGATAACGGGATGAACTGGCAGCCCGCATTGGCAGGGTCGCGGTGGACGGCGGTGCTCCGCCCCAGCACCACCCAACCCGAGGCCAGCGCCGCCGGCGAGATGCACAGCCGCCGCACCCGCGGCTTGTCCGCATGGTTGTGGCTGAGGAGACCGTCGTAGAGGAAGTCGGGGGGCTGGGGCATGGCAACCTTTTTCGGGAATCGCTCTACTGAAAAATGCTCCGCAGATATTCGCGGCTTTGGGTGGCGATGACTTCGGGGCCTTCGTCGAATTTGAAGACCTCGACGGAAACGGTGCCGTCATACTCCGCGTCGCGCAGGGCGGCGGCGATGGGGGTGAAATCGACATCGCCGAATCCTGGACCTTTAAGGTTCACGTCGTTGGCGTGGAAGTAGGCGAAGCGGCCGGCGCTTTCACGGATGATCTGCGGGATCGGCTTGTCCTCGGCGCACATCGCTTTGACATCGAGGATGATCGACATCGCCGGACTGGCGAATTGCTCGGCGAAGCGGATGGCCTCGGCGGCGGTGTTGACGAAATTGGTTTCGCTCGGTGCGAGCGGCTCAAAGCAAATGACCACGCCGAGGTCTTCCGCGACTTTCACGGCTTCCCTCAGGGTTTCTGCGGCCAGCGCCCACGCCTGCTCGTAGCTGGTGCCTTCGGCGACGTGCCGCTGCTTGGGCGAACCGAGGATGATCCGGGTGCCGCCGAGGTCGGCGCAGCAATCGACGAGTTCCGTGAAGTAGATCCCGCTGCGGCGTCGCGTCTCGGCGTCCGGCGAATTGAGGAGCATGCCGTCTGCCTGGACGAGCACCCAGTGGAGGCCGGCGATGCCGACGCCTGCGCGGGAGGCGCCGTCGCGGATTTCCATGCGCAGGGCGGCGGAGATGTCGGTCACGTATTTCGCGATGGTGAAGGGCGCGATTTCCACGAGGTCGTAGTCCGCGCGAGCGGCGTAGGCAAAGGTGTCGGGGAGCGTCCAGCCCTGGAAGATTTCATTGCAGATGCCAAATTGCATCGCGCGAAGATGTGCGGCTCAGACGGCAGTTTGAAGCGGAATCGGCAGGGATGAAAGGAGGTCCGCGACGATCTCGCGCGCATGCAGGATCGGCAGCGAGTAATGACCCGCGCCAGGCACCAGGCGCAGGGTGCATTCCGGCAGTTCGCGCGCGAGCGCCTCGGCGAAGGCGGGCGCGAAGTTGCGATCCGCGGTGCCGTGCCACAGGCGCACCGGCACGCGGATTTCGCGCAGGGCAAAGCCCCACGCCGCAGCATAGATTTCCGCGTCGGTGAAGACGCCGAGCCCCGACTGCCGCCAGCTTTCGTGAAAGGCCTCCATGGAGAACGTGCCGAACTCGCGGTCAGTCAGCGCCGCGGCGTCGCTCGGCGGAAGCGCGAGGCGGGCCAGGAGGGAGACGGTCCACGCGGGCGGATGCCACAGTCCGAGCGGGCGGAGCATTTGGAAAAGACTGCGCGCTGCACCAGGTGCGCGCCGGTGCAGCCGTAGCAGCGCCCGGTAGGCGGGCTGCAAGCCGCCCGTGTCCGCGATCCCGGCGAGCGGCGGCGCACCGCAGACCACGCCGGCCGTTGCCACCAACTCCGGCAAGGCCCACGCCGCGGCCAGCGCGTACGGTCCGCCGCCGGAGACGCCGAGGACCCGGCACCGCGCGATGCCGAGCGCGGCGGCAAGTTCGCGGAGCAGGGGAGGCCAGTCGAGGAGACGGCGCTGCGGATGAAAGTCGGACGCGCCGATGCCGGGCCGATCCGGGGAGAGAACGCGGACGCCGAGTTCGCGTGCGGAGGCCTCGAGCAGCGCGCCCTGCACGCCGGCGGCGGGCCAGCCGTGAAAATAAAAGAGCGGCGTGCCGTGCGGATCGCCGTATTCATGCACCGCGACACGCCGCCCGGAGGCGAGGGGAATCAAGTGGCGGCGGGGGGCGGTCATTGGATCGGTGCGGCACTGGCGCGGGCCCGCGCGCGCATCCACCACAGCACGCCGATACCGAAGAAGGTGAACTGCACGATGGAGATGAACTCCTTCATGCGAAAGCCGTGATACGAAAACAGATCGAGATACGGCACGTCGCTGCCGAATTGCTGGAGGATGGGAAAGGTGTGCGGGGGCGCCGTGGGATAGTCCGGCGTGGTCCAGAGGATGCGCGAGGTAAGGAGCTGGCCAATGACAAAAACGGCGGCGAGTTCGCGCGAAGCGAGGACGGCGCGCTGGTTTTCCAAGGCGCGACCGAGGAGCACATAAACCACCGGCATCGACCAGTAGAGCAGCCGCTCCGAGTCCGTGCCGCCAAAAAATCCCAGCCCCGCGCCCGCCAGCAGGAAAACGGCGAGCCACTGCTGCTCCGCGAGAAAGGCGGCGGCTTTGCGCCAGTCGAACAGCACGATGAAAAGCACCGGCCCATAGGCCAGCAGCCAAGCCTGTGCGTAGCCGATGACCGGCTTCTCGTAGAGAAACGTGAGCACCGTCCGGCTGAAAGAATACGGCACCAGTTCGCCAAAGGCGTAGTTGTCGGTCTGCCGCGCAAAACGATGCACGAGGACGAGCGCGGCTATTCCGAAGGCGAACGGAAGGAAGTTCCGCAGCGATGGCAGCCGCAGTCGCCAGGCTCCAGTTTCGCGGGTGAAAGGCTGATGCGCGGCGAGTATCGCCAGTGGAAAGAGCAGCGTGATTTCGCGGAAGAGCGTGCCGGTGAAAGCGAGCGCACAAAGCAGCGCGAGCCGCACGGGCGCAGGCTCGGCGCGGTCCCGGCGCGCGACGATGAGCCCGGCGAGGACGAAGACGAAATACCAGGCATCGGTATGCACCGGCGAATGCCAGACGAGCCGCGGCGGAGCGTCCCACTGGATGAGGAAAAGCGTGACGAGCAGCACGCGGATGCGCCAGTCGCCGACGCAACCGCGCAGCCAAAAGGCGAGGAGTACCGCCGCGAGCGCGCTGCCGGTGATGTTCACGATGCGGAAGCCGCGAAACAGGTCGTGCGGCGAGAGCTGGGCGGCGAGGTACGGTGTGGCGACCCGGTAGACGTACGGCGCTTCGGCCTCGATTGGCAGATGCTTGGTGAACTGCGCCGCCATGTTCAGGTAGGGCCACTCCCATGCCGTGCCCTGATTGTAGGTGTTCTGCTTTTGCCGGACCGCGGAGACGATGTTTGTCAGCAGAAAAATCGCGGCGATGAGCGTGATTTCGAGGACGGCGGTGCGGAGCGCGGCGGTCATGTCAGAGCTTGGTCTTGTTGAAAATCCGTGGCGGAAGAGAGCGGATGATCTTCATGATCGGGAACCAAAACCACGGAATGTAGGCGCTCTGCGCGGAGGAGTGCAGCAGGCGCACGATCCCGCGTGCGGCGCGCTCCGGGGTGGCGAGCAGCGGCGCGGGCATCGGTAGGCCGCGCGACATGCGGCTCTCGACGAAACCGAGCTTCGCGATCTTCACCCGCACACCGCTCGGCGCGAGGCGGTGGGCGAGACCTTCGAGAAACGTGGTCAGTGCGGCCTTCGCTGCGCCGTAGAGGTAATTGCCCGCGCGCCCGCGCTCCCCAGCGACCGAGGACAGCGCGAGGATGTAGCCCGCGCCCAGCCGCTCCAACTCCGCCGCGGCGGGCTCAAGGAGTGCGACTGCGGCGGTGAAATTCACGTCGATGACGCGATGCGCGGTACTCCATTCGCGACGCGAGGTTTCGGGATCGCCGAGTTCGCCGAAGCACAGGATCACGCCATCCAACCCGCCCAGCGTCGCGATGGCGCGCTGCATCCAGGCGGCGTGCGTGTCGAGGTCGGTGGCGTCGAGCTTTTCAAAAACTGCGCGCGCACCGGTGCGGATGTGCAGGTCGGCGGCGAGCGCTGCGCCGGCCTCGGCATCGCGTGCGGCGAGGAGAAATTCGTCGCCCGCCGTGGCGAGTTGCCGCACGAGGGCGCGGGCGATGGTGGAGGTGGCACCGAGAACGATGATCTTCATGCACAGAGCCGCAGCCGGCGGCCCAGGTCGGTCTGAAAACGATTTTCCGGATCGACGCGGCGCTTGATGGCGAGCCATTCGCCGAGCCTCGGATACATCGACGCGAAAACTTCGGGACGCATTCGGCTGTCCTTCGCGAGATAGACGCGTCCCCCGAGCGCGGCGATGCGCTTGTCGATTTCATCGAGCACGTCGGGGAGCCGGGGATTTGTTCGCGGAAAATCCAGCGCCAGCGAAAAGCCCGGTAGCGGAAAACTCAGCGGCCCGGCTTCCGCGCCCGTCCGTTTCAGCACCGCGAGAAACGGCGGGGCGTCTGCGCTTTGCAGACGCGTGAGCATTTCAGCAAAGCCTTCGTGGGCGGCGACGGTCGGGAGCACGCACTGGTATTGCACAAAGCCGCGCGGTCCGTAGAGCCGATTCCAATGCCCGAAAATATCCAGCGGAAAAAAGAACGAGGCAATGCTCGCGAAGCCGGCGCGTGGTTTCTGCCCCTGCCGTGCGAGGTATATCGCATTGAAGCCGCGTATCGTACTCGCCTTGGGGAAAGAGTCAGGCGTTCCACGCGACACGACGAAACGGCTTTCTTTGCGGAGGTCATTCCCGGCGGAACGCAGCTTCCGCTCAAGATCCCCGGTGAAGTCTGCCGCAGGTCGGGCATGCCGTCCGCGCAGCACGGCTCCGCGCCCGAGCCGCGTGCCGGTACCAAAGCCATCCAGCCAGGCGGCGGCGTGTGGAAAGGCGTGGTTATCCCGTGTCAGCGCCGCGAGGCAGGTGGCGAGGTCGGCGCAGATTTCCGTCTGCGCTTCCAACTGGTCGCTGCGGATGCGCTCAAGCTGCACGGTGACGGCGCGGACGTAGCCGGTCAGGCCCATGCCGCCACAGGTCGCCCAAAATAGCTCCGGCGATTCCGCCGCCGAGCACACCAACTCCGTGCCGTCGGCGAGCACGAGAGTCAGCGCCCGCACCCAACGGGAGAAGTTGCCAGCGCTCGCGTGATTCTTTCCATGCACGTCGCTCGCCACACAGCCTCCGAGCGTGGGCCAGCGCGTGCCGGGCACGACGGGCAGGAACCATCCCGCCGGCACCGTGACGGCCAGCACGTCCGCGATGGTCACACCGGCCTCCGCGCGCAATACGCCCTTCTCACGATCAAAGGCGAGGAAACGGTCTTGCGGCAGCGCGGAGATAGTGACGCCGCCGTCGAGCTGCGCGGCGTCGCCGTAGGCGCGTCCGTTGCCGCGCAGCGCGTGCGGGCCGCCGATGGATTTCAGCAAGGCGGGATGGTCGAGCGGGATGAGCTGCGTTTGCGCGACGGGAAAGCCGGCCCATCCGGAAAGTGCGGTGATGGTCGGGCGAGGCATGATTCAGCCGCGTCGCAGCGCGAAAAGTCCGAGCGACCACAGCCCGCTCATCCACAGCGAGGAGGCGACATCATCAAGGACGATACCCCAGCCGCCGGGCAGTTTTTCGAGCCGGCGGGCGGGAAAGGGTTTCACCAAATCCGCGACGCGATAGACGACGAAGGCGAGCAGCCAAAGCAGAGGGCTCATCGGACAAAACAGCGCGGGCCAGACGGCGAGCGGCGCGCAGGCGATCTCGTCGATGACTACGCATTTCGGATCGTGCTCGCCGATGAGCTGCGCACACTTTCCCGCTACGGGAATGGACAGCGCGAGCACCAGCAGCCCGATAGTCAGCATTGCCGGGAGGTTTCCCACCTGCAGCAGTGCGAAGGCGTAGGCGAAGCCGACGAGCGAACCCCAGGAAGCGGAAAATGGCCGGATGAAACCGCTCCCAAAACCCGTGCCGATGGCGAGCACGCAGCGCTCGCCGAGGCGCATCGGTGGCAGCACCGGCACACGCAGCGAGGGCAGCCAGTCGGGTTTCATTGGATATTCAGCCGCAGCCCGGCGTAGAGGATGGCAGCGTGAAGTCCGAGCCAGAGCAGGATCGCGGCCTGGATGGGGCGGTCGCGGAAAAGAATGGCCTCGATCTGCTCGTCGCCTTCGTGGCGCTCGACAAGCAGCAGATAGCGGAGGATGCCATAGACGACCGGCGGGCAGGTGATGATGAGGGTGCGCTCGGCAGCGATGGAGGTGGTGAAGATGGCGTAGGCCGCGATGGCGAGGGTGGCGAAGATGTAGCAAAAGCGCTGGAGTGTTTCCGCGGAGTAATCGGCGAGGACGGCGCGAGCCCGGCTGCCGCCTTCGATTTCCGCGCGCCGTTTGGCAAAGCCGAGGAACATCGAGAGAAAAAATGTGCAGATGAGAATCCACGCGCTCGCCGGCACGCGCACCGCTTCGGTGCCGGCAAAGACGCGCAAGATGAAGCCTGCGGCGATGACCATGACATCGAGGATCGCGAAGCGTTTCAGGCCCAGCGAATAGGCGACATTCAGCCCGGCATAGGCGAGCACCACCGCGGCCACCGCGCCGCCCAGGCACACCGCGCCAAAGCCAGCGAAAGCTGCGCAGACCAGCCCGAGGGCCACCGCTTCGCCAGGCCGCACCGCGCCGCTGGCCAGCGGGCGCGCGCGCTTTTGCGGATGCCGCGCATCGGCCTCCCGGTCGATCAGGTCGTTGAAAACATAGACCGCGCTGGAGACCGCGCAGAAGACGAGGAAGACCGTGAACGCCTGAGCCAGCGCCGCCGGGTCGCGCACTTTTCCGGCAAAGACGACGCCGCCAAAGCAGAAGAGATTCTTCAACCACTGCGGCGGACGCAGCAGTCGGATCATGGAGCAAAGATCTCGCGCCATCGGCGCTGCGGGAGCGCTCATGGCTGGTCCCCGCCGAAGGCCGGGCGGGCGGAGAAACCAAAAGGCCGCGCGAGTGAGAACATCGTGGGTCGGGAGACTGACCGCGATCTGACGGAATGACGAGACGACATTTTCCAGCCCGCTCCGCGGCGTCACTTCGGTTGCGTAAAGCTCATGGTCACTGGCTTGCCCCTGTTCTTAAACGTCGATTGCAACTCGAAACCATCCGGCTTCGGAACATAGGCAAAGGTGGTTCCGGTCACGGGATCGCGAAAGCGCCCGAGCTGTTCTGGTCCGCTTTGGAGCAGCGTCAGGCCCGCGCTGAGCATCGCCTGCTCCACTTGGCCCTGCTGCACGCGCGTGCGCACACCCGCTAGCGCGGGCAGGGTCATTGCGGCGAGCGGATGCTCGGGCAGGCTGCCCTCCACGCCTTTCCACCACGCCTGATACTGCGCCTCGGGCCATTGCATCGACTCGCCCAGCTGCTGTTCGACCTGCCGGAGATACTGGAATTCCGCCGTCAATGCCGCCTCGTCCTGAAGCATCCGCTGAATCGCCGTTTGGAGGACTTCCTCACACGGGGCGTCCATCAATTGCAGAACCTTCACCCGCTCGGCGGGCGTTTGACTCATGAGTTTTTTCATCATCGCCTCCATGCCCGCTGCTTCCGTGGCAAAGGCGCGCGCACCATTTTTCCCGACTGTGGATGACTGGAGAAAGTCCTGCGCTTGCAACGCCTCTGCTTCATCGAACGTGCCGGCGTGCCGGCCCAGCACTTTGTTGGCGCCATTTTCCATGGACATCTGCACCAGCCAGCCGATCACGGTGTCGGCCAGATGATCCCCGAGCCGCGCTTGCATCTGGAGATCGCCGAGCGCGCCCTGAGAATCGGACGGAAAGCGATAATCCGCGCTCCAACGCGCAAGCCGGCCAAGTTCGACAGATTTGGAAATGTGCGGCAGCCGCATGTCGAAGCTTGGCTCCCCCAGCGCCCACTCGCAGTAGTCCGCCTCCGCACCCTGGCGCAATAGTTCCATGATCGGTTGGATTTTTTTGAAAAGGGCGGCGGCTGTCTCTTCGTCCAGCTCCGCGACCGGCTGACGCAACATCTTCTTCTCCTCATCCGTGAGCGCGGCGTAGAGAACAAAGGCGTTCTTGTAAAAGACCGAGGCATCCACACCCGCGCGCGGCACCGGCTGGGCCCACGCCTCGACGGGAATTTTTGCTGCGCTGTCGGGCGCTGAAACCGGCCCGGTTTGCTCTGAGGTCGGGTTGGAGGCCACGGAGCGACTCCCCGCATCGTCAGCCGCGCGTTTTGCGCGATCCGCCGAAACCAGCGAAATCGCCAGCGCGCCGGTCAGGAGAAGCCCCCACCAAACGAATCGCGACCAGCGGAATTTAGAAGAGGGAGATGCGGGAGTCATGTCGATGGAATGACGCGCGACCCTAGCCAATCTGTCTAAAATGGGAGCCACTCGAGCACTGCTGTGACGTTTCCGGCAAAGACGACGCCGCCGAAGCAGAAGAGATTCCTCAACCAGTGGGGCGGACGCAGCAGGCGAAGCATGGAGGAAAGACGTCGCGCCATCGGCGCTGCGGGAGCGCTCATGGCTGATCGCCGCTGGAGGCCGGCCAGGCCAAGGAACAGAGAAGCCGCGGGTGAGAACATCGTGGGGCGGGAGACTGGAGGCGATTTAGCGAGATGACGAACCGGCATTTTCCAGTCTCCCGCCGCGGCCTTACTGCGGTCGCGTAAAGCTCATGGTCACGGGTTTGCCTGTGTTCATGAGCGTCGATTGCAGCTCGAAACCGCCCGGCTTCGGCACGTAGGTGAAAGCGGCTCCGGTCACCGGATCTCGAACCTGCCCGGGCTGCCCCGGCCCGCTCTGGAGCAGCTTCAGGCCGGCGCTGAGCATCGCGCGTTCGACTTGGGATTGCTGGTGGCGCTCATAGATCGGCGGATTGCCCAGAAACTGCCAATGCTCAGCCAGCGGATGATCCGGCAGGCTGCTCTTTACGCTCTTATACCAAACTCAGTTGAAGACTGGACGATACGAATCGGTGCGTTGCGCGATTTCCTTCGGTTCTCGGACTTTGGAAGGTGTCGGTTTTCAACTGTGTTTGGTATTAAACCATGCTTGATACTGCGCGTCCGGCCAAAGCATCGCCTCGGCCAATTTCGCCTGCGTCTGCTTAAAGAAATGCAATTCCGCCATGAGCGCAGCCTCATCCTGGAACAACTGCCGCTGAGCTTCGGTTGCCGGTCTGCCGCTGAGGTAACTGGTCAAATACTTATCCCGCTCGACTGACGTTTTCCCGGTTAGCTTTTCCGCCGTCGAATCCCACATACCCGCATCCGTCGCAAAGGCGCGGGCCATGTTCTGCTCGACGGCGGAAGATCGAAGAAGCTCCTGCGCCTGCGCAAAGTTGCCTCATTGAGCACGCCGGAATTTTGGCGCAGGACTTCGAGTGCGCCGCTTTCCATACCCATCTGCACCAACCAACCAAGCACGCAGTCGGCCGTATGATGGCCAAGCCGCGCCTGCGCCTTGAGATCGTCAAGTGCGCCCTGCGGATCGGACGGAAAGCGGTAGCTGGCGCTCCACCGAGCGAGGCGGCCGAGTTCCGCGACCTTGCCGAGATGTGACAGGTTCGTATCCATGATCGGCTCGCCGAGTCCCCACTCGCAGTAATCCGCCGCCGCTCCATTTCGCAACAGCTCCAGAATGGGCTGAATCTTTTGGAAAAGCGCTGCCGCTTTGCCCGCGTCCATTTCATCTCGCTGCTGGAAAAGCATTTTCTCCTCCTCCTTCGTCAACGCGGCGTAGAGGACGAAGGCGTTCTTGTAGAAATTCGAGGCATCCACGCCCGGGCGCGGGGCGGGTGGTTGCCATCCTTCGGCGGAGATCGCGCCCGGATTCGCTGCGTCACCGGAGGCGATGCTCGGCGCTGGTTCCGGCGAAGCTGGTGAGGACTCCGAGGGGGCAAAGGGGTTCGCGCGCAGCCCGCGATAAAACGCCATCCCGAGAATCATCAGCACCCCAATCCCGACCACTGGCCAGAGCGTGCGCCAACGTCGGAGTGCGGAAAAGCCTGCGGGCGGCGCAGGATCAGGTTTCATCAGCCCCGGCGCTTACTGCCACTTCTGCACGCTCTGCTTGAGCACGTCGAAGGCGGTGGCGCGGCCGCCGCGGGCGCCGAGTTCGTCGCGGAAGTCTTCGACTTCGGTCTGGAGTTTGGCCACGCGCGGGTAGGCGGTGGCGGCACGGTTGCCGCGAATCTGCTGGGCGAGCGACCAGAGAGCCTTGGGCATTTTCCAACTGCTGGCCGGCGCGGCGGGCGTTTTCTTGTCCTCGGCGGCGGGCGGCGTGAGGCTGAGGATGTGGTGGAGGAGGTCGCCGAGGGCGGCGATGTCCTGGCGCACATCGGCCTCGTAGTTGCTGACGTTGCCTTCGCGAATTTTTTTGGATTTCTCCCAGCCGGTGACGAGGACTTCGCCGAAGTCGCCGACGTGGATGTGCTCGGCGCTGAGCCGTCCGTGGAGCACGCCTTCGGTGTGCGCAAAGGCGAGCGCGTCGCAGACGCCGTGGAAAACGGTGAGCAGTTTTTTCAGGTCGAAGGCGACGATGGCGCTGGATTTTTTGGCCCGCAGATCGTCGAGGATCTTGGCGAGGCTGCTGCCTTTCATCAGCTTGGCGGTATAAAAGGCGCGGCCGTTTTCATCGATGCTCAGCTCATGGAGCGGCTGGATATTGGGGTGCTCAAGGCGGCCGATGGCCTGAGCTTCGGCGATGAGCTGGGCGATGGCGGCGTCGCGCGCGTCGGCGTCGGCACCGACGAGTTTCATGGCGACGACGCGGTCGATGTTGAGGTCTTTGGCGCGGAAGAGGCCGATCGTTTCCTCGCGGGAGATTTCGCCGCCGAGTTCGTATTTGTTCCGGGTGAGAAGCTTCTCGGCGAGGGTGAGCTGGAAGGAGTCGAGCTTGCGGACTTCGCCAGCCTTTTGCTGGGAGCCGCGGAGTTTGCCGCGGAGGCTGCCGAAAAGTTTGTCGAGGGCGGCGGCGTTTTCCTTGTCCTTGCCGGTGTCGAGCCCGCGCCACAGCCTCTCGGCGGTGGCGAGATCCTGGGCGAAGGCGGAGTTTTCGTCGAGGGTCAGCTCGAGCTGCTTCTGCGCCTTGCGGGTCTCGTCGAGCTGGGCAAAGGCTTTGTCGCGCTCCTTGATAAGGTAGTGGCGTTCTTTCTCGAAGCCGGTGGTGTTCTGGGACAGCTCTTCGCGGGTTTTGTCGAGGCGGACGGTGGCTTTGTCGCGCTCTTCGATAAGGTTGAGGCGTTCGCGAACGACGTCATCGAGCTGCGCTTTGTGGCTTTCCTTGAGGCGCTCCATGCGGGCGATGACTTCGTCGCGTTCGGCGGTGATCTTTTTCTGCTGCTCGGCGCGCTCCGTCATCTCAGCTCTGTGAGCCGCCTGCGCTTGTGCGAGTCCGTCGACGTCGCCCTGATGGGTCTGAGCGATGGCTTCGAGCCGGACGAGCGCGCGGTCGCGATCGTCGATCAAGTTGTCGCGCTGCTGGGTCAGCGCGTCGAGCTGCTGCTTGTGGTTCTCCTTGGCCCTGGCGTGGAGGGCGAGGGCTTCGTCGCGCTCGCGGTGGGCGGCGTCGCGGGCCGAGTGGGCGTCGGCGATTTTCCTGGCGATCTCGTCGCGCTCGCGGTCGAGGTCTTTGAGGGCCCCGCGGTGCTGCTCCTGGGCGCTGGCAAACTGGGCGGCAGCGGCCTCTTTCTCGCGGGTGATGGCGTCGCGCTCCCCGGTAAGGCCGGCGATGCGTTTCTGCTGGGTTTCGTGGAGCTGCTGAAAGTGGGCGAGGGTCTCGTCGCGCTCCTTGACGATGGCCAGGCGCTGATGGTCGAGTGAGGCGATCTGCTCGCGGGAGCTGGCATTGAGGGCGTGAAGCTGTTTGAGCGTTTCGTCGTGTTTCTGGAGGAGGCCGAGCGAATCGCCTTCGAGCGCTTCAATCTGCTGCTTCTGCGCCTGGTTTAGGAGGGTCAGCTCGGCGACGGTCTTTTCTTTTTCCTGCACGGCGGTGTCGCGCTCTTTGGCCAGGGTGTCGATCTGGGCGTTCTGCGCATTGGCGATGTCGGTGAGGTGGGCGACCGCGGCATCCCGTTCCTTGAGCTGCGCGGTGCGCTGCTGGTTGAGGGATTCGAGTTGCTGGACTTGGGCGAGATTGACCTCGGCGAAGCGGGCGAGCGCGGCGTCGCGCTCTTTGACCACGGCTTCGCGCTGCTGGGTGTGCGCGACGAGTTGGACCTTGTGAGCGTCGGCGGCCCTGGCGATTTCGGCGCGAGCCTGGTCGCGTTCGGTGATGATGATGTCGCGCTGCTCGGTGAGCGTGGCGAGCTGCTGTTTCTGCGCCTGATCGACTTGGGTGAAGTGTTTCAGCGACTGGTCGCGGTCGCGGAGGAGGGTGGTTTTTTCCGCGGCGAGCGCGCCGGTTTCCTTCTCGCGGGCCTCCTTGTTTTTCGCAAGGTCGGCGAGCAGACGGTCGCGCTCCTGGGTGAGTTGCTGGCGCTGCTCGTTGAGCGTTTCGATCTGCTTCTGCTGCACGTCGTTGAGCCGGGCGAGTTCGGCGGTGGCCTGCTCGCGGGCTTTGACGGCGGCCGCGCGCTCGGCCTCGGCGGCCTCGACCTGCTTCTTTTGGGTTTCGTGCAGTTGCCTGAGACCGCTGACGGATTGCTCGCTCTCATTCGCGAAAACGGTGCGCGCCAGCTCGGTGGATTCGAGCTGCTTTTTCTGCGCTTCGGCGATCTGGGTGAGGCGGGCGAGGGCGTCCTCCTTCTCCTTCACGATGGCGGCGCGCTGGGCGTCGAGGGATTCGATTTGCCGGCCCTGCGCGGCATTGACCTCGTGGAGGCGGGCGACAGTCTGCTCCTTTTCGCGGAGCACGGCGGCGCGTTCGCGTTCGAGCGATTCGATCTGCTTCTTCTGCGCGTCGTTGATCTCCGCGAGACGGACGCGGGCGGCCTCCTGATCCTTGGCGAGCTGGTCGCGCTGCTTCACCAGCGATTCGATCTGCGTCTTCTGCCCCTGGTTGATTTTGGCAAACTGGGCGAGTGCCTCATCACGTTCCTTCCGCAGCACGTCGGCGCTGCGGGTCAGAGTCTCGATCTGCTCTTTCTGCGAATCGCTGACCTTGGCGAAGAGGATGACGGGCTGCTCCTTTTCCTTGAGCAGCGCGTCGCGCTGCTCGCTGAGGGCGTGGAGCTGAGCCTTCTGCGCCCTGGCGATTTCACCGAAGCGCGTCATCATTTCACCGCGCTGGCGGAGGAGGTCGTCGCGTTGCGCGGTCAGCGCCCCGAGTTGCTGCTGCTGGGCTTGGGCGGCGGCGGCGAGTTCGGCAACGGTCTCATCCTTGCCCCGGACGAGGCCGAGGCGCTCGGCGGCAAACGACGCGATTTGCGCGCTGTGGGCGGCGACGAGCTGGCCGAGGCTGGCCGCGCCTTTTTCCTTTTCCTCGGTCAAGGTGGCGTGCAGCGCGTGAAGATTGGCGAGCTGGCTCTTTTGCACGGCGTGCTGCTTGCGCAAGTCCGAAAGCGCCTCGTCGCGTTCCTTGAGCGCCGCGGTGTGGGCGGCGACCGCGGCGGCGAGTTGGGTTTGCCGCTCCTGCTTGAAAGTTTCGCGATCCTCTTTCAGCGCGGCGATCTGCCGCGTGCGGGCCTCGACGGTTTTGCGCAGGTCGGTAGCGGCTTCGTCGCGCTCCTTCAGCGTGGTCTGATGCGCGGCGCGCAGGGCAGTGCTCTCGTTGCGGGCGGCGATCCGGATTTCCGCGAGATCGGCGAGCGCTTTGTCGCGCTCGGCCACGAGTTCGAGGCGTTGCGCCGCGAGCTCGTTGATGTGCTCGGTGTTTTCCCCGGCGAGTTGGGCGAAGCGCGCGACGGCTTCGTCGCGCTCACGCAGGATGGTGGTGCGCTCGGCGGCGAGGGCGGCGGCTTCCTGCCGACGCTCGGTGGTCATGGCTTCGATGAGGGCGAGCGCTTCGTTGCGCGCGGTTTGGATCGCAGTGCGCTGTTCGGTGAGCGAAGCGATCTGGTTTTTGTGGCCCGCGATGATCTGCGCGAACTCGGCGGCGGTGGTGGCTTTCTCCTGGGCATGAGTCTCGTCGGCGTGCAGGGCTGCCAGCTCCGCACGGACAGAGGCGATCTCGGCGTCGGTGCGCTTGGCGACCTCGGCGCTTTCGCGAACGAGGGTGTCGCGCTGGGTGGTGAGGGTGGCGAGCTGCTGCTGTTGCGCGGCGTTCACTTCGCCGCTGCGGGCGAGCGCGGCGTCGCGTTCGCGGAGGACGATGGCTTGCTGTTCCGCGGTGGCGGCGAGTTGCTGTTCGTAAGTGCCGCGGATTTCGGCGATCTGGCCGACGGCCTGTTCGCGGCTGACGAGCAGCTTCTTCTGCTCGGCGGCCTGCGCAGCGGCCTGCTGGCGGTGGGTTTCGGCTAGGGTGGCGAATTTCGCCAGCGCGTGGTCGCGTTCCGTGAGGAGCTGGGCGCGCTGCGCGGTGAGCGTCGCGATCTGCTGCCTTTGCTCGTCGGCCAGTTGCGTAAAATGGGCGGTCGTCTGCTCGTGCTGCTGGCCGGCGGTCAAGCGGTGGGCGTCGAGCGCGGCGGCGTGCTGCTGGCTGGCGTCATCGTGTTCAGTGGCGAGGGCGAGGGCGTCGTCGCGTTCCTTGGCGAGAGCGACGCCTTGGGCGGTCAGCGCTTCGTTCTGGCTTTGGTGAGTGGCGAGCAGCGCGTGGAGTTCGCTGACGGCGGTCGCTTTTTCGGCGATGAGTTTTTCCCGCCCGGCGGTGAGCGCCTGCTGACGCTGCACCAGCGTCTGGCGATCCTCGGCGAAACGCTGCGCGGCGGCGTCTTTCTCGCGGGTCAGCGTTTCGCGTTCGGCGGTAAGGGCGGCGAGCTGGGCTTTCTGCGCCTGGGCGAGCTGGGCAGCCTCGGCGAGGCTGGTGCTCTGCCGGTCGCGCTCCTGCTGGAACGCGGCGATTTCCTGCTGCCGGGTCGCCTCGAGAGCGGCGCGGCTGCGCAAGGCGTCATCGCGCTCGCGCAGGGCGAGGTCGCGCTCCTCGGTGAGGGGCGCGAGCTGGCTCTCGTGCGCGGCGCGGATTTCCTCGACGGAGGCCACGATCTGATCGCGCGCGGCGGCGAGATTTTGCCTCTCGGCGAGGTGCTCGGCGGCTTGGGCCTGATGCGTCTCGATGAGCTGCGCGATTTGCGCGAGGGCGCCGTCACGCTCCTTGAGCAAACGGTCGCGCTGGGCGGCGAGCGTGGTGGACTGGCGCTTCTGCTCGGCGCTCAGTTTGGCAAACTGTGCGGCGGTCTGCTCGCGCTGCTGCACGAGGGCGAGATGTTCCGCGGCGAGCGTGTCACGTTCGCGCTGCAGCGTGGCGACGTCCTGCTGGCGGGTCGCCTCGAGAGTGGCGAGCTGGCCGAGCAAATCCTCCCGCTCGCGCAAGGCGAGGTTGCGTTCGGTGGTGAGGGGCGCGAGCTGGCTTTCGTGCGCGGCGCGGATTTCTTCGACGGAGGCCACGATTTGATCGCGCGCGCCGGCGAGATTTTGCCGCTCGGTGTGGTGCTCGGCGACATGCGCCTGATGCGTCGCGGTGAGCTGCACGATCTGCGCGCGGGCACCGTCACGCTCCTTGAGCAAACGGTCGCGTTGGGCGGCGAGCGTGGTGGACTGGCGCTTCTGCTCGGCGCTCAGTTTGGCGAACTGTGCGGCGGCCTGGTCGCGCTGCTGCACGAGGGCGAGATGTTCCGCGGCGAGGGTGTCGCGTTCGCGCTGTAGCGTGGCGACGTCCTGCCGGCGGGTCGCCTCGAGAGTGGCGAGCTGGCTCAGCACTTCCTCGCGCTCGCGCAGGGCGAGGTCGCGCTCTTCAGTCAGCGGCGCAAGCTGGCTGTCGTGGGTGGCGCGGATTTCTTCGACGTGGGCGACGATCTGATCGCGCGCGGCGGCGAGATTTTGCCGCTCGGTCTGATGCTCGGCGAGGTGCGCCTGATGCGTCGCGGTGAGCTGCACGATCTGCGCGAGGGCGCCGTCGCGCTCTTTGAGCAGGCGGTCGCGCTGGGCGGCGAGCGTGGTGAGCTGGCGCTTCTGCTCTTTGCTGAGTTTGGCAAACTCCGTGGCGGCCTGGTCGCGCTGCTGGACGATGGCGAGGTGTTCGGCGGTGAGGGCGTCGCGCTCCTGCTGGAGCGTGGCCACTTCCTGCTGCCGGCTGACTTCGAGACTGGCGAGCTGGCCGAGCACTTCATCGCGCTCGCGCAAGGCGAGGTCGCGTTCGTCGGTCAGTGGCGCAAGCTGGCTGTCGTGGGTGACGCGGATTCCTGCGACGTGCGCGACGACCTCATCGCGCGCAGCGGCGAGCTTCTGCCGCTCGGTCTGGTGCTCGGCAACTTGGGCCTGATGCGCCGCAGAGAGCAGCGCGATTTGCGCGAGGGCACCGTCGCGTTCTTTGAGCAGGCGGTCGCGCTGGGCGGCGAGCGTGGTGAACTGGCGCTTCTGCTCTTTGCTGAATTTGGCGAATTCCGCGGCGGCCTGATCACGCTCCTGCCCGATGGCGAGTCGCTCGGCGGTCAGGACGGCGCGGTCCTTTTCGTGGGTCTCAGCCAGCGCGTGGGCGCGGGCTTCGAGTTCTTCGCGTTCGCTGGCAAGTTGAGTGCGCTGCGCAGTGAGGGAAGCCAACTGGTCTTTCTGGGCGTCGATGAGGCCGTGGAGTTCCGCCAGTTCGGCCTGTCTTTCGGTCTCAAGTTTTTCGCGCTGTTCCTCCACCACCTGGAGGCGGGCTTGGAGGGCCTGCTGGCTCGTGGCGGCCTGCTGGGCGAGCTGGGCTTTTTCGCGGGCGAGAACGTCGCGCTCGGCGGCGAGGGAGGCGATCTGCTCGCGCTGCGCGGCGACGACCGGCGTGACTTTTGCGCCCGCGGCCTGGCGGTCGGTGATGGCCTGGTCGCGCTCGCGGATCAGGGTTTCGATTTGCTGCTTTTGCTCAAAAGTGAGGGCCTGCGCGGCTTGCAGGGCTTCGTCTCGTTCACGGAGGGAGGTGGCGTGGTGGCCGCTGAGGGCGGCGAACTGACTGTCGTGCCTGGCGCGGATTTCTTCGACGTGCGCGACGGTCTGGTCGTGCGCGACGAGAAGGTTTTGACGTTCGGTGTCTTTGGCCGCGGCGTGCTGGCGGTGGGCGGCGGTGAGTTCGGCGAACTGGGCAAGCGCGTGATCGCGCTGCTCGGCAAGCGTGGCAAACTGGCGCTTTTGCTCGTCGCTAAGGTTGGCGGACTGGGCGGCGGCGCGTTCGCGTTCCTCGGCAAAGGAGAGGCGCTGCCGCTCGTGGGTGGCGGAGAGGGCCTGCGCTTGGGCGAGCGTTTCGTCGCGCTCTTGCGCGAGCTGGGCGCGCTGCTGGGTGAGGGAGGCGAGCTGGTTCTTCTGCGCGTCGATGACGCCGTGGAGTTCGGCCAATTCGGCGTGCCTTTCAGCGGCATGCTTTTCACGCTCATCCTGCCAGGCGTTGACGCGTCCTTCGACGGCTTTTTGAACCCGCTCGGCCTGCGCGGTGAGTTGGGCTTTCTCGCGGGCGAGGGTGTCGCGTTCGGCAATGAGCGAGGCGATCTGCTCCCGCTGCGCCGCGACGACGGGCGTGGCTTTCGCTCCGGCGGCGGCGCGGTCGGCCACGGCTTGGTCGCGCTCCCGCAGGGCCGCTTCGATTTGTTGTTTCTGTTCGAGGCAGAGGGCGTTCAAGCCGTGCAGGGCTTCGTCGCGCTCGCGGAGGGTGACGGCATGGGCGGCTTGCAGTGCGGCGAGGCTGCTGTCGTGGGACGTACGGAGTTCGTCGAGGTGGCTGAGGGCTTGGTCGCGCGCGGCGGCGAGGTTTTGCTGCTCAGTCGCGCGGAGACTGGCGTGCTGCTGGTGGGTGGCGGTGAGAGTGGCAAACTGGGAGAGCGCCTGGTCGCGAGCCTGGAGCAGATCGTCGCGCTGTTTCCGCAACGTCTGCATCTGCGCATTGAGGTCCGCAGCGTACTTTGTGGCGCGGGCGGCGGCTTCGTCGCGCTCTTTGGTCAGTTGTTTCCGCTGCTCGCTGAGGGCGGCGGTTTCGCGCTTCTGCGCCTCAAGCGCCTTGGTGAGATTGGCGATCTGGAGGTCGCGCTCCTGGACGGCAGCTCCCTGCTTTTTCGTGAAGGCGGCAAGTTCGACCTGCTGCTTTTCGGTGTGTGCTTGGAGCCGGCTGAGCGCTTCATCGCGCTCTTTCAGCGCGGACTGGCGCTGGGCAGCAAGAGCTTCGAGCTGCTGGCGATAGCCTTCTTCGATCTTCGCAATCTTCGCGGCAGCGGGCTGCTGCTTCTTCAGTTCGCCGAGCTGGGCGAGCGCTTGGTCGCGAGTCTGGACCGCGGCAGTCTGCTCGGCACGCACGGCGGCGATTTCCTTTTTGTGCGTCTCGCGGAGCGCGGCAAGTTCCGACTGTGCCTGGTCTTTCGCTTTGGCCAAAGCCGCGTGCTCCTGCTCGAGCTTGGCGGTGCGCACCTGCTGTTCTTTTTCCTGCTGCTGGAGGCGGGACTGCAAAGCGTCGCGCTCCTTGAGTGCGGCGGCACGTTCCTGAGTGAGCACTTCGATCTTCTTGTCGGATTGCGCGCGGAGTTGCTCAAGCTGGGCGGTGGCCGCTTTTTCCCGTGTCTGCAAAGTGTCGGCCTGCTGTTTGGCGGCGGTGACCTGGCCGGTGAGTTCCTCCTGCTTTTTCCGCGCATCATCGCGTTCCGCCAGCGCCTTCTTCAATTCCTCGCCAGACGCCGCGCCGTTTTCGTGATGCTTCCCGTTGCCATTCCCATTCCCATGGCCGTTCCCATTTTTCGCAGGAGCCTTCTTGCTGTCGATCAGGCGAATCACCGCGCTGCCTTCGCTGCCCATGCGAATGGAATTTCCAGAAGTGACGCGCATCGCGCCTTCGACGAGATGATCGCCGAGAAAAGTTCCGTTAGTGCTGCCGAGGTCGCGCACGGTGAGGTGCTCCGGGGTGACGATGATCTGCGCGTGCTGGCGCGAGATGCCAAGACTGTCGAGGAGGATGTCGCAGGATAAATCCCTGCCGATGACATACTCCCCAGGATCGAGGACGTAACGCCCGAGGGCGCGGGTGCCCTCTTTGACGATGATTTCAGCCTGAGTGGCCATAATGTTATCTCCCTGTCGTTTTGGTAATGCGCCCCTGTGAATAAGTTCGCGGGGCAACCGGCAGTGCTAGCGTGAGTCGGGCCATCTCACAAGCCGTTTTCCCCCCGGTGTCGGGGCGGTTGCATTGACGCTCCCCGACGGGACGGTTACGGTTCGTGCCATGACCGCCGTCTCCACCAGCCACGCTCTGCTGACCGTCGAGGAGTTTCTCGCCGCCGAGCAGAGCTACGAGATCAAGCACGAATACCTCGGCGGGATGGTTTATGCGATGGCGGGCACGAGCACGGCGCACAACACCATCGCGATGAATCTGGCGGTAGCCATCGGCAGCCGTTTGCGCGGGCGGCCTTGCCAGGCGTTCGGCTCGGACATGAAGCTGCGCCTCTCCGTCTCGGCGACCACGTATTTCTACTACCCGGATGCCATGATCTTCTGCGGCAGCGTGGGCCTCGGGCCTTCGTGGTGCGAGCGGCCGTCGGTTGTCTTCGAGATTCTCTCCGAGAGCACGCGCACGATCGACGAGCGTGAGAAACGCATGGCCTATCTCACGCTCCCGAGCCTTGATGCCTACGTCCGCATCGAGCAGGAGCGCCGCGAAGTCATCGTCGAGCGGCGCACGACCGAGGGGTGGCGGCGCGAAATCGTCGCGGCGGATGGCGTGGTGAGTCTGCCCACCGTGGAGGTCGAGTTTTCCGTCGCCGAGCTTTACGAGCGGCTGACGCTGGCCTGAGCCTTAGCGCGCGGAAAAGCGGAAGATCGTCGTCGAGCGGAAGGTTTCGCCGGGGCGGAGAACGGTGGTGGGGAAGGCGGGCTGATTCGGCGAATCCGGGAAGTGCTGCGTCTCCAGGCACACGCCGCCGTGCTGTTCATAGACCTGCCCGGCGTGGCCCGTCACGCCTTTGAGATGATTGCCGGTATAGAGCTGCACGCCCGGCTCGGTCGTCAGCACTTCCATCGTCCGCCCGCTTCGCGGCTCGCGCAGCACCGCGGCAAGTACGGGCGCGGCGGGCAGGCCGGCGTCGAGCACGTAGCAGTGATCGTAGCCGCTGCCGGTCGCGGCCAGATCGCGCCCGAGCGGTTTCGCCGTGGTGAAATCCAGCGCGCTTTCCACCGCGCGCAGCTCGCCGGTGGGGATGAGCGTGGCATCCGGCACGCAGTAGCGCGCGGCGGCGAGACGCAGTTCGTGGGCGAGCACGTCGCCGGCGCCGGCGAGATTCCAGTAGGTGTGATTGGTCAGATTCAGCACCGTCGCCTTGTCTGTCACCGCCTCGTAATCCAGCCGCAGCGCATCGTCCTCCCCGAGCGTGTAAGTCACGCGTGCCGTCAGTTTCCCGGGATAGCCTTCCTCGCCATCCGCGCTCACGTAGGTGAAGCGCACCGCGTTTGGCCCCACCGCTTCAGCCTGCCAGTTGCGCTTGTCAAAACCGCGCGCCCCGCCGTGGAGATGGTTTGGCCCGTTGTTCACCGCCAGCACATGCTCGCGGCCGTCGAGCGTGAAGCGCCCTTTGGCGATCCGGTTCCCATAGCGCCCGGCGACAGCGCCAAAAAAGGGATTGGGCCGCAGCCAAGCCTCGAGTTTATCGAAGCCCAGCGTCACCTCCGTCAATTTTCCCTCGCGATCAGGCACCTGCATGCCGACCAGCGCCGCGCCCCAAGTCATCACCCGCGCTCGCAACCCGTGGGCATTGAGTAGCGTGAAAACCTCGACCGGCTCACCGTCGGACGTTTTCCCCCAGACCTCGCGCGGCGGCGTGTCCGCGGCGTGCAGGGTCGGGAGGAAAAGGGCGAGCGCGGCGAGGAGAAGAAGCGAAGTTTTCATTAGTTGGAAAAGGGGGGCGAGCTCACGAGGCTGCAGGGTCCGTGGCACTGCGGGTCATAGGCCAGGCGGCGGAAGCAGGGCAAGAAGGGAGTGCGCGACATCCCGTGGGCTGGAGATGGACTTTGACTTGTTTGAGGCTCACGCTGCACGCAGTCACCCAGCTTTCGACCCGATGAAACTCGATTCTCACCAACATTTCTGGACCTACGACGCGGCGCAATATCCGTGGATTTCACCCGGCACGCCGCTGCATCGGGATTGGCTGCCGGGCGATCTCGCGCCGCTGCTGGCGGCGGCGGGCGTGGACGGGTGCATCGCGGTACAGGCGCGACAGACGGTGGAGGAAAGCCGGTGGCTGCTGACGCTGGCGGACCATGCGCCGATCGTGAAGGGCGTGGTTGGTTGGGTGGATTTGCGCTCGCCGGAAGTGGACGCGCAACTCGCGGAACTGGCGGCGCATCCGCGCTTCGTCGGGGTCCGTCATGTGGTTCAGGATGAGGCCGATGACTTCATGCTGGGCGCGGATTTCCTCCGCGGCATCGCCGCGCTGCACGCGCACGGGATGACTTACGACATTCTGATCCAGCCGCGGCAACTTCCGTCGGCGATTGCTTTGGCGCAGCGCTTTCCCGAGCAACCGTTCGTGCTTGATCACCTCGCCAAGCCGCCGATCAAGGCCGGGACGCTGTCGCCGTGGCGGGAGCAGATCCGCGAACTGGCGAAAGCGCCGAACGTGCTGTGCAAGCTTTCCGGGATGGTCACGGAGGCGGACCAGAAAGCGTGGCAGCCGGCAGATTTCCGGCCGTATCTCGACGTGGTTTTCGAGGCTTTTGGCGAAGACCGGCTGATGTACGGCAGCGACTGGCCGGTCTGTCTGCTGGCGGCGGAATACGCGCAGGTTTTCGCGCTCGTTCGCGACTGGCTCGCGCCGCTTTCCGCCGCCGCACAGGACAAGATTCTCGGCGGAAATGCGGCGCGCTTTTACCGCGGGCGCGGCGGACAAAGCCGTTGACGCGCTTTTCCCAAACTGGCAAAGCGAGCGCATGAAAACTCTCCCCGGTCTTTTTCTCACGGTCTTCGCGTGCATGGCGCTGGCGGCGGATGAAAAGGGCGCGGGCAAGCTGACCATCGAGATTCCGGCGGAGGTGCAGGCGACGATCGACAAGGAAAAGGCCGAGGGGAAGGTGCATCATTTCAAGCGGGTCAATGAAAGCGACGGGACGACTTATGTGGTCGGCTTGCTCATCGACGGCGCGCATTACGCGCTCTTTCTCGATGGCGGCGGCCGGGTCATGCGCAAGGAACTCGACGAGGTCCAGCCGGATGGCGAGCCGGCGACCCTCGGCACGATTCCCGCGGCAGTGAAAAAGACGCTGCTCCGCGAAGCACGCGGCGCGGAGATCAAGGAGATCGACGTGACCGAGGCGAAGAAAACCTACTCCGTGGAAGTAACCACCGATGGGCGGAAATTCCGCATCGAGGTGGATGCCGCCGGCAAGCTCCTGCGCAAGGAACACATTCAGGATTAAACCGCACCCCGTTTTACCATTATGAAAACACCCCTCCATCTCACCCTCCTCGCCGCACTCACCCTCACCACTGCCGCCCAAGCCGATACGGCGATCGAGCGCGGCGAAAAATTTCACATGGAAAACAAAGCAAAAGAAGACGTGAAGACGCTCCCGAGCGGCTTGCAATACAAGGTCATCAAGGACGGCGACGGCAAGACGCCCAAGCTGACCGACACGGTGGTCACGCACTACAAGGGCACGCTGCTCGATGGGACCGAATTCGACAGCTCCTACAAGCGTAACGAGCCGGCCGAATTTCCGGTCAACCGCGTGATCAAAGGCTGGACGGAAGCGCTCCAACTGATGAAGGAGGGCTCGAAGTGGATCCTCTACGTGCCATCGAAGCTGGCCTACGGCGAGCGCGGCGCGGGCGGGATTATCGGGCCGAACGAGACGCTGATCTTTGAGATTGAGCTGATCAAGGTGAAGTAGCGGCGGCTACTTCAGAAACAGCCAGAGCGTTTGCGCGGCGAAGTCCGCCGGGATGTCCGGCAGGGGCGGCGCGACGTGGAAACCCGCGGAGCGGCGTGTGCCTTTGAGCGCGAAGCGGGCGATGGATTCCAGCGCGCGGCGGGTGAGGCGCGTGCAGTTCGTGGAGAGGAGGATTTTCGCGCGCGGCGCGGCGAGTCCGAGGGCGGCGACAAGCAGTGTTTCAAGGTCGTGCTCGACCTGGAATCTTCGGCCCCTGCTGCCGCGCGAAAAGGTCGGCGGGTCGAGGATGATCACGTCGAAAATCTCGCCTCTCCGCGCGAGCCGAGGGAGCACGTCGAGGACATCGTCAGCGTAGAAGCGATGGCGGTTTTCCGCCGCGACATCGAGCCCGTTGAGTGCGAAGTTTTCGCGCCCGCGGTCGAGCGATTTTTTCGATAGATCGACGCTCACCGTCGCCGCGCCGCCGAGCGCCGCGGCGACGGAAAAGGAGCAGGTGTAGGCAAAGGTGTTCAGCAACCGCCGCACGTTCCCGTGGCGGACGATGGCGCGGTTCGCCCGCTGGTCGATGAACAGCCCGGCCGAGTAACCTGCCGCGAAATCCAGGCCGAAGCGCATCCCATTCTCCTCCACCACCGTGAGCAGCGGCGCGGCGGCCTCGCCGGTGAGCAGCATCGGCGCGAGGCGGTCCTGATTTTGCCGCGGGAGATGTTTTCCGAAGACGCGCGCGGGCATCCAGCCGTGCTCGGCCGACCATTCCCGCAATTCGGCCAGGGAGGTGTTGCGCGCTGCCTCAGTTTTGTAGGAAAGCAGCGCGTCATCCGCGAAACGCTCGACCCACGCTTCTGGCGACGAGGCCAGCCGGTGGGCATTGGTTCCCGCCGTTGCCAGGACCGCGAGCGATGCCCCGCTGAGCCAGTGTCCAAGCGGTTTCCGGGGCGATGAGCGGGGCGAAATTCGGTTCACGGGAAGGGCGAGAGAACTGATTGCAACGCTGGGGGACTTCAAGTAGTTTCGGCCCACTTTTTCGGTCTATGCGATACCTTCTTCCCTTCCTCCTGACGTGTCTGCTCAGCACACTGCAACCTCTCTGTGCGCAGAACTCGACGGACCCCGGCGATCTTTTTGTCAACGCCTACATGGCGGCACAGCAGGCCGAAAAATCCGAGCAAGCCGGCAATTTCAAGACCGCCCTCAGCAAATACCGCTACGCCCAGGAAGTGCTCGAAACCATCGCTACGAAGTTCCCGAGCTGGCAGCCGCCAATCGTCAATTACCGGAAACAGCGGACTGTCGAGTCGATCGCCCGGGTGCAGGAGAAGGTGGCGAAGTTTGGCCCCGGCAAAGGGGCGGTGAACGATACCGGAGGCGGCCTCGAAGGTGGGCCGCTCCCGACCTCCGAGGATCCGTTGAGTTTCGCGCCGCCGGCGGAACCGGATCCGGCTCCCGAATCCCTCCCGCCCACGCGTTCCACTTCTCGCAAGAACGCCGCGGCGCGGGCTGCGGAGACCGATTCGACGGCCGACTTGGAAGGCGCGATCAATCGCATGAAAAAGTTGCAGACCGATCTGCGGGAGGCGAATTCCGCCACGGATCGTGCGGAGCGGGAGAAAAAAGAGTTGGTGCGTAAGTTCGAGGAAGCCATTCAGGCCCGGGAGGCGGCGGAGAAGCAGCAGAAGGTGCTGCAAACACGGGCGGATAGCGCGGAGGAAAAGCTCTTGAAAGAGCAGTCCCAGACCAAGGTTGATGCCGAGAAGATCAAGGCGCTGCAAACCGAGGCGAATGAAGCGAAACGCCTGCTCAAGACCGCCAGGATTGATCAGGAGGCGGAGATCGAGGTGCGCAAGCAACTGAACGACCGTCTCCAAGCCGCGCAGGCCAAGATCGCCAAGATCACCGGCGAACGCGATGCACTGGACAAAGCCAGCAAGGAAGCGCCCCAGAGAATCCAGCAGCTTCAGATGCAGCTCGACAAGGCCAACACCGAGAAAAAAGACCTCACCGACAAACTGGCTGACACCAAGGCGCAGCTCGTGACCATGACCAGCCAGCGGGATGATGCCATGAAGCAGCTCCTGCAATTGAAGGAAGCGGCCAAGAACGTGGACAAACTTGTGGCGGACAACGCCGCGCTGATGGCGCGGCTGACCGCTACCGAGAAGTCGGTCGCCAATTTCAAGGCCGAGGGCTAGGAGAAGGACCAGCAGATCGCTGCGCTGAAGAAGGAAGTCGGCTCGGTCAAGGAACAACTCGCGCAAGCGCGCACGGATAGCGCGAACTACCAGAAACAGATGGGCGATTTGCAGGCCAAACTCACCGAGCAGGGCAGGCAACTCACGCAGGTCAAGGCCGACAACGCCGCGGGCTCCGTCGAGCGGAAAAAGATGCAGGCGGAAAACGACATCCTCCGCGGCATCGTGCTCCGGCAGCAGAAACAGGAGGCGCTGCGCTCCGCGACGAAAAAAATCGTCCTCGGCGAACTCGCCAAACTCGAGATCAACTCCAAGACGCTGCTCAAGGAGATCGACTTCCTCAGCCAGCCGGTGGTGAAACTGACTCCGAAGGAACTGGAGCTTTTCAAAAAGCCGTCGCTGCAGGTCAGCAACGACGAAATTTCGGCCAACCTGCCCAAGGTCGATGAGCCGGAACCCGCGCCGGTGGTCGATCTCGGCGCAGCCAAACCGGCAGACTCCGTTGCGATGGTGGAGGCGAAGCCACCCGACGCCACCACCCCGCCGAAAATCGAGGAACCTGCTCCACTGAAGACCACCGAGCCCCTGCCGGAAAAGCCCGCCCTTTCGATCGACTTGACGGCTAAGGATCCGGCCATGGATCTGGCCAGCATCAAGCCGACGGTCCCGCCGAGTGTGGCCCCGGAGAAAATCCCTGCACCGTCGAAAACCGATGACTTGCCGACGAAAGGCCAGGACGAAAAACCCGCTCCGGCTGACACGATGGGCAGTGTCGGAGGCACGCCGAACATTCCGGCCGAATTCCTCCCGCTGGCGCGCGACGGCAAAGAGCTGTTTGAACAAGGCAAGTACCGGGACGCGGAGAAAATCTACGAGAAGATTTTGGCGAAGGTGCCGAACAATCTCTACATCCTCTCGAACCTCGGCGTCGTCCGCTTCCGCGCGAACAAATACAAGCAGGCGGAGGAGGTGCTCCTGCGGGCAACGAAGGTCGCGCCGGAGGACGCCTTTTCCCACTGCACGCTGGGCATCGTCTATTACACCGAGCAGAAGCTCGACGAAGCCGTGAGTTCGCTGACCAAGGCGCTGGCCATCAATCCGAAGAATGCCACGGCGCACAACTATCTCGGTATCACGGCCGCGGGGAAAGGCTGGCAGGAGGCTGCGCAAAAGGAACTGGAAACCGCCTGCACGTTTGATCCGACTTATGCCGATGCGCATTTCAATCTCGCCGTGGTTTTCGCCACGCAGACGCCGCCGAACAAGGAAAACGCCCGCAAGTACTACAAGCGCGCGACGGAACTCGGTGCCGAGGCGGATAGCGCGCTCGAGCAGTTGATCAAGTAGCGCGCGAGTCCGGCGGCGCGGCGTTGCTTTCACGGTCTGAGCCCGTAAGATCTGCGCCCATGTCCTCCGCAAAAATCGATCCCGCCCTTCATCTGGCGAAAAAGCCTGACTGGATCAAGGTGCGGCTCCCGTCGAACCCCGTCTTTTTTTCCACCAAAGAGCTCATCTCGGACCTGCGCTTGCACACCGTCTGCGAGGAGGCGCTGTGTCCGAACCGCTGGGAATGCTGGAGCGCGGGAACGGCCACTTTCATGATCGCGGGCGAGCGCTGCACGCGGGCCTGCGGCTTCTGTGCGGTGACCACGGCGAAGCCCTTTGCGCTCGAAGCCGACGAACCGGAGCGCGTGGCGCAGGCGGTGACGCGGATGAAGCTCAAGCACGTCGTCATCACGGCGGTCGCGCGTGACGATCTGCGCGACGGCGGCGCGGAGCATTTCGCGCAGACCATCGAGGCGATCCGCGCGGCGCAGCCGGACATCACCATCGAAGTGCTCACGCCCGACTTTCACGCCAGGGATGAATGTCTGCGTCTGGTCGCGGAAGCCCGCCCGCATATTTTCAATCACAACGTCGAGACCGTCGAGCGGCTCACGCCGCTGGTCCGCTCGCGGGCGAAGTATCGCCTGTCGCTCAATGTGCTGCGGCGGATGAAGGAACTCGCGCCCGACATCGTGACAAAAAGCGGCATCATGCTCGGGCTCGGCGAGACGGAGCCGGAGATTTTCCAGACGATGGACGACCTGCGCGAAGCCGGCGTCCAAGTGCTGACGATGGGGCAGTATCTGCGCCCGACCGCGCAGCACCTGCCGGTGCTCGAATACGTGCATCCCGACACTTTCCAGCTCTACAAGGAGGTCGCGGAGGGGAAGGGATTCGAGCACGTCGCCTCCGGCCCGCTCGTGCGCAGCTCGTATCACGCAGCGGATTTCCAGCCGGTGAAAGCGCGCGGTTAAAAGTGAAAGTGGGAAGTGATTGACGGCCTGCGCCCGCTTTTTGCTATCCACCTCCACTCTCATGATTGACCGCACCAATGTGGCCGCGCTGATCCCGTGTTACTTCGAGGCACAGCGCATCCGCGACGTGGCGGAGCGGGCGCGCCAGCAACTCGACACGGTGCTGGTGGTCGATGATGGCTCGACGGACGGCACCGAGAGCGAGGCGCGGGCGGCCAGCGTGGAGGTCATCCGGCACACGGTCAACCAGGGCAAGGGCGCGGCGATCAAGACCGGGCTGCGCGAACTGAGTCGGCGGGCGGGGATCGAGTACGCGCTCATCCTCGATGGCGACGGCCAGCATTTGCCGGAAGAGATCCCCAATTTTCTCGAAGCGGCAAACCGCACACCCGCGCCGATGCTCGTTGGTACCCGAATGAGTGACACGCGGACGATGCCCTTTGTGCGCAAGATGACGAACCGCTTCATGTCCTGGCAGATCAGCCGCGTCTGCGGGCAGGAAGTGCCGGACTCGCAGTGCGGCTTTCGCATGATCCACCGCGATCTCGCGCCCGCGCTGGCGTCGATCGAGACGGTGAAATTCGACTACGAAACCGAGATGCTGGTCGTGGCTTCGCGCCGCGGCTGCAAGATCGGCGCGGTGCCGATCAGCACGATCTACGGCGACGAAAAGAGCAAGATCCACCCGGTGCGCGACACCATCCGCTTTTACCAAATGATGGCGCGTTTCAAACGCGAAGCTGCGCCGTAGTAGTTTTTTCCCAAGCGCAGACCGGAACCGGAGTTCCGGTATGAGAGGACGGATGGACAGCGCGGGATGTGCAGGCCATCGCGTGTGGAAAAACGCGAACCATCTTCCGTGGCGATCGGCGGCAGTGTGTCGATTCGAAACCCTGCCGTCATTCTGAATGCAGCCTTTGGAGGCTTTGCGACAAAAGGCGGAGTGAAGAATCGCTGATAGGAATGGGCGGAGGTGGTCTGGTAGGAGCGATGTTCTTTCTCCCGCCGCCTCCGCCCGCGGTTCAGTCAGATCCTTCACTGCGTTCCGGTCGCCAAGCCTCCCCGGAACTCCGTTCAGGATGACGGCAGGTTTGGATCTTCTCCCAAAGTGATACCTCATCCAAATCAGCCCTCGCTTGACAGGGGCGCAGCCGCTTTGGCAATCTCCGCGCCTTGAGCGACTCGCTCCTGCGGTTTCGGTTTTCTGACTGCCCCCCAAAGAATATGAACCTCCACCTGCTCTTCCGCCATTCCCTGCTCCTTCCCGCACTGCTGCTCTGCGCGCTGCCTGCGGTCCGCGCCGCCGACTCCGCACCCGCGCCCATCCCGTTCTCCGAGCTGGGGGCAAAGGCCACGGCGGATTACAAGGGGGAGGCCATCGGGATCGAGGCCACGGCGGAGGGCGCGCGGTTGCGCACTGGCTTTCAGAAGCTCGCCGGGACGGTCACCCGCGAAGGACTCTGGCTGGAGTCCACCGAGGCCGAAGGCGGACGCCTGCGCATCATCGCCACCGCCATCGGCCGCGCGGACGACGACCTTTGTCATTCGTCATCCGGCATTCGTCATTCCCTCGCCTCCACCGGCACCGTGGCCGTCGGGGAGAAAACGGTTTCGTTCCTCCGGCCCGGCCTGACCGAGGAATATTCCGTGAGCGTGGACGGCGTGCGGCGACTTCGTCGTGGCGGAGCGTCCGGCGGGTGCGGGTGGGCTGCGGGTGGAGCTGGCGCTCAGCGGCGCGCGGGCCGAGGCCGCGGGGGCCGGGGTGAAGCTGACGTTCGAGGGCTCCGGGCGCGAACTGGCTTATGGCCCGGCTGCGCGTGGTGGACGCCACGGGCAAAGAACTCCCCGCCTCGCTTGAGGTGCTCGCCCCGGACCGCCTCGCCGTGCGCGTGGACGACGCCACCGCCACCTATCCCGTGCGCATCGACCCGACCTTCAGCGATGCCGACTGGGTGAGTCTGAGTCCCGGCTTCCCGGGGACCAATGGGATTGTGAAAGCCGTCGCCGTGGACGGCAGTGGCAATGTCTATATTGGCGGGGACTTCACCGTCGCCGGCACCGTGGCCGCCAGACGCATCGCGAAATGGAACGGTAGCGCTTGGTCGGCCCTCGGCGAGGGATTAAACGGCCCCGTCTATGCGCTAGCGGTGATCGGCAGCGACATCTATGCCGGGGGAAACTTCGGCACAGCGGGCGGGGTGCCGGCCAACTACATCGCGAAATGGAACGGAAGCACCTGGTCGGCTCTCGGCTCGGGGATGGACAGCCAAGTCAATGCGCTGGCAGTGAGCGGCAGCGATCTCTACGCCGGGGGACGCTTCCTCACGGCGGGCGGGGTGCCGGGCCAACAGCATGGCGAAGTGGAACGGCAGCGCCTGGTCGTCCTTTGGCTCGGGGACGAACGGCTTCGTCGTAGCGCTGGCGGTGAGCGGGACCGATCTGTATGCGGGGGGATATTTCACCACGGCGGGTGAAGTGCCGGCCAATAACATCGCGAAATGGGACGGCAGCGCTTGGTCGGCGCTCGGCTCGGGGATGGACAGCCTCGTCTATGTGCTGGCGGTGAGCGGAACTGATCTCTACGTCGGGGGAGGCTTCACCACAGCGGGCGGAGTGGCTGCCAACAGCATCGCGAAATGGAACGGCAGCGCCTGGTCGGCCCTCGGCTCGGGGATGCACACGAGCAGCTACGGGTCTAACTACAACAGCGGCGTCTATGCGCTGGCCGCCGCCTCGAGCCACCTCTTCGTCGGTGGAGATTTCTTATTCGCTGGCCCGAACGTGTCACCCTTCATTGCGAAGGCGATTCTCGACAGGACTGAGCCCCCAACGCTGACCACTCCCGCGACGAACGCCTTAATGGGCAGCCCGGTGAGCGTGGTTTTCACTCTGCCCGAGGCGGCGGCCAATGGCACGGTGACGCTCTCATTTGGCCCCACAGTGCTGACGCTGGCCAACACGCAAGGCACCGCCGGAGCGCACGCGTTCACCTTCAACCCCGCGAACCCGACCGCCAGCCCGGAAGTCGCCAGCGGCAGCGCGATCCCGGACGGCACCTACACCGTGACGCTGAGCTACCAGGATGCGCTCGGCAACCCCGCGGCGACGGCAGCGTCCAGCAATGTCAGCATCGCGGTCGCCCCGTACTCGCAGTGGAAGTTGACGAACCTCGGCAGCGTCTCCGCGCCCGACACGGGCAACCCGGATGCGGACGCCTTCGACAACCTCGCGGAATACGGGCTGGTGCTCTCGCCCACGGTGTTCAGCGCCGGGCCGGTGAACGGGCTCTTCACCTACCCGGAGGGCGACCGGCTGCGGATCGTCTTCACCCGCGACCCGGCGCGCAATGACGTGACGCTCACGGCGCAGGGCGCGGACGATGTGGCCGGGCCATGGACGCCGCTGGCGAGCAGCGTGCTCGGCGCGGTGACGACCGGCGCTGGCTACTACGGTGGTGACAGCGCCGGGCCGGGGCTGAAGACGGTGGAGGTGCGCGACCTTTTCAACCTCGACGACCCGGCGCATCCCCGCCGCTTCGTGCGCCTGCAGGTGTCGCACTGACGGGCGACGAAGGAGAGGGGCAGGCTACGCGCGTGGTTCAGGCAAAAAAATGTTCGCGCTTTCGTGGCACCGGCGGTTCGCAGAGGCGGGCGATGAGGCCGTCCCAGCTTTCGTGGCCGGTGAGGATTTCGATCTCCACACGGAGATAATAGACGGGCACGTCCAGACCCTCGAATTGCGTGGGAAAGCGGACGCTGTCCTTCTCGGTGGTCACGATGCAGTCGAGATCGCGGCGGGCGCAGCGGTTGGCGAATTCGCGGAGTTCCTCGTCGGTGAAGCGGTGGTGATCCTCGAAGCGTTTGGTGATTTCCAGCTTCGCGCCGAGCGCGGTCAGTTTTTCCTCAAAGCTCTCGGGCCGCGCGATGCCGGAGATGGCGGCGATGTATTTTTCGGCGAGAAACCCCAGTGGTCGCCGGTCGGTCGCGTCGTAAAGATTTTGCAGGTAGAGCGGCTGATGCGTGGTTTCGAGGATCTCGGCGGTGCGGTTGAAAAGGCGGAGGCGCTCGATGAGCGCGGCGTTGCCGGCGGCGGGCGATTTGGTGATGAAGATGTAATTGGCGCGGCGCAGGTTGGCCGGCGGTTCGCGGAGGGTGCCGCGGGGGAGGAGGTACTCGTTGCCGAATGGGGCCTGGGCGTCGATGAGGCAGATCTCCAGGCGGTGCTTGAGCGTGAGGTACTGCATGCCGTCATCGAGGATCAGCGTGTCGCATTTCAGCTCACGGATGGCGTAGAGCGCGGCGCGCACGCGATCCTTGTCCACGAGCACGATGATGTCGCCGAGCGACTTCGCGAGCATGAAGGGCTCGTCGCCCGCGAAGCGACTGTCGAGCAGCATCCGCGAGCCGTCGTGGACGATGCGCGGCTTGCGGCGCTCCATGCCGAGCCACTTGCGCTGGAGCCGGCGGAAGAGTGGCGGCTTCTTCGATTTGTAGCCGCGGCTGAGGATGGCCACGCTCCGCCCGCGATCCTGCAGGGTGCGTGCGAATTTTTCCACGACTGGCGTTTTGCCCGTGCCGCCGACGGTGAGATTGCCGATCGAGATGACCAGGCACGCGGGCGAATGCTCACGGAGAAAGCGCTGCCGGTAGAGCCAAAGCCGCGTCTGCACGCCGCCGCGAAAGAGCCAACTCAGGGCGTAGAGCAGCCAGCGGAGCAGCGCGGCGCGCTTGCCGTAGCGCCGCTCGAGGATGACGTCGATGGCGAACTGCTCAAACGCTTCCAGCCAGCGGCGCATGGCTCAGGAAAGGATGAAGGATGAAGGATGAAGGATGAGGGGCGCGCTCATGGGAGGACGGTTGCGCCCGTGTTGTCGGCCTGGGTGATGACGATGCGGGCACCGCCGTTGCCGCTCACGGCAAGCATGGCGGCGCCGATCTTTTCATCCTTCATCCTTCCGCCTTCATCCTTGTCTTTGACCACGCAGCAGATCGTGGAGCCACTGCCGCTGAGGAAGCCGCCGAGGGCGCCGGCGTGTTCGCCGGCGGTGATGACTTTGGAGAGGAAGGGGATGAGCGCCTTTTCGCGGAAGGGCTGGTGAAGCTGGTCGGCAAAGGCTCCGCGGAGCAGGGCATAGTTTTGCGCGGCGAAGGCGGCGGTGATGCGGCAGGCGTTGGCGCAGCTTTGGGCGGCGGCGCGGCGGTCGAGTTCCGTGGGAAGGACTTCGCGCGCGTCGGGCGTGGAGACCTCGAAGTCGGGGATGAGCAGGACAAAGCGCAGCTCCGGTGCGACGGCGAAGCGCGCGACCTCCGCGCCGCCCGCGACGGTGAAGCCGCCGAAGGTCGCGGGCGCGGCGTTGTCCGGGTGGCCCTCGAGTTCCGCGCAGAGCGCGAAAAGCCGCTCGCGGGTGAGCGGGCGGCTGGCGAGTTCATTCAATCCGTGAAGCAGGCCGAGGCGGACGGTGACGCTGCTTCCGAGGCCGCGCGAGCGGGGGACTTCGCCGGCGATCGACCACGCCCAGTTGAACCGCTCCGCTTTCGACTGCTCGAAAAAAAGCGAGGAGCACTCGGCGGCCATCAGGCTGCCGCCATCGTCGGCTTCGTTGCGGCCGGTCACGCGGCGTACGGTCACGCGGTTGTATATTTGCAGCGCCACGCCGAGGCAGTCGTAGCCGGGGCCGAGATTGGCAGTGGTCGCGGGAACGCGGATGGTGACTTCGTTCATCGTAGGGGCCGCAAGTCTCGCGGCGCACGGGGCGATGGGTCAAGCCGGGGCACCGAAGCTGCTAAAACACCCGGCACACATGCCCCGCAAAGCGCACGGCTTCAGTCTGGTCGAACTCCTCGTCGTCATGGCGTTGGTGCTCATCATGTATGCCGCCATGTACGGCCCCGGTTCGGCGTCCGGTCAGGCAAAGCGCCGGGCGCAGTGCGCGCGGCAGCTCCAGCAGATGCACCAGCTGCTCACGCTTTTCGCCGGTGAACACGACGGCGCTTTTCCGACGGCGACCGGCCCCACGTCCGAGGCCGCGCTCAGCCAGCTCGTCCCGCTTTACACCACGGACACGAGCGTCTTCATCTGCCCCGGCAGCGGCCACGCGGCGCTGCCGGGGGCGCAGCCGTTTGCCGATCGCCGCTGCAGCTACGCTTACTGCGCGGGGTTAAAACGCGACGCGGATCCCGCCGCGCTGCTCGTGGCCGATGCGCTGTCCAACACGCGCGCGAAGCTCGAGGGCGACACTCTTTTCTCCACCTCCGGCTCCGCGCCGGGCAACAACCACCGCACCTCCGGCGGCCACGTTCTCTTCGTCGATGGTCACGTCGAAGCGTTCGGCCCGGTCGCCTCACGCGCCTTTCCGCTCCCGCCGGGAAGCGTGCTGCTCAACCCCAAACGCTGACCGCTATGAGCGCCAAAACTTTCTCCCGTCTGCTGAAAATCGGGTTTGCGCTCGTCGCGCTGCTGCTCGCCGCCGGTATCTGGTACTACACGCTCGGGCGCAAGCCGAAGCTCGCGCTGTCGGTGGCGATTTCCGACAAAGTGGATTCGCCCAGCCTCCACGCCGTCGGTGCGGGCGAGGTGCTGCTCGTGGCGGGAGGAAAGGCCGCGCTCTATGCGACGGCGGGCGGCGCGGCGAAATGGTCGATCGCACTCGGGACGCCGGCACCGGTCGCAGCCCCAAAGATCGCGCCGAAGGTCGCCCCCACGCCGGTTGTGGAGGAGCCCGTCGCGCAGCGTAAACTACCCGAGTTTTCCACCGGCGAGAAAGCCGATCAGCTATTGGCCAGGCGCAGCGAGCGGCGGTTCGCCAAACTGCGCGAGTGGTCAGCCAGGCTGAACGCAAAAAAGGCGAAGCTGAAGACACCGCTGCAAATCGAAGCCTTCAACGAGGAGGCGAAGAAATATCATGTGGAACTTGCGGAAGTCCGGGCGGAAGCGGCGCAAGCGCAGAAGCAGACGGCCACCGTGCCGCAGCGCGCGGGCTCTTCCGAGGGCGACGAACCGGCGTTCGCCCGCGACTTCGCCCGGTTCGATTCCTTTGACGAAAAGACCGCCGTGATCGCCGACGGCGGCACGCTCCTACTCCTGCATGGCACGCGTGCCCGGCTGCTCGACCGCGCGAGCGGCGGGGTGAAAAAGGAAGTGCCGCTGCCCGGAAATTTCACGCGCGTCCTCTACGGCCCGAGCTGCGCGTACGCCATCTCGGCAACGCCGGACGACGCGCGGCAGGTCACGCGCATCGCCACCACCGACGGTGCGGCGCAGACCGTGAAGATCGTCGGGCCGCGAAGCGAGGGCCGTTTTCATACGAAGGAAGCGGGTGTGCCGGCCGAACCTGTGACCCAGCCGCTGCGCACCGAACTAAGCTCGAGCGGAGGCGCGCTGCTGCGTTGCGATGTGCGGCTGGTGGAAAAAAAGATCACCGAGAGCACGCTCGCGGGTGCCGGTGGGCCGAGCAGCGCTTTGGAGGAAGCCGATCAAAAGACCGCGACCGGCTGGGGCAGCGATGCCGCCGTCTATGCCAAGGCCCTCGCTGCCGACAGCGAGCGTGAGGACAGCGGCGGCAAGGTGCGCACGGATGAGAGCACCTACGAAGTCGTCCTCGCCCGTCCGCTTGATCCCGCCATCCCCGAGGCCCGCACGACGATCCGCGGCCATGCGGATATTTTCTCCACGCGCTCTCTCGACCTCATCGCCGCCGGGCGCACTCTGACCGCATTTGACCACAGCAACAAAAAGCTCTGGGAGACGACGCTGGCTGCACCCGTGGCCGATCCCGGCTCAGCGGGCGACGACGAGGACGCTGCCACCGCCGCGCAACCGTGCGTCGAGGATGGCGGGCGACTCTATTTTTTCGACAGCGCCTTTCTCACCGCCTTTGCCCTCGCCACCGGCCAGCCCGTGTGGCGCGTGCCCAGCGCGGGCATTCGCAAGCTCCAGCACGACGGTCGCGGCGCGCTTTACGTGAGCACCGGGGGTGGCGATAACGTGGCCCCCGGCGGCACCGAACCGCTCACGCTGAAGATCGATGCAAAGACGGGCAAAATCCTGTGGAAGATCGCGAAGTATCAAGACTGCTTCGTCTCCGGCGGCCAAGTCTATGCGACGCGCGAGACGCGAAACAGCGAGGACATGGTGAATGCCGTCTTCGACCGAAGCAAAGCGATCCAGTGCCGCTGGAAGATTTACAAACTCACCGCGGGCAAAGGCGAACCGCAGTGGGAGTGGTTCCAGACGCGCCGCCCGCTTTCGGTCGATGCGGACGGCAGGAAAGTGACGCTGCTCTTCGGGGACGAACTGCAAGTCATCCAATCCATCGCGCTCTAATACGAAACGCCTCAGAAAATCCGACATTCTTCCGCCGTGGGACTGGCGGTGTCGTCGGCGGGCGATAGGCTGGGAAAGTGGAACCCTCCGACCCCGATCACTACGCCACCCTCGGCCTGGACCGCCGCTGCACGGCGGCGGCGGTTCGCATCGCCTATCGGCTGCTGGCGAAGCGGCATCATCCGGATCTCAACCCCAGTTCGCCCGAGGCCGTGCGGCGCTCGCAGGAACTGAATGCTGCGCATGAAATTCTGAGCGATCCCGCCCGACGGCGCGCTTATGACCGTGCCTTGGAGGCTCGCGAGCCGCGCCCGGCACGGGCACGTCCGGCGAAAATCGAACGCAATATCTCCCATGATGTGAACTTGCGAATCGAGGATTTCCTGCGCGGCGTGAGTCTGGAGGTGCGCGTGCAGGATCCCGCCAATCCGCAGGGAGCAGAAACCTATCCCCTCGTCATTCCGCCCGAAACTGCGCCCGGCACCCGCTTTCGGCTGCCGCGCGCCGCACCATTCGCCGGCGGTTTCGTGCAGGTCCGCGCGCGGGTGCTGCCAGGCTTTCGTTTCAAAGCGCGCGGCTCGGATCTCCGCTGCGATCTGCGGATCAATGCCCGGCGCGCCGTGCAAGGTGGTGGCGAAATGCTGACCGGCCCTGCTGGCACCATGCTTCGGGTGGCAATTCCGCCAGGCGTGTCGCGGGGCGAAATCCTGCGGCTCCCGGGCGAGGGCCTGCCCAAACCGCGCAGCGGTCGCGGCGATCTGCTGGTGCGCATCATCTACCGTCCCGAAGTCCGAATCTCCCGCACTTCGGGCCGGTGATTCCGGCTTTCCGCCAGCCTTCCCCACAGGCCAGTGACTGATCCTTTCCTCGGGGCGTTTTCATCGGTTGTGAAATGGTCACTCTCCGCTCTCTTGGGCACCTCTATTGCTTTGAACTCCTCCCCAACTCATCCACCTCTGCTTATGAAATGTCCATTCCTCCTCAAAACAGCCGCAACTTTTCTGGTGATGACCATGACCTTTGTGACTTGGGCGGAGGCTGTGACCGTGCGGACGCTCGATAACGGCACCAATGGAGGCAACGTGGGTCCATATACCTCGCAGGCCATCGTCAACGGCCACCCGGCGGTGGCCTACTTTGACGCGACGGACGGACGGCTGAAATACGTGCGGGCCACGGATGTCGGCGGCACCGCGTGGGGCACTCCGGTGGTTGCGGACAGTATCGGTATTGTGGGCACCTATGCCTCGCTCGACGTGGTCGATGGCCGCCCAGCCATCAGCTACTACGATACCATCAATGGCGATTTGAAGTACGTGCGCGCGAATGACGCCGACGGCACGGCTTGGGGCACGCCGGCGACCGTGGCCAGTGCCAGCTTCGTGGGCTTCTACTCTTCCCTGGAAGTGGTCAATGGCCGTCCGGCCATCATTTTCTGGAACAGCCAGACGGGCGCTCTGATGTTTGTGCGCGCGAGCGACGCCATTGGTTCAGCCTGGCCTGCACCGGTCATCGCGGATAGCGCCGGGGGCTTTTATACCTCGTTCCGAGTGGTGAATGGGAACCCGGCGATCAGCTACTACAATTACATTACGCGTGACCTGAAATATGTCCGCGCGACCGATGCCGATGGCCTCGCCTGGGGCGCTCCCGTGAATGTGGATACCGCCGGCTCCGTGGGCGAATACACTTCGCTGCTGGTGGTCAATGGCCAACCGGCGATCAGCTACCATGCCGCCACGGGTTCCGACCTGAAATATGTCCGCGCGACGGATGCCAATGGGGCTGGCTGGGACACGCCGCTCATTGTGGACAGTGCCGGAAGCGTTGGCCTGCATACCTCGCTGCAGATGGTGAATGGCACCCCGGCGATCAGTTACTACGATGCCGGCAATGAGGATCTGAAGTATGTGCGTGCGACGGATGCCAGTGGCACGGCTTGGGGCGCACCGGTGACCGTGGAGAGCGCCGGCGGGGTGGGTGAATACACATCGCTGCTCGTGGTGGACGGCACTCCGGCGATCAGTTACCAGGACTACTCGGGCGGGTTGAAATATGTGCATGCCATCGACGCGAGCGGCGTATCGTGGGCAGCGGCGCTGACGTTGGATAACGGTGCTGATTCGGGCCGCGTGGGCGAGTTTACCTCGCAAGCGATAGTCGATGGGAATCCTGCCGTGAGTTACTACGACGCCACGAACGGCGACCTCAAATATGTGCGTGCGACGGATGCCAGCGGCACCGCCTGGGGCGCGCCCGTGGCCGTGGATACCGTTGGCGACATTGGTCTCTTCACTTCCCTGCACGTCGTCAACGGCTTCCCGGCGATCAGTTATTCGTCTGGCTCCGGTCTGAAATATGTCCGGGCCACGGACGCCTCTGGCACCGCTTGGGATGTCCCGGTAACCCTGGCCTCGGGTGCCGGCAGCTCTTTCTCCTCACTGCAAGTTGCGAATGGCTATCCCGCCGTCAGCTACTATACGCAATCCACCGGACTGAAGTATGTGCGGGCCACCGACGCCAGCGGCACTGTGTGGGACGCGCCGGTGACCGTGGACGGCACTGGCGACACGGGCCGTTTCTCCTCGCTGCAGATCATCAACGGGAACCCGGCCATCAGTTACTACGACGCCACCAACGGCGATCTGAAGTTTGTCCGAGCTATGGATGCCAGCGGCACTGCGTGGGGCGCGCCTGCGACTGTGGATCTCCTCCCCGCCACCATCCTCAAGTCGGAGGCCGGCCTGTGGACTGCGCAAACCGCTGGCACGAACGACAGGCTCCGGGGAGTCTGGGGCACCAATGCCAGCAACGTCTGGGCGGTGGGTGACACCGGCACCATCCGCAAGTGGGACGGCAGTGCCTGGACGGCGCAGGTTTCCGGCACGGCCCAGCACCTGCGGGGAGTCTGGGGCGCGGATGCCAGCAACATCTGGGCGGTGGGTGACACCGGCACCATTTGCAAGTGGGACGGCAGCGCGTGGGCCGCGCAGACTTCGGGCACCACGCAACACCTGCGGGCGGTCTGGGGCACCGATGCGAGCAACGTCTGGGCGGCGGGGGACAGTGGCACCGTCCTCAAGTGGAACGGCAGCATTTGGACCGCCGAACTCCCGGGCACGCCCCATGACCTCCGCGGCGTCTGGGGCGCGAATGGCAGCAACATCTGGGTCGTGGGCGAAAACGGTGCCATCTTTAAATGGGATGGCAGCATCTGGACGGATCAGACGTTCAGCACATCAGCGAGTCTGAATGGTGTTTGGGGCGCGGATGCCAGTAACGTCTGGGCGGTCGGTGAGGCCGGTCTCACGCTAAAGTGGAACGGCAGCGTCTGGGCCGAGATTTCCCCCGACCCGCTCGAAGATCTGCACAGTATTTGGGGAACGGATGTCAGCAATCTCTGGGTCGTGGGCGATAACGGGCGCATTAACCGGTTCGACGGCACTTTCTGGTCCCGGGAAACTCCCCCCGTCTCCACTAATCTCTACGGCGTCTGGGGTGCGGACGCCGGCCATGTGTGGGCGGTGGGTGACACTCCCGAAGTAGGCCACTACACCTCGCTGGACCTAGTCGATGGCCATCCGGCCATCAGTTACCACGACCCGACCAACGGCACGCTGAAATACGCGCGCGCCACGGATGCCAACGGCCTTGCTTGGGGCACGCCACTGACGATCGCCACCGGCACCGGCCTGCACACTTCGCTGGAAGTGATCAATGGCAATCCCGCAATCAGTTACAACGGGCACGGTCTGAATTATGTGCGCGCCACCGATGCCACGGGTGCCGCTCGGGGGCCGCCTGTCACCGTGGACAACATCGGCTATGTCGGCCAGTATTCGTCGCTGCTCATGGTCAACGGAAACGCTGCCATCAGTTACTACGACAACGGCAAAGGCGACCTCAAATACGCCATCCTCAACCCGGCCTCGACCGAGGCCCGTCTGGCCGGGCTCACGCTGAGTCAGGGAACCCTGGCTCCGGTTTTTTCCAGCACCACTTTTGCCTACACCGCCATGGTCGCGAACAGCGTGGCCAGCGTGACGGTCACGCCGACCGTGCTCGATGCCAGCGCCACAGTGACGGTCAACGACCTCGCCGTCGCGTCGGGAACGCCCAGTTCGGCGATTGCACTGAGCGATGGCCCGAACCCGATTACTGCGGTGGGCACGGCGCAGGATGGCGTGACCATGCAGCCTTACACCGTCATCCTAACGCGGCAGACGGCCTACGAGACGTGGGCCGCGGCGCACGGGCTCTCCGGACCAAACTCGGGACCGGCTGAAGACTACAATGGCGATGGCGAAACCAACGAGTTTGAGCGTGTGGCGGGGCTTGACCCGATTGATCCGGCGGCGCGTTTCAACCTGCGGGTGGAGCGCGTAGCCGGAGAGCCGGGGCAGAAAAAAATCATCTTCAGCCCACTCATGGATGGTCGGACCTACCTGGTCAAAGCCAAGGCCAGTCTCACCGACCCGGTGTGGAGTCCGCTGACCAGCTTCACCACTTCCGACCTTGGCGGGGAGCGCACGGTGACGGACCTCGTCGCCGGCAGCGAACATGAATTCTACCACATAGAGATCACGCTGCCGTAAGCCGTCCGACGAGTTTTTGCGAAAGAGCGAACTCGCCTGCGCGCTGGGGGAGTGGCAGTTTTGGCGTCCCCGATGAAAGCTCTGCTCCTCGCTCTTCTCCCGCTGGCCGCCATGTCCCACGCTGGAGAACTGCGCGCGGGCGCGGCGCAGACGGTCATCACGCCGCCGCCCGGCACGCCGCTCGCCGGCTACTACGCGCTGCGACCGGCCGACGGCATGCTCGATGACCTTCACGCCAAGGCCCTCGTTTTCGAGCAGGATGGCGTGCTGGCCGCGCTCGTCACGCTCGACCTGCTCACCTTTCCGCGCGCCACCGCGCAGGCCGCGCGCTCGCTGATCGAAAAGGAGACCGGCATTCGCGGCGACCACGTCATGTTGTCCGCCACGCATCAGCACACTGGCCCGGTCGTCGCGAGGGAATCCGCGCGCGATGATCTCGACGGCGGGAGCAGCGCGGCCGGCCAGGCCTTCACCGAGCGCCTGCCGGCGCTCATTGCGGGGGCTGTCGCCGACGCCAAAGCGCGCCTCGCACCGGCCCGCGCCACCGTCGTGAGAACGGCGGTCGAGAATCTGGCCTTCAACCGCCGCTTCTGGATGGACGACGGCACCGTTGGCTGGAATCCGCCCAAATTCAGCCCGCACATCGTCGCGCCCGCCGGGCCGCACGATCCCGAAGTCGGCGTGCTCTATCTCGCGACGCCGGAGAAGGCTCCGCGCCCGATCGCGACCTATGTGAACTACGCGATGCACCCCGACACCACCGGCGGCTCGAAGATCTCCGCCGACTATCCCGGCGCTCTTTCCCGCAGCCTCGCCCTGCTGCGCGGTCCCGAGATGGTTACGCTTTTCGCTAACGGCTGCTGCGGAAACCTCAATCATCGCAACGTCTGGTGGGCCGATCCGCAGCGCGGTCCGCAGGAGACCGCACGGCTTGCCGGCATCCTCGCGGGTGCTGTCGGCGCGGCAATGCCAAGGCTCGCCGAAGTGCAGACCACACCCCTCCGCGCCCGCAGCGAGATCGTGAAACTCGCCCTGCCCGAAATCACCGACGCCGACCGGAAGGACGCCCGCGAGGAACTGCGCCGGACACGCGATGGCCAGGGCAAATTCATGGCGCAGGTGAAAGCCTTCCGCGTGCTCGATGTGGCCGCGCGCGAGGGGCAACCGTGGGAGGTCGAAGTGCAGGTCATCGCGCTCGGCGATGAGATCGCCTTCGTCTCGTTGCCGGGCGAAATCTTCGTCGAACTCGGGTTGGAGATAAAGCGCCGCAGCCCTTTCGCGCACACCTTCATCGCTGAACTCGCCAATGGATCCATCGGCTATATCCCGGATCGCAAAGCGTACGCCGAGGGCAATTATGAGCCCGTCAGCGCCCGCTGCGCCGCGGGCAGCGGCGAGCAACTTGTCGAGACCGCGGTGCGGATGTTGAAAGAGTTGAAGCCATGAGCCGGCGCCTCACCTTCATCGTGGTGTGGTTTGCGTTTTCCCTTTCCGCCATGGCTGCCGATCTCCGCGTCGGCGTCGCGCGAGTGGACATCACGCCGGACTATCCGGTGCGTCTCAGCGGATTCGGTTTCCGTCGCGCGGAATCGGAAGGCGTCACGCAGCGCATCTGGGCCAAAGCCATCGCTTTCGCTGACGGGCAAAATGGTCCGGCGATCCTCATCACCACCGACAATCTCGGTGTGCCGGACGCGATGACCCAGGAGGTCGCGAACCGTCTCGCGCCGCAGATCGGTCTCCGCCGCGAGCGCCTCACGATCACCGCATCGCACACGCACACCGCACCGATGTTGCGCGGCGTCGCGCCCACGCTCTTCGGCGTGCCGATTCCCGACGAGCATCAGGCCAACATCGAACGCTACACGCGTGAGTTTACCGACAATCTCGAAAAGGTCGCCCTCGCCGCCGTGCAGGACCTTCGGCCGGCCCGAGTCGGATGGGGCATCGGACGCGTCGGCTTCGCCAAGAATCGCCGCACGCCGGGCGGGCCGGTGGATCACGATCTCCCGCTGCTCGTCGTGCGCGGCGAAGATGGGAAGCTGCGCGCGGTGTGGTTCAGCTACGCGTGTCATTGTGTGACGCTCTCCAACAACAAGCTCAGCGGCGACTGGGCCGGTTTCGCGCAATCCGAAATCGAACGCGATTTCCCCGGAGCCATCGCCCTGATGTCCCCCGGCTGCGGCGCGGACGCGAACCCTGATTCCGGCGTGGCCGGCGACAAAACCGAAGCCGCAACCGCGCAAGGCCGCCAACTCGCGGACGAAGTGAAGCGCCTGCTCGCCGCCCCGCTCACCCCGATTACCGCCGCGCCCGCGATGAAGTTCGCGCGCCTCGAGCTGGCGTTCGACACACCGCGTACGCGGGAGGAGTGGGAGGAGCGCGCCAAGCGCACTGACGCCATCGGGCATCACGCCCGGGTGAATCTCGCGAAGCTCGACCGCGGTGAAACGCTGCCGGTGAAAATCGACTGCCCGATTCAGACGTGGCGCTTTGCCGATCAACTTGCCCTCGTCTTTCTTCCCGGCGAAGTGGTCGTGGACTACTCGCTTCGTTTGAAGCGCGAGTTCGACCGCACGCGGCTCGCCGTCATCGCCTACGCCAACGACGCGCCGTGTTACATCCCGAGCGAGCGGGTGCTCAAGGAGGGTGGCTACGAAGGCGGCGATGCGATGATCTACTACGACCGTCCGCAGAAGTTCGCACCGGGCCTCGAACAGAAAATCGTTGATGCCGTCCACGTGCAGTTGCCCGCTGACTTTGCCCCGCGCCGCGGCACCGAGGGCACGCGTCCGCTTTCGCCGGATGAATCGCTGCGCTGCATCAAGACCAAGCCCGAGTTTGAGGTGCAGCTCGTCGCCGCCGAGCCGCTCGTGCAATCGCCCGTCGCCATCGACTGGGACGCGCGCGGGCGGCTGTGGGTTTGCGAGATGTTCGATTACCCGACCGGTGTGGATGAAAACTGGAAGCCCGGCGGCCGGATCAAGATTCTCTCGGACTCGGACGGCGACGGCCGATACGACAAAGCCACGGTCTTCCTCGACGGCCTCCCTTTCCCCACCGGCGTCATGGCGTGGCGGAAAGGCGTGCTCATCTGCGCCGCGCCCGACATCATTTACGCCGAAGACACCGATGGTGACGGTCGCGCCGACGTGGTGAAAAAACTCTTCACCGGGTTCGTGACCGACAACTACCAGGCGCGCGTCAATGGCCTCGCGCTCGGTTTGGACAATTGGATCCACGGTGCGAACGGACTGCTCGGCGGGAGGATTCGTGGAGGTGCGATCACGGGCGAAGTCGATATTCGCGGTCGCGACTTCCGCATGCACCCTGATACCGGCGCATTCGAGCCCGTCGCCGGTCTCACGCAGCACGGGCGCGTGCGCGACGATTGGGGCCATTGGTTCGGCTGCGACAACAGCCGCGCCCTTTTCCATTTCCCGCTCCCCGAGCACTACGCGCGGCGCAATCCGCAAGTCGCCGCGCCGCCGCCCAGCGTGAACGTCCCCGTCTATCCCGACTCGAATCGCGTCTTCCCGATCAGCCGCGGCCTCGAACGCTTCTACGAGCCCGCCTCCGCGGGGCGCGTCACTTCCGGATGCGGCCTCGGCATCTATCGCGACTCGCTGCTCGGCGAAACCCTGCGCGGAAATGCCTTCACCTGCGAGCCCGTGCATAATCTCGTGCATCGTGAAGTGCTGGCGACCGACGGCCTCACCTTCACGAGTCGGCGCGCGGAAGAAGAGCGCGCGTCGGAATTCCTCGCGAGCACCGACCTCTGGTTTCGCCCCGTGCAAGCGCGGACCGGCCCGGACGGCGCGCTCTACATCGTGGACATGTATCGCTTTCTCATCGAGCACCCGCGCTGGATCGCGGCGGAAAGACTCGCGCAGATCGACGCGCGGGCCGGCTCCGAAATGGGGCGCATCTACCGCGTCGTGCCGAAAGACCAACCCCTCCGCCCCGTCCGCGATCTCACCAAACTCGCGCCCGCCGAACTCGCCGCCGCGCTCGACACGCCGAACGGCACCGAGCGCGACCGCGTGCATCTCGAACTGCTCCAAGTGGGGCAGGGGACCCGCTTGCCGGAAGTGGCCCAATCGTCCCGACTGCCTGAAGTCCGCGTCCAGGCGCTCTGCGTGCTCGACGGCCTCAACCGCCTTACCCCCGCGCTCCTCGCCAGCGCCCTCGCCGACAACCATCCGCGCGTCCGCGAACAAGCGGTGCGCCTGTCCGAAAAATTCCCCGCCGACGACCCGCTCCGCCGCGCGCTCTTCGCGCTCGCAAATGACCCCGACCGCGGCGTGCGCTACCAACTCGCGCTCACGCTCGGAGAATCCGACGACTCCCGCGCCGGCGACGCGCTCGTCAAACTCGCCGCCTCGCCCGACGCGAAGCTCCCATATTTCCGCGCCGCACTGCTCAGCTCTGCGCCGCGGCATCCGGCAGCAATGGCCGCGCTCGAAACTCCACCGCTCCCGCCGGCCGTGCTCGCACCCGCCTCCGAGGCCGATCTCCGCCGCCTCCGCGCCGAGCCCTCCTCGACCGCCGCCGCGCGCGCGCAGGCGCTGCAAAAGTATCAGTCTGTCAGTTCGCTCACCGGCGTCGCCAGCCGTGGCGCGGAAGTCTTTGGCCGCGCTTGCGCCCTCTGCCACGCCTTCGGCGGCATCGGCTTCGACACCGGGCCAAATCTCGCCGGACTGCGCGACAAGCCGGTGGACTACTGGCTCAAAAACATCCTCGACCCCAGCGCCGCGATTGAGCCGCGCTTCGTCAGCTACATCGTCAGGACAAAGGACGGCCGCATTTTCACCGCGCTCATGCGCGCCGAGACCGCGACGAGCCACACGCTCGCGCAACCCGGCGGCATCGTCGCGACCTTGCTCCGCCCCGAGGTGCGCGACGTGCGGTCGTCGAAGATGTCGCTCATGCCCGAGGGCCTCGAAGAAACGATCACGCCGCAGGAGATGGCCGACCTGCTCGCGTTTTTGCGCGCCGCGCCGAAGAACCTCCCGGGCAACAAACCCGCGCCGGTCGCGCCCGCAGCCAACGGCACCCTCACACTTCCCGCCAGCAAGGCGGAAATCTTCGGCGGTGAAATCGCCTTCGAGAGCGGCTTCGGGAACATTGGATTCTGGCAGGGCGCGGCGGATTCCGTCGCGTGGACCGTGCACGGCGCGAAGGCCGGCGATTACGACGTGTGGCTCGACTACGCGTGCCATCCGCAATCCGCCGGCAATGCCTTCGTGCTCACCGCCAACGCCGGCGAACTGCGCGGCGAGGTGGCGACTACTGGCGGTTGGGACAAATATCAGCGCGTGAAAATCGGCCGCGTGACACTCGCCGACGGCGAGGCCCGCATCACGATGCAACCGTCCGGACCGATGAAAGGCGCGTTGCTCGACTTGCGCGGGCTGGAACTGGTCCTAGCCCGGGACTAAAAACCGCCATGCCTCCGCCCCCGCACTTCCAGTACGACGTCTTCCTGAGCCACAATGCAAAGGACAAGCCGCGCGTGCGGCGGCTGGCGGAGCGGCTGAAGCAGGCGGGGCTGCAGGTGTGGTTCGATGAATGGAAAATTCCCAAGGTTGAAGGCAAAAGGATGAAGGATGAGTCTGAACTTCGTCCTTCATCCTTCATCCCTCATCCTTTGCTTGATGAGGGGCTGGAACAGTCCCGGGTGCTGCTGCTCTGCATCTCCCCGGATGCGCTCGCCTCGGGCTGGGTAGCCCTGGAGCGGAGCACCGCCGTTCACCGCGACCCAGCCAATGCGGGCCGCCGGTTCATCCCGCTCCTGCTGGGCGACTGTGGTCTCCCGGATACGCTCCGGCGCTACAAGTATGTGGACTTCCGCGAGGAATCGGAGACGGCGTTTGGGCAACTCCTGACTGCGTGTCGGCCTGATACAGAAACAACACCTGCGCAGGCTAGACCTCGGAAGAGGCATCAGAGTGGCCCAAAAAAGAATCACGTCGAGCAGTTGGCGGTTCTGGAAAGACAGATCACGGAGCATTGGCACTGGGTGCGCAGCGTAGCAGTGAGCGCAGATGCAAAATGGGCAGTTACAGGAGGAACTGATCGGACTGTAAAGATCTGGAATCTAGGGACAGGAAAAGGTCGTGGCATGTTGGATGTACACGAGCATCCCGTGAGTCTTATTGCCCTTACTCCAGACAACACCCGAATACTTTCGGCGACGGTTGATGGCAGGATCCACGTTTCAAACTCGATCACAAAACGGAGGCTTCAAACACTGGAGGCGTATGACGGCGAAATCCTTGCTCTGGCTGGTTTGGCGGATGGCAAGCGAGTATTGTCTGGTTCTCGTGATGGGACCGTGCGGTTGTGGCACCTCAAATCCAGTTCCAGCACGGTTCTCCCTCGAGTGGATTATGGGCGATTGTCGTGCATCGCCTTCATCCCAGATGGCCAAACCGCATTGGAAGGTCAGGATGATGGGAAGCTTTGGTTGCGAGATTTAACTACGGGTAGGCGGATTGCCGCTTTGCGAGGACATACCGATCGAATCTGGTCTGCACAGGTAGGTCTAAACTCGGAATATGCTGTTACCGCTTCCGAAGATGAAACACTCAGAATTTGGGATCTTAAAAAACATAGCTGCAGAGCAATTCTGGAAGGCCACACATCTGGTGTTCGGTCAGTTGCGATAGGGAAAGACGGGACATTAATCGCTTCCGCGGGATTTTCTGAGTGCTCAGTGCGTTTATGGCAGGCATCAACCGGGTTTTGCCTGCAAATTATCGAACTTCCTGCGTTGCACTTTCCACTGTCGCTAGCGTTTAGCCCAGATGGACGCCGATTGATCGTAACTACGACATTCAATAGTTTCCTGGTATTTTCAATCGCTGGCCGCCTAGCCGAGCCTTCCAAAACTGCGACGCGTCGATATGTGAATGCAAAGGTCGTTTTGCTTGGCGAGGGAATGGTAGGCAAGACCTCGCTGGCGCATCGATTGATCAAGGACGAATTTGTCATCTGTGCCCGCACACATGGCATGAATGTCTGGCCGCTGATTTTGCCGCTGTCGCCTGATACTAGTCTGGAGCGCGAAGCGCTGCTGTGGGATTTGGCCGGGCAGGAGGATTCCCGCCTGATTCATCAACTTTTTCTCGAAGAAACCTCGCTAGCGTTGCTCCTAATCAATGCGCAGAATACCGATCCGTTTGCCGAGGCGGGAGAGTGGCTTAAGGCATTGAAGACTGCCGCGAACAACTTGGGGGCGAAACGGGAAGCGGCCCGGCTGCTGATTTTCTCGCAGATGGATGTCGGCGGGATGAAGCTGAGCAGCGCAAAGATCGAACGCTTTTGCGAGCAGCACGGTTTTGCCGACTGGCTGGCGACAGGGGCAGAGTCGGGTAAGAATTGTTCGGACAAGGAGAACGGAGACAAACCATCGAAAGTGAAGCAGTTAATCGCCGCTAGTATTCCGTGGGACGAGCTGCCATGGACGAGCACGCCGCGCCTGCTGGCCGAGTTGAAAAATGCCGTGATGGCGATGCGCGACGAGTCGGACATCCGGCTGCTGCGTTTCTCCGAGCTGGCGCAGCGGCTGGAGCAGACGCTGCCGGGCGAGAAGTTCGCTGAGCCGGACGTGCGTACAGCGGTGACGCTGCTGGCCAATCACGGCCTAGCCCGTCCGCTGAAGTTTGGCGATCTGGTGTTGCTGCGCCCCGACCTCATCAATGGCTACGCCGGGGCGGTCATCCGCGCGGCGCGGGCGCATACGGATGAGATCGGCTGCGTGCCGGAGGCGGACATTTACCGGCCGGACTTCGACTTCACCGGCGTCGAGCGGCTGGCGCACCGCCCGGATGAGGAACTGCTCCTGCGGGCGCTGGTGCAGACCTTCCTCGACCACTCACTCTGCATCGCCGAGGACACGGCGCACGGACGGCTCCTAGTCTTCCCATCGCAATACCGCCGGGAGAAAGACATCCCGCATGAGCCGGACATCTTCGTCTCTTACACCTTCAGCGGTGAGTGGCAGACTGTTTGGACGACGCTGGTGGTGCGCCTGTGGTACAGCCAGGAATTCGCGCACCGGGAGCTGTGGCGCAATGCGGCGGAGTTCGAGTCGGCCCGGAAGCAAACGCTGGGATTGAAGATCACGAAAACGGGCGACGGCGCGGCGACGATCAGCCTCTACTTCGACGCAAAGGTGGAAGACGTGCTGAAGGTCATCTTCATCGAGTATGTCCACCGCCACCTCGCGCGGTATGCCTGCGAGGTGACGCGCGACCGGCGCTACGTGTGCCCGGAGTGCGGCAAGCTGGTGAAGGATCTTGACGCTGTGCGCCGGCGGCTCGAAGCGAAGAAGGATTTCATCACCTGCCAGGAATGTGACGAGAGGGTGCCGTTCATTGATTTCATCGAGCAGCGGCTCAAGAGTGATCCGGTGGCGCGGAAGATTCTGGCGATGGACGCGACGGCCACGCGCGAACTCGACACGCAGGCGCTGGAGCAAATCCTCATCGGCCACATGATGGCCATCGCCGGCGAGGCGAACCAAATCTTCCGCCCCGTGACGATGTTCGACCACGGGATCGACGGCGAAGTGGAGTTCAAGGACGACGACGGCAAGGCGAGCGGAAAGCGCATCTACATCCAGCTCAAGAGCGGGAACTCCTACCTGCGCACCCGCAAGGGCGACGGCAGCGAGGTCTTCAACGTGAAGGACGAGCGCCACCTTTCCTACTGGGTGAGCCAGCCGGTGGACGTGTATCTCGTCATCCGACAGACCGACGAGGCGAGCGGCGGGCAGACGATCCGCTGGATGAACGTGACGCGCTATCTAACTGAGCGGAAGGATAAGACGAGCCGGCAGATCATTTTCAACGGCGAGAAGCTCGACATGGAGGCGGTGTGGAAAGTGCGGGATGGGTTCTTTCCACCGAAATGAGCGAAGGCGTGGAAATAGGGATCGCGCGGTCTCGGCTATGAAAGCGCCATGTTCCGCAACGTGGTCGCTTTTAGCCGCCGTGGCCTTCGCCACCACCGCGTGGGCCCAGCTTTCGCCCGACGACGCGCTGAAAGCCTTTCAGCATGAGCCGGACGTGCGGGTGGAGCTGGTCGCCGCGGAGCCGCTGGTGATGTCGCCGTGCGCGCTGGCGTTCGACGAAGGTGGCCGGCTTTTCGTTGCGGAAAATCGCGGCTATCCGAATACTGCGACTCCTCCGCAGGGCGACATTGCGATGCTCGAAGACACGGACGGTGATGGGCGCATGGACAAGCGGACCGTCTTCGCGGACGGCCTGACGTTTCCGAATGGCGTGATGCCGTGGCGCGGTGGCGTCATCGTCACCTGCGCGCCGGACGTGCTGTATTTCAAGGACACCGATGGAGATGGCCGCGCGGATGAAAAACGGGTGCTGCTTACCGGCTTCGCCACGAGCGGCAGCACCCAGCTCCGCGTGAACGCACCCACGCCCGGCCCGGATGGCTGGATCTACCTCGCCGCGGGTCTCAGCGGCGGGATGCTCACCTGCCCGTCGCACCCGGAGAGGCCCGCGCTGAAGATGACCGCCGACGTGCGCTTCCATCCCGACACGCTCGTCGTGGAAAACGTCGATGGCCGCTCGCAATACGGGATGTCCTTCGATGAATTCGGCCGCCGCTTCATCTGCATGAACCGCGTGCAGGTGCAGCACGTCGTCCTGTCCTCGCGCGCTCTCCGACGCAATCCGCACCTCGCCTATTCCGAGACCGTGCAAAACTGCCCGGACCTCGTCCCCAACCCGCTCCTGCACGGCGGCGGCGGCGCGGCGCGCATTTTTCCGATCAGCCAAAATCTCACCACCGCCGACTCGCACGCGGGCACTTTCAGCGCTGCGTGCGCCATCACCATCTGGCCCGGCGGCGCGCTGCCGGACAACTATCGCGGCTGCGCTTTCTCCTGCGACCCGACGGGCAACCTGGTGCATGTGGACAAGCTCGAACCACGCGGGGTCACTTTCGCGGCGGTGCCGATTTTCGCCGGGCGTGAGTTCCTGGCTTCGCGCGACGACTGGCACCGCCCGGTCTTCCTCGCGCGCGGCCCCGAGGGCGCGCTCTACATCGCCGACATGTATCGGAAGGTGATCGAGCATCCCGACTATCTGCCGGAAGGAATGCGCCAGCGCACCGACTTTGAGAGCGGCAAAGACCGCGGTCGCATCTGGCGCGTGATCGCAGAAGGGCCGGCGGCTTTTCCACGCGCCGGGAAACCGCCGGCGCTCGCCGCGCTGGAGCGCGCGGTGGCGCTGGGCGATCTGCGCACGGAAGAAGCGCTCGACGAGCTGGCCGCGCTCGCGGCGAAGCACGCGGACGATCGCTGGATGCGCGCGGCCATTCTCAGCGGTCTCGACGGTCGCGCAGTGGCGTTCCAGCGGGCCTTTCTCGGCGAGATGAAGGAGCCCACGCCCGGCGTCTTCGCGCTGCTCACCGATCTCGGGCGCATCGGTAATGACGGCCAGTCGCCGCTGGCACAACTACGGCGCTTCGTCATGCCTGTTGCTCAGGGCGACGCCTTCGCCCTCAGCACGGCGCTGCTCATCGGCCTCGCGGAGGCCTCGCGCAAGCCCATCGAACCGCAGGCGGGCGACGACTGGTTTCCGGCTTTTCTCGACACTGCGCGCGCCGTCGCGCGGAACGTCGGGGAGAAGCTCGAGCGACGCGAATTGGCGGTGCGCCTCCTCGGGCGATGTACCTGGACCAGCGCGGGCGAAACGCTCTCCGACCTCGCCAGCGACCGGCGTTTCGGCGAACTCCAAACCACCGCTCTCCGCAGCCTGGCCGGTCTGGCCGGCCCGGAGGCCGGCCGGGAGTTGCTTACTCGCGACCGCTGGGCGGCCAGCACGCCGGCTCAGCGCGAATTCATCGTCGCGACCCTGCTCAGCACGCAGCCGCTCGCCGTGCTCACGGCGGTGGAAGGCGGTGCGCTTCCCGCGAGCGCACTCAACGCGCAACAGCGGCAGCTTTTTCTGAAGCACCAGGACGCCGCCATCCGCGAGCGCGCGGCGAAGCTCTTCACCGCCGTGGCCGGGGACCGGCAAAAGGCTTTCGAGCAGGCGAAAGCGGCGCTGGCCCTGCGCGGCGATGGGGCGAATGGGCGCGCCGTTTTCAAAACCCTTTGCGCGACCTGCCATCGGCTGGAGCGCGAGGGCTTCGCCGTCGGGCCGGACCTTTTCGACATTCGCAACCAGCCCAAGGAATCGATCCTCTTTCAAATCGTGGTGCCCGACGCGGAGGTGGCGCCGGCCTTTGCGCCGTATCTTGTCGAGACCAGGGACGGCCGCACTTTGAGCGGCCTGCTGGCGAGCGAGACGGCGACGAGCATCACGCTGCGCCTGCCGCTGGCGCAGGAGGAGACGCTGCTGCGGAGCGATGTCGCGAAGCTGGAGGCGCTGCCGGGCTCGCTGATGCCGGCGGGGCTGGAGGCAGCGCTGCCGCCACAAGACCTCGCCGATCTGCTCGCCTTCTTGAAAGGCGAAAAGTAATTTCGCGGCCCAACTCCCCGACCCCATATGAGCAAACCATACAATGTCGCCGTCATCGGTTACGGCTGGGCCGCCACCGCCCACATCGCCGCGATCAATGCCACCTCCAGCGCGCAAGTGACCGCCGTCTGGTCTTCGCGCCCGCTGGATTCTGCGGAACTGAGCGCAAAGCATGGCTCGCCAATCAAAGCCTGCACGGACCTCGCGGCGATGCTCGCCGCGCCGGACATCCAGGTCGTCGATATCACGAGCTATCCGAACCAGCACGCCGCGCAGTTCATCGCGGCGGCGCGCGCGGGCAAGCACATCATCGTCGAAAAGCCGCTGGCGATCGAGTGGAGCGACATCCTCGCGATGAAGCGCGCGGCGGAGGAATCGGGCGTGAAGGTGTGCGTATGCTTCGAGTGCCGGTGGTCGTCGCAGTTTCTCGCCACGAAAGCGGTGCTCGAGGCGGGCCTCGTCGGCACGCTGCATTACGGTGAGATCGATTACTTTCACGGCATCGGGCCGTGGTACGGCCAGTATCGCTGGAACACGAAACGCGAACTCGGCGGCAGCGCGTTGCTCACTGCCGGCTGCCACGCACTTGATGCGCTGCTGCTCTGCCTCGGCGGTGAAGTCGAGGAAGTGACGAGCTACGCCACGCAGAGCGCGCATCCGACGTTTGCGGCTTACGAATATCCGACCTGCACCACGTCGCTGCTGCGTTTTGCCAGCGGGGCGGTGGGCAAGTGCGCGGCGGTCGTCGATTGCTTCCAGCCTTACTATTTCCACACCCATCTCGTCGGCAGCGAGGGCTCGATCCTCGACAACAAATTTCACTCGATGAAACTCGGAGGCCTCGACAAAGGCGCGTGGTCGCAACTCTCGCTGAAGATGCTGGATAGCGGCGACGTGAGCGACCACCCATACCAGACGCAGTTCCAGGCGTTCTTCGACGCGCTCGATGCCGGGCGCGACATGCCTCTGACCAGCTTCCCCGACGCCTTCCGCACGCATCGCGTGATCGCCGCGGCGGATAGGTCGGCGAGTGAAAGGCGGGCGGTGAAGCTGAGTGAGGTTGTAGTGAGCAGTGAGCAGTGAACGGTGAGCAGTGAGCACAATCACCATGAGCGACTACTCGAACAGCTACGCACGGGATTTTCGCGAGCTGGTGGTTTACCGGCGGCAGCGGGAGTTGGCGCGGGAGGTCTTTGCCGTTAGCAAGAAGTTTCCGCGGGAGGAATGCCGCTCGCTCACGGATCAAATCCGACGGTCCTCGCGCTCCATCGGCGCGCAGATAGCGGAAGCCTGGGCGAAGCGGCGCTATGAAAAGCACTTCATCAGCAAGCTCACCGATGCCGATGCTGAGCAACGCGAAACCCAGCACTGGATAGAGACGGCCTCCGATTGCGAATACCTTTCGCCCGAAGCTGGCCGGCGGCTGCTCGATCTCTGCCAGCAAATCGGCCGCATGCTCGGCACCATGATCGACCGCGCCAATGAATTCTGCGGCGAAATCACCTCCACCATCCGCGAAGACTCCCCCGAATTCTTCACCAACTCCGACTGACCCACTGCTTACTGCTCACCGCTCACCGCCCACTTCCCCATGCCCTCCGCCCTCGCCATCGCCGCACATCCCGACGACATCGAATTTGTGATGGCGGGAACGCTGCTCCTGCTGCGCACGGCGGGCTGGGAGATTCATTATTTCAATCTCTCGACGGGCAACATGGGCAGCACCGTGCTCTCGGCGGCGCAGACGGCGCGTACCCGGCGTCGCGAAGCGCAGGCCGCCGCGAAGCTGCTCGGCGCGCACTGGCACGCGCCGATCTGCGACGACCTGCAGATTTTTTACACGGACGAAAACATCCGCCGGATCTGCGCGGTCGTGCGGGCGGCGCAGCCGGCGGTGGTGCTCACGCATGCGCTCCAGGATTACATGGAGGATCACATGATCACCGCGCGGCTCGCCGTCACGGCGACGTTTGCGCGCGGCATTCCGAACTACCGCTCGAAGCCCCAGCGCCAACCGGTGCTGGAGCCCGTCACGATTTACCACGCCATGCCGCACGGCCAATGCACGCCGATGCGGGAACCGGTGCGTCCCGAAATCTACGTGAACACGACCAGCGTCCACGCCACGAAACGCGCCGCGCTCGCCTGCCACGCCTCGCAGCGCGAATGGCTCGACGCCTCGCAAGGCCAGGACAACTACCTCGACGTGATGGACGCTTTCTCGCGCACACTTGGGCGTCAGGCGAAAAAGTTCCGGCAATCCGAGGGCTGGACGCGGCATTTGCACTACGGCTTCGGCGCAGCGGACGACGATCCGCTGCACGCAGCCTTGCCACGGCGTAGTCTCCGCCAAAAGATCGCCCGCACTTCCTGACTACCATGCGTTTTCTTCTCATTCTCGCGATCTCACTTGCGGCCACCGTCTTCGCGAACGCCGACACCGCGGATTGGGCCGAATCCCTCGCGCTACCAAAGTCCGAAACCGCCTTAAAGCTTTTCAATGGTCGCGACCTCGCGGGCTGGGAGGGGCAGATTGAGAAATATTGGTCGGTGAATGACGGTGCGATTCGCGGCATGAACACGACGCCCGTCGCGGTGAGCACCTATCTTTTTACCAAGCAGAGCTACCGTGATTTCCGCCTCTTGCTCGAAGTGAAGCAAACGCGCGGCGGGAAGTTTTCCACGATGCACTCTGCCGTGGGCGCGCTGGGTGAAAAGTTTGAGGACAAAGGCGATGCGTTCAGCTTTCGCGGGCCGCTGCTCATGTTTTGCAGCGACTGGGGCGTGTGGGACGCAAATCGCCGCAACCGCGTTTTTCCCGCCGGTCACGGCGGGCAATGGCAGCAGCCGGTGGAGAAAGTCGGCGACTGGAATCGCCTCGAAATCCTAGTCATCGGCGACCGCATCCGCATGGCCGCGAATGGCGTGCTCTTCATGGATTTCACGGACAAGCCCGACATGCTGAAAGCCTCCCCGCTCGGCCTGCAAATCCACGCGAACAATCAGCCGCAGGAGTATCATTTCCGCGGTCTCGTCCTCGCGGAGAAACCGGAGGACCGGATGCTCACGATCACGCCTGCTGCGCAATGAAAAAAAGGGCTCATCGCACCAGCTCCATCTCGCCTGACTGGTGGGACTACACCTGCCTGCCAGGCGAACTGATCGACGAAGCTGCGCGCCTCACGCCGCGCGATCTGGCACGGCTTTCCCGGCCCGGATTCCGTGTTGTCATGTACGACACGCTCGAGGATTTCTACCTCGCCGAAGCGCTCGAATACGTGGACGCGTGGCGGCAGAGCACAGACGACAATCCCGCCGGCATCTGCGGCCCGGTCGGCCCGACCGAGCAACTCCCGCTCGTCGCGCGGCTGGTCAATGAACTCGGGCTCGAAGTGCGCTCAGGGCATTTCTGGGGCATGGATGAGTGGTTCCTCGACGGTGCGGAAATGCCGGTCACGCATCCGCTTTCCTTTGAGCGCTGCGACCGCGCGCTGCTCTTCGACCGCCTCGATAAAAAGCGCCGGATGCCGGACGCGCATCTGCATTTTCCAAAAGGGGACACGCGCCCGTATCGCGCGAGCTGGACCGCGGGCGTGCGCTGCACGGTGATGCAGGGCGGGCAGGGGGATGTGAAGCATTGGGCTTTCAACGATCCGCTGCCGCGGCGCGGAAAGTTCAAGAGCGCGCCGCCTTCCACCGCCGAATATCGCAAGCTGGCGACGCGCGTGGTCGAGCTGCATCCGCTGACCATCGCGCAAAATGCGCGAACTAGCGGCGGCGGCAATATCGCGCTCGTGCCGACGCAGGCGATTACCGTGGGGCCGGTGGAAACTTGGCTGGCGGAGAAGGTGTCGATCTGGCAGGCCGGGCAGCACGACAATCCATTTGGGCAGCGGCTGACGGCGCTGATGATCGCGCGCGGGATCGCCGATCCGTGCGTGCCGATGTCGCTCCTCGCGGAGCACCCGAATGTGCAGTTCAACTATTACCGCGGCGGGCTGGGGAGCTGCGCGGTGGAGATGCACTGAGCAGCGGCGGGCGGTTATTCCGGCGCGGTGGCGGCAGCGATGAACTTCTGCACGGCGATGGAAACCGAGCCCGCGCGGCAGACGGCACCGACGACGATGGGCGCGGTGGCTGGAGTGAGCGGCAGGACTTTCAGGCGCGGCCCGGCGAAGCAACTCATGGTGCTCGGGATGAGCGCGACGCCGCGCCCGGCTTCAACCGCGGCGATGAGGCTGCTGACGCTGTCGTGCTCCTCGGCGATGTCCGGAACGCGTCGGCTCGAGGCGAAGATTTCCGCGAGGCTGTCGTGGTATTCGGGGTAGTCGGCGCGGCTGTAAGCGATGAGCGGCTCGGCGGCGACCTGGGCGCGGGTCAGCGTGCGGCGGCGGGCGAGGGGATGGCCGGGCGCAACGGCCACGCAGAGGGAAAAGCGCGCGAGTTCATGGAAGCGGAGGCCGCGGGGCTTCTCGCCGGTGGGCTCGACGCCCAGCACCAGATCGAGCGTGCCCGCACGCAGGCCCGAGAGCATTTCCTCCGTCGAAAGATCGTGGAGCGAGACGCGCACGCCGGGAAATTCCGCCTGAAAACTGCGCAGCGCGCGCGGGAGGATTTGCACCGTGAGCGACGGCGCATAGCCGACATGCAACTCGCCGCGCACGCCGCCCGCGACCGCGCGCACCGCGGCCACGGCCTCATCCGCGCGCTGGAGCACGGCGCGGGCTTCGTCGAGAAAGACGCGGCCCGCTTCGGTGAGGCGCACGGCCTTGGCGCTGCGTTCGAGGAGAGCGAGGCCGAGTTCTTCCTCGAGATCGCGGATCTGCCGGCTGATGGCGGGCTGCGCGACGTGCAGCTTCGCGGCGGCACGGGTGACGTTCTCCGCTTCGGCGACGGCGACGAAGTAGCGGAGATGACGGAGTTCCATGCGCGGCGAGGATGCCTTTCGAGCATGGTAAGGCAAGGAACATGGTATTTCCGCCCCGGCCCGTCGCAGACATAGGCTGCGCCCATGATCACGACTCGCAAATCCCATGAACGGGGCCACGCCGCCCACGGCTGGCTGGACTCTTACCACACCTTCAGCTTCGCGGATTACCACGACCCGCAGTGGATGGGCTACCGCAGCCTCCGCGTCATCAACGACGACCTCGTCATGCCGCGCATGGGCTTTGGCAAACATCCGCACCGCGACATGGAGATCATCACGTACATCCTCAGCGGCCAGCTCGCGCATCAGGATTCGATGGGCAACGGGCGCACCATCACCGCGGGCGAGTTTCAATACATGGCCGCGGGCAGCGGCGTGCAGCACAGCGAGCAGAATCCGTCCGGCACCGAAGCCGTGCATTTGCTGCAAGTGTGGATCATGCCCGACGAGAAAAGCGTGCAGCCGCGCTACGCGGAGAAATCCATGAAAGACGCCGCGACCGGTACGCTCCATCTCATCACCAGCAAGACGGGCCGCGACGGCTCAATGGCGATCCACCAGGACGCCGATCTCTGGCTGGCGAAACTCGACGCGAACCAGAGCGTGACGCATCCGCTCGCGCCGGGCCGGCATGCCTGGTTGCATGTGGCTGAGGGGGAAGTGACCCTCAACGGCCAGGCCCTCTCCGGCGGCGACGCCGCAGCGGTCAGCGATGAAACGGCACTCATTCTCACCGGCAGCAGAGCCGCGCAGGTTCTCATCTTCGATCTCAACTAACTAACCAATCAGTACCAACAACCCACTAACATCCTATGACTAAAATCCTCGTTATCTATTACTCCATGTATGGCCACGTCGAAACGATGGCCGGCGCTATCGCCGAAGGTGCACGCACCGTGGACGGCGTCGAAGTAACACTCAAGCGCGTCCCCGAGACCATGCCCGACGAAGTCGCCAGGAAGTATGGCGCGAAGCTCGATCAAAGCGCGCCTGTGGCTTCGCCAAAGGAACTCGGCGATTACGACGCGATTATCTTCGGCAGCCCGACGCGCTTTGGAAACATGACCGCGCAGATGCGCAACTTCCTCGACCAGACCGGCGGCCTCTGGATGGCTGGCGGGCTCGTCGGCAAAGTCGGCAGCGTCTTCACTAGCACCGGCACCGGCGGCGGCAATGAGAGCACGATTATGAGTTTCGTGAACACCCTCATGCACCACGGCATGATCTACGTGGGCCTGCCCTACGCCTGCCCGGAGCTCGCGGACATCAGTGAAGTAAAAGGCGGATCGCCTTGGGGCGCGGCCTGCATCGCGGGCGCGGATGGCTCGCGTCAGCCGAGCGCCAAGGAACTGGCGCAGGCGCGCTTCCAAGGCGCGCATGCGGCCAGGATCGCGGCCAAGTTGCAGAGCTGAACCCTTGCACCACGATGAAATACGCCACCATCATCGCGCCCGTTTTTTCCAACCGGCGATCTGGCCGCGGTGAAGGCGCTCGAAGTGCTCGGCGGCGCGGTCGTCGCCACCGGCCGCTTCACGGCGGTCGGCCTGCTGATCCTCGGGCCGATCATCCTGAACATCCTCTTCTTCGATCTCTTCCTTTCCAAAGACTTCAACCCGGTGAGCACGCTCGCCGCCGCGCTGGCTCTCTTCCTCCTCTGGACGGAGGCGCCCGCTTGGCGCTGCTGGTGCAGAAATGACGGCGGCGGTCGCGTCCTCTACGGGACCGGCAACGGCGGATGGCCCGCGATGGGTGGTTCCGTTGCAGCGTCGGGCGGAGCTGGCGCGACGGGTTGGTTGGCGATGAGAAGAAAGTCGCCGGATTTGGCGAGCACCGTCCAGCGGAGCGGATCGAACGTCTTATCAAAGCGCTCCGTCCGCACGATGCCGTAGGCGCGGTCCCGTCCGGCAAACGCCTGCTCAAGTGCCGCCGGTGATTTGAAAACCCGCGCCTGCTGCGCGGGGCTCGTCGGAAGCACGATGTCCGCCTCACCGTGAGTGCTGCTCACGAGACGGCGCAGGTAGAAGGCGAAGCCGTGCGCGCGCACTTCGCAGGCAAACACGTCGGCGCGGGCGGCATCCGGCTGCCGCTCCAGCACCGCGGCGAGCGTGCGCACCGTGGCCTGCTGCTGCAAACGGTCGTTGACGAACGGGAGCGCCGCCGCCGCCGCGACCCAGCAGCAGACCGCTGGAATGGCGATGCGCCACGGGGCCGTCGGCACGCGGATGCTGCGCGCGACCAACAGGCTCAACGCGGGAAAAAGCGGAAGAATGTAGGTTGGAAGTTTCGACCCCGAGAGCGAGAGGATGAGCAGCGGCGGGACGATCCAGCAGGCCAGCAGGCCGTCGGTGTTCATCCATCCGCCGCTCCGCCACCGCCTCCACAACTCCCGCGCTCGCGCTGGCAGGAAAAAGGTCCACGGCAGGAAGCCGACGACGAGGACCGGAGCAAAAAACCAAAACGGCTTGGAGCGTCCATGAGTTGAAGAGGCGAAGCGCTCGACGAGTTCGTAGCGCCAGAAGTAGTCGAAGAGCACGCGGTCGCGCACGCTGAGAACGACGAACCAGGACAGCCCGATGGCGAACGTTATCCCCATGCCGCGCAACCACGGCAGCGGCAGTTTCCCGCCATCCACACGTCGCGCAAGCTGCCAGCCGAGCGCTGCTGAGATCGGCACCACGAGAGCCATGGGGCCTTTCGTGAGAAAGCCGAAACCCATGCAGACAAAGAAAAGCCAGCGCCGGCGGGACACGAGCGCGGCGACGGCCGCCGTCACCCAAAACGTCAGCAGCATGTCGGGCGTGAGCAGCCGCGCGAGCGCGAAGAACTCCAGGCTGGAGATGAGCACCAGCGTCGCCGCCACCGCCACCGTGCGATCAAAAAGACGCCGCGCGATGCCGTAGGTCAGCAGCACCACGCCCAGCGCGGCCAGCGCGGAGGGCAGCCGCGCGGCCCATTCATTCGCTCCCAGCAGGCGGATGCTCGCTGCGGTGAACCAGTAAAGCAGCGGCGGTTTTTGGAAATGCTCGAAGCCATTCAGATGAGGCACCAGCCACTCGCCCGTCACCGCCATCTCGCGGGCGATCTCCGCATAGCGTCCTTCATCGGGTTCATTGAGCCCGCGCGTGCCGAGGAAAAGAAACAGCGCGGCCACGGCGAAGATCAGCCACGCCGCCCGGCGCTGGAGGAGTGGCTCCTTCAGGCGTCCTCTCTTTCAATCCGCCGCTGGGCGAACCAGCGGACGCCCAGCATGTCCACGAGCGGACGCCACGCCATCGCGATCAGTCCGTATTTCGAGACCCCGGCCTTGCGAGGCCGGTGGTTCACCGGCTCTTCCACGACGCGAAAACCCGCCGCCACCGCGAGCGCCGGCATGAACGAGTACAGCGTGCGGATGGGAATGAAGGCCGCGGCCACTTCCTTGCGAAAGGCTTTCAGCGCACAGCCCGTGTCGCTCACGCCATCGCCGAGCACCCGGCCGCGGACGGCGTTGGCCAGCCGCGACATCATGCGCCGGAGCGTGGAGTCCTGCCGTTGCGCGCGCACCCCGGCCACCATGTCCGCGCCCTCCAGGCGGGCCAGCAGGCGGGGAATATCGGCGGGATCGTTTTGGCCGTCACCATCGAGCGTCACCAGCACGTCGCCTTTCGCCCGGCTGAAAGCGGAGAGCAGCGCCGCCGCCTGACCGCGGTTCCGCGTGAAGGCGAGTACCGCGCACTGCGGCCAGTCGGCGGCGAGGTTCTTCAACGCGGCAGCCGTGCCATCGGTGCTGCCATCGTCCACCAGGATCACTTCGTACGAATGGGGCAGCACCTCGAGCGTCCGGCGCAGTTCGGCGACGACGTTGCCGACACTCGCCTCCTCATTAAAAAACGGGATGATGACCGAGCAGGTCAGGCTGGAGAGCGTGGGCACCGGGTTCGGAACAGGTTCGGAGTTGGTAGAAGCAAGGACGGTCATCGTCTTGTCAGCATATGTTCACCGTCTGGTTAGCAAAGCGCCTTCGGCTAACGGCTTCGCCTTTGCTTTCCTGACGTGCCTGTTATCCGCAGGGCAGCCCGGCCACTTGGCCCGGTTGTCTGTGGAAGCGCGCCAGCCAGACGCAGAGAGCGGGGAGGACGAGGAGATTCAGTGCGGTGCTGCTCGCGAGGCCGCCGAGGATGACGATGGCCCTCGGGCCTTCGATCTCGCGACCCGGAATGAGTCCGTGATCGGACTTTGCGCAGCAGGGCGCGCTTACTTCCCACGCTTCGTCGCGTAGGCGGCGGATTCTTTGGCGGCTTTGGTTTCGATGCCGGGAGCTTCGAGGAAGCCGAGGTCGCGGAACCATTCGAGGAAGCGGTCCTGCCAGGTGCCGAAGGGGATTCCGCCGCGCGCGCTGACTGCGCCGCCGTGACCACCGCGGCCATAGATGTGCATTTCGAGATTCGGCACGGCGGCTTTGAGCATGGGGGTGAAGTAGTCGTTGGCCCAGACGGCGTGGACCTGGTCGCCGGAGCCGGCGCAGACGATGAAGCTCGGCGGGACGTTGGCGGGGATCGGAGTCTCGGGCGCTTTGGCGAAGGGTGTCGGGCCGGGATAGATCAGGCCGACGAAGTCGGGACGCGGTGAGATTTTGCCGAGTGGGTCGGCCGCGTTCTTTTGCGCGAAGTCGGCAAAGGAGAGCGCGGTTGGGGCGGAGAGTTCGGCGCCGGCGGAGAAGCCGATCATGCCGATTTTCGCCGGGTCGAGTTTCCACTCGGCGGCGTGGCTGCGGACGAGACGGATGGCCTGGAAGGCGTCGTTCACCGCGTCGGTCGTCGGCTCGTAGCCATCGACGCGCAGGCGGTTGCGCAGGACGATCGTCGAGACGCCCACCTTCGCGAAGAACGGCACGAGATCGTAGCCCTCGGGGCCGACCCAAAGGATTTTGTGGCCGCCGCCCGGCGCGACGATGACCGCGGCGCCCGTGTTCGGCGGATCGCCGGGTGCGAGATGCACCTCGATGGTGGGATTGTGAATGTTGAGCGTGCTGAGCAGCTTGCCGTCGCTCTTGCCGCTGGTGTTGTAACGCTCGGCTTCGTGGAGGCGCTCGCGTTTGAGCAGCGGCGAATCCGGTGGGTAAAGCGGCAGCACGATGCCGCCGGGTAAAGCCGGCGCGGGCATGAACGGGCCGTCGGCGGGCGTGCGAGACGGCGTTGGATCTTCAGCGAATGCGAAGCTGGAGAAAATAAGGAGCGTGGCAGCGAGGGAATGTTTCATTGGTGGAGGAAGCGAAAGGAATTAGCGGCACCGTCTTTCGATAACCAGCCAGCACCGTCATTCTTCGGCAGAAATCGTCAGTTTGTGGCGTGGACGAAGCGCCGATACGCTGCGTGGTTTTCGGCTCAACTCAAACTTTCTCGCTCCATGCCAACGAACGATTCCTTCCTGCACCTCGTCCGCGCCCTGCCCGCCGTGCTTTGGCTGGCCGGCGCCACGAACGCACGGGCCGACGGGTTGGAGGCCATCCGTTTGAGCCCCGATGGCAAGTCATTCGTGCTCGCGGAATCCGGTGCGCCGTTCCGCGTGTGGGGCATGAATTACGACCACGACAGCCACGGCAAATATGGCCGGCTGCTGGAGGATTATTGGGACGAAGAATGGAAGACGGTGCGCAGTGACTTTCAGGAGATGAAGGAACTGGGCGCGAATGTGGTGCGCATCCATCTGCAGGTGAGCAAATTTATGAGTGCTGCAGACGCGCCGAATGAGAAGTCGCTCGCGCAATTGCGCCGGCTGCTGGCGCTCGCGGAGGAGACCGGCCTGTATTTGGACATCACCGGACTGGGCTGCTACCACAAGACCGACACGCCGCCGTGGTACGACGCGATGGACGAAGCCGCGCGCTGGGCCGTGCAGGCGCGCTTTTGGTCGGCCGTGGCAAAGACCTGCCGCGATTCGCGCGCGGTGTTTTGCTACGACCTGATGAACGAGCCGGTCATCGACGGCAGAAAAGACCAGGGCTGGCTCGCCGGCGAACTGGGAGAAAAATATTTCGTGCAGCGGCTGACGCTGGACTCCGGAAAACGCACACCCATCGAGATCGCCAAAGTGTGGGTGGACCAACTGACCGCCGCGATCCGCGCGGAGGATCGCGGGCATTTGATCACTGTCGGCGTCATCCCGTGGGCGCTCGTCTGGCCCACGGCGAAGCCCGTCTTCTACTCGCCGGCAGTCAGCGGTGCGCTGGATTTCGTGAGCATCCATCTTTACCCGAACAAAGGCGAAGTGGACAAAGCGCTGACCGCGCTGGCCGTGTATGACATCGGCAAGCCGCTGGTGATTGAAGAAACCTTCCCGCTCTCCTGCACGCTGGGGGAAATGGATGACTTCCTCAAACGCTCGAAGGCGGGCGCGGAAGGCTGCATGAGCTTTTACTGGGGCCGGACCATCGCCGATTACGCAGCCTTCACGGAGCAGAAGGATGTCGCCGCCCTCATGGGCCCGTGGCTGAAGTATTTCCGGCAGCAGGCCGATTTCATGAAACGGCCTTAAACGCCTGCCATTCCCAAACGGATTGATGGTTCATTTCTCGTTCGCGCGGAGTTTTCCGGTCAACCGAGGCCTGCGCCACCGTCGAAATCAAGCGCGCGATTCTCCGCTCGGAAGGCCTGAGGAATTGAGACCCCAGGCACTCCCGACCCGCGCCGAAGCCAGACTCTTTTTGAGAACCGGGAGAAACCCAATATGCTAAGTCTTTTCCGCCACGACCACACCGGCCAGATCCACTGTCCCAGTCTCGCGCACGACGAACATCAGGAACGCCTCGAAATCCATCGCCGGTATGAATTCGAACTCGAAGCGCTTCCACTCCGTTCCGGTGGTCAGCTCTTCCTCGTGGTAGAACTCGTACGGCTCCGCCTTCTGCCGCACGCCGACCTTAATGCCGAGCTTGTCCGCGCTGCGCACCCAGCCGGTAACGAGATAGCGCACGCCCTTTTTATACTTTTGATTCCCTTGGAAAGTCGTGAGCTGGAGCTGCCCGTCCTCCACCTTTTCCACCTTGATCCGCACTGCGCCCGCCGCCTTGTCCGGTGAATCCGCGAGCTTCGCGTAAGTGGCGGTGACTTGTGCCCACTCCGTATTGTCCTTCCAATCCGTCGGCAACCAGCCCTTGGTCACATGACTGCCCTGCGCCTTGCTCGTGAACTCCGCGCCTTCATTGCCAAAGGCCGGCAGCAGGCTCTTGGGAGCTTGGGCCATCGCCGCGGCCGACACGCCGCAGAGCAGCACCGCGGCCAAAATGTTTTTGCGCAAACGCAGAGATGAGGAAGACGAGAGGAGGGATTTCATAGAATTAGCGCGCGAGAATAGTGAAAAGCGCAGCATTGTCGATAGTTCGTCAACGACGCCGCGCGGTCACTCCTTCGGTGGATCGGCCCGGCTGGGCGAGAGTTGCCTGCATCTGCTGCGCGAACTTCGGCCCGACCGCCCGCTCTTCATGTTTGAAATAGATGAAGGCCTGGGACCAGCGGGGTCGCTGTTCCTCGATCCACTTCGCCCAGTGCTTGAGCTGCGCCGGAGTGTAGTCTTCCCGGCGCAGGCGCAGATAGCCGAAGTCTGCCGTCGCCACCGACGGCGTTACCAGCGTCTCGCTCTCAGCGATGCACAGCGCGACTTGGTGATCCCGCAGGCAGCCGAACACTTCATCGTCGAACCACGACTCGTGGCGAAACTCGAACGCCGCGCGCATTTCCGACGGCCGGTCTTTGAGAAACGAATTCAGGAGCGCTGCATCTTTCTTGAAAGTCGGCGGTAGCTGGAACAGCACGCTGCCGAGTTTCTCGCCGACGGGGGAGATCGCCTCGTGAAAATAGCGGACCGTCTCGGCGCAGCCCCGCAGCTTCGCGAAATGAGTTACTTTCTGCGGAGCCTTGAAGCTGAACCTAAAGCGCGAAGGGGTTGCGGCAGCCCACGCATCGATCGTCTTTCGGCTCGGAATCGAACGGAATGAATAGTTGCTCTCCGTGCTGCCAAAGCGCTCCGCGTAATACGACAGCATCAGTCGCGTGGAAATTCTCTCCGGATAAAAGCTTCCCTTCCATTCGGGATATTGAAAGCCAGAGGTGCCGATCCAAAAGTGCATGCCGGGATACTGAGGCGTCCCGGTTCACGGCTGCGAGGCAAAACGCCTCAGGAGCAAATCGTTTCGCCTAGTCCTGCCGCGCGTGGCGAACCGAGGCAAAGCTGGGCGCGATTCATCCTTTGGCACGACCACGCGACCAGCTTCAACCGATCTCCAGCAAATCCCATGGACTCCATCAATCGCCATCAACTGGAAGAAAATCGCGCGGATCTCAGCGGTGCTGACGCGATCCGCAAAATCAAGGATCTGGCCGAGAAAGCGCAGGTCTGTTTTTTCTGCACCGGAGTGGCGACTCGCGGGTCCAGCGGCGCGCGCCCCATGGCCGTGCAGCAGGTGGATGACGAGGGCAACCTCTGGTTCCTCAGCGCGGCGGACAGTCACAAGAACGACGAACTCACCATCGACCCGTCCGTGCAATTGTATTTCCAAGGCTCCGCGCATTCCGGCTTCCTCGCTCTCAGCGGCAACGTGACGCTCTCTCGCGATCAAGCGAAGATCGAGGAACTGTGGCAGCCCGTGCTCAAGACATGGTTCACGGAAGGGGTGGACGACCCGCGTATCACGGTGATCAAGTTCGTTCCGACCGACGGTTATTACTGGGACACCAAACATGGCAAAGCCATTGCCGGGATCAAAATGCTGATCGGCGCTGCGATCGGCAAGACCCTCGACGATTCCATCGAAGGGACGCTTCGGGTGTGATCCGCCAGCGATCGTTCACTTTATGAAGACACCCACCCATGTCGCCTTGGTCGCCACAGTGCTCTCGTTTGCATTCGCCCTTTCATCACTTCGCGCCGCTGAGCCGAAGCCGCCCCAGCACGCCATCGAGGCCGCGACCCGACTGCAAGTGTTTCTCGATCGCGCGGAGTTTGCGCCGGGGAAGATCGATGGGCGCTACGGGGAGTTCACCGTCAAAGCGCTCGCCCTTTATCGTCAGTCGCGCGGTGAGCAGACCGCGCCGTCGGTTGAGGGCGGCAGGAAGAATGCGGGTCCGGATGTCAGCGGCGTCGATCTGGCGAGCGTGGACCCGGTCTTCACCACCTACACCGTCACCGAGGAGGACTTGAAAGGGGTCGGTGAACTGGCCGAAACTGTGCCCGAGCAGGCCAAGCAAAAGTTACTCCCCTACAAAACGGCAGCGGAAGCCATCGCGGAGAAATTCCATGCTGACATCGATTTTCTCGCGCAACTCAACCCCGGCAAAACCAAGTCGATCAAGGCCGGCGACACCTTGACTGTTCCCAATGTCGAATCCTTTAAATTCGCCGAAGTGGAGGATCTCAAACCCGGCAACGAGATTCCCAAAATCGCGGCCAACGATATGGAAGAGGAAAAGGCCGCGGAGAAAGGCAAAAACCCGGCGCCCAAGAAGGACAGCGACGGTGCCGCGCCGACTACACTGGTTAAGATCGACGTAAAGGCCGAGATGTTGACCGTGTATGAGAGCGGTAAACTGATCGCGGCCTATCCGGTGACCGTCGGCTCGGCGGAAACCGAATCCCCGATCGGCGAGTGGAAAGTGCGCGGCGTCGCGAAGAATCCAACCTTTCGCTACGACAAAGCCATGCTCTTCAAAGGGGAGCGCAGCACCGATTTCCATCTGCTCCCGCCCGGCCCCAACAATCCCGTTGGCGTCGTCTGGATCGCCCTCGATAAAAAAGGCCTCGGCCTGCACGGCACCAGCGATCCGGATGCCATCGGGCGCTCCGCCAGCCACGGCTGCGTGCGACTGGCGAATTGGGACGTGGTCCGCCTCGCGGCGAAAGTGAAAAGCGGAGTGCCCGTCTCCATTCACTAGCCTGCTTGGGTGGGGGAGGCCGGAGATGTCCACATCCTGCTGTCCGGCTTGTGCGATACCTTCAGTAAATAAAAATCATTACCCTCGCTTCCCTCGCCGCACTCAGTTTCACCGCCTGCGATTCCAAACAGGAACAAGTTCGCAAAGCGGAGTTGGAAAACCGCGCGGACAAGCTGGAGGAAGCGGCCAAAGCCACGGAGAAAGCCGCGGCGGGCGACGCCGAAGTCGCCAAGAAGCAAGGCGAAGCCCAAGCCGAAGCTCTCAAGAATCGAGCCGACAAAGTCCGCGAGCAAAAATAAGCGCCGTCCGTCCTCTCGCGTGAAATCTCCGCCGAGAGATACAGTCGGGGTGCGCTCCGCTCGCGATTCTGGTGACAACCTTTCTTTATGAGATTCTTCGCCTACATCCTCGGTTTCTTAATCCTGATCGCTGGGCTCGCCTGGGCCGCCGTGGAAGCCGGTGCGCCGGCTCTCTATGTGGAGATCGGGTCCGTCATCCTGCTCGGCATTGGAATCATCGCGGGCGCGAGTCGCACGCGTCCCTACCGCAACCAGCCCGACGTGACCGTCGTTCGCGACAACGATCCTCTGTAGGCGATTCCTCTCGCGGCGATCGGTCGCCGGCTTTCGCCGGTCACGACCGTCGGTGGTCGGCTCCTGATTTGTCGGCGATATCGAGACAAAGATCCCGTTTCTCGCTGGCCTATATTGACACTCCGCACGGCCGGCCCGTGCTCCCGCACGCGACGGGCATCCCCGCGCAATTCGCTCTGCTTTCAATTCCCTGTCCGCGAATCTTCACGCCTACCTTGACATGTGCGCGCCGGCGCGGAGGATAAAAGGCGAGAGGCAGCAAATTTATGAGCACCCCACGAGCAACGATTACGGACACATCGTCCCGGATTATCGAAATGCAGGCCGCGCCGAATTTCTCCAACGACACGGCGTTCGATTCGTTCCTGATTCTTAAAGAGAACGGGTCCGACAATCACACGTTGACGCTCGTCCTCAAGATGCACATGAACCAAGTCTCACCTCTTTCTGTAAATCTGCCCTGGCTGGGCCAGGTGACGTTTCCTTTTGCCGACTTTAACGGCACAATGTTTAACATCAAGCCGTGGACCGGGGCGGACTTTGCGGCTTTCCGCAAGTCGTTCCTGCACCACTGTGCTCACTGGAACGACAAATTCTGGCTGATCCCCCCGGCAGGATTCACCGGTCTCGACTACAAACTCGGCAGCCGAACGGTGCGCCCGAATATCTACTGTCACCTGTTCGTCTCAGTTCTGGGCAGTGGGACCGGCGCGCATCGCAAGATCGACATCGTCAATCTCGACAAAAAGGCGGCGGCGAGCCAATTGGGCAAGAAGGAGGCGGATCTGAACGCGAGCGACTTTCGCTCGGACTCAGCAACCTACGACTCTCTGGACGTGAAGCCGGTGCCCCTTCCTTATAAGGACCAAACTGGCACGACCCATCGTATGAATCGCTCGACGATCGCCCACGAGATCGGCCACGCGCTGGGGCTGCCGCACACTGGAGTGTCGCACGGCGCTCCGCTCTGTGGGCTCTCCATCCTGGCGGAATCCCTGCCGGCGTTGGTCACGTCCTCGGCATCGTTTCCCGCGCTCTACAAGGGCGGCAGTAACTCGCAAGTTTGTTATGGGCATTCCGGCCCGGCCAGCCTCGGCGCAAACGTGATGGGATTCGGGCTGGAATTTGACGCGACCAACGCGCAGCCTTGGCTGGACCGCATCGCGCTGCACACCGGAACGAAGGCCGCCGACTGGAAGGTTTCCGTGAAACACAAGGTGACGCCGAAGTTCCTCTGAAATTGGTTCGGCAGATGGGTCGGTATTTTCCTCCGGTGAACCCTCCAGTCATTCCCCGTCGCTGGTTTCTGAAAACCACCTCCGCCTTGGCGGCCGGATCGCTCTTTGGGCCGGTCCTCCGGGCGCAGTCGGTTGACGCCAGGGGCAAGCTCATCGCCTACGTGGGCACCTACACTTCGCCGCTGCAAAACATGCGGGCCACGCAAGTGGACTTGCCGCCCGGGAACGGGCGCGGCATTCATTTTTTCGAAGTGGATCGCACCACCGGCGCCTTGACGCCCTGCGGCCTGCATGACATGGGCACGAGCCCGAGCTGCCTCGCCTTCAATGCCGCGAAGACGCACCTTTATTCTGCCAATGAAACGGAGCGCATCGGCGACGAGGAGGCGGGCTCGGTCAGCGCCTTCGCCATCGATCCGCGGGATGGGAAACTGAAGCTGCTGAACACCGTCAGCTCCGGCGGCAAGGGGCCGGCGCATCTGAGCGTGCATCCGTCCGGAAAGTTCGTGCTGGTCGCTAATTATTTCGGCGGCTCCGTGGCCGTGCTGCCCATCCTGCCCGACGGCAGCCTCGGTGCGGCGACCGATGTGAAGAAGGACGCCGGAACCGTGGGCCCGAAAAAGGGCACCAACGCGCCGCCCGGCAGCTTTGCCATCAGCGGCCACGACCAGACGCACGCGCACATGATCGAGTCCGATCCCGCAGGGCGCTTCGTCCTGCACGTCGATCTCGGCCTGGATCAGATCCTCATTTGGAAGTTCGATGACCAAAAGGGCATGCTGACGCCGAACGATCCCGCCGCCGTCTCGCTCCCGCCAGGAGACGGCCCGCGGCACTTCGCCTTTCACCCAAACGGGCGCTGGTTCTATTCCATCCAGGAGGAAGGCTCGAACATCGTCCTCTTCGATTACGATGCCGAAAAGGGTCGCCTCACTTCGCGCCAGACCATCTCCAGCCTGCCGCCCGGGTTCGCCGGCAGTAACTTCTGCTCCGAGATCCTCGTGTCCGCCGACGGTCGCTTCGTCTATGCGGGCAACCGCCTGCACGACAGCATCGCCATCTTCGCCGTCGGCGAAAACGGCACGCTCACCTACGCCGGCGAAGAATGGACCCGCGGCGACTACCCCCGCAGCTTCGCCTTCGACCCCACCGGCCAGTTCCTCTACTGCTGTAACCAGCGCGCCGACCACATCGCCGTCTTCCGCGCGAACAAAGAGACCGGCGGTTTGAAATTCACCGGCCACTTCGTCCCGGTCGGCAACCCTTCGATCATCGTCTTCCGCGAGCTGCCCGTCCTCCGGTAGGGAAGACCTGCACCCGCTTTCCAGCCGCCCTGCAAATCGCTGCCGCCCGTCAGCGCGCCTCGTTCGGCAGCGTCGGCCGCCCTTCGTCCAGATCGATGAATTCAAACATCGTCGCTACCGCGCCCGGCGGCAGGCCGACCTCGGCCAGACGTTCGTTCAGTCGCTGCGTTCCAGCATCGCGCCAGCCGCGCTTGGTCATGAACGCATTCCACACTTCGATTTCGTCCTCGCTCGGCTGCCGGCCATGGACAAACGCCCAGCCGAGCAACTCCGCATCGCTGCCTCCCTTCAGCGTTTCCGCTTCGAGCGCCGCGTAGTCGAGGTGGAGAAAGGCGCAGCAGCGCGCATCAAACGTCGCCTTGTTCGCCGCGCCGCGCATCGGCTGCCAGCTCTCCGGCAGTTTCCCCGCCGCCGCCAGCCGGATCTTGTCGAGCATCCGGCCAAAATAGACGAGGCCGTTGACCTGCTCGGAGGGACTGCGCAGTCCGGGAATGAGTGTGGGGTAAGGGAGAGCCATGCCTGAGCAAACCAGTTTCAATGGCCCACCGCAAGGCGGTCCGCCTCACCCCGTGATTCTGCCGCTGCCAGCAGAAAATTGAGATCGAGCGGCTTGGTCAACACCGCCAGTCCGCCGTTCGGCGTAGGTGTCTGGCATTCACCGGTCGATCCACGACAGCTCCACGCTATTGTCGTTTCTCCGGTAAACCGGCTCATCCGCCGGATTCCGCCAGGACATGGGAGAACGCCGTCCTGTAGGACGTCGCGCTCCAGTTCGCGTTCACGATCTCTATCAAAGCAGCGCCTTGGAAATAGAATCCGATCGGTCGGGACTGGAACGCGAAATTCTGCGGAATCAGCCCGGCGCGTCGAAGTATCGAAATAATCATCGACTCACCGATGCCGCTGGGGGGCGGGTCTGCCGAAGCAACTGATGCCGGTCGCCGAGCTTGTCGAGCATCTCCAGCTTCTCCTGCCACGGCAGGCCACGCAGGCGGCGGCGCACGGCTTGCGTGGACTGCACGATTTGCTGGAGATCGGTGTTCGCGGCTGGAGGAAACATTTCTGAAGCTTCGCCCATCCAAAGGCGTGCGCCTCGGTCTTGGCGAAGAGCAGTTCTCCGCGATCTTCGGCAAACCCACCCGGACCGAAACCAAAGGCGGTGAGCGCATTCTCGAATACCGCGCAGGCAAGAAAGCCGGTGAAGCTGCGGGCGATTTGCTGCGCGACTGGGAACTCTACTACGGCCGCTACCACTTCCGCGCCGGCCAGCTTGTGCAGTTCGATTTCGGCTTTGACTATCCTTGAGGCGCGGCGGTGCAGGTGATCGGCTGCGTTGCTTGGGAGGAGGCTGCCGCTCAGCGCGCCTCGTTCGGCGGCCACGGTTTGCCGACGTCTCGCCATTCCAGCCCGCCCCGGCATCGTTCCATGAGGCATGAAACACCGGGACGGGCCAAAAAAACCGGCCCCTGCCGCACGGTTACCAGGTGCGAGTCTCTTCCAACGCTTCGCCCGTTTCCAGCAGGCTCTTGAGGCTGGAGAGGATGGTCGGCCAGCCATTGGAGACCGCCTCGATGAACTTCGATTGGCCCCGGTCCATCTCGTGGATCACGGTGAGCTTCACCATCTCGCCCTTCTGCTCCAGGTCGTAGCTCATGCGGGAATCACCCTCGGCCTTCTTCTCAGGCTGCATTTCGTGACGCCACCGCAGCACCAGCTTCTTTGGCGGCTCGATCTCCAATATTTCCCCGCCGTCCACGAGCGTGCCATCGGGAGCGGTGCTATTCCAGGCCCCGCCCACCTTCCATTCGGCGTGCAGCGCCGTGGCAAAGAAGAACTCCCGCGCGACCTCGGTCTCGGTGAGTTTTGCCCAGAGTTTTTCCGCCGTGGTGCGGATGTAAGTGACGTAAACGAAGGTGCTTTTTTCCATGATGTTTTAGTTAGTTTGGTTTTCTTCGAGACCCTTTTTCAGATCGCTGAGCGCCTGAAGGCGATCGCGTTCGTATTTGGCAATCCAGCGCTCGTAGATCTCGTGGAGCGGCACCGGATTGAGGTAGTGCAGCTTCTCGCGTCCGCGCCAGACGGTGGCGACGAGGTTCGCCTCCTCCAGCAAGCGCAGATGCTTGGTCACTGCCTGTCGGGTCATGGCGAGGTGTTCGCAGAGTTCGCCGAGCGTCTGCCCGTTTCGCTTATGCAGCTCATCGAGCAATTTTCTGCGGCTCGCATCGGCCAGTGCTTTGAAAACTTCATCCATGACACGCGTCCATAATGCAACCAAATGGTTGCATGTCAAACGGCGATGCGCTTTTTTTCAAAAAAATCGGCTCTGCGCAGTAGTCGCAGCCGGACCCCGCTTGTAAAATGTAACATTCGCCGCATTGCTTTGTTCGGACCGAGCCATATCTCATGGCATATGTTCCCCCCGCGATTCGCCCCGTCCTTCAGCATCGCCATCGCCGCATTTCTGGCCTGCAGCCCGGCGCAGGCCGATACAGTACAGCTCGCGCTCGATCTGAATCCCGGCCCGCGAGGTTCCGGTCCGTCGTATCTCGTCGCCTACCAGGGCGAGATTTATTTCCGCTCAAACAGCGCGTTGCTAAACGTGGAACTGTGGCGTTTCAACGGCACGACGGCGGCGCAAGTCGGCGAGATCAATCCCACCGGCAGCTCCGATCCCACCGATCTCACCGTCGCCAACAACATCCTCTATTTCGGTGCCAACGACGGCACCGGACAGCGGCTCTGGTCGTGGAATGGCACCGCGCTGACCAAGGTCGCCGGCGCGGTTTCCGTGCAGAATCCCGAGGAGTTCATCACTTTCAAAGGCGACCTCTATTTCCGCGGCACGCGCTTTTCCGATGTCGGCACGGAGCTCTTCCGGTGGAACGGGACGGCGCTTACCGTCATCGACATTTATCCCAGCACTGGCAGCGGCTACCCGCAGCATTTTGCGGAATACCACGGGGCGCTCTACTTCAGCGCGGACGGCCAGCCGGGCGAGGGCTCCGAGCTTTGGCGCTACGATGGCACCGCACTCTCGAAGGCCGGGCAGAACATTAATCCCGGCGGCGGCTCCGCGCCCGCGTGGCTGACGGTCTTTCAAGACAGACTCTACTTTACCGCCTACAATCCGACTTACGGCAACGAGCTTTGGCGGTTCGATGGCACGGCCTCCATGCTGGTCGCGGACAAGGTTCCCGGCTCTGGCAGCTTCGATCCCTCGGGACTGACGGTGTTCAAAAACGCGCTCTACTTTGCCGCCAACGATCAATCACCCGCCGGCAACGAGCTGTGGAAATACAACGGGGCCGCGTTCGCGATGATCGCGGACATCAATCCCAATCTTGCCTTCGGCGGCGACGATTTCCTCGCCGACTCGACACCGCACGATTTCGCGATCGACAACCACCGGCTTTACTTCCTTGCGACCGACGGCACCCACGGCCAGGAACTCTGGGTCTATGGCGGAAGCGGCTCCCCGCAGATGGTCGCCGACATCAACAGCGGCACTTACGGCTCAAACGGCAGCGGCCTCCGCGCGATCAGCGGCGGCCTTTTTCTCGCCGCCGATTCCGGCGACGGCTTCGGGCAGGAACTCTACCGGCTGGTTCCATCCGCCATCGTGGACAACGATGAAGACGGCCTGCCCGACGACTGGGAAACGGAGCACGGCCTCGATCCCGGCGTGGACGACTCCGCGGACGACTTCGATGGCGATGGCGTCAGCAACCTCGCCGAGTTCATCGCCGGCACCGACCCGGCGAGTCCGCCGTCTGCTTTTCGCGCGGATCTCGACGGCTCCTTCCGCCTCACCTGGCCGAGCGCTCCTGGAAAAACTTACCTCGTGAGCCAAAACACCGGCGCGGGCTGGGTGCCCTTCCAAACCGTGAGCGCCGCCCCGGCACCCGCCGATCACACCGTTTTAAAGGTCAACCCACCAGCGTCAGGAACATTGCTGTTCCGAGTCAGCGTCAGCGCGGAATAGAGCCCGCGGCTCAATCCGCCCCTCATCCAGATCGATGAACTCAAACATCGTCTGCACCGTGCCCGGCGGCAGGCCGATCTCGGCCAGGCGCCGCGTCACAAACGCCGTCCCGGCATCGCGCCAGCCGCGTTTGGTCAGGAAGGCATTCCACACTTCGATCTCCGGTTCATCCGGCTGCCGGCCATGGGCAAACGCCCACGCCAGCAACTCTTCATCGCTCCCGCCGTTGAGCGTCTCTGCTTCGAGCGCCGCGTAGTCGATCTGGAGGAAAAGGCAGCAGCGCCAGTCAAAGCTGCCCTTCACCATGCCACGCTCCGCCTGCCAGCCCGCCGGCAGTTGGCCCGCCGCCGCGAGTCGCATCTTATCCAGCATCCGTCCGAAATAG
>JBBQCM010000002.1:0-111641 GCA_038318725.1 Chthoniobacterales bacterium
AAGTGGCCCTCGACGACGGTGCCCATGCCGCCGCGCACCTTGGAAACGATGTCGGTGGTGAGCCCGCGGATTTGCTCCATGAAAGCGGGGCGAGAGAGCTGGCCGCGCTCCATCTGGCGGAGCTTGAACTCCCACTCGCCGGTAAGTTCAGGCTTGGTTAGTGATTCGGCTTTGAGGCTGCGGAGTAGAGTAATGAGGGACAGGCCTTTCGCAGTAACTATGAGGTCACGGCCTTGGCGGATTAAGTAACCTTCAAAGATAAGTCCCTCGATAACTTGCGCCCGCGTGGCCGGGGTGCCGAGGCCGCGCTCGCTCATGGCTTCGCGGAGTTCTTCGTCGTCGATGAGCTTGCCCGCGCCTTCCATGGCGGAGAGGAGCGTGCCTTCGTTGAAACGCGCCGGCGGCTTGGTGACGTTCTCCTTCACCTCGACAGCCTCGGTCTTCGCGCCCTCGCCGCGCGCCACGGCGACGATGGCCTTGTCACTCTCGCCTTCGCCCTCACTAACGCGGCCATAGACCGCGAGCCAGCCGGGATCGACGATGATTTTGCCGTCGGTACGGAACTTTTCCCCGACGACGGTGGTGATGCGCGTCGTGATCTCGAACTGTGCGGCGGGATAAAAGACCGCGATGAAGCGGCGGGCGACGAGGTCGTAGATCTTGGCTTCGGTTTCGCTCAGCCCGCCCGGCACGGTGCCGGTCGGGACGATGGCAAAGTGATCGCTGACTTTGGCGTTGTTGAAGATGCGCTTGTTCGGATGGACGTAGCCTTCGCGCAGGGCCTTCTCGGCATGCACGGCGAGCGAGCGGTCGGCGAACCCGCCCATGACGCGCTTGGCCGTCGCAAGGTGATCCTCGGGCAGGTAGCGGGAGTCGGTCCGCGGATAGGTGAGCGCCTTGTGCTTTTCGTAAAGCGCTTGCGCGATCTGGAGCGTCATCTTCGCGGGAAAGCCGTGCCGCCCGTTGGCCTCGCGCTGGAGGGTGGTGAGGTCGTAAAGCTGCGGCGCGACCTGGCTGGTGGGCTTTTTCTCCTCCTCGATGGTGCCGGGCTGGCCGTCGCACTTCGCCTTGATCGCGTCGGCCTTTTCCTTATCCCAAATGCGCTCGGCCTTGTCTTCCTCTGCGACTTTTCTGAAACCCGCATCGAACCACCGCCCGCGGAAGCTGCCAGCGGCGACTCCGAAATCACCGAAAACCTCCCAATAAGCGCGCGGCTTGAAAGCGCGGATCTTTTCCTCGCGATCGACGAGAATGGCGAGCGTCGGCGTCTGCACGCGGCCCGCGGTGGTCTTGTTGAAACCGCCGCCCTGCGAGTTAAAGGCGGTCAGCGCGCGGGTGGAATTGATGCCCACCAGCCAGTCCGACTCCGAGCGCGAGAGCGCGGCGTCCGAGAGCGGCTGCATGTCTTCATCGGAGCGCAGGTTTCCGAAAGCGGATTTGATCGACTCCGGCGTCATCGACTGGAGCCAGAGGCGTTTAAGTGGCTTTTTTACGCCAACTGCGCGCACGATGTTACGGAAGATCAACTCGCCTTCGCGCCCGGCATCGCAGGCGTTGACGAGGGCGTCCACGTCCTTCCGCTTGAGCAGACGCTTGAGGACATTGAGCCGCCCGACGTTCTTGTCGATGGGTGCGAGCGCAAACTCCGGCGGGAGCGACGGCAGGTTTTCGATCTTCCATTTCCCCTTCGCCGGCTCGAAGCCGTCCGGCGGTGCCAGCTCCAGCAAATGGCCGACGGCGGACGAAATGACCCACTGGTCATTCTCATACCAGTCGCCGTCCTTCTTCACGCCCAGGACGCGCGCGAGATCGGTGGCGACGCTGGGTTTCTCGGCGATGACGAGGGTCTTGGGCATGTCTGGTTGGGTTAGGAAAGTCGGACGAATTGCTGGCCGGGGAGCTGTTTGATCCGCCTTTTCATTTCAAGGGCGAGCAACGTGGATGCCACTTTCGGCATCGGCAAGCCTGATTTTGTGACGATGAAATCGAGCGGCGTCTCACTGGTTTCGATGGCGGCGAGGATGGCTTCCTCGTCGGGCGAAAGGATTGTTGATCCGGTTTTGGTCGGCTCGGGCGGGAGCAAAAGATTGAGATCATCGAGAATGTCCGCCGCGCCGGTGACGAGCTTTGCGCCTTGCTGGATGAGGCGGTTGGTCCCGCCGGAAGTCGGGCGGTCGATGGGGCCGGGGACGGCATAGACAGTGCGGTTGTGCTCCAACGCCTGGCCCGCGGTGATCAACGCGCCGCTCTTCAACCCCGCCTCGACGACCAGCAGTCCGCTGCTCCAGCCGGCGACGATTCGATTCCGGTAGGGGAAGGTCTGCGGCGTCGGCGGAAAGGTCATCGGGAACTCGCTCACGACCGCGCCTGAGGCGGCGATTTTTTCGGCGAGGCCGAGGTTTTCCACCGGATACAGGTCCATCAGCCCCGAGCCGATGACCGCCACCGTCCGCCCCTGCGCGGCGAGCGCACCCTGATGTGCCGCGGTGTCGATGCCCCGCGCCAGCCCGCTGACCACAGTCAGCCCGGCGTAGGCGAGCTGATAGGAAAGTTTTTTCGCGCACTCCAAGCCGTAGTGGGAAGTTTTCCGCGAACCCACCACCGCCAGCGCATGCTGATCCCGCTCCGTCAGCCGGCCCCAGCAGTAGAGCACGATGGGCGGATTATAGATCTCCCGCAGGAGCCGCGGATACTCCGGCGCCGCCTGGGTCAGCACCTCCGCGCCAAAGTCCCGCACTCGTGCCAACTCCGCCGGCAGATCCACGCTGCTTTCCCAACCCGCAATCTCCTCGCTCACCTCCGTCCCGATGCCCTCGACCTCCCTCAACTGCCCGACCCGCGCCCGCAGCACCGCCTCTGGCGTTTCAAACCGCTCCAGCAGCCGCCGCAGCCGCACCGGGCCGAGATTCGGCACCATGTTCAGCGCCACGCAGGCTTCCGTTTCCGTCATGCGGGTCCGATAACCCACGCGCTTCCCGAGAACTAGCTAATAATTCGCCGCGACCCCGGTCGTCCCAGTTCGAAACTATCGCTGACCTCCGTCCCTCCAAATCCATACACCGCTCCCCGTGAAAACGCACCTCCAGCTCCTCCTCGCCGTCGTCTTCACCCTCACCCTCGCCGCCGCCCGCGCCGAGGAAAAAAACGGCCTCAGCCTCGTCATTTCCAAGACCACCATCGACAATAACGACACCCGTGGCAAGGGCACTAGCTACGACCGCATCAACCGCACCCGGGGCCTCAATGTCGTCATCGGGAACATGTCCATCAGGGAAAAGCCCGAGGGCGAAGTGGTCTGGACCATCCTCGTCAGAAAATATTCCAGCACCAGCGTTGAGAGCTATACCGGCACCGAAAAGCTCAAGGCCCTCAAACCTGCCGAGACCACCGACATGGTCATCGGCAACGCCGAAATCAGCGGCTACAAAGACCTCGGGAATCAGCAGAAGGACAAGATTGAGTACCGGGTCGTGGTCACCCAAGGTGGCAAAGAGATCATCAAAGCGCAAAGCACCTCGAGCTTCGACAGCCTCGCCAAGCGCGCCACTAAGGCCACCCCGGCGCGCAAGGACGACGACACCTGACCCGTTCGCGCGTTCATCCCTCCCGTGCGTGTTTCCCCCATTCTCGGCGCCGCCTGCGGGGTTCTCACCTTCGCCTTCGCGGCTCCGCCGGAAAAGTCCGCGCGTGACCTGCCCGGCCCGCTCCCGAACGGCGCGATCCTGCTCCCGAATCAATGGCAGCTCCGGCCCGCCGGAACGCAGACCGGCACCGGGGACTTTCCGGTGAATCTCGCGCTGCATCCCGGTGGCAAATTCGCCGCCGTGCTCCACTGCGGTTACGGCCCGCACGAAATCGTCGTCCTCAATCTCGCCACTCGCGCCATCGCCGCACGCCAGCCCATCCCGGAAGCCTTCTATGGCCTCGCCTTTTCCCCCGACGGCACGCAGCTCTTTTGCTCCGGCTCGTCGGACGAAAACATCCGCGTCTTCCGCTTTGCCGCGGGCAAACTGGAAGCCGCCGCGCCCATCCCCTTGCGCGACAAAAAGGAGCGTGGCGTCCCCAGTGGCGTCGTCGTCAGCGCCGATGCCCTCACTCTCTACGCCACCAATCTCTGGGGCCAAAGTGTCTCCCGTGTAATCCTCGGCAAAGACGGCCCGGCCGTCGAGCACCTCCCGCTCGGCGATCCCGCCGCCGCGCCCGCCGCTGATCCCGCCACGACCACCGACGACCCCTCCATCACCAAACGCGAGCGCGCCCTCCTCGACGCCACCGACGCCGCAGCGCCTTTTCCCTACACCTGCGTCCTCGATGAAAAGCGCCAACGCCTGTACGTCTCCTGCTGGGGCCACGGCCATGTCGCCGTCATCGACACGGCCACCTTCACCCTCCTCACCCGCTGGCCGACCGACGCCCACCCGAACGAAATGCTTTTGAGCAAAGACGGCCGCCGCCTCTTCGTCGCCACCGCCAATGCCAACACTGTGGCCATCCTCGACACCGTCACCGGCCTGCCCACCGAAACCCTCCTCGCCGAGCTAAAACCCGACGCCCCGCCCGGCAATACGCCCAACGCCCTCGCTCTTAGTCCCGACGGCCAGCGCCTCTTTGTCGCGAATGCCAATATCAACGCCGTCGCCGTCTTCGACATCGCCACCGCCGGAGCAGCCCGCGCGCTGGGCTTCATCCCCGTCGGCTGGTATCCCACCAGCGTCCGCCTCACCGCCGATGGCAAAACCCTCCTCGTCGCCAACGGCAAAGGCAGCCGCTCCTTTCCGAATCCCAAAGCCGCCGGCTCGCCCGGCAATATCAAAGGCGACAAGGCCCAGTACATCGGCGGACTCATGCAGGGCAGCGTCTCCTTCATCCCGCTGCCGCTGGGCAAAAAGTGGGAGCCGCAGATGAAAAAGTGGACGGTCGCCGCCTTCGCCGGCGTCCCCGGTGCGTCCACGCTGACCTTCGGCCCGCCGGCCCCGCTCCCGCCCATCGAGCACGTCCTCTACATCATCAAAGAAAACCGTACCTACGACCAGGTCTTCGGCGACCTGCCGGAAGGCAACGGCGATCCCTTGCTCTGTCTTTTTCCCGAGAAAATCACTCCCAACCACCACGCCCTCGCCCGTCAGTATGTCCTCTTCGACAACTTTTATGTCGATGCCGAAGTCTCCGCCGACGGCCACGAATGGAGCATGGGCGCCTACGCCACCGACTTCGTCGAAAAGACCTGGCCCATCTCCTACGGCCACGGCAAAAGCGGCAAATTTCCATATCCCTCCGAAGGCGACTTCCCCATTGCCACGCCGGCCCGCGGCTATCTCTGGGACTCGGCCAAAGCCGCCAGCGTCACCTACCGCAGCTACGGCGAATTCGTCAACAACGGCAAAGGCCCCGCCGCTCCCGGCACTGTCCGCCTCCCCGCGCTCCGCGGCCATTTCGACCCCATGTTTCGCTCCTTCGACATGGCCTACCCCGACCAGCTTCGCGCCGATCGCTTCATCTCCGAGCTGCACCGTTTTGAAAAAGAAGGCGCGATGCCCCGCTTGCAAATCATCCGCCTCCCGAACGACCACACCTCCGGGACCAGCCCAGGCAAGCCCACGCCCTTCGCCGCCGTGGCGGACAATGACCTCGCGCTCGGCCGCGTTGTTGAAGCGGTGAGCCAGTCAAAATTCTGGCCGCACACCGCCATTTTTGTCCTCGAAGACGACGCCCAAAACGGTCCCGACCACGTCGATGCCCACCGCAGCCCCGCCTTCATCATCAGCCCGTACGCCCGCCGCGGCGCGGTTGATAGCCGTATGTATTCCACCAGCTCCCTGCTCCGCACCATCGAGCTACTCCTCGGCCTCCAGCCCATGAGCCAGTTCGACGCCACCGCGCGCCCCATGCTCGCCGCTTTCCAAACCGAGCCCGATCTCACGCCCTACACCGCGCTACCCGCCGGCGTCAGCCTCGAGGAGAAAAACACTCCTGCCAGCTTCGGGGCCAGCGCCTCGCAAAAAATGAACTTCGCGCGCGAAGACGCCATCGACGACCACAAGCTCAACGATCTCCTCTGGCGGGCCATCAAAGGCCCCGACAGCCGCCCGCCCGTCCCGCACCGCGCCGCCTTCGTCGTCATCTCAAAAAAGAAAGCGAACGACGATGACGACGACGAGTAAGCGTCAAAGCAGTCCCCGCTCTTCCAGCCGCGCCCAGACCGCTGGCATCATGCGGTAGCCGAAGTGGCCTTGCGCCACCTGCAGCAGTTCGGAGCCGCGCCACGTCTCATGCATCCGCGCAATGTCCGCCGCCCGCGCGATGCGGTCATACCCGCCCGCGCAAAAAATCACGCGCTCGCTTTCCACCAACGGCGCTGCGTGCCCCGGCGAGACCAGCGGATAAAGCCGCGCCAGCAGTTCCGGCGCAATGTCCGCACGCCGCAGTTCGCGACGCAGCGCGAGGCCCGTGGGCGAGTGCCAGATGGCGTGCTCCACATTCGCGATCGGCTCCATCAGCGCCGCCCACCGCCAGTCCGGTTCCACACTCAGCAGCAGCGCCGCGATCCATCCGCCGTAGCTCGAAGCCCAAAGCGCGAACTCCGTCCCGCCACGCGCCCGCAGCAACGCCAGGAGCTGACGCAGCTCAGACACGCCCGCGCGCAAGCCTTCACAGTTGCGCACGGCATCGGCGGTAATCGCCAGTTCGCCTTTCCAGTGCCCGGGCGGCGTGCGCGAGTAGTGATAGGGCAGATGGACGAAGCAGGCGTTCCATCCGCGCGCATTGAAGTCTGCCGCCCAGCGCCGGTAGCCCCGGTCGCTCGCCGACATCAGCGCATGCAGCATGAAAACCGTCGGCGCACTCCAGCCGCGCGGGCCGGGGAAAAGGTCGATGTGCGTGCGGTCATTTGCCGGAAAAGCCGTCGTGACCGGGCTCGCCCAATGGAGCGGCGCGGCATTCTCCGCAAACGCTTCACCGCTCACCGCCGCTGGCGGCGCGGCGAAATACTCCTCCCGGCTCAGCGGCGCATGCGCCGCGATGTAGCGCTCCATTTCCGCCCTGCTCCCCGCATGCAGCCGATGCCTCCGCTGAATCGCATACATCAGCGCGCACATCCCCGTATCCAGCCCCCAGGCGGAGAGACGCGCGAAGCTCACCGGCCCTCCATTCGCTCCCGCGGCGGCTGCGGAAAATCCGCATCGGTCAGCGCGAAAGCGGTGCGCAGTTCCGCGGCGAGCGAGCGCAGGCTTTCGCCAAGCTCGGCTTCCATCGCCGTCCGCGCTTCCTTGCCCGGTTCGCGACAATGCAGGGGCTCGCCAAAGGCGATCCATGCCGGCACCCGCCGCCGCGGCCACCAGTGCCGCGCGCCGTAGAGCCGGTCGCTCCCGAGCAACACGCAGGGCACGATGGGCACGCCGCCCAGTTGCGCCAGCACCGTGCTGCCGGGCCGGAGTTCCGCGCCGCCGAGCACGCTCGCCGCACCGTCGCGAATGCCGCCCTCGGGAAACATCCCGACCACATGTCCGCGCGCCAGCCGGTCGAGCGCCGTCCGCACCGCGGCGCGATCCGTGCGGCTGCGGTCCACGGGAAAAGTGTCATTCACCCGCAGCCACGCGCCTGCCCAGCGGTTGGAAAAAAGCTCCACGACGGCCATCCAGTCGATCTTCCGCGCTGCTGCTGCGGTGAGAAACGGCGGGTCGAAATGCGAAATGTGATTTGCCGCCAGAATCCACCCGCCCGCCCGCGCCCCGCGCTCCGCGTGCAGCACCCGCACCCGGCATCCGCACGTCAGCAGCAGCCGGCACAGGGAGCGGGAGATCCAGTAGCAAAAACGGCGCACAGGCCGCGCACGCTAGCGCTTCAGGCAAACCCGCGAAAAGCCGAAAGACCGTGCGAGAAAGACCGTTTCCGAAATTCATCCGCACACGTATCATTTGCCCTGAATCTTTCTAACGCCGCCGGGGTTGGGAAGATTACCCTGCGAGCCGACTTCCAGCCTTTTATCGACATCAATTTGACCACCCGCCTTCATCCGCTGCTCGCTGCGTTCGCCGCCGCGGGGACGCTGGTCTTTTCCGCCCCGGCGGAACTTGCCGGTCCGGTGACGCTCGGCAGTCATGTGAAGCCGATGCTGGAGGAGTTTTGCTTCGGCTGCCACAACGCGGAGAAGCACAAGGGCGACTTGAATTTGAAAGAGTTTGCCGACAACCCGCAACTCGCGGCGAATCGCGAGGTTTGGGAGAAGGTGGCGGAGTCGCTCGATTCGCACGAGATGCCGCCGGAGAAGAAACCGCAGCCGAGCGAAACGCAGCGCGATCTGCTGCTGCGGTTCATCGACGGGCAGCTCTCCAAAGCCGACTGCACCACGGACAAGAATCCCGGCAAGGTGACGATCCGCCGGCTGAACAAGGTGGAGTATCAAAACACCGTGCACGAACTGCTGGGCGTGAATTATCAGCCGGAGGATTTTCCGAATGACGAGGTCGGTTACGGCTTCGATAACATCGGCGACGTGCTGTCGCTGCCACCGATGCTCATGGAGAAATTCCTCGCGGCGGCGGAGGTGATTGTGAAGCAGGCGATCATCGTGGACGCGGTGGCTAAGCCGTGGGTGCTGCGGGTGCGCGGTGAGAAATTTGCGTCCGCCGACGATGCGGTGCAGGCGCTGACCACGGGGGTCCTGGGAATGTTTCGCGAGGGTGAGGGGGCGACGGCTTTCGACGCGCCGGCGAAAGCGGAATACACCTTTCGCGTCCGCGCCCACGCCGAACTGGCCGGGCCGGAAGCGCCCAAACTCGCACTGCGCGTGAACGGGAAAGACGTGCAGATTTTCAACGTGACCAACAGCGACAGGAAGGTGGTGTATGAGGCGAAGATGGTGCTGGAGGCCGGCGCGCAGAAGCTTTCCGTGGCTTACCTGAACAATTATGTGGATCAGAACAACCCCGATCCAAAGCTGCGCGGGGATCGCAATGTCTTCGTGACCGAGGTCGAGATCATCGGGCCGTTGGGTGCCGTGCCGGCCGTTCCGGACAGCCATCGGCGGCTGATCAAGAGGATGCCGCAACCGGGCGAGGAGCACGCCTGCGCGGTCGAAATTCTGAACGCGTTTGCACCCCGCGCCTACCGCCGTCCCGTCGAGCCCGCCGAGGTGGAGCGGCTGGCGCGTTTCGTGGATCTGGCGATGAAAAACGGCGGCAGTTTCCTCGAAGGCCTGCAGGTCGCCGTGCAGGCCGCTCTCGTCTCGCCGCATTTTCTTTTTCGCTGGGAGCTCGATCCCGCCGCGCTCCAGCCCGGCGAAATCCGCGAGCTGACCGATTGGGAAGTGGCCTCGCGGCTTTCGTATTTCCTCTGGAGCAGCATGCCGGACGGTGCGCTCTTTGCCCTCGCGGCCAAGGACGAGCTGCGCAAAAGCGGCAATCTCGAAAAGCAGGTCGCCCGCATGGTGCAGGATTGGCGGTCGCGCGCGTTCGTGAACAACTTCGGCGGGCAGTGGCTGCAAATCCGCAACATCTGGGAGGCCAGCGTGGACCCGGATGCGTTCCCCAAGTGGGACGACTCGCTCAAGGGCGCGATGAAGGAGGAGACGGAGCGGTTCTTCGAAGCGGTGATGAAAGAGGATCGCCCCGTGACGGATCTGCTCGATGCGGACTTCACCTTTCTCAATGAGAACCTCGCGCGCTGGTACGGCATCGATGGCGTGAAGGGGGACCAGTTTCAGCGCGTGACGCTGCCGAAGGATTCGCCGCGCGGAGGTGTGCTCACCCAAGGCAGCGTGCTCCTCTCCACCTCCACGCCCACCCGCACCTCGCCGGTCATTCGCGGGAAATGGATCCTGGAGCAGATCCTCGGCACGCCGCCGCCACCGCCGCCGCCGGATGTGCCGCCGCTCGCCGAGCCGAAGCAGATCGACCAGACCACGTCCCTGCGGCAGCGCCTGGAGCAGCACCGCAGCGCCGCGGAATGCGCCGGCTGCCACGCCAAGATGGACCCGCTCGGCTTTGCCTTGGAGCACTTCGACGCCACCGGAAAGTGGCGCGACACGGACGGGCGATTTCCGATCGACGCCAGCGGCAAGCTCACGAACGGCACCGCCTTCAACGGCCCGCGCGAGCTGAAGCAAGTCCTCAAGGGCAACAAGAATTTCGTCCGCGGCCTGACGCAGAAAATGATGATCTACGCCCTCGGACGCGGCCTCGAGTACTACGACAAATGCGCGTGCGACGCGGTGCTCGCACAGGCCGCGGGGCAGGGGAACAGATTCTCCGCGCTCATCACCGGCATCGTGACCAGCGACCCTTTCCTCAAACGCAAACGCGAAATCGCCAAGAACTGAAGCCCAGCCACGATTAACCCGACACCACTACGCCTCATGAACTCCCATCTCGTCCTGCCCCGTCGCACTTTTCTTCGCGGACTCGGTGCCGCCATCGCCCTGCCGATGCTCGACGCGATGCTGCCGGCCCGCGCGCTCGCCGCAGCGGTCGGCGCGAAAAAGGCGCCGGTGCGCATGGCCTTCATGTTCGTCCCGAATGGCGCGCACATGCCCGACTGGACGCCGGCCGCAGACGGCGCGGATTTTGACCTTCCCTACATCCTTCAGCCGCTCCAGCCGCACAAAAGCGAGCTGCTCGTCCTCAGTGGTCTCACTCAGGATAAGGGCCGCGCGAACGGTGACGGCGGCGGCGACCACGCCCGCTCCGCCGGAAGCTGGCTGACCGGCGCCCAGCCGCTGAAAAGCGAGGGCTCGCAGATTCGCCTCGGCATTTCTGCCGATCAGTTTGTCGCGGAAAAAACCAGCAAGGACACGCGTTTCGCCTCGCTCGAACTCGGGCTCGAACCCGGTCGGCAGGGCGGCAAGTGCGACAGCGGCTACGCGTGCTCCTACTCGAACAGCATTTCGTGGCGCGGCGAAACCTCGCCCATGTCTCACGAGGTCAATCCGCGGCTCGTCTTCGAGCGGCTCTTTGCCAACGCCCTGCCCAAGGAAGCCAGCGAAGGCCAGCGCCGGCGCGAGATTTACAAAAAGAGCATCCTCGATTTTGTCATGGAAGACGCGAAGGCGCTCAGCGCCAAAGTCGGCGGGCACGACAAACAAAAGCTCGATGAATATCTCGCCGCGATCCGCGAGATCGAGATCCGCGTCGCCCAGGCCGAGAAGATGGTCGCGGGCACGGGTCCGTCGGTGGCCGCCGGTTACGAAGTGCCGGAGAGTGTGCCGGAGAGTTTCGAGGAACACGCCCGGCTGCTCTGCGACATGATGGTCCTCGCCTTCCAGTCCGACACCACTCGCGTCGCCACCTTCATGCTGGCCAATGAAGGCTCCAACCGCAGCTACCGGAACATCGGCGTGAACGACGGTCACCACTCGCTTTCCCACCATCAGGGCGACCGTGCGAAGCACCTGAAAATTCGCGAGATCAACCGCTTTCACATGCAGCAGTTCGCTTACATCGTGAACCGCCTCCGCTCGATCCCCGAGGGCGACGGTACGCTCCTCGACAACTCGATGATCGTCTATGGCGGCGGCCTCGCCGACGGCGACCGGCACGAGCACGACAATCTCCCGCTGGTCATGGCCGGGCGCGGCGGTGGCAGCATCCTGCCAGGCCGGCATCTGCGCTACGCCGCCGAGACGCCGATGAACAATCTGCTCGTCAGCATGATCAACCGCATGGGTGTCCCGGTGAGTTCCTTCGGCGACAGCACCGGAGCGCTGCGCGGGCTCGAAGGGTGAGCACGGTGAAAAGCACGAGCGCCCGCTGGACCACCAGGCTCGCGCTTTTCGGCGTGGGTTTGACGTTTGCGGTGTGGCCTTGCGCGGTCGGCGCGGAAGACGCCCCGGCTCAGATCGAAAAGCTGACGAAACAGCTCACGGTGTCCGAGGTTCCGGCGCGGCGCGATGCGGCGTATCAGCTCGGTAAAATGGGCGCGGCGGCAAAGCCGGCGGTGCCCGCGCTGATCAAGGCGCTGCAAGACCAGGACAAACAGGTCTGGTTCTTCGCGCTTGGGGCGCTCACGGAATTGGGCCCGGACGCACGAGAGGCGCTGCCCGCCTTGATCGAGGATCTCAGCCGGAAATCCCGCGGTGGCAGGGACCGGGAAAGGAACCAAAGAATGGTGCGCACGGCCTATGCGCTCTCGCGCCTCGGACCCGAGGCCATCCCGCCCTTGATCGCCACCCTCGGCAGCGACGACAGCGCGGCCAGGGCCGGTGCGGCCCGCGCCCTTGGCGGGATGGGGCCGCAAGCTGGAGCAGCGATCCCCGCTTTGCTTGCGAATTTCAACCACGGCGAAGTTTTCGTCCGTCAGGAAGCCATCGATGCGCTCGCCCTCATCGGCCCCGCCGCCCTCGGCCCGGTCACCGAAGCGCTCGGCTGGAACGAACCGCTCCAGCGGACCAGTGCCGTCCTCACGCTCGCGCAACTCGGCAGCGCCGCCAAAAACGCCGAGTCCGCGCTGACCGAGATGCTCGCGAAGGAAACCGATGCGGACGTCCGCATGGCCGCGCTCACGGCGCTGGCCAGGGTGAGCACCGATCCGGCCAAGGCCGTGCCCCTGCTCGTCGCCGCGGCGAAAGACGACAACGCCGCCGTCCGCCATGCCGCGATCAACGCACTCTGCGGCTCGCGCCCGCTGCGCCGTCCGGCGGTCGCCCCGCTCGCGGCGCTCCTCAAGGATGACAACGCGGCGGTGCGTCAACGCGCCGCCCAGGCCCTCGGCCGTCTCGGGCCGGACGCTGTGGAGGCGCTGCCCGCTTTGCTCGCCGCCACCCGCGCCGCGGAGGGCGATCCCGCTTTCGCCGATCCTCTCGCGCAGATTGGTCCCGCGGCGCTGCCCGCTCTGCTCACGGCGTTGAAAGAAGCCAACGCCACCAATAGCGCCTGGATTCTGCGGACGTTGCGCGGCTTTGGTGCGCCCGCCGTGCCCGTGCTCGTCGAAGCTTTGCAACAGCCGGATGCCACCATCCGGGTCTCCGCGGCTGGCGCGCTCGGGGCCATGGGCCGCGATGCGGCGTCCGCGGCGTCGCCGCTTTTCGCGCTCGCAGAAACGGGCGAAGCCGTCGTTCAGGCGGCGGCGCTGCGCGCGCTGACCGCCCTCTCGGCGGAACGCGGACGACTCAAGCCGATGCTCCTCAGCGCATTGAAAAGTCCGGTCCCCGAGCTGCGCAAAGCGGGTGCCGCCGGCCTGGCCGCACTCGGCGAAGCGACGGCGCTCGGAGCGGATGGGCTGCTCGTCCTGCTGGGCGATGACGATCCGCCGATCCGGCTCGCGGCGGTGCAAGCCCTCGGCCAGCTCGGCGAAAAGGCCGCATCCGCGGTGCCAGCGCTGATGGGGCGGTTGGACGATCCGGCGTTGCAAGTGGCGGTTCTCGACGCGTTCGGAAAAATCGGCCCCGCCTCGGCGCCGGCGGTGCCGCGCATATTGGAAATTGCGCAAAAAGGCGGCCCCCAAGTGCGGGCGGCCTCGCTCCTTGCCTTCACCGGCATCGGCCGGGCCGCCGGTCCGGCGCTGCCGCAGATTTACGCGGCACTCAGCGATTCAACCCCTGAGGTTCGTTTCCCCGCGCTGCCCGCGCTCCTGAGCGTGGAAAGCGATGAAGCCAAACTCCTGGCGACGCTCATCCCGATGTTCAATGAGGAAGGCGGAGGACGCTTGCGTCGTGTCGCCGCGCCCGCCCTGGCCAAGTTTGGCGAACGCGCGCGTCCCGCCGTGCCTGGCCTCGTGGCCATGCTCGATCGCGATAACGACCGCCCTGCCGCGCTCGCCGCACTCCAGGCCATCGGCGTGCGCAACGTGCCGGACTTGCTGAAAATGCTCGCTGTCAAAGACCCGAAAGCCCGCGTCTTCGCCTGCGAATCCCTCGCCGCCCTCGGCCCCGAAGCAAAAGACGCCGCCGCCCGCCTCCGCGAGCTGACCAATGGCCAACCGCCGTCCGTGCAGGACGCTGCCCGGGCTGCGCTCGCGAAGATCGAGCCGGCGTCTGCTCTGTAGCCCTATTGCAATTCCCGACGTGCCTCGGGCAGGGGCGGGGGCAGCGCAGGGATCGACTCCACCTTCGTCCGAACCTCGATGACCTCGACCTTTTTCCTTAGTTCCTCCGGTAGCGCCTTAATCTGCTCCGGTGTGTCGATTGGCCCGTCGAAAATCACTTCACCTTTGGCGTTTTTCGCGAGCAGCTTCCGCCGCCCGTCGTTCGACGAAACTTCGATCTCTCCGCTCTCGTCCTTCATCAACACTTTCGCATTCGCGGTGTTGTACGTCACCGTGCCATTCGGTTCGAGCAGCCGCACCTGCGCCGCACCGCCGGGTCGGATTTCACGAAGGATGTCGGCGGGCTCGACGGATGGACGGAACTCCGGCGGCTTTGGCATCTCACCGCGCGGCTCAGCCTGCCATTTTTTCAACCGCCCCTGGTATTCCTGAACTCGGTTTTGCAACTCGTTCGTCTGTTCCTGTAGCCTTCGCGCCCTGTCATCGAATCCTTCTCTCAGCCGGTCGACCTGTCCTCGGATTTCGCCAGCGGGCGCAGGAAACTGCATGCGGGCGGGCAGCGGTCGCTCCGCGAGTTTGACCGCAACTTTCTGTTCCTGCCCTTTGCGCAGCAGGGTGAGCGAAACCTCCGCATCCTTGGCCTGGTCGCGGACTAACGCGGAGAGTTGCTGGGCACTGGTCAGGCTTTGATCGTTGAACTGGCGCAGCACATCAAAGCGCTGCACGCCCGCTGTTTCGGCGGGGCTGTCCGGCAGGATTTCATCGACGAAGATGCCAAAGCCGTCCGGCAGTCCAAGTTGCGCCGACAGCACCGGCGGCAAAGGAAAGGTCACAACACCCAGAAATGTCGTGGTCTGGAGTGGTGGGATCGGTCGGACAGGAGACGGGTTGGCGGCGTTGAGGGAAGGCGTTTTGCGGAAAGATCCTTCGTCTGCGGCGATGGCCGGAATGGTGGTGAGGGCAGCGGCGAGGGCGGTGAGGAGGTGGAGTTTGGCTTTCATGGTTTGGCTGCGGAGTTACTGCATGGCGATGGGTTGAAGAAAAACGTCTTCGCGTGGGACGACGATTTCCACGCGTCCGCCGGTGCGCGGGTCGGTCCAGGCGTGGTGCTCGAGATAGCTCGCGCGCACTTCGCGCACGAGCCCGCGATCGGCTTCGTAGCGGATGCCGCTCTGCTCGGCGGCGAGCAGCTCACGGGTCGTCTCCGGCGGCGCGGGCTCGGACATCTCCGCGGCGGCGACCGTGGCGGGTGGGGTAGAAGCGGGCGGCATCGCCGGACGCGCATTCATCACGGCCACCGCCGCGGCGGCGCCTGCCGAAGCCCAAAACAAAGGCCGCAGGATTTTCGAGAGCAGGCTTTCACCCGTGGAAGTGGGGAGCAACTTCGCCGGCACCACGGCCTGCGTGTGAAGCTCCATGGCGATGCGTGCCTCCAGTCCCTGCGAAGGAGCTGCGGGGCGCAGGGCGCGGAGTTCATTTTCCAGGTCAGACTCGTTCATGGGCGTAGGGCATCAGTTTCTTGCGCAGCGCTTCGAGCGCGTAGCGGTGGCGTGCGGTGACGGTGTTGAGCGACTCGCCGAGCGACTCGGCGATTTCGGAAAATGTGAGCCCGCCCCAGACACGCAGCACGAGGACTTCGCGCTGCTCGATCGGCAGCCTGGCCATTGCGGCTTCGAGGAGCGCGGCGTCTTCCCGCTGCTCCACTGCCGTGTCGAAAACGGGTGTGTCTCCGCGCAGCACTGGCACTTCGGGATCGGCCTCCCGCCTTGCGCGCCGGTCGGCGCTGCGCAAATGATCAAGCGCCGTCGAGCGCACCGCGGCGTAGAGCAGCGGCCAGTGCTCGGGCTGCGCGTCCGGTTGGTGATGCCAGAATTTGACGAACGCCGCCTGTACCGCATCCTCCGCATCCGCCGCCGACGCGAGCCACTGCCGCGCGTAGAGCAGGAGCTTTGGCGCGAGCTGCCGGTAGCAGACAGTCCAGGGTTCATCGGTGGGTGGCGGGGTCATGGAAAAGCGTTCGGTCTTCTGCGGGTGAAACGCCACGGGTCGGCGGTTTTGTGTGAAAAAGCTACACGCATGGTCGAACTGCGCCGCGAATCAGTTCACGCAGAAAGAACCACCATCATGTTATCTTACGCAGTCACCTTCCTCATTATCGCACTCATCGCTGGCGTCCTCGGCTTCGGAGTTCTCGCCGGCACCGCGATGTACATCGCAAAAATCTGCCTCGTTGTTTTCCTGATTCTGTTCGTCGTTTCCTTACTCCGAGGGCGCAAGGGCACTATCGTTTAGTTCGACTAGAGACTGCGCAGCATCGCCAGCATCTCGCGCAGGCGGAGTGTGGGCTCGGGCGCGGTGAGGCGGGGAAATTTCCCGTCCATCAAAATGAAATCGCCACCGCGGGTGAGCATTAGCTTCCACTCTCGGGCCTCGACCACGGTGATTTTGCGCGCCGCGGCGGCGAGTTTGATCTCGGTCATCGCGAGGAGATTTTCCGCAGCCTCGGGAAGCGGGCCGAAGCGGTCGCGCCAGGTTTTGCGAAGCGCGTCGAGCTGCTCCTGAGAGGTGACTTCGGCAAGCCGCCGGTAGGCTTGGATGCGGGGCTGGGATTCGCCGAGGTAAGAGGCCGGGAGAAAGGCGGGGGCTTTCTCGGAGCCAAGCGCTCCCGCGCGCCCGGCGCTGGAGGAAGACGCGCCTGGCAGTGTTGCCTTCACCCATCCGCGGCGATTGCGGCTGCCCGATTCGGCGGCGGTCTCCCGCAAAACGGGGCGCGCAGGAGCGCTTGTCTCCGAATACTCTGCCTCGCGCGTGATCACGAAATCCGTCCGCAACACCACCTCCAGCCGGGGGCGCACTTTCTCGCCTTTCAGTTTCGAGACGGCCTGGCGGAGCAGGGAGCAGTAGAGGTCGAAGCCGATGGTGACGATGTGGCCGCTCTGCGCGGTGCCGAGGATGTTGCCCGCGCCGCGGATTTCGAGATCGCGCATGGCGATTTTGAAACCCGCGCCGAGCGAGCTGTATTGCTTGATCGCATTGATGCGTTTGCGCGCTTCGCCGCCGCTCATCATGTCCCGCGGGAGCAGGAGGTAGGCGTAGGCCTTGTGCTGCGCGCGGCCCACGCGCCCGCGGAGCTGGTAGAGGTCGGCGAGGCCGAAGCGGTCGGCGCGGTCGATGATGATGGTGTTGGCGTTGGGAATATCGAGGCCGCTTTCGATGATCGTGGTGGAGATGAGCACGTCGGCCTGCGCGCTGACGAACTGCTGCATCACGTCCTCCAGCTCGTGCTCGTCCATTTGCCCGTGGCCGACGACGAGCCGCGCTTTCGGGCAGAGTTGGGCGATGCGGTCGCGCATTTTTTCGATCGACTGCACGCGGTTGTGGAGGAAGTACACCTGGCCCTGGCGCGCGAGTTCGCGGTTGATCGCGTCCCGGATGATGCGCTCGTCGTACGGGCAGATGAGCGTGTCCGTGGGGATGCGATTCGCGGGCGGCGTCTCGATGGTGCTCATGTCCTTCGCGCCCATGAGCGAGAGGTAGAGCGTGCGCGGGATTGGCGTGGCGGAAAGCGTGAGCATGTCCACGAGCTGAAACATTTCCTTGAACCGCTCCTTGTGCAGCACGCCGAAGCGCTGCTCTTCGTCGATGACGACGAGACCGAGGTTTTTGAAGGCCACGTCCTTTGAGATCAGCCGATGCGTTCCGACGACGACATCGACCGAGCCATCGCGCAAACCTTCCAGCGTTTTGCGTTGTTCGGCGGGGCTGCGAAACCGGGACATCGTCTCGACGGAGATCGGGTAATCGCTGAAGCGCTCGCGGAAAGTCTGGTAGTGCTGTTGCGCGAGCACCGTCGTGGGAACCAGGATGGCCACTTGCTTCCCCGCCGTCACCGCCTTGAACGCGGCGCGGATCGCCACTTCAGTTTTTCCGAAGCCGACATCGCCGCAGATGAGCCGATCCATCGGGCGCTCGTTTTCCATGTCGGCCTTGGTCGCGGCGATGGCCGTGATCTGATCCGCGGTTTCTTTGAAAAGGAACGACGCCTCAAACTCGTGCTGCCATTTCGTGTCCGGCGGAAAAGCGAAGCCCTGCGCGACTTCGCGCTCGGCGTGCATGGCGAGGAGTTTCGAGGCGTAGTCAAAGACCGCTTTCTCCGCGCTCTTCTTGGCCTTCGCCCACTTGCCATCGCCGAGCTGTGAGAGCTGCGGATTGCGTTTCCCCACGCCGACGTAGCGGGAAATGAGGAAGGACTGCTCCAGCGGCACGTAGAGCCGCGCGTCGTCAGCGAAGGCGATGACGAGGACTTCTTCCGTCCGGCCATCGGCATTCGGAATGGACTTCATGCCCTCGTAGCGGCCGATGCCGTGTTCGAGATGAACCACGAGGTCGTCGTCATTCAGCTCGCTGAAGTCGATCTGCGTTCGCTGAGCCTGATCGCGCGCGCGGCGTAGCGCGAGGCGGCGCGCGCGGTTGTTGCGGTAGCGGCCGAATAGTTCGGCATCGGAAAGCACGGCGATTTTTCCTGTCGGGAAAACGAAGCCGCGTGCCAGCGGGCCGATGGTGAAGCGAAGCGGATCGGTTTCGACGGGCGGAATGAGATCGTTGAGACGTTCGATTTCGCCCTCGTTGTTGCAGAAAATGTGGACGCGCCAGCCGTCCAGCCGCCACGCGCGGAGCTGGGCAAAGAAGCGTTCGCGCTTCATCTCATCGATCACGAAATCCCCGGCCTCAAACTCCCCGAGCCCGTGGTCGAGGAAGGCCGTGGTGAAATCCTCGGCGGCTGGCGCGGAATGTAGCTCGGGCTTTAGCCCGCAGTCGCCGGACTCCGGGCTAAAGCCCAAGCTACTTTGCGAGCCTTCCAGAATCCGCACCCGCGCTTCCGTAAAATCCGCTCCGGCGTCGATCGTGAGATCCTCCGCGCGGATGAGTTCGCGCAGCGTGGTCGTTGCCGATGGGCGTTCGTCGGTGGTGGCGTCGCCGAGGAGAAAGGTGGTGGTGTCCACATGGCGGACGCAGGTTTGCGTATCGAGGTCGAACTCGCGCAACGACTCGATCTCGTCGTCGAAAAACTCCACCCGCACCGGCAGCGAGTGGTGAAAGGAGAACACGTCCAGAATGCCGCCGCGCACCGCGTACTGCCCCCGCGCCGCGACCGTTGGCATGTGCTCGTAGCCCGCCTTCGCAAGCTGCACGAGGAGCGCTTCGCGATCCAGCCGTGCGCCGCGGGCGAGCGTGATCTCCAGCTTCTTCAGCGCGGCTGCTGCGGGCACGTCGTCATCGAGGCTGCCGTGCGTGAGGACGACGATTTCCTTTCTCCGCGAAGTGGCCAGCGTCTGGACCAGCGCCAACCGCTCGGCGGCGACCTCCGGATCGGGCAGCGCGCCCTCCACCTGCGCGCGATCCGCCTCGGGAAAAAAGAGCGCTCCGGGATGCCAGTGGAGCAGTTCATTGTGCATCGCCTCCTGTGCGCGCACGTCGGCGCAGACGATCCAAACGCGCACTTTCACCGTCCGCGCGACCAGCGCCGCGAGCACTGGCCGCGCGCTCTCCACCACATGCTCAAAGACCGTCGCCGCGGTCTGGGCACGCGCCGCCACCAGCTTCGCCGCGAGCGGCGGGGAAGAGGCAATTTCGTCGAGCAGGTCGGACTTCGGTATCATCCGGGCGGATGCTTTCGCGCATTTGCGCGGGGAGCGCAAACTCGTCGTCCTCGTGCGCCAGCTCTCGCTTGGGCGAGAGGCAGTTCGCATTCACGCGCGGCGGGCGGCGAGTTCAGCGGCGAGGCGCGGGCTGGCGGAGCGGGGACCGAGTGGGCGGCCTTCCAGGGTGGCGGCGGGCTGGACGCCGATCCAGGAGTTGGTCAGAAAGATTTCGTCAGCCGTGGTCACGTCCTCGCGGCGGAGGCGGCGTTCCTCGACTTTGCGCCGGGCCATGACCCACTCGCGGATGACGCCCGCACGCGCGCCGCAGGAGCGGGCGGGCGTGGAGAGCCGGTCGCCGTGGAGGAGGAAGACATTGGCACAGCAGGCGGAGACGAGTTCGGCGCGATCGTTGAAAAGCAGCGCCTCGTCGAAGCCGCGCTGGCGGGCGCGGGCCATGGCATCGGCGTGGAACCAGTAGTTCGCGGTCTTCAAGCCACCGAAGAGCGGGTGGTCGGTTTCGTCGTGCAGCGTGAGTTCCCAAGCGTCGTCGGGATCGGGTGCGGCGCGGTCTTCGATGAAAACAAAGACGCGGGGCTGCGGAGCAGGCGCGGTAAGCGGGCCGTCGCCGGCGGTGACGTAAAGGCGGGCGAAGCCGGCGGACGCGGCGTTTTGGAAAAGTGTGGCGGCGGCTCGGAGCGCAGTTTCTTCGACGGCGAACTCCCTTTCGCCGCAAGCCTGGACGAGCCGGGCGAGGTGCTGCTCGAAAAACTCCGCCTCGCCGCGGGCCACGCGCAGGCTTTCAAAAACCGCCATGCCATAGCGGAAGCCGCGGTCGGTGATCGGGAGCGAATCGCAGGGCTCGAAGACGCTGCCATTCCACCGCCACGCGTTCACGAGATCGTCAGTTCCTTGGTGATGCCAAAACGCTCGATGCGTTTGCGGAGGGTGGCGCGGGTGATGCCGAGGAGCTTGGCGGCGCGGACCTGGTTGCCCTTGGTCGCCTTCATCGCATAGAGCGTGAACTCGCGTTCGAGCCACGGGAGCAGTTGCACAGTGGGGTCGGTCTGCGCGGCCTTGAAGAGCACCTCGATCGCCCCCTCGGTGGTCTGCCCGACGGGCATGCCGGGGGCCGCGGGTGTGGCGGGCTCGGAGGATTCGCCAAGGCCCAGCGGGATGTCCCTGGGCGTGAGCAAATCCGAAGTCGCAAGCACGCAGGCGCGCTGGATGGTGTTCTCCAGTTCGCGCACGTTTCCCGGCCACGAGTTCGCTTCGAGCACGCGAACGGCTTCCTCGCTGAGCTGGAGGTGGGGCAGGTGTTTTTGCACGGCCACTTTCTGCAGAAAGTACTCGGCGAGCAGGCGGACGTCCTCGGTGCGCTGACGGAGCGGCGGGAGCTGGATGCGGACGACATTGAGGCGGTAGAAAAGATCCTCGCGGAAAGACTTCTTCGTAACCTCCTGCTCGAGGTTTTTGTTGGTCGCCGCGACGATGCGCACGTCAGTCTTGAGCGTCTCGCTGCTGCCGACGCGGGAGAACTCGCCACCTTGCAGGACACGCAAAATCTTCCCTTGGAGCGCCAGCGGCATGTCGCCGATTTCGTCGAGGAAAAGGGTCCCGCCATGGCTTTGCTCGAAGCGCCCCACACGCGCGCCGACGGCTCCGGTGAACGCGCCTTTTTCATGTCCGAACATCTCACTCTCGAGCAACTGCTCTGGGATCGCCGCACAGTTGATCGCCACGAAGGCCTTCGCGCTGCGCCCGCTGTAGTGATGAATCGCGCGGGCCACGAGCTCTTTGCCCGTGCCGCTCTCGCCGGTGATCATGACCGGCGCATCGCTGCGGGCCACGCGTCCGACCATCTTAAAAACCTGCTGCATGGCCACGGACTTGCCGACGATCGAATCCTGGTGTTCCTCGACAGTGAGCTGCGGTTTAAAAGTCGTCGCCGCCTTCATCTCGGCCTGCGCCTTGAGCGCAGCGTCCACGACGACCTTGAGATTGAAGGGCAGTGTTTCTTTGCGGATGAAATCAAACGCGCCCAGCTTCATCGACTCGATGACCGACTGCGTGGTGCCAAAGCCGCTCATCAGGATGACGATGGCGTTCGGGTCGCGCTGCCGCACTTTCACGAGCAGCTCAAGTCCGCTGAACGGCGCGAGGTGGGTTTCGGCGATGAGCACGTCCGGGTGCTCGCGGCAGAACAGCTTGTAGCCTTCATCGCCGGTCGTAGCCGTGACGACGCGGGTGGTGGGGGTGCCGAGTTGGTGCTGGACCCAATCGAGGAAATCGGTCTCGGGATCGACGACGAGAATAGTTTGGGGTTTTTCCATCGGGGATGGGGTTCTAGAGGCCGCCGTAGCGGCGTTGGCGGGTGTTGAATTCGGCGAGTGCGGCGCGGAGGTCGTCTTTGCCAAAGTCCGGCCAGAGCTTTTCGGTCACGTAGATTTCCGTGTAGCTGAGCTGCCAGAGGAGGAAGTTCGAAAGCCGCATTTCGCCGGAGGTGCGGATGAGGAGGTCCGGATCGGGGAGGTCTTTGGTGTAAAGCCGCGCGCTGAGAGCGGCGGGGTCGATGTCCTCGACGGCCACGCTGCCTGCGGCCACTTCGGCGGCGAGCTTTTTCACGGCGTCGATGATCTCGATCCGCCCGCTGTAGTTGAGCGCGAGGACGAGCGTGGTCGCGGTGTTCCCGGCGGTTTGCGCGCTGGCGGCGGCGAGGGCCTGCTGGCAGCTCGCCGGTAGTTCGTGCAGCCGGCCGATGGCCTGGAGCCGCACGTTGTTCTTCATCAGCGTGGGGGTTTCCTGCGCGATGAAATGCTCAAGCAAGGCCCACAGCGCCGCTACCTCAGCCTCGGGGCGCTTCCAGTTTTCGGTCGAAAACGCATAGACCGTCAGAAACTCGACGCCCAGTTCCACGCACGCCTCGGTCACGGCGCGCACAGATTCCGCACCCTGCTCGTGACCTTTGATCCGCGGCAGTCCGCGTTCCCGTGCCCAGCGGCCATTGCCATCCATGATGATGGCGATATGGCGCGGCGCGTTCACAGGACGATCGTCTGATCCCGGTTCGGCCCCACGCTGGCGATGACGAGCTTCGCCTCACTCAGCTCCGCGATGCGGTGCAGATAGGTCTGCGCGTTCTTCGGCAAATCGGAAAACTTCTTCGCCTCGTGCGTCGGCTTCTGCCAGCCCGGCAATTCCTCGTACACCGGCACGCAATCCTTGAGCTGCAGGTAGTCCGAGGGCGGCACCGTGAGCGTCTTGCGGCCGAGCTTGTAATGCGTGCAGACGCGGATCGAAGCCAGCGCGTCGAGCCCGTCCAGATTGGTCACGGCGATGTCGTCGATCCCGTTGATCATCCCCGCGTAGCGCACCGCCACCGCGTCGAACCACCCGCAGCGCCGCGCCCGTCCGGTCGTCGCGCCAAACTCCCGGCCCATCCCGTGGAGCATGTCCGAAAACTCCGCGTTCTCCGTGGGGAAGGGGCCTTCGCCCACGCGGGTCGTGTAGGCCTTCATCACGCCGAGCACGCGGTCCATGCGGTGCGGCGGCACGCCGGAGCCAGTGCAGGCGCCGCCGGCGGTGGTGTTCGACGAGGTCACGTAGGGATACGTCCCGTGGTCGATGTCGAGGAACGTCCCCTGCGCGCCCTCGAAAAGAATCTCCCGCCCGGCCTTCAGCGCCGCGTGCAGAAAGACCACCGTATTGCCCACGAACGGCGCCAGCTTCGCGCCCGCTTCCAGATACTCGGCCTCGATCGCCTTGAAGTTCACCGACTTCGCCCCCAGCGCCTTGAGCACGGCGTTGTTCTCCTTCACCCGCTGCCGCAGTTTTTCCGAGAAAAGCGCCGACTGCATCAGGTCGGCCATCCGCAAGCCCACCCGCGCCGCCTTGTCCCCGTAGGCCGGGCCGATGCCGCGCTTCGTCGTGCCGATCTTATTCTTCCCCTTGGCCGCCTCCCGCTGCTCATCGAGCGCGTGGTGGTAGGGGAGCACGAGGTGCGCGCCGTCGGAGATGAGCAGGTTCTCCTTCGTCACCTTGATCTTCTGCCCGCGCAGCCCGTCGATTTCCTTCGCCACCGCCACCGGGTCGATGACCACCCCATTGCCGATCACGCACTTCTTCTTCGGCCGCAGAATGCCGCTCGGAATCAGGTGCAGCACATACTTCGTCCCGCCGACGATCACCGTGTGCCCCGCATTGTTCCCGCCTTGGGAACGGACCACGATGTCCGCCGTCTCGGTGAGAAAGTCGATGATCTTGCCTTTGCCTTCATCGCCCCACTGGGCGCCGACAAGGATGGTATTGGCCATGAGTAAAATAGAGGAGGTAAAAACGGCGCGCCCGTCCTCAACCGGGTGCTGGGAACGAGCGAGCGCCGAGTTTAGTGGCGATATTTGCCCACGCAACCCCGAATCCGCATTTTTCCCGCGGGCATGCCTGTCGGCACGAAACTGACCCGCTCTCCGTGCGGCCCCCTAAGTCCGCTGGCGTTTCCAAAGCCAGACTAGGCCCCCGCAGACGGCGAGAAGGAGGGCGGCGATCCAGGCATACGTGTTTCCCGCACCCTCCGGCATGCGGGTATCGGGAACGGCTGCCGGGGTGGAAACGGGCGGCAGTGGTGGGGCTGGCTCCGCTTCCTCGGCGGGTGCGAGCGGTTTCCGCTCCGGCGGCTCCGCGCCGGGCTGCACGGCTCTGAAGTCTCCGGCCTTAAGCGCCGCTTCGTTCGCGCGATACCAGTCAAGCATTACCTTTATATCAGGGGGGCTCCCAGCCGCCGCGCCCAGTTAATAACGTCGGCACTGAACTCAGGTGAGTTGGCTAAAGTTTCAATGAAAACGCCCGCAATTCCTCGCTGAGTAGGCGCGAAATACACATCTCCCATCCCATACACCTCCTCCTCCATAAACAGGCCCTCGCCTTTGATATAAATGATTTTAGGATCCTTTAAATATACCAACAAATTGGCGTTTGAGCGCGAATCCTCCCAAAACATCTTTACTGCCTCGTTTCTGGCCCAATCATCCCCCAACAGAGCCAAGGAGAGTATGCTCCTTTCACGTATGTAATCAGCACTGTTGCCCTTGGCCTCGGCATTGATTATCTCATCGCGGAAGTATGCTGACAACAACGTGCGTTGTTGTGCGCTTAAATTTCGGACGTTGTGTTTATCCGTCCCGCTACTAAAATTCCACAGGAGCATAACCTGCGATTTGATTTCGACGGCGACAAACAGAATCGAAAGTCTTTCTACAAATCGAGTTACCGCTGACGGTCCTTTCGAAGTGGAGAAACATACCTAGCTCGCGGACACGTGAAACCTGCACTCCTCCTGAGCCATGAGCGATTCCATGACTTCCAAATTCCGGCGGCTCAAAAGCGATGCCGAGCGGAAGACCTTCTATGCCGAATTGAAGGACTCCGCATGGTGGCTGGGTGGAAACAAAAGGAGCTGCTGCTTCGGATGGGTCGATGTCTTCGAAAGGAGCGACGGAAAGTGCGTCTATTGCTCACGCGATCTGGCCGCGACGGACATGCCGGTAACTGGGGGACCGCTATGAGGATAGCCGGGCGCAGATGCTTTTCTGGCCAGCCGGATGCAGAGGTTCTCGACTGGTGCTTCGTCCCATGGCCGACGACTACCGGCCTCCTTCCTGGACTTCGCTCTTTGAAGGTCACCTGACCTTTACCGACATACGCGATAGCTTGAGACTAGGAGAACGAACTTCTAACCTTGGAGCAACTCTTCGATCCGTTCCCTCAACACATCTTTGGGTTGTTTGAGGGTTTCGAGATCGACGAGTTCGATGAAGGCGGGTACGCCGGAGAAGGCGGTGGCGGGGAGGATGAGGTCGTCGGCTGGCCGGAAAGAAGTAAGGATCGAGGTGATCGTGACCACAGGCAGGCCGCGGAGGTCGCCGGGTGTTTCCGTTTTTAAATCGTAGCGGAGATCGGAGAACAACGGCTTGAGGCCGGGCGTCCGGGCGAGCAGGAGTTGAAGCACCAGCGCATTGACGACGAACTGCCTCAGATACTCCAGGCGCGGAGCTTCCTTTCCGGCGAGCACGCTTTTCACCTGCGCGAGGTTATAATTCGAGCGGTAGTTCACCACCCAGCGCACCGGCGAGGACATGCTGACCACCTTGCCCTCGATCGGATGCACGTATTCCCAAGGGTGCAGTTCCAGCGCGTTGCCCACGAGGGTCAGCCAGTTGGCATTGAAGTCGGCGGGCAAATCGTAGGGTTTGCTGGTGAAGCGCCGGTAGTTTTGCTGCAATTCCCCAAGAGCCATCTCGGCTCCGGTGACTTCGGTTTTACCGCCCGCCAGTTTGCCAAAAATGCGCTCCGGTGCGATCAGGGGACGCAGGGTTTCAAAGTGCTGGACGATTTGCTGCCGAAGAAACTGCGAGACCGCTTCCGTCTTCCGGCGCAGTTCGGGCAATTCCTGAAGTGTCAGGGGGATCGGCTGATTTTCACTCATAGGCGCTGTTTTCTATCAAATGGCGCCCCGCGCGGGAAGCACAAAGAAACCGCGGCAGATCTGCGGGTGCGCAAAACCTCTCCCTCAGGACGAACGGTGGTCCACATGGGTCGGGCTCCCGCTTCAATAATCGAAGGGACGATGGTGTTTTAAGTCCCCATACCGGACCCTAGTAACCTTGGTTACCGGAAGAGAATCCGCCGACGAGAGCGACCGAGGATACCAGAAAGCGTCGTGCTTTGTCGGAATTTCGCTGCGTGGGCCATTTGGCTTTCGATGTTCCTATAAGGTGGGGTCGTGGAAACGTCGACATGCCGCCGTGGGCGCGAATGTCGATGGCGTTCCGTTTGCGCCCACTCGCGCGAATGAGCGTGCCGGGACTGGATTTTGTAAGGGTGCATGTTCGCGCGGCGCCGTTCGCGTGGGTGGCGATAACGGTGTGGGTCTTCAATTTCATGGCGATTGTCCTCTTACTCGCCTTCCCAGTCCTACTCGAATGGTTCGGTGGCAAATGCGTAGATTTTCCGGCGTTCCATGCGGGCAAGATTGCGGCCCGGAGCCTCGCATGTCAGCGTTTCGCTTTTTCCTGCGCAGCTTCGGCGGCCTCGTGTTTGGGCGTTTCAATTTTGGTGGAAACGACTTTTCCGGTGATGGCGTCCACCTGCACTTCGGTGATGTTGCGCGTGCCGGGGCGGGCGATGTCGAAGCTCCACACGAGCTTGCCGTTTTCTTCTTCGAGTTCGCCTTCTTTCACGGTGCCGCCGGGCGCGCGTTTCAGTGCGGTGGCTTCAGCCTGTGCGCGGCTGATCTTTGCGCGGGAGGCGAGTTTGGCTTCGTCGGACGCACAACCGGCGAGGAGAGCGCGATGATGGTGATGATGGTATTGGTTTTCACGGTTTGGATTTGTTTCTTAAATATTTCTTCGATCGATTTATCGAACTGGGCAAAGCATGTCCAAAGTGAGGGGAGGATGACGAGGTCCGTCAGCGTGGAAGCTGTGGGGCTGCCATGAATGATGATGGCCATGAGGCATTCGATGTGTGTCCACAATGATGCGAAACAACGCCCGCGTTCCCGTTTATTTCCCGGCGTCCAGCTTGAGCACAAACGCTCCCGCACCTTCTGCATAGGCTGTCCAGACGGCGTGGGTCTGCTGGTCCACCGTCAGCGTTTTTGCGCCCTTTGCCGTCTTCACATCGCCGAGCGTCGTCGCTCCACTGTCTGTGATTTGCACGACGGAAATCACCCCGCCACTGCTCGCGCAATAGACGCGGCGCAAGCCGGTATCGAACGCGATTTGATCCACGCCGGGAGCGATCTTTGTGCTCGCGGTGACTTTCCCGGTGGCTGCGTCCATTACGGCGAGTTCGCCGTTATTGCCTGCGATAAAAAGCCGGTTCGTCTTGGCCTCAAACGCCAGCCCGTGCGGGTGCGCGGCGGGCGCGGTCGCCCAGGAAGCAGTGACGGTATTCGTTCCCGGCGCGATGACTGCGACGGTGTCGTTGGATTTGATATTTTGGAAAAGGCGGTCGCTCCCAGCGTCGTACACGACGTATTCCGGCCCTTCGGCGATGGCGACCGTGGCGGTCACTTTTCCCGCCTTCGGGTCCACGACCCACACCTCCTTCGCATCGTCGTGGCCGACATAGACACAGCCGTTCTTCGAGTTGAACGCCACCGCGTCCGCGGGCCCGGCGAGCGCGACTTCGCCAGTCACGGCGAGCGTCTCGGCGTCCACGGTCACGAGTTTCTTTTGCTTGCTGACGCCAACGTGATATTTCCCGCCGGCCTCGTCCACCGCCACGCCCTGCGCCGCGCCGGTCGGGATGCTTTTGCGCAGCGCGCCGTCGGCCAGATTGAACACGTCGAGCGAGCCATTGCCCGTGTGGTCTGCCACGAGGCGATGCCGTGTCGCGTCAATCTCCAGGAAATCGAATCCGCCCTTCGTTTCTGGGACGGCGATGGGTTTTCCTGCGACCAATGGCGGACCGGCAAACGCAGAAGTAGCGGTCAACAGGGCGAGGATGGCAAAGGATAGTTTCATGGGATCACGGAATCCAAATTTTCATCGGGTGTAAAGCGGCCCCACTTCCACGCGAGCGCGGGGAGGCCGAGGAGGTTTAGCGCGGTGCTCGTGATGAGACCGCCGAGGATCACGATGGCCATCGGGCCTTCGATCTCGCGACCCGCTTCGCCGCTGCCGAGCGCGAGCGGGAGGTCGTCGAGGGCGGTGACGAACGCAGTCATCAGGATGGGGACAAGCCGCTCGCCCGCGCCGCGGGCGACGGTTTCGAGGGACCACGCCGCGCCCTCCTGTTCGAGGAGATGTTCGTAGTGCGAGATGCGCGTGGTGCCCCGCTCCACTTCGGCGCTGATGATGGCGATCTTGTCGCCCTCGCCCGCGGCGACGATGCGCTGGAGCGATTCGAGTTGCCGCATCTGCTCGCCGAGCAGTGCGTCGATGGTGGCCAGCTTCGCGCGGGCGGCGCTCACACCGGCGGCAGCACGGTCGCAATCGGCCAGCACCTTCGCCTGCACGGTGTCGAATTTCGCGGAGGCTTCCCGGCGCTTTGCCTCGGCCTCGCCGATCGGGCCTTTGTTATGATTCAAAATGGGGAGCGTGAGGCCGATGCCGAGCGCCCATTTGTTTTCGCCAGCGTCGAGCTGGTAGCCGGGATTCAGATGGATGTCGGGATACTGCTTCGCGATTTCCAAACGCAACGCGGCCTCGGCGGCGGCGTAGTCCGCGAGCGCGGCGAGGACATCGGCGCGGTGCGTGAGTGCGGCGCGGCGGTGCGATGTGCGTTTTCCTGGCACTTCCTCGAATGGGGCGAAGGAAAACCGCGCGCCATCGAGTCCGCTGGTGCTCATCGTCAGCGATTCCGAGAGCGCCGCGCGGGCCAGCGCGGCGCTCCTGGCTGCGTCGGAGGCTTGCAGCCGGAGCTGCGCGGCGAGCAGGCGCGGTTGCGCGCTTTCGAGCACCGACGCGGCTCCCGCTATGATGCGCTCTTGGATGAGCCTCAGCGTTTCCGCCTGCGTCGCATTCACTTTCGCGAACAATGCGACCCTCCGTTCTCCGGCGGAGAGTTCGAGCAGGGCCTTGCGCACTGCGGCGCGCACTTTCCAGGTCGCGCCGACGACATTCGCCGCCGCGGCATTCGCCTGCCGCCGCGCCACGTCCATGCGGCGTGCGCGCTTTCCAGTGGTCTCGAAGGTCCAGTCGAAATCCACGCCGTAGGTGCCCGCGATCCAGCCCGTGGACGGCGTCACGATTTGCGGCGAGAGCGCCACGGTCGGATTCGGCCGCTCGCCCGCAGTGCCGAGAGCGGCGTGCGCGGTTTCGTACTGCGCGCGGGCCACGGCGACATCCGCGCTGTTGCGAAGCGCCTCGTCAGTCAGCGATTGGAGCGTCCACGTTTTTTTCCGCCAGCCTGCGCCCGGTGAGGACGCTGGCGCGAGGCCCCGCATCGAGCGGCTGCGGAGTGAAGTGGACACAGCCCGCGCAGGCGAGCGCGAACGCGAGGGCAAACGGGGAACGGCGAACCATGCCCGGTTATTCGGGCTTTGGCTTTCCGTCTTCAAGATATTCGACTTCGGTGATCTTCCCCTTCGCGTTCAGGTAGGCGGCTTCGTCCGTCACGACGCCGTCTTCCTTGATGAGTCGCACGCGGGAGATTTTCATCCCTTTCGCGCCAGCCTCGATTGCTGTGCGCGCGGCCTCGGGCACTTTTTCGAGCGGCACGGTTTCCTCCTCAAGCTTCACGTTGCCAGCAGAAGTCACTGCGATTTCGTGCGGCGGCTGGCCGGGCGCGTTCAGTTCGGCTTTATAGACGGTGCCTTTGCCACGTTTCTCCGTGGAGATTTGCTAGACCTTCATCGAGTGTTCCGAGGCTTATTTCTTGAGCCCCTCGGCGGCGGCAGGCGGAATTTTGTTCATGCCCTTCACGGGTATATCGTCGGCGATTGCGATGTGAATGAGCACTGCGGTGACAGCGGCGACGGTGGTGGTGATGGGTTTCACGTGTGGCCGATGATGGGCTAACGGGCACTTACGGCTCGAGTGTCAGTTTGACCCTGGCGAATCTCTGGGATTCGCCTGCGATCGGGTCGCTGACGACGACGCGCTCCCAGATTGCGTCAATGCTTGCGATGCTTTCGGGTGTGGTGCGGTTGTGAAGTTCGCGGGGTGCGGCCCGAATTGCGCTTCGTAAGTCACGCCGCTGCCGCTCGCGGATTTACGGCGGATGAATTCGAGTTGAATCCGTTGCGTTGCACCGCTGCCGGTGATGCGTGCGATGGGCAGGCCGGAGGTGCCGGTGCCGGCGACGAGCGGAGCGTCGCTGCGCTGCGGTTTCATATTAGTGCGTGGGTGCCCACGCGGCGTAGGCAGAAAGATTCGCGAGCAGCCAGTCGTCACCCTGTTTGCGCGAGCCGTCGTGCATGTCTTGGTCCTGATCGGGTACGACAAAGCTGACCGTTGGGAGTTGGGTGAAGTCGGCCGGGAAATTGGTGAAGATGTTATTCGTGACGGCGGAGATTTGGTTTACTCCGCTCCCCGGCCAGTCCGCCCACGGGTTGTGCTTGCGGCGATATTTCACGCCGGGATTGGTGGCGCTGTGCGGATCCCACGCTGCATCGCCGACGGCGCGCAGACCCTCGCTGTAGCCGCGAAAAGTAAAGCCTGCGGCGATGAGCGCTGCGCCGAGATTGGCGGACGTGAATGGGTAGCCGACGACGAGACTGTCGTCGGTCACGCCCTGCGCGGAGCCGGAGAACATGTGCAAATAGTTCGGCTGGCTGGGGTGCGTGAGAGCGAACATGTTGTTGAAGGAAACGTCACCGTTCGCGATCTGCGTGATGTAAGGCGCGTTGACCGTGTCGCCGATAATCTGTCCGTAGGTGCGGTTCTCCTCCACCACGACAACGACATGGTCGTAGCGCGGGGGGGGGCCGCGAGGGCGGACGTGGCGATGACAAGGGTGGCGATGGCTAAACGTTTCACGGCTGGTGGTTGGTGACGCTCAGCGCGGTGATGAAAAAACGGGTGGCCTGCGGCGTCTTCCTCGCGCGCTTCGGCGAGCACGCGGTCGTAGATGAAAGTCGTCGAGTCGCCATCGCGGGCGAGCGCCGTGGCCGGCGTCTCGCAGCCATGCGCCTTCGGCCGCGCCACCAAACTGTCGCCCGGGAGCGGGGGGAGGGAGGCGAGCACGCCTTCGATGCCGTGAACGGTGCGGTTGCCGTCGGCGAATAGGTTTGTGAAAAGCAGTCCTTCTTTTGCGGAGTTGGAGTCGAGATGTGGCGTGAGGCTCTTCTTCGCCGGCAGCCCATTGAGTCCGCCCAAAAACTCGGACCCGAGGGTCCCGCCAAACAAAGGCGGAGCACCGTGCCCCCGGGCACGCGTTTTAGCGCGGTGGTCTCGGCCTGCGCGCGGGTGACTTTCGCGCGGGCGGCGAGTTGGGCTTCGTTGGACGCACAGCCGGCCAAGGCGAGCGCGAGGGTGGCGATGGCAATGGTGTGTTTCATCGTTTGGAAAGGTTCCGCTGCTCGGTGCGCTCCGATCGCCCCGTTCTTCGGCAGGGTGATGGCAAATTCCGTCCAGACCGCTTCGCTGCGGACGAGAGCGACGTCGCCGCCGTGGGCGCGGGCGAGTTCGCGGGCGAGGCTCAGGCCGAGTCCCTGCCCGCCTTCCCCGGCCGTGTGCTCGGCGCGAAAGAACCGCTCGAAGAGCCGCGGCTGATGCTCTGGCGGGATGCCGGGTCCGGTGTTCGCCACCGCGAGCCGCCACATCGCGCCATCGGCCGCGAGCGTCACGCGCACTTGGCCGCCGTCGCGGTTGTACTTCACGGCGTTATCGAGCAGGTTGCAGACGATCTGGGAAAAGCGCAGCGCATCGACGCTCGCAAATGCGCTGCGCTGGAGCTCGCATTCCAGCGTGATGCCGCGGCCTTCGGAGATGATCCGCGCGTCCTCGGCGCACGCCTCGGTGATGGCGGAGAGATCGTGCCCGGCGAGATCGAGCGTGAGCCGGCCGGTGTCGGCACGCGCCAGCAGGAGCAGGCTGGAGGTGATGTTCGTGAGACGCTGCGTTTGCTCGAGCAGGCCGCTGATGGCGCCGCGGTCGCTCTCACTCAGCGCGGGTGAATCAAGCAGCGCCTCGATGCTGGTGCGGAGCACAGTGAGCGGTGTCTTCAGTTCGTGCGACGCGTCGGCGCTGAAGCGCAACGCCTGGCGGTAGCTGAGTTCCAGCCGGTCGAGCGTGGCATTGAGCACCCGCGCGAGGCGCTGGATTTCATCGTTCACGGTCGGCACGGGCACGCGCTGGTCCAGGTGTTCGGCGGTGATGAGCTCGGTGGCATTGGTCATTTCCTCCACCGGCTCCACGGCGAGCGCCGCCAATCTGCGTCCGCCCAGCCACGCAAAGGCGAGCGCCACCGGCAGCCCAGCGAGCAGCGCGAGCGCAAGGTCGCCGATGAGTTCATCGGCCTCGGCCACGCTTGCGGCGATGGCGAAAGTCGTGCCCTGATCTTCCTGCACGAAAAGCCGGTAGCGCTCGCCGCCAATCTCGATGCCGTGCGAACCCGGCGCGTATCCGCCTAATCCGGGCGGCACGACATTGGGCGAGCGCCAGCGCAGCGTCCCGCCGGTGCGGACTTCCAGAAACCGCGGCGGATCGACGGGCGGCCGCCAGTCCGCGATTGTATGGCCGAGGTTCTGCCAGTCGAATTCCACCCCGCCGTGGCGTTCGAGTTCGCTGTAGAAGTGAGTGCCCTCGGCGCGCAGTTCCCCGTCGAGCTCCTCGATCTCGCTGTGGTGGATCACGAACGCCGCCACCGCGCCGCAGATGACGATGGAGACGGCGACTACGAGCATCGACCACACGGTGAGCCGCCGGCGGAAGGAAAGCTGCTTCATGCCGTGCCTTTCAGGACGTAACCCACCCCGCGCACGGTGTGGATGAGCCTCGTCTCATGGCCGTCGTCCACCTTTTTGCGCAGCCGCTGGATATAGACTTCGACGACATTCGTGCCCGTGTCGAAGTGCCACTCCCAGACATTCTCGATGAGCTGCGTTTTCGAGAGGACCCGGCCCGGCGAGCGCATGAGGAATTCCAGCAGCGCAAACTCGCGCACCGGCAGCTCGATTTTCACGCCGCCGCGCGCCACCTCGCGCGTGAGCAGGTTCATGGTCAGGTCTTCAATGCGCAACAGCGTGTGGCCCTGGCTGGCCCCGCGCCGGGTGAGTGCCACGACGCGGGCGACGAGTTCATTCATCGCAAAAGGTTTCGAGAGATAATCGTCCGCACCCAGCATCAGTCCCTCGACACGCTCGGAAACCTCTCCGCGCGCCGTGACGAGCAGCACCGGCGTCGGCACGCATCTTTCGCGCAGCACCCGCAGAATGCTCAGGCCGTCGCGCCCCGGCATCATTACATCGAGCACGAGCGCATCGTAGGGTGTGGAGAGGGCGGCGGCGAGCGCCTCGTCGCCGCGATGCACCATGTCCACGGTGAAGCCCTGCTCGCGCAGCGCGGCGCGGATGTGCAGGGCGATTTTCTTTTCGTCTTCGGCAAGGAGCACGCGCATGAGATCAGTTTCGGGCTCGGGCGGGTATGGAATCACGGATAGCAGATAGGGCGAAGCTGATAACGCAAGCGCCTTGGCGAATCCGACGGCAAAGTTATGTACCCTCCGCCGATTGCCGCCAATGCCTCCTTTGGCATTGTCGCGATGCGGCGCGGGACTTATTCCTTGGTCCCGCGCATTTCCTAAAATGAAAACCCGCCTCCTCCCGTTCCTCGTCCTGCTGACCACCGCCGCCGTCTTCGCCGCCGACCCGCCGCCGGATGCGGGCCCGTTGCCGAGTGAGGCGGAGACGAAGGCGGTGGCCGAACTGGCGAAACTCGGCATCGAAGCGCGCCCGATCGCCGCGGGGATCAACTGGCGATCCGCCAACGTGCGCCTCGCCAGCGGAAAAGCGGATGCGAAAGTGTTCGAATTGCTCAAGGACGTGGCAAATCTCGTGGAACTCAATCTCGGCACGGTGCAGCTCACCGACGCCGACCTCGCGCAGCTCGCCGGATTGACGAACCTGCGCGTGCTGGGCCTCGAGAAAACGCCCGTGGCCGACGCGCAGCTCGCGCATCTCAAGGGCTTGAAGAATCTCACCAGCCTCAATCTCTACGGCACCAAGGTCACGGATGCCGGCCTGCCCCAACTCAACGGCCTGACGAACCTGAAGTCGCTCTATGTCTTTGAAACCGTCGTCACTGACGCCGGCATCGCCGCGCTGAAACAAGCGCTGCCCAAGGTGCGCGTGGTGAAGGGCTGGACCGCGCAGGATGTCGCCAAAGCCGCGCCGATGCCCGACAACAAAGCCGTGGAGGCCGAGATCGCCGAGGCGCAGAAGAAACTCGACGGACTCAATGCTGAGATCGCGAAACGTCGGGAGGCTCGGGCGAAGCTGACCGCCGGCACGCCGGAATACAACGCCGCGAACATTAGCGTGCAGGGCATCAAACCCGACATCGAGAAAGCCACCGCTGCCGTCGCCGCCGCGCAGGCCAAGCTCAAGAAACCGTAGGCCCGCTCATCCGAGGTGTTTTTCCCCAAACATCTGCGCCGGCCCGAGGCGGTCGGGAAGTGACGCCGCCGAACCGGCCAGTGGGGCGAATCATTCGCGGGCTCCTCATCGCCATCGCGGTGAGCGGCATCGCGGCGGCTTGGTGGCGCTATCCGGCGGAGAATCGTTTCTCCATTTTGCGCTGCACGATCTCGTTTCTGGGTTCGCCCGATGCGGATCGGAATCCGAACGGCTGGCGCTTCTACCAGGCGGGCATGACCGCGGTGGTGGTGCTGCTTTTGGACTTGGCGTGGGCGAGGCACGTCCGTTTGCGCGGAGTGATCGGGCCAGTGGCCCGCTGGAGCAGTGGCGGGGTCTTCCTCTCCCTCGGACTGATCCTGCTCGCGGTCTGGCTTGCCGATACCCGCGGGGCGCGTTGGTTCGGACTTCGGACGGGCCGGCTGCACACGCAAATGGCGATCCTCGCGATCCCGCTCATGGCGGCTGGCGTCGTGCTGGATGGCGTGGCCCTTTGGCGGGCCGGGCTGCGCAGCCGCGCCTTGTGGCCGCTCCATGTTTTCGGCGTGGTCGTGCTGGTCGGTTCGGTGGCCTTGCTCTCGTGGGAAAAAATGTGCGCGCGGGATGGGACGTTGCATCACTGGCCAGGTGAGGGGATTCATTCCACGCCGCTCTGGGAATGGATCGTCTTCACTTACCTGATCGGCTTCATGGCTTGGATGGCACGCGGGAGATGGTCGCAGAAACCGCGCGACGCCGCATGAGTTCACTACCTGAAATATTCTAACCATGAAGACTTCCCGCAAAAACAGCGCCCGCTGGCGTCATTGGTTAAAGCGCACCGCCCAGGGCGGCGGTCTCTTCATGGTCGTCGTTGCGGTGGCGTCGTTGCGACCGGTGGATCGCGGTCCGTGGCCACAGACGGAGCCCGCAGATCACGCGCGGAGGGATGCGGCAGCGATGCAGTACGAACTCGCCGCGGCGCAACCCGCCTTGTTGGAAGCCGGCTGGGCGTCGGCCCCGCTGGACCTGCGGATCGGTGAACCGATGGCGGGCTATGGCGCGCGCCGGGGTGCGGCGTCCGAAGGCGTGGCGGAGCCGCTCTACGCGCGCGCCCTGTTCTTCCGGGCCGGCGGGGCCGAAGCCGTGCTGGTCACCGCGGATGTCTTGCTCGTGCATGCTGGCGTCGCGCGGGAAACGGTGCGGCTCTGCGCCGCGCAGGGCCTCGCGGAAAAGGCGATTTACTTTACCGCCACGCACACCCACTGCGGCCCAGGCGGCTGGGGACCGAACGTGATCGAGCAAGCGGTATGCGGCAAATTTGACGCGGAGGCGGTCCACCGCCTCGCTCGCTCGCTCGCCTCAGTCATCGTCGCCGCGCGTGCCGCCGCGGAGCCCGCCGAGTGGACCTGGCTGGAGATGGCCGCTCCAGAGCATGTGCGCAACCGCACTGTGAAAGGCGGCCTGACGGACCCGTCTTTCGATGCTCTCGCAGTGCGGCAAATCGATGACGGGGCGACCGGGGTCTTCGCGATTTATGGAGCACACGCCACCTGCCACGGCTCGCGCCAAATGAAGTTCTCCGCCGACTATCCCGGGGCTCTGGTCCGACATCTCGAAGGCGGCGGCCTGGCTTTCGCGGCGTTTGGCGCGGGCGCGATGGGAAGTCAGTCTCCTCTCGGCCAGGGCGATGACGCGGAGCGCGCGGAAGGGATTGGCACCGATCTCTCGCGACAGCTTATCGCGACGCTCCACGGGGCGATCTGGCGGCACGAAGTGACGCTGGCCACCGCCCGGCGCGACTTTCCGCTGCCTTCGGTGCAGGTGCGGCTCGGCCAGCAGGTGCGGCTGGCCGCGTGGGTGACCGGCACGATGCACGCGCAGACGGCTCCCCTCCATCTACTGCGCTTCGACGAGCATTGGCTGGCCGGCCTACCCGTTGAGTTTTCCGCCATGCTCTCCGCCCCGCTCCGCGCGCAAGCCGCACAAAGCGGACTCCACCTCTGCGTCACCCCCTTCAATGGCGACTATGTCGGCTATGTCCTGCCGCCCGCCATTTACGACACCGATGCTTACGAAGCCGGCATGAATTTCCTCGGACCTTGGGGCGGTGAATATTTCGTGGATCTGATCCGCGCCGGCACCGGGCTGGACCGTCCCGGAAAAGACAACGCCGTCACGAAACCCTGAGTTCAAAGCCCCCCAAAAAAGCCACGACCGGACGCAGGGTTCGCAATTGCGTCCGGCCATTTCGCCAATCAGACGCTGCAGTTCAGGTGCATCCACGCATCAGAAACAAGATCAGCAAAATCGGCACGGGCACGCCGATAAGCCAGAGCAGAGCCCACCCAATTTTTCCGGCAGCAGTGTTTCGGGAGTTGTCGATTTTCATACCCGATGCATCGCAAGACTCGCACGACTGGCGCGTGCCGAAGATGAAGCGCCGCCACCGCTGGTTTGAAAGAGCCGCCGAAGAAATCAGAGCAGGAGGAAGCAGAGGATCATGATCGCCGTCGGCGTGAGGGCGCCGAGGAGGAGGCCCAGCGGGACGATGCCGTCTTCGAAGTAGTCCGAGAGGATCGATTGGCCGGCGGGGTTGGGCGCGTTGGCGATGACCGTGAGGCCGCCGCCAGCGACGGCACCGGCGACCACCGCGTGCTTCATCGCGTCGCTAAAATCCGGCACGAGCGTGGCGAGGTAGGTGATCGCGGCGTTGTCGTTGAATGCGGTGAGACCCATCGCTCCGAGCAGCAGCGGCACTTTATCCAGGCTCGCCAGCACCGGGGCGATCCACCAGCCCTGCAAGCCGCCATGGACGACGAGGCCGGCGAGGAAAAAGCCGACGAGGATCGCGGGCTTGAGCGAAAGCGGATTCTGGTGGTGCTCGGTGGCGGTGGTGAAGGCGAGGAAGAAGAGGAAACCCCCGATGAAGAGCGCGGGATAGTGCGCGGTGAAGACCGTCCAGCCGAGAAAAAGCAGATGCACGAGGGTGATCGAAATCGGGACAGGATCGGTGCGATCGCTCCATAGACGGGGCCGTTCTTCCGCGCGAGCCTGCGGGCGCAGCGCGGTTAATTCGCGGCGAAAGACGGCGAAGTAAAGGGCATTGGAGATGACGATCCCGAGCGCCGCGATCCAGCCGAAGTGCGTGAACATGAACGGCGTATTCCAGCCCCATTTTGCCGCCACCATGAGCACCGGCGGGGCGGCGAAATGCGTGAAGGTGCCACCGACCGAGATGTTCACGAAGAGCAGCCCCAGCGTGGCGTATTTGAACCGCGTGCTCGGATTTAGATCGTAGAATTGCCGCGCGAGCAGCAGCGCGGAGATGGTCATCGCCGCAGGCTCCGTGATGAACGAGCCGAGCAACGGGCCGACCGTGAGAATGGCCAGCCACCACGCGCCCGGCGTGTGTCCGCCGAGCCGCGCGACCGCACTCATGCACTGTTCGGCGAAGCGCAGCACCGGCCGCGTCGCGGAGATGGCCATGATGATGACCACAAATAGCGGCTCGGTGAAATGGACTCCGTGGCTGATGTAGCGCTCCGCCGCCGGCCAGCCTTTGAAGGCGATGAACACCCCGAGCAGCGGCACGACCCAGATGCCGAAGATCGCCTCGACCTCGCCGAAAAAATGCATCACCTCCGCCTTGAAGCAGACATCGTCCTTTGCATCCACCTCCGGCTTCGCCTCCCCGGTGCGCCCCTCCGCGCGGATGCGCGCGCGGTGCTCGTCGCGCCAGCGGTGCGCGAGGTGCAGGAACTTCGCGGCGAGGAAGGTGTGCGTGATGGCGAGGACGAAAATGATCGTCGCCACGAGATTAAAAGGCTCCGCGGTCGCGCGTTGCCGCAGAATGTCGAAAACACCGCTTGTTCCCGCATCGCCGTAAGACTCGAGAGATGGCGGGAAAACGGGCACCGCGTCCGTGGGACTGGCGCCCAGTGCCGGCAGGCCGGCTAGAAATCCCGCCAGGAAAATGAAAAAAATGACAAGACGCATATCGCGGAAAAACCTGCGGATGCGCGGAACCGTTGGCGAGCCGGAACGGGCTCGTCAGCGCCGCGTGATCGACCCGAATCGGTCGCCAACTTGCCGTTAAGCGCGTCGCGGCGGCTTTAAGAAATTGTGCCACGCGGCCGCTGCGCCCTTGCCGTTCTGCCATTTCCTGCGCGCACGGTCGCAGATCGGGCACACGGAGGTGTCAGCCGGCGATGCGAAGATTGTCAAAGATTTGTGACTGCCCATCACCTACTGCTGGACGGCCCAAAGCGTCACGGAATCCTGATCTTTGGTGAAGATGCGCTGGCCGGAGATGACGGGATAGGCGTAAGTCGGGGTGTCGGCCACTTTGATGCGGGCCAGTTCGGTATAGGCCGGGCCGCCGGAGGCGAAGGCGATGAGTTGGGAGGCGGGCGTGAGTGCGAAGAGGACCGGGCCGGCATCCACGAGTGTGCCGTAGCCGCCGCGGCCACCGCCACCGCGCATTCCGCGTCCGCCGCCGGGGCCGCGTTCAGGGCGAGGGCCGGGTCCAGCCGCGGGGCTGCCGTCGGGGCCACCGGCAACGCCACCCGGTCTGGGGCCAGGGCCGGCGTTTTCGCCACCGGGCGCGGGCGCGGCTGGGGACACCGGGGCGGTCCAAACGGTCTTGCCGTCGGTGGCGTTGAGGCAGAAGAGGTCGTTGGCTCCGGTGAGGCCGTAGAGAAATCCGTCTTTGAGTAGCGGGCTGTTGAACTGGACGGAGATGTCGGCATTTTTCCAGAGCGGCTTGGCGGCGAATCCGTCGCCCTCTTTCTCGAGGCGGACGGCGGTGGTGCCGCGACCGGAGCCGGAGTAGATGATGGTTTGGCCGTCCACGACGGGGGTGGCGGCGTTGTAACCGCGACCTTGCACTGCGAAGGGTGCCTCCCAAACGAGTTTTCCATCGACCAGGGCGAGCGCGAGCATTTTGGTTTCGGTTTGCGCGACGACGAACCGCGCGTCGCCTGCGGTCAGGAGCACGGGTGAAGCGTAAGCCGGGGAGTCGCCGGTCCAGCGCCACTTCTCGTCGCCGGTGGCGAGGTCATAGGCGACGATGCCGCCTTTGTCTCCTCCGCCGACCTCGGCAACGCACAGGCCGCCCACGACGATGGGCGAGGCCGACGTGAAAAAGCGAGGCAGCGCGCCAGGGAAATCGTCTTTTCTCCAGAGCAGTTTGCCGGAAGCAGCGTCAAGGCAGGAGAGGACGCCGCGCACGCCGAGGGTAACGACCTTACCCTCGGCAACAGTGGGCGAAGACCTCGGCCCGGAGAAGCCCGAGGCCGGGCCGGTGGCGCCGAGGGCGTCGTATTTCTCCTGCCAGAGTTCCTTGCCGGAGGCGGCGTGGAGGCAGCGGAGGATCTCGCTCCCACCCTGCCGGGCGAAGACGTAGAGTTTGTCGCCCACGAGGGAGGGCGTGGCCACGCCTTCGCCGACGGGGACTTTCCATTTTTGGATGAGATCCTTGGGCCAGGTCTTGGGCGCGATGAAGCCGGCGACTTTGGCGTCGCGATTTGGCCCCCGCCACTGCGGCCAGTCCTGGGCCCACGTCGCCGGCAGGCTCACGGCGAGGATTATGACGGAGGTTGCGGAAAGGGTGCGATTCGCGGTTTTCATGGTGGCTCTTTTTGGTTGGAGGGTGAGTAAAAAAAGCGGGCGGAGAACGAGTCAGGGCTGAGGACTTCCGCGGTGCCTCAACAAGCCTTCAACCCGGCTGAGGGTGAATGGTTTCAAGCATTCCAGCACATGCTTCGCACCTTGAGTTGGGTTCGTCGCCGTGCCGCTGAGAGGGGGGACGTTCGCTTCGCTTTCGAGGCATGGTCAGCTACTCTATTGGCGAATTTTATACGCGTATTTCGATCCCCCAGCATGTGCCTTTTTGCCCTCGCGGCGTTTGGCTTCTCCACCACTGCCCGATCTGAAATCCAGTATATCATCGCCATCAGCGTGGACGGCTTGCGCGGCGACTTTCTCCAGACTTTCATTCTCACCCGGGCGACCTGGACCACCGTGACCAGCGGCATCGCCGAAGCCGCCGGACAGAAGAGCTACAGCTTCACCTACCCGCCGCCAGACCGGCGTTCGTTCCGGTTGCGTAAGCCGTAGGGGCAGGAACGCGGTGGGCGAAGCTTGGCGCGGATGAGCAGGGCCGCGTAGGCTCCGCGCATGTTTCGCCCCCTCCTCTCGCTCTTCGTTTTCACCGCCGTGGCGTCGGCGCAGTTGCAGCCGGAGGTATTCCCTGAGATCGACGCGGCCATCCGGCTCGCGATCACCGAGGGGCGGCTGCCGGGTGGTGTGGTGTGGGTCGAGCATGGTGGCGAACATTTCGAGAAGGCGATTGGCGAGCGCGTGGTGGAGCCCGGACGCGAGGCGATGACCAGCGACACGATCTTCGATGCGGCTTCGCTCACAAAGGTCATCGCGACGACACCGTGTGTGATGAAGCTGATCGAGCAGGGGAAGGTGGAGCTGGATGCGCCGGTCGCGCGGTATCTGCCGGAGTTTTCCGGGGAGAATAAAGAGCGCGTGACCGTGCGGCACCTGCTGACCCATACGTCGGGGAACAAGCCGGGGATCGCGACGAGCGGAATCACCAGTTATGAGGAAGGCATCGCGCGCGCGTGCCAAAATCCGCTCGGCGATGCACCGGGAACGCTGATCCGCTACAGCGACATCAACTTCATCCTGCTCGGCGAAATCGTGCATCGCGTGAGTGGGAAAACGCTCGATGAATATGCCGCCGCGGAAATCTTCCGTCCGCTCGGGATGAAAGACACCGGCTTCCGGCCCGCTGCGGAATCGCGCGGGCGCATCGCGCCGACCACGCGCGGCACCGAGCGCGGTGTGGTGCATGATCCGACGGCGAGCAGGATGGGCGGCGTCGCGGGCCACGCGGGGCTGTTCACGACGGCGGGCGATCTCGCGCGATTTGCGCGGATGCTGCTCGGCGGAGGCGAACTGGAGGGCGTGCGCATTTTGCAAAGCGAAACGGTGAAGCTGATGACCAGCGTGCAGACGCCCGACGCCATCACTGGCCGGCGCGGCCTCGGGTGGGACATCGATACCGGCTACAGCGGGCCGCGCGGAAAATGGTTTCCGCGCGGCAGCTACGGGCACACCGGCTGGACGGGCACCTCGCTGTGGATCGATCCCTTTTCGCAGTCCTTCGTCATTTTCCTCTCGAATCGCAATCACCCGACCGAAGCTGGCAACGTCCTCCCGCTGCGTCAGCTTCTCGGCACGCTCGCTGCGGAAAGCGTGCGTGGGTTTAATTTCGCCCGCGTTCCCGGCGCGCTTGCGTCGCGGCCCGGCAGCGCCACCTCCACCGCGCGCGCGACCAGCACGGCGAATGTCCTCACGGGCCTCGACGTCCTGGTGCGCGATAACTTCGCCCCGCTCCGCGGCCTGCGCGTGGGCCTCATCACGAACCACACCGGCATCGACCGCCAGCGCCGGCGCAATATCGATCTCCTCGCGAAAGCGGACGGCGTCACGCTTGTCGCCCTCTTCAGCCCGGAGCATGGCATCTCGGGCAAGGCCGATGAGAAAGTCGGCGACGCTCGCGACGAAGCTACCGGGCTGCCCGTCTATTCGCTCTACGGCGAAGGCCGCGCACCCAAAGCCGAAAACCTCGCCGGCCTCGACGCTCTCGTCTTCGATATTCAGGACATCGGCTGCCGCTTTTACACCTACAGCTCCACCCTCGGCGAAGGTCTCGCCGCCGCGGCGAAAGCGAAGCTCAAATACTTCGTCCTCGACCGCCCCAACCCCATCGGCGGCGTGCTCATCGATGGTCCCGTGCGCGACGGCCCCGCCAGCTTCACCGCGTGGCACGATGTGCCCGTGCGCCACGGCCTGACTCTCGGCGAATTGGCGCTGATGTACAATACGGAGCGCGGCCTCGGTGCCGACCTCACCGTCATCCCCTGCGAAGGCTGGACGCGCGATTTGTGGTGGGACCAGACCGGCCTCCCGTGGGTGAACCCTTCGCCCAATATGCGCAGCCTTTCCGCCGCCACGCTCTACCCAGGCGTTGGGCTGATCGAGTTTTGCAATGTCAGCGTCGGGCGCGGGACCGACCGCCCGTTCGAACTGGTCGGCGCGCCCTACATCGACGACCGCGCCTTCGCCGCCGCGCTCAATGCCGAGCAGCTCCCCGGCGTCCGCTTCATCCCCACGCGCTTCACCCCGGCGAGTTACATCTTCTCCGGGAAAGACTGCGGCGGCGTGCAAATCATCATCACCGGCCGGGATATCCTGAATCCCGTCGAAGTCGGCCTCGCCTTTGCCCGCACCCTCCAGCGCCAGCATCCTGACGAGTGGAAAGGCGAGCGCCTGCAAAAACTCCTCGTCCACCCCGCGACCGAAGCCGGCGTGCGCGAGCTGCGCGAGATCAGCGCTCTGAAAGCGACGTGGCTCCCGGCGCGGGAGAGCTTCGCCGAGCGGCGGCGGAAAGTGCTGCTCTACCGCTGATTGGCCTGCTCCCCGAAAGTTGATCCAGGCGATATGAGAGTTGGGGGCTCGCCCCGCGCAATCCAGCCGGCTTTGTCGCGCGGCATCCGGAAGGGCTGTAAAGCGCGAAAATCATCAGTTGGAGAGCAGGGGTTCTCGACGAGGAGACGTGTCGAGCGATACGTTTCTTGGGCGTATGCCGCCCGTCACCGAAGATCCCGCTATGCAACCCGCCGCACCGGCGGATCTGGAAATCAAGGATGCGCAACTCATCTTCAATCACGTCTGGAAGAGGCTCGAAAACGACTGCGGACGCGAGCGGCTGCGGTTTCCCAAGGAGCTGATCCTCCTCGGCGGCGCGCCGGGCGCGGGCAAAGGAACGAACACGGACTTCATCCGCGAACTGCGCGGGATCACGGCTCAGCCGATCGTCGTGAGCCAGCTTCTCGACAGCGCGGAAGCGCGGAAGCTCAAATCGCAAGGGGGAATGGTGGGCGATCGCGAAGTGGTGGGCATCCTTTTTCGCAAGCTCCTCGAACCCGAGCAGCAAAATGGCGCGATCCTCGACGGCTTCCCGCGCACGAAAGTGCAGGTCGAGTGTCTGAAGATGCTCTTCGACGAGATGATCGCGCTGCGGCGCGATTTTTCCGGCACACCGGACGCCGCACATTTCAAGCAGCCGATCTTTCACATCATGGTGCTCTTCGTGGACGAGGCCGAAAGCATCGCGCGGCAACTCCAGCGCGGGCGCGAAGTCCTGGCGCACAACGCGGAGTTTCAGCGTTCCGGGCTCGGCGAGCTATGGGAGGAAAGGGCGACCGATTTCGACGAAGCGCTGGCGCGCAAGCGCTACCAGGTCTTCAAGGAAAAGACTTACGACGCGCTCGTCTCGCTGAAGAAGATCTTTCACTACCACTTCATCAACGCCCAGGCTCCGCTGGAACTGGTGCAGGAAAATATCGTTCGCGAGCTGGAGTATCAGAGTTCGCTCGAACTCGATCCGCGCACCTTCGACCTGCTGCGGAAGCTGCCGCTGGCCAGCGAAATCGTGCGTCATGCCCGGCAGGATTTGGTGCGCCGCCTCGATGGCTACAAGGTGGAAAGCCCGGAGGTGCTGGGGGCGGTGGTCGAGTTCATCGAGCAGAAGATGATGCCGATCATTGTGCGGCACGCGATTTCCGGGCGGGCGGACATCAACTCCGAGGATGCCCTCTTTCACGAACCTGAAGCTCTGGCGATGCTCATCGATGTCTTCTCCGAGCGCGGATTTCACGCGACGGTCGATCTGCACCGCGTCGAAATTCCAGATCGATTCGACCTGGCGACGGGCGCGATTCACTGCCGCCAGAAGAAAGTTTTTCGCTTCGGCATCCGCTTCAAAGGCTCGCAGATTCGTCGTGGGTAAACCGTTCGATCCCGCGCGCCCGGTCAAGGCTTCGCCGCGCCGATGCAGTAGAGCGCCCGGTCGCTGCGCAGGAAGATCTGGCCGTTGCTGAGGGCGGGGGAGGCGTAGGTGTTTTCGCCGAGGTCATTGGTGGCCACCACGGCGAATTTGTCCGCCGGTTTCACGACGCGGCAGACGCCTTTGTCATCGAGGAAATAAAGCAGGCCGGCGGCGCTGACGATGGAGGCGTGGCTGCGCGCGAAGCGCTGGTTCCAGACGATCTCGCCGGTCTTCGAGTCGAAGGCATGGGCGAAGCCGCGGTCATCGGTGAGCAGGAGCCAATTGCCCTCGATGATGGGCGAGGGAACATAGGAAACGCCGGCCGCGGCGTGATGATGCCAGACGACGTGCGAGTTGCTGACGTTGCCACTGCCGTCGGGCCGGATGGCCATGATGTGGTGATCGGGAAATCCGCCCGTGACGTAAAAGAGCCCCGTTGTTTCGCTATAAACCGGCGAGGCAACGAACTGATCCGTGGGGCCATCGACGATCCAGAGCAGCTTGCCGGTATCCGGATCGTAGCTGGCGATGCATTTGGTCCCGCTGAGCACCATCTGCATTCGCCCGGCGGCTTCGCGAATGAGCGGAGAGCAGTAGCTACGGGTCTTGTTCGGACGATCGATGCGCCACAGCTCACGCCCGTCCGTCCGCGCGAGCGCGACGATGTACCCGTCGCCGTCGTGGTCGCAGTTCACGATGATCTTGTCCCGGTAGGGAATGGGCGTGCTGCTGAATCCGTGGACGCTGGAGAAACTGCCGGGGCGCTTGAGCCAGAGCTGCTTCCCGGCCAGGTCGTAAGCCGCGACGACAACTTCCCGGCCATCGAGGAAGGTGCAAAAGACGCGCTCTCCATCGCATGCCGGCGTCGAGGAGGCGTGGCTGTTCTCGGTGTGGAGGCGTTCCATCGGTGCTTTGAGCACGGTCTGCTGCCAGAGCAGTTTCCCGCTGGCGCGATCGAGGCAGAGGAGCATCCGCTCCTGGGTCTCGGCGCTGGCCGCCACGGTGAAAATTCTTCCGCCATAGACGATCGGCGAGGCGTGTCCAGTGCCGGGCAGCGGCGTGCGCCAGACGACATTCTCCGTCTGGCTCCACCGCGTTGGGAAAGCGGTCTCGGCGCTGCGTCCGTCGAACCGTGGCCCGCGCCATTGGGGCCAGTCCTCCGCAGGGGCGGTGGCGGCGAGCGTGACGAGCAGGAGGAGGGGACGAATCAACATGCGCGCAGGCTATCGGGGAGCGATACGACAATCAATCCGCTGCGCTTTCGGCGATGAGCCGGTCGTATGTTTCCCGGGCGTGATCGTAGGCGGCGCGGGCTTCGGCTTTCTCGGGTGCCGCGTAGGTTCGTTCCTTCTGCGACCAGCATTGATCCACGGCTTTGCGGCACCATTCCGCACTCTTCTTTGAAGGGCGGATGGGCTTTCCGGCGACGAGCGCGAAGATGGGATTCGTGTGGGACGACGGGAGGATGCGCAGCGCGATCCAACTGCTGCGGTCGAGCGGCACGTCGAAGGTCACGTCGTTGAACTTTCCATCGGCCACGATGTTTTTTGTCGCGACGACGCGACCGTTCACGATGACTTCGACGGGCACTTCGCGCGTGTCGCCGATGCGGGCGCGCTCGATGTGCCAGTAGGGCTTTTCGGGAACGGGCGCGTGGCGGATGCGGTCGTCGGGTTTCTCGCCGAGCCGCGCGGCGACTCGCGCGGAGACCCGCACGGTCGCCGGCGCATCCAGTTTGATCTCGCTGCCGCCTTCGCCCATGCGCGCGTCGTTCACTTTGAAATCGAGGATGTGGCTCGCGCCGTCGCTCACGTAATTGCGCCCCGCGCGGATGCCTTCGCACCAGTCCTCATAGGTCCACGGCGACGGCAGTTTCACATACGAGCGCCCGAGGCCGACGCGCTCGCCGTAGATGCACGGGAAATCTGTCTCGCCGCTGATGCGCGTGCGGAAGCCAGCGTTGAGCGTGTGATACCAGATGTTCAATTCCCACGGCCACGGCGTATCGACCGTGGACAGGAAATCGACCGCCGGCACGGATCGCCCGTCGGGGCCCGGCACTTCATGCGTCACATCCACGATGTATTCGTTTGCGCCGATGCCATTGAAGGGCGGCATCTCGGCGCTCGGGATTTTCGCTTCGCGCAAGTTCAGCCCCCAGCCGGAATGCGCCGGCCCGACCAGCGCGCCCTGCTTCTTCGCCCAGCGCAGTGTGTTCAGCCCGAGCGTCGGCCAGTGGTGATCCGAGTCGCCGCCGGGGAAAATTTGGTCGCGCAGGCGCAGCAGGCAGAGATGTCCCGATTGATGCGACCCGAAGCCGCTGACCTCGACATCGTAGTGCAGCAGATACGGCGCGCGGGAAGCCTGGTCGTCCTTGCCGGTGAAGAACTGCTTCTGGTAATCGAAGCACGGCCCCCACGTCAGGTTCGCGCCGACCTTCAGATCCTCGCCGAGACAGTGCCGCATCATGTCCGACGCGTGGACGCCTTCGCTCGGATTCGTGTAGTGCGCGCAGCCGGCGGCGTGGATGTGGTGATCGCCTGACCACCAGCCGAACTGTGCGGGATCAATCCACCGTTCCACTTGGAACGCCAGCTCCCGCGTTTCCGCGCCGATCTTGACGGGCACTTGCTTCGCGACCGACTCGGGTCCGCGCGAAAACCCAATCGTGTAATCTCCATCGGGCAGCCTCAGCGTGTCGCCATCGGAGCGGTAAATCTGCGGATGAAATCCGAAATCCGGCGCGAGGCGCTTCGCGGGCGATGGATAAACGCGCCGCTGCCGGTCGCGAATCTCGAAGCTCGCCGTCGTCGGTTCCCCGTGCTCGTCACGCACGCGCAGTGCGATGGTGCGGGCCGGTTGCGCGGTGAAGAGCACACTGGTTTCCCCGCGGAAGCCGAGATCCTGCGTGCCCTGACCCACGTCGAAGTCAAACACCGCCTCGCGCTTTCCAGCATCGCGCGAGTAAAGCGAGACGATGCGATATTCGAGGCGCAGCCCGCTCAGCTTCGGCAGCAGCGGCGGCGCGTCGAAGCTCTGGAGATCGAGCCACACATCCTTCGCGTCGATGGGCGTCGCCGCGCCCGCGCGTGTGCGCAGACGCTTGTCCGACGCATTCTGCACCGCGCCGCCGCTGTAGGCCGACTGCGCCTGCGGGCTGAAGACATTCAGCGGAGAGGTCGTGCCGGATTCGTTCACGACCTTGATGAAAAACGGACGCCAACCTAGCTCGACCAACTCCGCCTTTGCCGGACCCGGCGCAGCCTTCACGCGCATTTCGGGATTGATCGTCACGACGAACAGGCAGTGTGGATCGAGGACCGACTGGATTTTCGCGGCACTCGCGTCGCCACCACCGAGCAGCGCCGCTTTCTCGTCATCGCTGAACGGACGCCCGAGCAAATCCGCGGCGTCGATCAGACGCCGGACTTGCGCGACGAGCGGTTGAGCTTCGAGGTCGGTGACGAGCGGAAGATCGGCTGCGGAAAGTGTACCGAGGAGCGAGACGAACGCGAAGCCAATGGTGGCGGGGGTTTTCATGGTGGAATGAAGTTTCCGGACTCCCTATCATCGAAGTTTCACGCAGGAAAACGTGTGCTTCATGGAATTGCCACTAACCAACCGCTTCGATCTTCCAGCCGTCGCGGTATTGTTTCGTGAGCAGGCGTTCGGCGGCCGGGTTATTCGGAATGCGGAACGCCGCGGTGTCCCAAGTCAGTTCTGTGCCGGGCAAGCGCGTGGCAACGTTGCCGAGTTGCACGGCCTCGGCGAGGGGGCCGGCGTAGTGGAAGCCGTCGCTCGTGCGCTGGTTGGCGAGCACGGCATCGACCCAGACGTGGTAGTGATTCGCGCCGGGTATCTTTTCGATCGTGAAGCTGGCGAACTTCTCCGCCGGATAGAGCTGCGGCATTCCGACATGCGGCAGCACGAGGGTGCCACCCTCGCCGATGAACAGTGAACCGCCGCCGGGCAGCTTGGCGTCGGCGGGCATTTGCGCGAGCGCGATGTCAGGCCGGCGTCCGCCGTCGTACCAAGTGAGCGGGAGTGTCTTGTCGGCGGTCCATGCGGTACCGGGGAATGAGTAGGAAATCGTCTGCGCGCCGGGCCACGTCTGCGGATTCACGCCGTCGTTTTCCACACGCAGAGTGAGCGGTGAGGTGAGTTCGAGCGCGGTGAAGACGGGATCGAGAACGTGGCAGCCGAAATCGCCCAGCGCGCCGGAGCCAAAGTCCTGCCAGTCGCGCCATTTGAACGGGTGATACACATCCGGCGCAAAGTCGCGCATCGGCGCGGTGCCGATCCAGGAATCCCACACGAGGGTGGCGGGCACAGGCGCGGACGCGGGTGCGGCGCTGAGGCCCGTGAATTGGTTGCCGCGATTGCCGATCCAGGAATGCACAGCCTTGATTTTTCCGATCACGCCGTCGCGCAGCAATTTCACGCCGGTGCGGTATTCGCTCGCGCTGTGGATTTGATTTCCCATCTGCGTGATGACCTTCGACTGGTCCGCCTGGAGCCGCATCTGGCGCGATTCCCAGACGGTGTGAGTGAGCGGCTTCTGGCAATAGACGTGCTTCCCGCGCCGCATCGCCTCGAGCGCGATGAAGGCGTGCATGTGGTCGGGCGTCGAGACCTGCACGGCGTCGAGGGTGTCGCCGAGTTTGGTGAACATTTTGCGGAAATCCTGGAACTGCGCGACGCCGGGAAATTTAGCGTTGGCCTTGTCGAGCCGCGCGGTGTCCACATCGCAGAAGCCGACGAACTGCACGCGACCATGCGAACCGATTTCGCCGAGATCGGAAAGGCCCTGCCCATTCGCGCCGACGACCCCGACCTGAAGTTTGCCGTTGGCATTGACGCTGCGGACGATGGCGGGAAAAGCGACGGCTGCAAGCGAGCCGGAAACAGTGCGCCGGAGGAAGGAACGACGGGTGATACGCATGATAGAAAGTGGGCTGGGGGTGAGAACCGGCAAGGAGGATAATCTGGTTCATGGCGCGGATCTTAGCTCACTGCCCCGATCAAGTTGTCGAGGCGGTTTCGAATGGCAAGAAAACTGTTCCTACGCTTTCGCCGCAAGCTTCGTGATGCGCAACTTACCATCATGGTGGGTCGTCGCGATCTGGATGCCGTCGGGATGAACACTCATGCCGCGCGCGGAGTTCGGCAGCGCGAACGTGTGAAACGGCTTCTCCTCACCTTCATTCCAAAAAATGAGCGCGCCTTTTCCGCCGCCGATCGCCGCGACCAGGAAACCCTGGGCGTGATAGTGCATCGCCCAAATCCGCTCGTTGGCGTTGCCGTCGGTGAGATGCTGGCGGGCCATCCTCGCCGTCTCCCACTCGAAGCGCAGCGCGAGCGGCTCCTGCACATTGCCGAGCGGATTCGTCCCTTTGTGCAGTCCACCGGCCACCAGCCACTTTGTGTCCGGGCTCAGCACGAGCGCGCGCACTCCGCCGTAGTGGACCTGCTGTCCGCCTTCATAGACATGCAGCGCGGCGGCATCGAAAGTCCGCACCAGCGCGCCGTCGGCGATGTTCCACTGGCGGATTTTTCCGTCAAGATCACCGGCCAGAAGCCATTGTCCGTTTGGGTGAAAAAGAAGGCTGTAAATGTCGCGCTCTGCTCCGGGAAACTCGCGCACCTTGGCACCGTCCGCGACATTCCACAGCCGGACGATGCGATCGTTGCCGCCGCTGGCGAGCAAAGCGCCGTCGGGGCTGAGCGCGAGGCTGCGAATCCAGCCGTCGTGCGCCTTCACCTTTCGCACCGGCTCCGGCGTGTCCGCCGCAGCGGGCCACCAAATGAGCTGGTCGTCTCCCCCCGCGCTGATGAGCGTCTGGCCGTCGGCCGTGATCGCGAGGTCGAACATCCACGAGTCGTGTGCGGAGAACGCGGTGCGCTTTCCGCCCGCGAGTTCCCATCGGTAGATCGAGCGGTTTTCCGCCGTGGCGAAGACAAACTTCCCGGTCGGATCGAAGCGGCACGCCATCAATGGCGCTTCGGCGGCGAGATCGCTCGCTACGTGCGCCAGCTTTGGATCGGCGGGCATTATGCGAGCAATTCGTCGATCGGCTCGAATGCCGGATCAGCGATCGGCATCTTCTGGCCGGCCGCCTCGAAGTGCGCCGTGCTCTTCACCCCGAGCGCGTCGAGGTAGGTGTGAAAAAGATGCCCGCCATCGACCTGCCGGTCGGTGACTTCCATGCCCGTCGCGTTCGTCGCCCCGATGAGCGCGCCCGGCTGAATGCGCGCGCCGCCGAGGCAAATCGACCACGCCTTGCTGAAGTGATCGCGACCGTAGAGTTGGTTGATAGTCGGCGTGCGGCCAAACTCCGAGAGCACGACGATAAGCGTGTGCTGCAACAGTCCGCGATCCGCGAGATCGGTCACGAGCGTCGCAAACGCCCCGTCGAATTCACCGACCTGCTCGAAGTGAAAATTGAAGTTCTCGCAGTGCGTGTCGTAGTTCGAGTGCGTGACGCGGACGTAGGTGATCCCGCGTTCCACGAGTCGCCGCGCGAGCAGGCAGTGCCGTCCGAAGTCGTGCGAACCGTAGCGTTCCTGATCCTTCTGATCCTCCTTGGTAACGTCGAAGATCTCGCGCTGCCGCATCAATTCCAGCCCCTGCTCATAGCTCTGCGTGTACGCATCTGTCTGCGCGGTGCGGCGGCGGAGCGCAAAGCGATCATTCACTTTGCGGCGGATGTCGTTCGCGCAGATCGAAGCGTCTTCGATCAGGCCCTGCGGGCGCTCGGAAAACTGCGGCGGCTTGCCTCCGCCGAGCACGACGCTGCCGTATTTCGGGCCGAGGTAGGCCGAGTCCGCATTGCGCCCGCCACCACCGCCGGGCGAGACCACGATGTGTCCCGGCAGCGCGCTGGCACCGCTGCGATCCAGCGCCTTCGCGACGACCGCACCGAGCACCGGATACTCCTGTGCGGGCGATTTGCGGCGTCCGGTGTCCATGATGTAAGCGCCCTTCCCGTGGTCGTCCTCGTGCGTGTTGATGCTGCGAATGAGGGCGAGGTGGTGCATCACTTTTGCGGTCTTCGGCAGGAGTTCGGAAAGGTGCAGGCCCGGTACGGATGTCGGGATCGCGCGGAACGGCCCGCCAGTCGCCGTGCCGGGTTTCGGATCCCAGCTTTCAAGCTGCGAAAGGCCGCCGGCCATGTTGATGACGATCATCCGCTTTTGCTGCCGCGCCATTTCCGCGGCCATCGCCGGTGCTGTGAAAATGCCGAAGCCCGGCATCAACGCCGCGGCGCCCGCTCCCGCGAGCGAAGCGAAAAAGCGCCGGCGGCTGAGAACGTGTTCGGCCGTGCTGCAGGAGTAGTCACATGGTTTCATAAGCTGTGTTTTAGTGGGAAAAGCGGAACTCCACGGACGTGAGGAGCGCCCACGCATAGTCGGTGAGCGCCTCGGTTTTCTTTTCCGGCGGACGCGCGGCGAGCGTCGCCGTGAGTTCGGCGACCTCGCCGTCCGCGGGCATTCGCGTGAGGGTCGAGAGATACAGTTCCTCGGCCATCGCCTTCGGTTCGAGAATCGCGGCGGCCCGATTCGCGAGATTCGCGGCCCACGGGCGAAGCACACTGCCGTTTTCAAAATAGAGCGCCTGCTCGGGGGTCGCGAAAAAGTCGCCTTGCGGCACACCCGCCGCACCGCCGAATGAGCGGACGAACTGATCCTCATGCCCGCGCAGTTTTTCGCGAAACAGTTTTTCAACTCCCACTTCGCGCGCCGCGACTTTCACCGGATCGGCTTTGTCCGCCTCGGTCCACTTGTTCTTCTCGTCCCATTCCTTCACTGCGCTCGCCCGATGCGGCTCGAACTGCCCCGTCGCCTGCATTACCGACCAGCAGAGTTGCTCGGGCGCGAGCGGCAGGAGTTCGTTTGCGGCAAAGGAGCGGCCCCACGCGGCGGCGAGCGCCTCGCGTGCTGCGGCGACGGGTCTCGCCGTCTCGCCGGCCTTGGCGCGAGCAGCTTTCGCCTCCGCTTCGAGCGCCGGAAGCTGCGGTCGGGTGGAAGCGAGGTCGGCGTTCGCTTTTTCGATCGCCGCCTTCGCGTCCGCGAGTTGCTTCGCTGCGGCTTCGGTCCTGGCTTGCGCATCGCTCGCAGTCTTCTGCATCGCGGCGACCTCCGCCGCCGCGCCATCGGCCCGCGCTTTCACCGCGGCAGTGGCGGCCTTGATCTCGGCGTCGTTCGGAAGCTTCGCGGCCGCCTCGGCGGCTTTCGCGGACGCCTCGGCAAGCGCGGCGGATGCGGGGCTCTTCGCGGTCATCGCTTCCTTTGCCGCCGTCAACTCTCCAGCGCAGGAATTCGCGGCGGTCTCGAGGGCGGCAAGCTTTGCGGGCGTGGCGGCGATTTCGGCGTTGAGTCTTTCGGTGTTCTGCTTCGCGGCTGCAAACGCGGCCTCGGCTTTCGCGGCGGCTTCGCGCAGCGGTTTGTCCGCGGCCACAGCGCCAGCCAGCGCAATTGCGGCCTTCACTTGCGCGGCGAGCGTGGCGGCGGTTTTCGCTTTCGTGCGTTCCGCTTCCTTGCGCGCTTCCACGGCATCGAGTGTGGCCTGCTGCGCGGCGATACCCTTTGCGGCTTCGTCCATTTTTGCTTTCGCCGCGGCGGCGATTTGCTGCGCGGCAGCGAGTGCCTGCGCTTTCGCATCGGTTTCAACTTTTTTCGCCGCGGCGTCCTTCTCGACAGCGGGCAGTTCGTTTGCCGTCGCGTCGGCCTTCGCTTGAAAAGTCTTCGCCGCCGCGACGAGTTCCGGCGTCTCGCCGGACTTCGCGACGGCTTCGTTCACCTTCGCCGCGGCTTCGGCGAGCGTCTTTTGCGCATCGCGTTTCGCCACGAGCGCGTCCTCCGATTTCTTCTGTCCGGCGGCAGCAGCATCGCTGATTTTTTTTGCCTCGGCGGCAGCGGCGTCTTGTTTGGCCTTCTCGGCTTTCACCGGCTCCGTCGCGCGCTGCACTGCGACCATGGCCTTCTGCACTTCGGTCACTTCCGCCTCGACGGCCGCCAGCGCCGACGCAAGCACGGCCGCCTGTTGTTCGAGCACCGGCATCTTTTCCGCTGCCGCTTTCACGAAATCGGCGGGCGGCTCGGGCACATCGAGCGTGCGTTGAAACGCCTCCGTCAGCGCCAGTTCGCGCATGAACGCGCGTGTGTCGAATTTCATTTCCGCAATCTGCTCCGCGAGCAGGTCCAGCAACTCCGGGTTGGATGCCGGATTCGCGGAGTGCTGCAAATCCAGCGGCTCCACCAGGCCGCGTCCAAAGATTAGCGCCCAGAGCCGGTTGGCGATGTTGCGCCGGAACGCCGGATGGTGCCCGTCGCCGAGCGCCGCAGCGAGCAGCGCGCGCCGGCTCTCCCTCGGAATGGGCCGCACATTTTTGTCCTTCGGATCCGGCGGCACCGTCCAATCGCCCGGCGCAGGATCGGCCACTTCGGATTCGCCGGGAAGGCGCGGCTTTGTCTCACCGCCGACCTTCGTAAAAACGGAAGTGTAAGTCGTCTCACCCGCCGCCTGTTCGCCGATGAAACCTGGTTTCTCGGCCACTGGCCGGAACAAATAAGTGCGGCTGAAAAACGCCTGAAGCCCTGCGTAATCGCGCTGCAAATAGTCGTCGATGCGCGGGTGGTTGTGACACTGGGCGCAGCCGATGTCGCGACCCAGAAAAAGCCGCGCGACATCCTTCGTGAGGGCGTTCGGATCGGCCTCGCGTTCGAGCATCCAGCGCGCGATGTGCCGCGTCTTTTCATCCGCTCCATCCGCGGTCAGAAGCTCACGCACGAGCGCGTCCCAAGGCTTGTTCGCGCGGATGGATTCCTCGATCCACTCGCGCCAGGGCAGAGCCTTCGTATGCGCCTCGCCACGCCGCTCCATCAACATCACGTCGAAGCGCACGGCCATCCATTTGGCGTACTGCGCATCCGCGAGCAGCGTGTCCACGAGGTTGGCGCGCTTGCCCGGCGCAGCATCGGCGAGAAACGCACGGGCCTGCGCCGCAGTCGGGATCACTCCATGCAGCGCGAGATAAACCCTCCGCAAAAACTCCGAATCGCCCGCGATGGCCGCCTGTCCCTCCGGATGCGCCCGCGCGATGGAGGCGTCGATCTTCGCATGCAACGGTTCCTCCGCAGGCAACATTGCGGCGGTCATGCACGCTGCCGAGAACGTCGCAGCAAATCGCATCAACCGGCGTTGCGAGCGTCTGCGGCGAGATGCGGCGGACGGCGTTGGAGTGGCGATGATCACGGGGTATGCGCCCAGGAGCGGCTTTGTCATCAACGAGAAAGCCAGGCGCATGCCGGATGATTAGTGGAAATATTTCATCTTCCCGACGGTGATGGGGAAGTTTTAGCTGTGGCGCGAGTGCGGCTTACAACTCCGTCTCGGGATCGGGTGGCGCGGCGTCCATCTGTCGCTGGATGAGCATGCGCCTGGCTTCTTCGACGTTGATTTTTTTCACCGGGAGCGGCCACCCAAGGAGATCGCCATTGGGGGTGAAGCCGTGGCCGTCCACGTCCACGAAGATGGGATTGTGGTAGGCGAATGGGCGGATTTTCGATTGCGGGCTGCTGCCGTAGCCGATGCGGAGGTCGCTCGTTTCGGCGCAGGCGACGACGATGATGTGGGCGTCTTCGCTGAGCGGCACGGTGAGTGTTTCCTCGAACTTCACCACGCCGTCCTTGAATTTGGCGGAGTCCTTCGCGCGCGTGAAATTGAGCGCGGGCACGGCACGGCTGTTCACGAGGACTTGCACGCGATCGATGTCGAGCCAGTCGGTGCATTGCACGCGGACGCGGAGCTTCACGGCACCGTTGAGCGTGCGCGTCTGGCTGCCGGGACCGGCACCGTCGTCGGTGGTGACCTGAAGGAAAGGACCGGTCGTGAGGTAGCTGTGGCCGGCTTTGGCGGCGCGGGAGTTTTCGCGCCAGTCGATTTTCGCCGGTTCGTCGCTCGCGCTGGTCATATACATGCGCCAGCCGCCGACGCCGTTGCCGAAGACGCTGTGGGCGTCGCAGACGGCCATGGCGGCGTAGCGGTGGCCGCGGTTGAGGAGTTGGAGCCAGATGTATTCGCGGAGGTAGCCGACGGTTTCTTTGAGGGTTTTGGTGTCGCGAGAGATGCGGTAGGGTCGTCCGCCGAGGAGTTCGCTGGTCTGATAGTTTTGTGTTTCGATGCCGTCGATGAGCGTCGCGAGTCCGTGGAAACCGCCGTCGGCCCGGCCATCGGCGTCGGCGTCGGTGAAGTTGGCGACCATGTCGGGATGGTTGATTTGAATCCAGCGGTCGGGCTCTGCACCCTGCCAGTCGCGCAGCGTGATGGCGGAAATGCGCGGGTCTTTATTCCAGACAGGTGCGCCGTTGTCCTGGGTGAAAGGCACGGGCTTGAAAGGAAAGGAATTGAGATGTGCGGCACCGCCGGTGAGTTCCATGCCGGGGACGGTCTGGATGAAGGAGGAAAGGCCGAGCCGCTCGATGTGCGGGCGCCAGTCGTAAAGGCGATTGTGCTCGGTGGTCGGCGCGAACTCGATGTGCTCGGCGGCCAGATTGATAATGCGGTCGTCGGTGCCGCAGGTGTTGTCGCCGCTGGGTGTGGAGTGGTTGTGGTAGTCGGCGCTCACCCAGCCGCGCGTGTCCACGAGGCGCTGGAGCGTGCCGGTGAAATCGAACGTGTCGCCCGCCTTCAACACCACCTCTTTGGCAAGATGCGAGTACTCGATGCCGCGAGTCACGACGACGCGATACTTGCCCGGCGGCACGGCCACGCGGAAGTCCCCGCGTTCGCTGTGGTATTGGTCGCGGCAGCCATGCGCGCGCTGGTCGGGGCCGAGGTTCGGGCGCTCCGTGCCTTCGATGGCGTTGAACTGCGCCTTGCACGGCAGGGACAGGCCGGCGTCATCGCGGATGTTGAAGTTCACCGCGGCGGCGGCAGCCATCTCGACGTTCAGGCCGTCGGCATTGGCATCTGTGCGGGTGGTGAAAGTCTTCTTCACCTCGGCGCGACCGGGGTCGGAGAAGGTCACCTCGAAATCACCCGGCGGGAGCCGCAGGGTGAATCGCCCCTGCGCATCCGTGTAGCCGATGCCGATGGCGCGACTGGTCCGCACGGCGAGTTTGGCCGCTGCGGACGTGGCCGGAGTATCGCCCGTCGCTGGCGCAGGCACGGCAGCCGTTGGTCGGATGATAAGCGAGGCGCCGGCGACAGTTGCGCCCGCGGTATCTTTCACCACTCCGCTCACTTGCCCGACCTTCCCCTGCTTTTCCGCGACCAGCCCGACAGCCTCCGCGGGCGACGCACCCACGGCGACGAAGCGCGCAAGCGTGAGGCTCTCGCCCGGTTGCAAGGTGCGCAGCTTCAGCGTGGCAATGTCCGCGGGCGCTTCGGTATAGCCCGCGGCGTAGCCCGCGCGATCCGCAGGGTCCACCGCTTCAGCCCACATGATCCCCGCGCCGAGCGGCGCGAGGCCCGTGCGCCAGAACGTCGTCCACTTGTCACCGACCAGGGTCTTCTTCGGCACCGCGCTTTCATTGGTGATCGTCGAAGTGACGAGCACGCCCTGCCAGCCGTCGCGGATCGCATAGACATGGCGCTTGGCCATGCCGTCGCGATTCGGGGCGGTGGCGACGCACTCGATCGCCGCCTCGCCGTCCTTGCCATCCTTCGTCACACGCACCCATGAAACCGGCCCCTGCTGCTCGGTCGGCGCGAAGATGGTGAGCTGGTCGTTCGCGCCGGCAAGCGCGAGATCGTAAAGGCAGCCCGGCGTGATTCCTGTCTCGCCATAAAACGTGCTCATATTCGCGCGCCGCAATGGAAGATTGCCAGAGATGACGGCGGTGACCTTGTCGTTGCGCAGGAGGAAATCGCCGATGATCCCGTCGGCCTCCTTGCCGCGTGGAAGCTGTTCCTTTTCTCCTGGCCCGATCTCCAGGGCAGTGGGCGCGCAGAAGGCGGTGGTGGCAGTGACGAGGAGCAGGGGGAGCGTCTTCATGCGGCGAGCGGAACGCACTCCATCGCCGGAGGCAAGCCTCCATCGCTCCAAAAGGGTGACGCTCGCTATGCAATCACGGGGTTTCCGCCACCAGGACGGCGAACGGCAGTTCTGCAAAAACCTCGGCCAGCATCAGCGTTTCGCCGGTGTGCTCGCGTCCGGTGAAGATGTCGCGCCAGCGCGGCGCGGCGACTGGCGGGACGAGTTGGGTGTCCGCCCATGTCTCGCCGAGGGGTGGAAAGCCGAGCGTCGCAGTATGGCGCGGGACGATCACGAGCGCCGCTGCATCCCCGCACCGCCGCTCGAAGGCCACCACTTGTTCGGCCTGCGAGCCGAGGACGGAGATGCCGGTGTAAGCACCGCTGGCAAATAGCTCCGGGCGTTTGCGTCGCAACATGAGCAGACGGTGGATGGCGAACATTTTGATCCGCCCGTCCCGCCATGAGTCCAGCATTTCGCGTGGCGCGGCGTGCGGCAGGCTGTCGAGCCGTTGCTGCCGCAGCGGGTAGTCCACGGGCCGGCGGTTGTCAGGATCGACGAGACTGAAATCCCACAGCTCACTCCCTTGGTAAAAATCCGGCACGCCGGGGCAGGTCAGCTTGAGCACCGTTTGCGTGAGCGAGTTCACCGCGCCGAGTGGCGCGATGCGCTCGGTGAAGAGGGCGAGGCTTTGCGGAAAGCGATTGCGGGCGCCGGGCGCGAGCAGCGAGGCGACGAATTCGCGCACCGCATTATCCCACGCCGCGTTCGGCTCCAGCCAACTGCTGTTCACCTTCGCCTCCCGCAGCGCCTTCACCATGTAGTCCTGGATGCGCTGCGTGAACTCCGCGCGATTGCCGTCGTGCACGCCGTCGAGCGGCCATGCGCCGGTGAGCGTCTGGTAGAGGAGATACTCCTCATTGGCGTCGGGCGCGGGTTCGCCGTCGATCTCGCGGCGGTGCTTGCGATTCATCGTCTGCCAGCGGCGTACGGCGCGGCTCCACTCTTCGGGAAGTTCGGAGAGCACCGCGAGGCGGGCGCGCACATCTTCGCTGCGTTTGGTGTCGTGCGTGGAGGAAGCGAGCAGGCCGTGCGGAAACTCCGCGCGCCGCGCGGCGTTTCGCCGGTGAAACGCCTCCGTGCTCAGGCCCGCCGCGGCTGGTTCGCCGCCGACCTCGTTGAGCGCGACGAGCCGGTTGAAGACATAGAACGCGGTGTCTTCCACGCCTTTCGCGGTGATTGGCCCGGTGCATTGCTGGAACTTCAGCACAAAGGCGCGGCGCAGCTCTTCATCGACCGGATGCGCGTTGTCCTTCGGCGGCATCAGCACGTCGCGCAGGAATTCAAAGACGGTGCGCTCCATCGCGCGATTGCGCCGCCGCGCCGCGCCGAGCGCGCGGCTGATGATCCGCGCGTCGGAGTCTTCCGCCGGCTGCGCGGGATCGAGATAGGTGCGATAGACGGGAAAGCAGGCAATGACTTCCCGCACCGCGTCAGTCAGCGCGTTTTCGGTGAAGTCGCGATACCAGCGGTGGCTTTCGGAGATCCGGTTGAGCAAGTGGCCGAGCACATTCACTTCGCTCGCCATCGAAGACTCCATCACGAGTTTTTTGCTGCGGTAGGCTATCTCCCGGTACTCGAGCTGAACGCCGAGGAAGCGGTCGTAGCCCAGGGCGATTTGCGGGGCGTGCTCCGCGGAGACGAGGAGTTGCACGAGCTGATTGGCGAACTCGTAACCCGTCGTCCCTTGCACCGGCCAATCGGGGCGCAGCTTTTCGTCTGGGCCGAGAATTTTTTCCACCAAGACATAAAGGCTGTCGCCACCGCGCTCACGGAGCCGGTCGAGATATTCGCACGGGTAGGCGAGGCCGTCGATGTGATCGATGCGCACGCCGGAGACATGGCCGGCCTCAATCAACTCGAAGAGCAGCCGATGCGTGGCCTCGAAGACTTCCGGCAGCTCCATGCGGATCGCCGCGAGGGTGTTCACGTCGAAGAAGCGGCGGTAGTTGATCTCCTCACCGGCGACCCGCCATGAGCTGAGCCGATAGGACTGCGCGCTGAGCAGCGCATCGAGCCGGTCGAAGCGGCCCGCCTCCCCGGCGTCGTGCAACTCGCCGACCGCCCGCCGAATTGCGTCCGCCACGCCGGGCGTTCCCTCGCAGAGCCGCGTCAGCCGCTCGCGGATGATTGGTCTTTCCCGCATGCGTTCGGCGATGCGTTCCGGCGCGGTCTCGGTGCGCCGCGGCAGGTGGTCGGTCGCAGTAATGATGCTCTCCAATTCGGCCGGCGCGGCATCCAGCAACTCCACGGCGCGACGGAGGAGCGGCACCGTAGTCTGGGGAGCGAGCGGCAGCGTGAGATCGCCATAGCGCAGCAGGAAATCACCGTCGGCAAACTCGACACTGAAGCCGTCGTTTTCGATTACTCGTCCGTATTGCTCACCGAGCACCGGGAGGAGAACCTTGTCCTCCAGCTCGCGCTTCAGCGGCTGCCAGTCGATGTCGAAGAAAGGTGCGAAGGGCGACGCCGGACCGTTCGCCAGGACATCGCGCCACCACGGATTCAGCGCCTGCTCGATACCCATGTGGTTCGGCACGAAATCGACGATCAAGCCGAGGCCGTGCGCCTTCAACTCCGCGGAAAACTTTTCGAAGTCTGCGCGCGTGCCAACCTCGGGGTTCAGCTCATTGTGGTCGTACACGTCGTAGCCGTGCGTGCTCCCCGGCGCGGCGCGGAAAAAAGGCGAAGCATAGACGTGGCTGACTCTGAGCTGCGCGAGATAGGGAACGAGTTCGCAGGCGCGGTTGAAAGGGAATCCGGCGTGGAATTGCAAACGGTACGTGGCCGTGGGGATGTCGCTCATGGTCGCGCCATGATTCGCAGCCGCGGCCTCGCGTGGCTGTGACGCGCTCAGCGGCGGGAGAATCTCCCCGGTTGCTCCCCGGCCGAAAGCGCCACTTCCTGCGCATCTCCGCCCATGCCTGACGACCCAGATGCTCGCGCCGAGCTTCGATAAGCACATGGTCAAGCCCCTTGACCTCGACGTTCTGCGCAAATGGCTTGCGAGCCACCCTCGGTTCGCTGTGGCGGGCAGGAATCTCGCTCAATCCTCCGAAAGCTCACCTTTCTCCGCGTCCTCTTCGACGAGCACGTTGTTCATCGCCACGGCCGCGAGCGTGCCTTCCGCCGCGGCGGGAATCACGAGTTGCACGCCGCGGCTCGCGTTGCCCGCGGCGTAGAGGCGGGGAATGCTCGTCGCTGCTTTCTCGTCGCAGTGGATGCAGCCGTCCTCCTCGCAAAACTTGCAGCCAAGTTGTTCGGCGAGCGGTGAACGCTGGTGCTGGCCGGGCGAGAAAAAGAGCACGGTGCGCGGCAGGAAGGTGCCGTCGGTGAAGCGCACACCGGCCAGTTCGTCGCCCTGGCCTTCGAGACGGGCGATGGGCATTTCGAGCACCCGAATGCCGCCTCGTTCCATTTGCCGACGCGCTTTTGCGTCGCACTCGAGCGGGCCGTTTGCGCACAGCACCACGTCCTTGCTCCAAAGGAGCAGCTCGATGGTGAGGTCGGCGGCGTCCTGGTTGCCGCTGGCGACGACGACCGGCTGGCCGCGATGTTCCCAGCCGTCGCAGTACGGGCAGTTGTGCGCAGTCTTGCCATAGAATTGTTTAAAGCCTTCGATCTGCGGGAGTTCATCGACGAGTCCGGTCGCGAGGAGGAGCAACCGCGAAACGACCCGCTCTCCCGTCTCGAGAGTGACCGTGAAGCGGTCCTCGCCGCGCTCCGCGTTCTCTACTTTCACTTTCCGCAGTTCCACCGTTTCGTAGCGCCGAAGCTGGTCGCGGCAGATTTCCAGGAATTCGCCGGGGGTCGAGCCATCGCGGGACAGGTAGCCGTTGAAGATCCGCGCCGGGGCATTGCGCGGACTGCCGGCGTCGCACACGAGCACTTTCCGCAAGCAGCGCCCGAGCACCAGCGCCGCGCTGAGTCCGGCCGCTCCGCCACCGACGATCACAACGTAGAGAATTTCGGACATCGGCGCAGAGGACATTTCCGCAGGGTAAACGCCAAGACTCCAGCCGGGGCTGCGGAGCGTTGGCTCGCGATCCCAGATGCGACGAGACTTCGCCGCCCGGATGAAGGTGGCGATGCCTGTGGAATTCCGCACCGAAACCACACCCGCAGCACAAAATCCTCAATCAGCGTCGGCCCGCGCGCGCCGGCCTTGAGTGAGTTTTGGTTGTCGGAGATCGGAACGCCGTGGTTGGTCGTCAGAGAATCCTCAAGTTTGGCGACGGTCTGTTGGGTCTCCGCGGGGAGCGTGGCCGCAGGTTTGGTCACGGTTTTCGAGGCTTGGGGGCGTTGGATTTGGAAGGCATGGGATCGATGGGTGAGATGAAGTTTGGTGGAGCGCGATCGAAAGTGTTCCTCCATGCAGATCCGCATCCGCGCAGGAGAAGGATGAGCGGGAGCGAACCCGCCACCGAGACGATGATCGAGCCGACGCACCCGAGGCGGTTGGAGAAGAAGGCGAACATCGCGGGAATATCGGCACTCGGGAGGCAGGCGGTTTGGTCTTCCGCGAGAATCGCCCGGCGATGACGAATACGCTCGCCAAACCCGTGCGGTGCGATTCGATGAGAAATGGCCGATCCCCTTTGGTTCAAAGACGCCGTCATTTATCAGCTCCACGTTAAGACGTTCCAGGACAGCGATGGCGACGGCGTGGGGGATTTCGCAGGGTTGATGCAGCGACTCGACTACCTTGCGGAACTCGGCGTGACCGCGCTGTGGATCATGCCGTTTTACCCCTCGCCTCTGCGCGACGACGGCTACGACATTGCGGATTATCTGACGGTGAATCCCAGCTACGGGACGCTCGAGCAGTTCGAGGCGCTTCTCGCTGCGGCGCACGCCCGCGGGCTGCGAATCATCACGGAACTCGTGCTCAATCATACCTCCGATCAGCATCCGTGGTTTCAGCGGGCGCGGCGCGCGGCACCGGGATCGCCGGAGCGCGACTACTACGTGTGGAGCGACACGGCGGAGCGCTACCGCGAGGCACGCGTGATTTTCCAGGACTTCGAGCTGTCGAACTGGACGTGGGATCACGTCGCGGGCGCGTATTTCTGGCATCGGTTTTATGCGCACCAGCCCGATCTGAATTTCGACAATCCGCTGGTGCATGAGGAGCTGCTGCGCGTCATCGACTTCTGGCTGGAGCGCGGCGTGGATGGCGTGCGGCTCGATGCCGTGCCCTACCTCTACGAACGCGAGGGCACCAACTGCGAAAATCTGCCGGAGACGCACGCCTTTTTGAAAAAGCTTCGCGCCCACATCGATGCGAAGTTTTCCGACCGCATGCTCCTCGCCGAGGCGAATCAATGGCCGGAGGACGCCGCCGCGTATTTCGGCGCGGGCGACGAGTGCCAGATGAACTTCCACTTCCCGCTCATGCCGCGGCTCTTCATGGCGCTGCAAATGGAGGACCGCTTCCCGATCATCGACATCCTCGAACAGACGCCGAAAATCCCCGCGAACTGCCAGTGGGCGATCTTCCTGCGCAATCACGATGAGCTGACACTGGAGATGGTGACCGACGAGGAGCGCGACTACATGGTGCGCGTCTATGCCGCCGATCCGCGCGCCCGGATCAATCTTGGCATCCGCCGCCGTCTTTCGCCGCTGCTCGGCAACAACCGGCGCAAGATCGAACTGATCAATTCGCTCATCCTCTCGCTGCCCGGCACGCCGATCCTCTACTACGGCGACGAAATCGGCATGGGCGACAACATCTTCCTCGGCGACCGCAACGGTGTGCGCACGCCGATGCAATGGAGTCCGGATCGCAACGCTGGCTTCTCGTCCGCCAACCCCCAGCGCCTGCTGCTGCCGCTCATCATCGACCCCGAATATCACTACGAGACAGTGAATGCGGAAAATCAGCAGCGGAATCTGTCCTCGCTCTTTTGGTGGATGCGGCGGGCCCTCGGGGTGCGCAAAGCCTCGGAGGCGTTCGCGCGCGGAGAGATCGAGTTTTTGCAGCCGGAAAATGCGAAGGTGCTCGTCTATCTGCGGCGCAGCGAAGGCGAAACCGTGCTCGTGGTGGCCAATCTCTCCCGCTTCGCGCAGGTGGTGGAGTTGGACTTGCCCGCGCACGCCGGGGCGGTGCCGGAGGAATTGTTTGGCAACACCGCGTTTCCCGCGGTGCGCGCGGATGCGCCGATGGTTGTCACGCTCGGGCCGCACGGGTTCTATTGGTTCGCGCTGCGCGCGAAAATAGTCGCGCGGCTCAGTGCGGGGATCGTGCCGGCGGTGCCGGCCTTTACCGGCTGGAGTACTGCGCTGAAGGTCGCGCTGACGACGCGCGTGCTGCCCTCCTACCTGCCGCGCTGCGCATGGTTCCAAGCGCCGGGCCGCACGGTGCGCGAATACCGGCTGGCGCATGTGGCCGAGATCATGCCCGCCGCCTGGCTGGTGCTGGTGGAAGTGAGTTTTCAGGACGGCCAGCCGGAAACCTACGTGCTGCCGATCGCCCATGTGGAAGGCGCGGCGGAAACGTCCCTCGCCGCCGCGCACCCCGCAGCCATCCTTGCGCGCATCGAGGGCGGTGGCGTCCTGGTTGACGCGCTTTTTCTGCCGGAAGTCCGCGAGCGCTGGCTGCGCCTGCATCGCGAGGCGGAGCCCATTTTGCGCTCTTTCCCGCACCAGCTCGCGCCCCTCGATGACTCGACCGCAGAACGCTGCGCTGGCAGCAGTCGGATCGTGGAAGCGGGGCGTGCCAACACCAGCATTGCTTTTGGCGACACGCTGCTGCTCAAGATCTATCGGCGCCACGAGCATGGCGCGCATCCGGAGGTGGAATTGCTCGACGCGCTGCAACGGGGCGGCTTTTCGGCAACTCCTCCGATCTACAGCGCGCTCGCGCTCGGCAGCCCCGAAGGCAGCGCGGTGCTCAGTTCGTTGACCGGCTATGTCGCGCATCAGGGCGATGGATGGACCTTCACGCTCGATGCACTCTCGCGCTATTTCGACCGCGCGCTGGAATCGCGTCTCGGCCCCGCAACGGCGGACGTGGTGGCGGTGATCGGCGGCATTTTCCCTGAACGGATGCGGGCGCTGGGCCAAAGCATCGCCGCGCTGCACCGCGCTCTGGCAGGCGGGAGTGGCCCCGCGTTTGCATCGGAACCGTTCGGCGCGCTGCACCAGCGTTCGCTTTACGAAGCCATGCGCGGCCAAGCGGGGCGCGTGCTGCGCCTCCTGCGGAAGGAAGCGCCCAGGCTCAGCGAAGAGGATCGGGCGGCTGCGGCGCGCGTCATCGAAGAGCGCCCGGCGATGCTGCGCATTTTCGGAGTGCTGATGAGCCAGCGGTTCGCCGTGGCCAAGACGCGCGTGCATGGTGATCTTCACCTCGGGCAGTTGCTGAACACCGGCAAGGAGTTTGTCTTCATCGACTTCGAGGGCCAGGCCGGCCGGCCCATCGGAGAACGGGCGCTCAAGCGCTGCCCCTTGCTGGACCTCGCGGCCATGCTGCGCTCGCTCGATTACGCCGCCGGCGCGGCGCTGCGACGCGAGGCCGAGGGCGACCGCGAAGTATTGCGCCCGTGGGCCGCGGTTTGGGTCCAGGTGATGACGGCGTCGCTGACGGCGGAATACTTCGCCGCCGCCGACTCGGGTTCCATCCCGCCCACGCCTCCCGAGCGCGAAGCATTGCTTAAAATTTACCTGCTCGACCGCGCGCTGCGGGAGCTGGCGCATGAACTCAACCGCGCCTCCGAGTTTGTCTGCGTTCCCCTGGCTGCGGTCGCGGAATTACTGGGTGGGTCGGTCCACAGCCACGGGGGAGGTTCCGCGCGATAGCCCACCGTATGAATTTCCAAGCGCTCACCGGCAACCGCGTCTTTAAGCTGCTCAAGGCCACCTTCGACGATTGGATGGAAGACAATGCCCTGCGGTTGAGCGCGGCACTGGCCTACTACTCGGTCTTTTCCATCGCCCCGCTGCTGGTCATTGCGATTAGCGTCGCCGGGCTCGCCCTCGGCGAGGAAGCAGTCCGTGGACAGCTCGCCGATCAGCTCGCATCCTATGTCGGTCCGAAGGCCGCGGAGGGCGTGCAATCCATGGTCCAAAGCGCTTCCAAACCTTCCGAAGGCTGGACCGGTGCGATCGTCGGCTTCGCCACCTTGCTGCTTGGCGCGGCTGGTGTCTTCGGACAGTTAAAGGACGCGTTGAATACGATCTGGGAGGTGAAGTCGAAGGGCGGTGGCGGAGTGTGGGGCTTTATCCGGGAGCGGCTTTTGAGCTTCGGCATGGTGCTCGTCATCGGGTTCCTGCTCCTGACTTCGCTCCTGATGACGACCGCGCTGGCGGCTTTGAACGGATACTTTGAAAAAATCGTGGGTATGCCGCAATTCGTCGGCGGGCTGCTGGCCTTTTTCGTCTCCTTCGGCGTCGTCACCACGCTGTTCGCGTTCATTTTTAAGGTGCTGCCCGACGCGCAGATCGAATGGCGCAACGTCTGGACGGGAGCTGTGGTGACCGCGCTGCTTTTCGAGTTGGGCAAGTTTGGACTGAGCTTCTATCTCGGCCGGGAAAGCACAGCGTCGAGCTTTGGTGCGGCGGGGTCCGTGGTTTTACTGCTGCTCTGGGTCTATTACGCCTCTTGCATCCTCCTTTTTGGAGCCGAGTTCACTCAAGTCTATGCGCATGAGACGGGGCACGAGATTCGGCCGTCCGCCAACGCCGTCTCCGTGACCGCGGAGGCTCGCGCGCAGGAGGGTCTGGTGCCGGTGGCCGCTGTCCACGCAGAACCACTGCACGCCCGGCTCCCGCTCAAAGAAGTCGTGGCCCCTCCCGCCGAGCGCAACCCATTCGGTGCGCTGCTGGCTGTCACCGCGGCCAGCTTTGTCGTGGGTTTGCTCGCCCGCCGCCATGCGGAGCAGGCGGAGAAGCCGGTGACGCGCATCCGCGAAGGATTTGCGGGTCTCGGAGTGCAGGCCGCGGAAAGTCTTGCGGACCTGCTTCGGCGGACGCGGAGTGAAATCGCCCGCCGCGTTGGTTGAACCGCGCAGTGGCACGAACGGTTCCATGCCGCCGCTTTGCGAGAGACGTGCGGTGCGATGCCCATGCACTGCGGCGCCTTGGAGCGATAGGCGAGGCGTTGGACACCCGCCTTCCACGCGACCGGTGAGGTCATCGCCCACCCGGCCGAAGCCTCGCCTTACTCGGCGGATTGACGTTTCTTCGCCTCGCGGCCCGCGCGTTCATGAATCTTGGCGAAACGCGCGGCCAGCGCGTCGAGTTCCTGCTCCGGCAGGTCTTCAAGGTCGATGAGATCATTCCGTGCCGCACGCACGGCACGGATGAGTTCATCGAGCTTCAGATGCACGGCCTTGGCGTCGCGGTTCTGCGTGCTTTGGATAAGGAAGACCATGATGAACGTGATGATTGTCGTACCGGTATTGATGACGAGTTGCCACGTATCGGAGAAGGCGAAGAGCGGCCCGGTGAAGCCCCAGATCGCGACCGTGCCGAGCGCGAGAAAAAACGCCCAGACCGAGCCGACGGCAGCGGACGCCTTGCGAGAGAAATGGTTGAAGCGGTCCCGGATGCCGGGCGATTTTTCGGAACTCATGCCCCCAAGCATCGCGAGAACTGGAGTGGGTGGTCGCATCCCCCGTCCATTCTCTCAGGCGCGCTCCTCTTCGCCTCGGCTGGGAGCGCTTTTCCATTGGCGCGCATGACGGCGGGGCCATATTCGATGCGATGAAGGCCAAACCGAACCGAACTGTTATCGAAGGCACGGTGCGCATCATCCGCCCGGATGAGGGCGGCTATGGGTCGAACGTGGAGATTGAGGTGAGTCGCAACCTTTCGCCGATGGAGGACGCGGATTTTCTGAAATCGCAACGCGGGGATCGGCTCACGCTTTTTTCCGCGGAAGCGCCGGCGGCGGAAGTCGGCCAGCGCGTTCGTGTGCAGGCCCGCCTGCTCGCCGGTCCGTTCGGCAGCCGGAATGTCCTGGAGCGGATCGAGCCGCTCGCCAACGAGGGCGCGGCGGAGCTTTAGACGGTCGCTTTCAAGGTGACGATGCCGGCGCTCGCCGCGATTCCAGTGAGAGCCACGCCGGTGGCCGCACCCATGTTTGCCCTCGTCGAAGGCGTGGTCGTGTCATCGAGCGTCGTCACTTTTTTCGTGCCCGGAAATACGTCGCCGGCGTCGCCCTGATTGCGCAGAAACTCGAGGTCCTTTTTGCCGTCTGCCTGCACCAGCGCGACCCGATAGGCGAGCGGGTTGTCGTTATCCGACTGCCGCTCATCGATGTGCCAGACCGCAAGGCCGGAGCCGGGAAGCTCCGCGTCGAGTCCGCTGGCCTGCCGGTTTTCGAGAAGTAAATATTCCGGGCCGGCCGCGCCTTTGCTCCACAATCGGACGCACTGAGTCTTGTTTTTTTCCAGCGTATTGAGCCGCACCGATTTGCGCGTGCTGATGACTCTCGGTTTGATCCAGCCCATCTGCGAGAGGCACCAGCAAGACATCCGCACGGGTCGATCGCCGCCGCCGCCCCACGAACCGCCAGCCATCAGGCACCAGTCGCCGATACCGTGCGAGCGATACGTCGTGTCGTAGAGGTCCGGCAGCCCGAGCGCGTGGCCGAACTCGTGCGAGAAAACGCCGACGCGTCCGTCTTCCGGCTCGGTCGAGTAAGCGAAAACCTTCACGCCTTGATTCACGAACGGCTGGGGGAGCGTCCATTTGTGCGACCAGATCATGTTCTTGCGCTTCGTGGGATTTGGCTCGGCTTCCGCACCGCCGCCGGCGTGGATGAGGAAAATGCCATCGACGAACCCGTCGCCGTCCACATCGAAGCGCTTCAGATCATTGGTCTGGCAATAAACCGTCAGCGCATCGCGCAGCAGTCCCGGCGTGTTTTTGGGAAACGTGTTACTGGTCCCGCTCTCACCTGCGGTGTAGTAGCTGTAAGGCTTCGGGGCGCGCACATAGCCGACGACTTCGCCGGTCAGATCAAGCGCGCCGTACGAGAGCTTTTTGTAAAAGCTCGTCATCGAGTTGGCGTTTGCTTTGTCGAAAAGCAGCTTGTGAAACTCCGCCGCCGGGCGGGTTCCCTTGTTGTCGGAGAAATCCACGAGCAGGGCGAGGGCGTGCATTTTGCGCTTTTTTGGCTTGGTGGACGCGAGGGGCGCGCGGGCGCTCCGCATGGTCTGCGGCGGTGCGCCGGACGCCTCATCGTAAGGATAGAGGACCCCGTCATTGAAGCCGATCCGCGGGGCGACGGGGCTCGTGGCGACGAGGCCCATGCGGCGCGCGATGCGCAATTCCTGTGTGGAGACGAGGCTGTTCTCCGCGATCTGCTTGGTAATGCTTTTGATGACTTTCGGATTGGGCGCACAGGCGGTTGGGCCGAGGGCGTAGATTTCGTTGGAGCGTTTTGGTTTCATAGTCGGATTGGGTTTTTCGGTTCGATAGATGGTGTCGGATGAACGGGCGCGGGCGGGTTGGGCTCTTGAAAATCGGGCTTCCAAAAGCGCCGGCGGAAATTCTCGGAAGCAAACGCGCCGTGTTTGCTGGGCTGATCGGAATCGCCGATGGGAAACATTTTGAAATGCACGCGATTGCGGACTTCCCCAGGGAAGATGGCGGCGTTCATGATCGCGGCGTCCCATTTGCCGAGCCGGCGGTCTTCGAGAGTCACGGGCTTGGTGAAAAAGGAATCGAGCCACACGAGGAGGCTGCCGCGGGGGACGAGATAACCAGCCCCGGCAAGGGCGTAGTCGGCGGTGCTCGGAGTGGAGCTTTCAATCGAGGGATTGGCCTCGGCGACTTCGGCGTAGGGGTGGAGGCTGAGATTGTAGAATTGAGCGCGGGGATTTTCGCGGAGGTACGGCCCGACGGCGGCCTGGCATTCTTTGATGCTGCAGGCGGCGGCCATGTAAACGATGCGGTCGATGGGCAGCTTTGGGTGATTGATGAGGATGCGGTTCGAGACGATCGCGCCCATGCTGTGGCCGACGAGGGTGATGGAGTAGCGCTGCTCGGGTTGCGGACCGAGGCCCTTTTCCAGTTCGGTGAGAAACTGCTCCACGGCACCGGGACGGGCATGGTTCAGGTAGTCGGCACCGCGATGCTTGACTGGGGGAACGGGCGGTTTTTTCAATCCTCCCGCGAGGCGGTGCAATTCGTCGCGCCCGGCGACGGTATCCTGCTGGCCGGCATCGACAATGGCTGCGATGCGATCGATGGCGGCGCGGTCCTCCTTATCGATGTCCGAGCGGCGCGTGGGCGATTGGAAGAGTTGATCCGCGCGCCGCAGCATCATGTCCCACGCGCCGGTGCCGATGATATCGATGAGCGTGGCGGTGACGGCTTTGGGCACAAAGAAGAGCTGATGCGGCGAGCCGGAGAAACGCTGCGCCTTCGGGCGGAAGTCGGCTTGGTCAAGCGTGGCGTTCGTGACCGTGGGGCCGCTGCCGGTGCTGCGAGTGTTGTCTTTCAGGACTTCCTGCGCGGCGACGAGGCGTTTGCGCTCGGCGCTTTTTTTGAAAAGTGGGCCCGGCTGCTGGAGGGAGGAATGGACGAGATTCGACCAGACGACAGGAGCGCGACTCACCCCCCGCGCGATGTCGGTGGCGAGGTAGATGGGGGAGGTTAGGGGTCCGAGAATGGGGCGGCGTTCGCCCTGCCGGACAAAAAAGTGATGCTCCGCCCAGCAGGAGATCGGGTCGGAATTCCAGTCGATGAAAACGGGATAAAACTCCTTGTCCTTCTGAAAAATCTCGCGGGTGAGCCGGGCGGAGCGGCGCACGGCCCCCGCTTTCTCATTCATGCCTCCATGCACAAAGATCAGGATTTGCCGGCGCGAATCATCCTTGCCGCGCGGGGCGCTGGTCTTGATCTGGGCGATCATGGGCTGCAGGTATTCGCGGTTTTCCGCGAGTCCCATCCGGTTGTAAAACCTCACCTTTTCTCCGGGAAGCAATTCCGTGCGCACGGGCAGCCCCTCCTGACCTGCGACCACGGCGTGCAGCCGGATGTCCACCGGGGCCGCCACGGCCTCGGCTTTCGCGCCCGTGAGCGGCGTGCGCAAACCTTCCTGATTCAGGCTCGAGCATCCGGCCAAAGCTCCCGCGGCGAGAGTCACGAAAAAATATGTGGAGGAGCGGCGGAGCAAGCCGTCCTTCTCATTTTCCGATGCTGGCCGCGACGTTTTCACGATATGCCACGCCGCTCTACCAATCCTGGTGAATTCCCCGGCAATCGACGTGAACGAACGTCTGGTACAGACCCAATCCGCCTTCAAATATGAAACTTCCATTGGCCGTGCCTGAAGGATTTTGGATCTGGAGTCCGGCCAAGTTGAACGGCGTGTCGGAATCAACACCATGACCGCTGTTGACCATGGCAGAGGCGGTAAATTGCGCCCCTGAGGGAATTCCAAGCCGTGTTCCTCGCAAGCCGCGAAGGGCGTCATGCACCTGGCGTGGGGTTTTGCCCGTCGCCTGAACATCCGCGGCGCGAAAGGCCATGTGTTGGGAGAGCGTCGCCGCGCCATCAAGTTGCCGGTTGTAGTGCGGATGACGATAGGTGCTGGTCAGATGCACCGGCGCGTTGAGGACTCTCCGGAGCGCATCGAGAATGAGCAGCGTCGGCGCGAAGTTGGGCCACAGGGCAGGGTCCGGAGGTTCATTGGCGACGCCATTACGGACGCTGGCGAAGTATGGCAGCAATTCGTCGGCACTGATAAAGCGGAGGGCGAGGCCAGCGACGAAGGCGCGGAATCCCGCGATGTCCCAAGCGGGCGGTAGAGTTGGCGCGGGACGCACTCTTTGCCCTGTTGCGTCCAAAGGTTTTTGCTCGGAACTGGAGGAGGGAATGAGCGTGAAGGTGGCGCTCGGCTCCAGGTGCTGCTGCCAGTTGCGGATGGTGAAATCGACCCGCACTACGCCGCGACTGCTGGCGGCACCGAGGGCGTTGAAGGCGGGTTCGGTCAAATCGATGGCGTGACGGGTGGCGCGAGCGGGACCGAGATCAATGAGTTCGAGCGTGATCTGACGGTCCTCCAGGTCAGGATCCACACAAGTGACCTCGACGGGAGTGAGCCACCGGAACCGCGGAAGTGGACTGCCCAAAGTGTTTTTGCTGCGGCGGAAACCATTCATCGGCAACGAACAGCCGCGGTAGTCGGTTTGCCGGCGGGTATTGACGACACCGCTCGCGGTTTCACCCGTATCCTGCGTGTCATGCGGACCGCCAAACCAAGTGCAGAGCGCGGCGCTGACCACGAGGTCATTCCCGTGAACCTGCGGCACGAGCCATTCCCAGCCGGCGACGTCTGTGCTCAAGCGCCCGGCACCATCCACCTTGATCGGATTTTCCACTGGGCGCAGGAGGATCGCGGCCAGCCGCTTGCCCGCGACGAGGACGTGCCCTTTTTCGAGCAACTCAAATTGCAAAAGGAGTGGCATCACTGCCGCCTCCCAGGCCGCCTGATCCGCGGGCGGCGGGGAGATCTCGCGGAGTTCCAGGCGGCGCAGCCGGTTCGCTTTTAGGTCGATGACGTAGTCATAAAAATTCATCGCCTTGGTGGCGTCTGCGACATCGCTGACCACACCCAGCCCGATGACCCGCCGGGTGTTGTTTAACTCAGCGTCGTTGAGCGTGTCTTCGAGGTCTTTTAGCCGGGCGAAAGTCTGCGGCAGGTACGTTTGGTCAAAGGGTTCTTCAGGCATGGTCTTGGTGGTGAAGGGTGACGGTAAATCAAGGTGCTGGCAGCGTGGCCTGTGCGGAGATCAGGTCCACGAGGAGTTCCTTTTGCTTCTCGGGGCTGGTTTTCAGACGGTCGTAGGCCATGGCTACCCCGGTTGGGGTGAGGGGCATCGTGGCGGTATCGACGCCGAGTGCTTTGGCTTTGCTGAGGAGATCCTTGGCGATGGCCTGCTTTTGCTCATCGGAAATCTTGGTGGAATCGTCGAGTTCGCGGATCGCTTTGGACCACTCCGCGGTCGTCTTTCTCGCCTCCAATTCCTTCCCGCCGGTACTCAGCCTTTTGGCGTAATCTTCTGAGGCGACGCGCACCTCGGTGCGAACGGACTTGTGCAACGCGGCGAGTTGATCAGCACCGAAGCCCGCGCTTCCGGGCGTAAGGCTGCCCGCCGGGATGTTGTTGACCGGAGTCGCGCCAAGTCGCTGGGGGAATGCCCCCCTGTCAGTCATCCGTTCCGACGCCTGAGCCAATGCCTCCGGCGATGGGAGGTGCCCGTTGAGGATCTTACTAACTATATCGATGTTAGATTGGACGACGTTGACGAGTGTCCAGCCATTGGGCGTGAGCTGGGATTCAGACACGTTATTCAGGTTGTGAGCCCCATAGTCCTTGATTGCTGAGTGGATCCGCTCAGCGGCTTCAAAGTAGGCATTGGATCGCCCTTTAGCGTCGAAGATCTGGCGTAGCTGAAGAATGCCGGCGCCAGCCAGTCCCATTCCACTAAGGGAAGATGCACTAATGGAAAGCGATTCCGCGGCCCCAGTGAACGCAGAAATCCCCATCAAGGCGGTGTCCGAGCCCTCCCGGGTATAGCGCGCGCCAGTAGAGCGCGCCCGGAATATTCCTTCCACACTGTTGGCGTAGTTAAACGCCAAAGCATCAGTCCTCGTCGGAGCCTTTGTTGGGTCGAAAGATCCGGCGGAGGTTCGCTGTTGTGTGTAAGTGATGAAGGTCGCGGGATCAGAACTGCACGCACTCAAACCGAGGCACAGTACTAAGATGGACCATTTGGCAAGTTTGCTCATGTGGCTATCGGATGAAATAGGGGTTGATGGTGGGGCGCCAGAAATTGGGGCGTTACCGCAGATGACCCAGTAGCGTCTTGAGCTTTGGGAGACGAGGTCATTCTGATCGGGCTGACTTTTTCGCCTTTGCGATCTTCGGCTTTGTTGGCGGGGTAGGGCGTTTCGCTGCAGCGACTCCGCCCCCGACCTGCCGACGCGCGATGCGCTCGATGATCGCGATACGCGTGTCGTCGTCGTTGTCGAAACCGCCGTGCGTCGTGGAGTTGCTGCGTTTGGTGAGGTCGGGTGGTGAGGTGGGCGAGGCGATAACGTCCCAGACGCTCGCTTTGGCGGGACTTTTTTCCTTCGTGCTCATGGAGAAATCGCTGCTGAAGCTGGAGATTGGGATGCCGGGATGCCGTGGTCGGTGGGGCCGCAATGACTTAGCCGCAGACTGGCGGACGGCGGGGAGCCGGTAAATGGGGTGAGTCCCCCTTTATCGGGGGGAACATCCCGCGAAGGAGGTGGGGTGTTTCCCGCAAAGGGAACGCCCGTTGCAGCAGAGTTTAGGGTTGTGCTGCCGGAGCGCTTCCGGCAGGAAATCGACTGGTATGAAAATCAATGTCGTGCTGGTGGATGATTACTGCTCGGTGCGCCAGATGCTGGGCCTGCTGCTGGAGAGCGAGGGCGGGTATGCCGTGGTGGGTCAGGCGCGGACTGGCTACGAGGCGCTGCGTATTTGTGCGCAGGTGCGGCCGCGGCTGGTGATTCTCGATCTCGCGCTGCCTGAGCTGAACGGGCTGGAAGTGTTGCGGCGTCTCTGGGCGGGATCGCGGGAGGTGCGGGTGCTGGTCTATAGCGGAGTGGAAAACCGCGAGCTTACCCTCGAAACACTGCGCGAGCGGCCGCATGGATTCGTCCACAAACGCGATGCCCTGGCGACTTTGCGGGAAGCCCTCCGGACGGTGTCGGCAGGCGGTTCTTTCCTCACGCCATTTGCCACGGATCTGCTCGATACCGCCCGCGGTGTGGAGACCGCGCGCACCGTGCTGACGGAGCGCGAGCGGGCGGTGCTGCAAATGGTGGCGGAGGGCATGAGCAACAAGGCCATGGCCGACCGGCTGAGGCTCTCGGCGAAGACCGTCGAGCACCACCGGGCGACGCTCATGGATAAGCTGGGCCTGCACGATGTGGCGCGGCTGACGCGCTACGCGGTGCAGCTTGGGGTGGTGCCGGCGGAGGCGTGAAAATGTGCATCGGGGCTTGCGGGACGGGACGCGGGCTGTTTGAAAATCCCGCGTTTCATGGACATCACGCCCGATAAGCCGCTCGCCGGCCTGCTTGCGCCGCTTTTCGCGCTCCGCGGAAAGAATGATCTCGGTGTGGGCGATGTGGGGGCGCTGCGGGAATTGGTGGACTGGGCGGCGGAACAGGGCTTCACCATGGTGCAACTGCTGCCGGTCAACGAGACCGGCAACGACAACTCGCCGTACAACGCGATCTCGTCCGTGGCGCTGGAGCCGACGACGATCGAGATCACCTCCGAGGCGGTGCCGGATTTGAGCGCGGAGGAGATCGCGGAGATCGCGCGCGGGATTGATCTCGGGGTGCTCTGCGCGGGGCCGGTGGCGTATCCGCTGGTCAAAGGAATGCGCGAAAAGTTGCTCCTGCGGGCCTTTGGGAATTTCCTCGCGCGCACTTGGCGCAGTCATGGCGTGCGGCTGCGGCGCTACCGGAAATTCTGCCGCGCGGAAGCGGCCTGGCTGGCGGACTACGCGCTCTTCCGCGTCTTCATCGACGAAAACGGTGGGAGCGAGCGCTGGGACCTGTGGCCGGAGGAGCAGCGGAGTTGCACGGGCGCCCAGCGCTGGCTCGCCGCGCAGCCCGGGGTGAAACGCCGCGCGATTGAGCGGGCCGTGCACTTTCGCAAATACGTGCAGTGGCTCGCGTGGGAGCAGTGGGCGGTGGTGAAAAAATACGCCGAGGCGCGCGGCGTGGCGCTCATGGGGGACATCCCCTTTGGCGTCTCCTACTACAGCGCCGATGTGTGGGCGGACCCTGAGATTTTCGATCACGTCTGGTCCGGCGGCTGCCCGCCGGAGCGGGTCTTTGCCGCCGATCCCTTCACCTACAAATGGGGGCAGAACTGGGGCATCCCGCTTTACCGCTGGGACGCGCTGCGGGCGCGCGATTTCGACTGGTGGCGGCAGCGCGTGCGCAAAGTGCGCGGCTGCTTTCACCTTTTCCGCATCGACCATATCCTCGGCTTTTTCCGCATCTACGGCTTTCCCTGGCGACCGCAGTTGAACGCCGACTTTCTCCCGCTGACCGAGGAGGAAGCGCGCGCGCGCACCGGCGGCGAGCTGCCGCAATTCGTCGAGTACGAAGACGACACCGAGGCGCACAAGGCGGCGAACTGCGCGCAAGGCGAAGAAATCTTGCAAGTTTTGCTCGCCGAGTGCGGCGCGTTCCGGCTCATCGGCGAAGACCTCGGCGTGGTCCCCGACTACGTGCGCCCGTGCCTCGCGCGGCTGGGCATCGCGGGGTTCAAAATCCCGTATTGGGAGACCGCGCCCGACGGTGGGATGACCTCTGGCGCGGCCTACCAGCGGGTCTCGGTCACGACCTATGCCACGCACGATTTCGAGCCGCTCCGCGCGACGTGGGAGGGCTGGATGGCCAGGATCGAAGCCGCCGAGCACGGCGGCTCCGAGACTCACGCGGCGCGGGACAAAGCGTGGCGCGAAGTCCGCGCCCTGGCCGCGTGGGCCGGCTTCGAGGTGCCGCAAATCACACCCTACACCGCTGAGGTCCACGAGGCGCTGCTCCGCGCGCTCTTCGCCAGCAATTCATGGATGGCCATCTACCTCATCACCGACCTCTTCGCCGCCTCCCAGCGCTTCAACGTGCCCGGCGCGGTCAGCGAATCCAACTGGAGCCAGCGCCTCAACCAGCCCATCGCCCAGTGGCGCGACGACCCCGCCCTCACCGCGAAAATGGCGCGCATCCGCGACATTCTCCGCGCCACCGGCCGCGGCGGGTGAGAACGCGCTGCCCAACCCCGGCGGTTAGTTACCCTCCTTCCCTCGACAATAACCCATGTTGCACTTCAAAGTTGAGCCGAGGAACTCTAGTTTATGCAAAGAGGTGCGCCGGACGATCCTTTTAGATGGGTGACTGGAGCGGTGGCGGGGGATTCCTCCTTGAGGAGAAGGGCGGGGCGGTGGTGGGTGAGGAGTTCAATCTTGCCGTGGAAGTCCTCGACGAGGGCGGTGAGGCTTTCGACCCAGTCGCCGCTGTTGTAGTAGGCGGTGCTCTCGATCATGCGGATGACGGGGGAATGGATGTGGCCGCAGACGACGCCGTCCACATGATCCTGGGAGGCGTAGTGGACGATGGCTTTTTCAAACTCGCCGATGAAGCTGACGGCGTCTTTGACACGCTTTTTGACGTAGGCACTGAGCGACCAGTAGCCGAGGCCGAGGAGGCGGCGGAGGCCGTTGACGGGGGTGTTGAGGCGGAGGAGGGCGCGGTAGCCGAGGTCCCCGGCGTAGGCGAGCCACTTGATGTTCTGGATGACGGTGTCGAGCTCGTGGCCGTGGATGATGAGGAGGCGGCGGCCGTCAGCGGTGGTGTGGATGGCTCGGGGGAGAATCTCGACGGCGCCGAAGTGGCCGATGAAGCCGGAGACGAATTCGTCGTGGTTGCCGGGGATGTAGATGACGCGGGTGCCTTTGCGGCCCGCGCGGAGGAGTTTTTGGATGACGTCATTGTGGGCTTGGGGCCAGTAGATGCCGCGGCGGAGCGCCCAGACGTCGATGAGGTCGCCGACGACGTAGAGGGTGTCGAACTCGTGGTCGCGCAGGAAATCGAGCAGCGCCTCCGCCTGGCTGCCGCGGGTGCCGAGGTGGATGTCGGATATCCAGCCGGCGCGGTGGTGTTTCATGCCGCACTAGAATCGCGTCCGGCAGTGAAAAGCAAAGCCGGTCGCCGGTGAAGGTGACGAATTCACCGGGTCGTAACATTCACGTCAGGGGCTCGCATTGATCGTGCTGAAAGGTGGGCGCATGAAAGCTTACGGTTGGGATTCGATGGGTGCCAGCAAGGTGCCGCCGCGAACGCGCCGGGCGCGGCGGAAATCAGTGGCCGCGATCTTGCGCGCGGCCTACCGCCGGTTTGCCGGTGATGCATTCACGCGGCGGGCGGTGAAGCGCTGCCTGTCGTAGGCGGCGGGCGGGGAAGATTGCCATATTGTCATTAGACATTGCTGGCGAACGCGTGGAACTTCGCCGACTTTTTCCCACGATGAAAACCCCCACCCCCGTCCGCTCCTTCCGCAAATCCACCCCGGCCTTGAATGCCGCCCTCGCCGTGCTGCTTGGGCTGCCGCTGGCGGCGGCGAGCGCCGGGACTTTTACGTGGAATAACACTACGGGGAACTGGAGCGATGCGACGAAATGGGGCGGCAGTGCGCCCACCGGGGCGGATGTCTCCGACATTCTGATCTTTGGGGGCGATGTGGGTTCGGTGGCCGGGACGGCACCGAATTACGTGGCGACGGAAGATCTCGCCGGAACGCGTTTCTTGCTCAATCAGATCACCTTCAACGCCACGGATGCTGGCGTGACTGGGCTGGATCAAACGCTGCGCGCGAGCGCTGGGGCGACCGGGATTCGGTTCATGGCCAATGGCGGGACCGGGCCGCAGATGACGCAGAATGGGGTGGGAGGAATCACCCTCGACCTCCCGGTGGAACTCGGAGCAGATCTGACGCTGGCCGCGACCGGGCTGGGTGAGGTGACGATGAACTACGCGGTCTCGGGCGCGGCGGATATCGTCAAGAACGGGCCGGGCACGTTTCGTTTTGGCACCCCCTTTAATAGCACGACGATCCCGACGACGGGACCGTCGGCGAATACGTGGGTGGGCAGGCTGACGATCAATGACGGGATCATCCGCTTTAACAACAACCTTGATTCCGGTCGCACCGCCTTGCGCGCCAATCCGGTGGCACTGGGCGCGGCGACGGCGCAGCTCACCTGCAATTCGGAGATTCGCGCCGGCACTCTCAGCGGCAGTGCGGGCAATGTGCAGACGATCGTGACGGGCGGGAATACGAGCAGCGCGAGCGTGGTCCTCCATGCCCTGAGCGACGGGAATTATGGCGGTGCTTTGCGGATCGACCCGAAGACCGGCTCAGGCAGCAACGACGGGGTGCTGGTGGTGCGTGGGGTGGCCACGCAGACGCTCAGCGGCACGCTCGTGATCAATGCCGATATGGTGGTTGGGCGGGGAGCAACGCTCGCCTTGGCCGGCGCCGCGACAGTCGGTTTGGAAACACGAGGCGCGGTCGTTCTAAGCGGTGGCACTTTCAAGCTCGATAACCTCAGCGCAGGGAACAATGACAATCGACTCCGTGACGCCGCCGGGAGCAGCACGGGACTCGACACGACGGGTGGTGGGAGCTTTCAACTGATCGGCAGCACCTTGGGGACAGCGGAAACCGTGGGACGCTTGCAGCTCTCGGGGGCCGATGCTAGCTCGGTGCGCTCGGGTGGAGTGTCCATCGGAGTCGTGCAGAACACCGCGGCGTCGACGCTGAGCTTTTCCACGTATAACCGCTTGAGCGCTACGAACGCCTTCACCACCGTCGATTTCACGGCCAGCGGGGGCACCTTGGGAGCGAGCGTGAGCGGGCCGCGGATTTTCTTCAACACCGCGCCGACTCTGCAAAACCTGCTTTTTGCCAACTCCGAGGTCGGTGCCCCGGCGTCGAGCGTAGGCTGGGCCACGGTGAACGGGGCGCATTTCGCGAGCTACGGTGCGAATGGCGTGGTTGCGGTCTTCCCCACCGCTTTCAATCCCGCGCTCAGCAATGCGGCGGTAAACTCAGTGCTGACCGGCTCGGCGACGATCAGCAGCGGAACCACGTACGCCCAAAGCTCACTTGAGATTGCCCCCGCTGCGGCCGGGCAAAGTCTCAGTCTGTCCGGAGCCGGGAATCTGGACACCACCGGCATTCTCCTCGCCGGCGCGACAAATTTTTCCATCGGCAACTCCGGCGTCGGCACGGGCGGACTCGCGGGCGCGAGCACGCGCTACCTGCATGTAACGCAGGCCGCGCTCACGCTCGGCTTGAATGTGGGGGCGGCGCCTTTCCCCCTGGTGAAAAATGGCGCGGGATTGCTCGTCCTGACCAATACGGACAACGCCTCTTCGACGTTCATCACCACGCTCAATGGCGGCACCCTGCGGGCGACTCCATCGACCACGCTGCCCGGCGGCGCGTTGCAATTTCGGGGTGGCGTTTTTGAGATCGTGGGCGGCAGCTTCGCGCGCTCGGTCGGGAGTGTGGCGGGAAATGTGAACTGGCGGACGGTCGGGGAAGACGTGGGCAGCGGCGGCTTCGCGGCGTCCGGTACGGATGCCACGGTGACGCTCTCGGGCAGCAGCGCGACGCTTTACGCGTGGGAGGATCCCGGCTTCTTGAACAGCGGCCACGCGCTCACCTTCGGTTCGGTAACAGGCGATCGCCGCGTGACTTTTACCAATCTGCTCAGCCTCAGCGCGCTGACCGGCACGGTGAATTACAACGCCCGCGAAATCCGGGTCATCGACAATCCGAGCTCGGCGAATGACCGGGCGACGCTCTCCGGCGTGGTTTCAGGGACGCTGCAAAACGATCTGCTCAAGACCGGCAACGGCACGCTGGAACTCACCGCCGCGAATACGCTGCAAGGCGCGATCCTCGTGAATGCTGGGACGCTGCAACTGACCGGCAGCGTTTCGTCGAGCATCCTCATCGACGTGCAAAACGGCGGGGTGCTCACCGGCACCGGCACGGCGACCCGGGTGGTGCTCGAGAACGGAGGACGCCTCGCGCCCGGCAACGGGGGCATCGGGACACTGAACGCGACGGGCTGCATCTGGCGCACGGGCGGTGTGGCCGCCTTCGATCTCGGCGCGGTCAATGCGAGCGATCGGATCGCCCTCGGCTCGGGTGCCTTCACGAAAGGTTCCGCGAGCGGCACATTCGCCTTCGACTTTGGCGGCACCGGCGTGGCCGGGCAGACCTACACGCTGGCGACGTTCGGCTCGACGACCTTTAGCGCGGCCGATTTTACGGCGACAAATCTCGCCGCCGGCGTGACCGGAACCTTTCAGGTCGCCGCCGGAGCGCTCACTTTCACGGTGCCAGCGGCCAGCCCGATCGAGGCCTGGCGGCAATTTTATTTCGGCCCAGGCGCGACCAATAGCGGCAACGCCGCCGACGAGGCCGATCCTGAAAAAGACGGCATTTTCAACCTCGCCGAGTATGTCCTCGCCGGCTCGAACCCACTCCAGTCCTCGACAGGCGCTTTGCCGGTTGGCGGAAAGAGCGGCACTGCGCCAACCTTCACTTTCACCCGCAACCTGAGCGCGACCGACGTGACCCTGACCATCGAGGCCAAGTTTGCCTTGAGCGCGGCCATCTGGACCACCCTCGCCACGCGTCCCGGCGCGGGTCCGTGGACGCCGGTGGGCGGCGTGAGTGTGATCGAGAGCGGCGCGGGCGTGGTGACGTTGACGGATACGGTGAGCATCCCCGGCACGCCGAAGCGCTTTTACCGGCTGCGCGTCAACCGTCCGTAAGATGGCGATGGCTTCACGCGAACGTTACAATCGCCCGCTTGACGCTCCGCGTCCGCCCGTTTGAAGCTTCGCGAGTGCCTGCCCCTGTGAAGACTGAACCCAAAGTCAAACCCGCATCCGCCCTGCCGCTGCCCGTCGTCGCCGAGGAACTGGCGTTCTTGCGGAAGACCTTTCGCGATCTTGTGACGGCCTATGCTACGGCGTTGGAGGGCGAGATCACGAATCTCCACACGCTGGTCAGCGCGGAGGCGGCTTCGAAGAGGAAGTTGCCCGCGAGCCGCACCGCCGATTTGCGCGACATGCTCATGCTCCTTCGTTCGCTCGAGGTGAAGCCGGCGAAAGGGCGGCGGCGGGATTTGAAGAAGGTGGAGAACCTCGTCGAGGAACTCCGCGCCATCGCGGACCACTGGGAGTGAAAGCCTGCTTTTTTCAGGGCGCGCTCGGAAGGCGACGAAACACGCAGTGCTCCTGAACGAATCGCCCGCGCCGTGAAGCATCGCCAACGAGCGCGTGTCGCAGTGCTTTGCGGTTGGCAAAGATGAACGGATTTGTAGGCTCCGCGCTCCTATGAAAACTTTCCAAATTGCAGTGCTGTCGGGCGATGGCATCGGACCCGAGGTGATGGCGGAAGCGCGCCGGGTGCTGACGGCGGTGGAGGCGAAATTTGCGCTCAACTTTGCACTGACCGAGGCGCGGGTGGGTGGGATCGCGATCGATGTGGATGGGGAGGCGCTGCCGGCGGAGACGCTGCGGGTGTGCGGGGCGGCGGAGGCGATTTTGTTTGGCTCTGTCGGCGGGCCGAAGTGGGAATCGCTGCCGCCAAAACTCCAGCCGGAGCGCGCGGCCCTGCTGCCGCTGCGCAAGCATTTCGGACTGTTCGCCAATCTGCGCCCGGCGGTGTGCCACGCGGCGCTGACCCATGCCTCGCCGGTGAAGGAGGCGATCATCGCGGGCGGCTTCGATGTGCTGTGTGTGCGGGAGTTGACGGGCGGGCTGTATTTCGGCCAGCCGAAAGGCATCCACGAGGAGAACGGGGAGCCGGTGGCAGTGGACACGATGGTTTACAAAAAGAGCGAAATCGAGCGGATCGCGCATGTGGCTTTCAAGGCGGCGCTGACGCGCGGGAAGCGCGTGACTTCGATCGACAAAGCCAACGTGCTGGAGAACGGCGTGCTGTGGCGGAAGACGGTGACAGAAATCGCGGTGCAATACCCGGACGTGATCCTGAATCATCTCTACGTGGACAATGCGGCGATGCAGCTCATCAAGAACCCGCGCGGCTTCGACGTGGTGCTGGCGGAGAATCTCTTCGGCGACATCCTGAGCGACGAGATGGCGATGATCACCGGCTCGCTGGGGATGCTGCCGAGCGCGTCGCTCGGAGTGAAGGAGACGGCCACGGGGCGGTTCGGGCTCTTCGAGCCGAGCGGCGGAACGGCGCCGGACATCGCCGGGAAGGGGATCGCGAACCCGATCGCCCAGATCCTCTCGGCGGCAATGATGCTGCGCTACTCGCTGGGCGAGCCCGCGGCGGCGGACGCCATCGAGGCGGCGGTGCGCCGGGTCATCGACGACGGCCTGCGCACCGGCGACATTTTCAGCGAGGGCACGCAGCGCGTGGGCACCCGTGAGATGGGCGAGGCAATCGCGGCCGCAGTTTAAGAATTGCGCGGGTCGCTTCTTGCCCCGCGTCCGGTGCTGGGCTGAAATGCCGCCGTGATGTCCTCCACGGCTCTTTTCCGCACGCTCAAGCAGACGTTTGGCTACGACTCGTTCCGCCCGTTGCAGGAGGAGATCATCACCGATGCGCTGGCCGGGCGGGATGTCTTTGCGCTGCTCCCTACGGGCGGCGGCAAGTCGCTCTGCTTTCAACTGCCCGCCTTGATCCGTGAGGGGCTGACCGTGGTGGTCTCGCCGCTGATCGCGCTGATGAAAGACCAGGTCGATGCGCTCACGGCGAGCGGGGTGGCGGCGACGTTTCTAAATTCGACGCTCAAGGCTGACGAGTCGCGCCGACGGCTGCGCGGTCTTTTTGCCGGTGAATACCGGCTGCTCTACGCCGCACCCGAGCGGCTGCTGCTCGACGGGACGATCGAGATGCTGCGGCAGTGGCAGGTGGCGCAAATCGCGATCGACGAGGCGCACTGCATTTCGGAATGGGGCCACGACTTCCGCCCAGAGTACCGCGCGCTCGCAAAACTGCGCGACGTTTTCCCCGAGGTGCCCTTCATGGCGCTCACCGCGACCGCGACCGAGCGGGTGCGCGGCGACATCGTGAAGCACCTGCGCCTGCACGAGCCGCGCACGTATGTCGCGAGCTTCAACCGGCCCAACCTCGCCTACCGCGTGCTGCCGAAAGCGAAGCCCTACGAGCAGACCCTCGCCTTCATCCGCGGGCGCAAACGCGAGTGCGGGATCGTCTATTGCGCGAGCCGCAAGGCGACCGAGAGCGTGGCGGAAAAACTGGTGGCCGACGGCATCACCGCGCGGCCCTATCACGCGGGGCTCGACGACGAGAAGCGGGCGAGGAACCAGGAACTGTTTCTGCGCGATGAAATCCACGTCATCTGCGCCACGATCGCCTTTGGGATGGGGATCAACAAACCGAACGTCCGCTTCGTTCTGCACTACGATCTGCCGAAGAACGTGGAGAGCTACTATCAGGAAACCGGGCGCGCGGGACGCGACGGCCTGCCGAGCGAATGCCTGCTGCTTTACAGCTCCGGCGATGTGGTGAAGCAAACGGCGTTCATCGACGAAAAGCCCGATCCCGAGGAGCAGCGCGTCGCCCGCGAGCAGCTCCAGAAGATGGTCCACTATGCGGAGTGCGCCGCCTGCCGCCGCGCCGAACTGCTGCGCTATTTCGGCGAGGAATTTCCCGAGCCGAATTGCGGCGGCTGCGACAACTGCCTCGAACCACGCGAGACTTTCGACGGCACGCTGGCAACGCAGAAATTCCTCTCGTGCGTCTATCGGTTGCGGCAGGCGTCGCGCTTCGGCGTCGGCTTGAATCACATCATCGAAGTGCTGACCGGTGGGGCCTCGGAGAAGGTTTTGAAATGGGGGCACGACAAGATTTCGACCTACGGAATCGGCAAGGAGCACTCGCGCGCTGAGTGGGCGGCGCTCGGACGCGAGATCATCCGGCTCGGCTACTGCCGGCAGTCGGCGGAGAAGTTCAGCACCATCGAAATGACGAACGAAGGGCTGGAACTGCTGCGTTCGCGCCGTGCCGTCACGCTCACCCGTCCGCCCGCCGAGCCGGAGCGCGGTCCCGACCGGACGCGCCGCGCGGGCGAGATCGCGTGCGACGAGGCGCTTTTCGAGGTGCTGCGCAGACTGCGCAAGGAAATCGCCGACTCACGCGACGTGCCCGCCTACATCATTTTCTCGGACGTTTCGCTCCGCATCATGGCGCGCGAATATCCGGCGACGGAACGCGCGTTCGCGGGCATCACCGGCGTCGGCACGAAGAAACTCGACGAGTTTGGCGCGCAGTTCATGGACGCGATTTTGAAGTTTCTGCGCGAAAATCCGCGCCAGGTTTTTGCCGATGAACTCGATCGATTCAACGGTCCTCCGCCAAAGAAGGTCGCGAACTCCACCGCACGCGATAGCTGGCAGATGTTTGCCTCCGGCCAGTCTTTTGCGGACATTGCGCGGGCTCGCGGACTCAGCGAGCAGACGGTGGTGAAGCACGTTGCCGACGCCATCGAGGCCGGCGAACCGTTCGAGGCGGACGCCCATTTCACCCCCGCCGAGCAGAAGGAGCTCGGCGCGATTTTCGACCAATTCGGCGACCACGCGCTCGCGCCGGTGAAGGAAGCGCTGGGGCACCGCTACGATTACGCGCGGCTGCACCTTTTCCGTGCGCATCGCCGCGCACGGCGGCGAGGCTGAAGGTGGGTTCTACTTCGGAGCGTCGGGGCCTTTGGGCTGCTCGGGAGTTTTCGCCTTGAGCACCACCCGGTAGAGGATGAGCAGGACGATCGAGCCGACGGTGGCAATGAAAATGCCGCCGAGGTCGAACGACTCGATTTTTCCGAGGCCGATGAAGGAGCCGAGAAACCCTCCCAAAATGGCTCCGACGATGCCGATGAGGATGGTGACGATAAACCCGCCGGGGTCTTTGCCCGGCATGATGAATTTGGCGAGAGCCCCGGCGATCAAACCGAGGAAGATCCAGGAGAAGATACCCATAAGTTTAGTTTGGTTAATGGTGGCTGCGACAGGCATAAGAAAATGCCTGCGGGCGATACTCACGGACGGGCGCCCAAAGGCAAGCGCCGATCCGCTGGCTCAGCGGGGGGGAGAAACGCGTGCCTCGAGGGCGTCGAGCAGACCGAAAAGCGCGGCCTCGCAAGGCGCGAGATCGGGCTGGCGGGCGAGGAGGTGCTCGCGCGTTTGCACATAGCGGGCGTGGATGAGTTCGGCGGCGCAGGCCGTGGCGAGATCGGAGACATCGACCGGGCCTTGTTCGAGATGAAACTGCAGCCCGACGGCGCGGTCGCCAAAGACGAAGGCCTGCTCCGCGCAGCCCGCGCTTTCCGCCACGCGGCGTGCGCCTGATGGCAGCGAAAAGGTGTCGCCGTGCCAGTGCATGACGGTCAGCGTCTCGGGAAAGGCGGCGAACGGTTCACTGCGATCCAGCACCCGGATCGGCCACCAACCGATTTCCTTTTCGGCGTTCTGGAAAACTTTGCCGCCGAGCGTATCCGCGAGGAGTTGCGCGCCTAGGCAGATGCCGAGCACCGGCTTGCCGGCAGCGATGGCGGCACTGAGAAACTGTTTCTCTGCGACGAGCCAGGGATGGTCGCGATGCTGGTAGATGTTCATCGAGCCGCCCATGACAACCAGCAGGTCGAAGGCACCGAGTGTCGGCAGAGCCTCGCCGGCGTAGAGCGCGGTGCGGCTCAGCGTATGACCGCGTGTGTGGATCCAGTCCGCGATCTTGCCGGGGCCTTCGTAGGATTGGTGTTCGAGCGAGTGGACGTTCATCGGCGGGTGCGCGGTGGCCTGGCGGAAAGAAGTGCTCGAGGGGGGACTTGAACCCCCACGCCTTGCGGCATACGCCCCTCAAACGTACGTGTCTGCCATTTCACCACTCGAGCTTTTGCGAGGGCGAAATGTTTAGCAGGCGAGGAAAGCGGCGCAAGCGTTTCTTTGGCCGGCGCGCGGCGAAAATTCTCCCGTGCAAACGCGGCAGATCGGCTAGTCTCGGCGGCATGCGGATCACCGCTTTTTTCAGCCTGCTTTTCCTGCCGATGTCCACACCCGCCGCCGATTTTACGGATGCGATTCCGCCGGCCTGCGGCCAGTTGGTGCTGGTGACGACAAGCGGGTGGAGCGCACCGGCGGCGACGCTCCGGCGCTTTGCGCGGACGGCTCCTGACGCGCCCTGGCGGTCGGTGGGAAGGGCCTGGCCGGCGCTGATCGGTGAGGGTGGGCTGGGGTGGGGCCGTGGTCTGCATGCGATTCCGCAAAATACTGAGCCGGGAAAAAGCGAAGGCGACCGGCGCTCGCCGGCGGGAGTGTTTCGGATCACGGCGGCGTTTGGTGCCGGGGAGCGGATCGCCGCATTGAAGCTGCCAGCGACGCCGCTCACGCCAACGCTGGAGGCGGTGGATGATCTGGAGTCGCGTTTCTACAACCGCATTGTGGACCTGGAGAAAATCGCGTGCCCGGACTGGCATTCCGCCGAGCGCATGGCGGCGGTGCCGGATTACCGGCTGGGGCTTGTGATCGCGCACAATCCGCGCAATGCGCCCGGTGCGGGTTCGTGCATTTTCGTGCATCGCTGGACTGGTGTGCGGCGCGGCACTGCCGGTTGCACGGTGCTGCGCGAGCGGAACCTGACGACGCTCGCGCGCTGGCTCGATGCCGCCCGCGAACCCGTGCTGGTGCAGCTTCCGCGGGAGTTGGTCGGGAGGTTTCCGGTTACTTCAGCTCGCGGATTTTGATGTTGCGGAAGGAGACAAGGTTCCCGTGGTCCTGCAGGCAGAGGTGGCCTTTGGGCGAAGTGCCAAAACCTTCCCACGTCGCAAACTTCGACTTGGCCAGCTTCGCCTTCCAGTCGTCGGAGCCGATCTCGTATTCGCAATACTTTGTGCCGTTCATCCAGTGCTCGCCCTTGTAGGTGCCGGCGGGCGTTTTCTGGATTTTGAGGACGAAAGTGTTCCATTCGCCAACCGGTTTCGTCGTATCGACCGTGGCCGGGTAGAGCTGATAGAGCCATCCTGCCTTTTGGGGATCCTGGCCCTTCACATTGTCCTGAATCTGCGCCTCCGGTCCCGTGGCGTAAGACGGTTTGTCGGTCTCCTGCACCTTGAACATGAGGCCGGAGTTGCCGCCTTCGCTGATCTTCCAATCCACGGAAAACTCGAAGCTCTCAAATTGGTCTTTCGTAATGATGTCGCCGCCGCCGGTGCGGACGAGCGCGCCGTCCTCGACTTTCCAGCCTTCGGGCAACGTGTCCTTTTTGTAGCCGCGCCAGGAGGCGCTCGCGTCTTTGCCGTCGAAGAGGAGTTTCCAACCGGCGGCCTTCTCCGCGTCAGTGAGCTGGTTAAGGGGAGCGTCGGCGGCCAAGAGTTGGGCGGCGCCAGTGAGGGCGATGAGGGCGTGGAGGAGAAGGTCTTTCATGTGGGTGGGATGTAGCAGGGGAAGCAATAACCGGCAACCGCACACAGGCGCGGGCGGAAGTGTTTAGGATGATGAGTCGTCGTCGGACACAGCTTCGAGGAGGAGCTGCTGGAGGCCGCCAAAAAAATCGACGAAGAGCCGGGCGATGGTGCGGGGATCGAGGTTTTCGGGCGGTCGCTTGGTCATCGTCTTTTCCGTGAGACCATGGCGGGCGGCGAGGGCGAGGCGTGCCTGGTTGAGGGCGATGAGCCAGGCTTCCACATGGCGTATGGGCACGCGCACGCTGGCGTCTGTGCCGGGGCTGAGCCACGAGCCGACGAGATCCATGCGGACGATCTCGACCGCCGAAGCAAAAAGTGTCCGCAACTCCGGCAGCACATGTTCCTTCCAGTCCTCATCGCGCTCGGGCTGCAGGCCGCCGGTCGGGCTGCTGGCGAGCCGCTCTTCGGCGGCTGCGCTGCCGCGCGGATCGGCCGCGGCGGCGAGGCGCCAGAGGATCGCGCCCTCGAGAAAGCCGAGACCGGAAACCTCGAGGGTGTCGGCATCAAGGCGGCGGGCGCGCATGGTTCAGGAACGGCGCTCGAGCGTGGCCAGGAGCAGCCAGCCGTGAAGCTGCTGGACGTAAAGCTCGGCGCGCTCGAGGCCGCCGGTCCAGACGATGGAGCGTCCGCGGCGATGGACTTCGAGCATGTGCTTTTCCGCGCGCTGACGGGAGAAGCCCAGCACTTTTTGAAAAACCTGCGCGACATAGCTCATCAGGTTCACGGGGTCGTTATGCACCACCACATTCCACGGCTGGTCGAGCGTGTCCTCGGTTTCGGTTTCCTGCTCGACGAGGGTTCCGGGCACGACGACGGAAAATGGCTACCGCGCGGGTGGCGGCACGTCGCCGACGGGCGGTGCTGCCGTGGCGGGAGTGGTGGGAGTGGTGGGAACGGCGGGTGGCATCAGCAGTTCTTCGAGCTTGCCCATCCATTCGGTCGCCTCGGGATGGCTGGGGTATTTGCGGACGAGGTTGAACATCTCCGTGGCCGCGCGGTTTTTCATGCCGATGACCGCCATGTCGCTGGCGCGCCTCCAGAGCAGCGCAGGGAGCTTCAGGGTGGTGAATTTGTCGTGCTCGAATTCGAGCTTGGATTTGGCGGCGGCGTCCCCCTCGCGCTTGATCTTCATGTCCCAGTATTCGAGGACGCGCTGATCGTGCTGGGCACGCAGTTCGGGCAGGACGATCTTCTCAAAAATACCATCGAAATTTCCGGGGGTGCCCTCCCATTTATCGACATTCACCCATTCGCCAAGCTTCAGCCACTGGACCACGATACTGCCGCCGAGGGGCTTTCCAAGAATGCTCTGGTGCATCTTGCGGACATCGGCGTCGTTCGATTTGCGCGGGCCGGGGCCGGGGCCGCGTTTGCCATCATTCTTTTCCTTTTCGCGTTTGATGGCGTCTTCGAGGTTGTCCATCGCCGCCATGTCGTTCCCGAGATCTTTGGTGTAATTGACCACCGCGGGCAGCAGGTCTTTCACGGAGATGCCGGAGGAGCGCTGGAGGGTCAGGCTGAGCCACTGGAAGTAAAGGCGGGCGGCGTTCTTGGCCTCGGCCTCTTTCAGCACCTCGCCTTCGGTATCGCGCCAGGCCTTGAAGGCGGTGGCCTCCTTAGCCACGCCGTCGAACTGCGTGGCCATGACGGCTTTTTCCCAGGCATTCACGGCGCTCTCGCCGCTGGCTGCGGCAGAATTCACTTCCTGAATGGCGCGGGCTTTGTCCGCCTTGGTCTTGGTGGCGGTCTGCTCGCGGAGCTGACGCAGAGCCTGGATCATCTGCGCAATATCGACGGATTGGCCGTCCTGCGCCTGGGCGAAGGGGACGGCGAGCGTGGCGGCGACGAGAAGGGCGAGCGTATTGGAGCGGTTGGGATGGGTGATGGGAGGCATGGAAGTGGGATGTTAAGGCTGGAGGACGGCGGCGAGGCAAGCCCGGAGCACGCGGTCCTGAGTCCGGTTCATCTGGGCTGCGGCGCGCGGAGTGCTGTCCTCGTAGCCATTGAGATGCAGCAAGCCGTGGACGGTGTAAAGGGCGAGTTCTTGACCGGTGGTGTGGCCGTAGTCGCGGGCATAGGTCTGGGCGGTCTGCGCGCTCATGACAATTTCGCCGTGGGAGAAGGTGATTACGTCGGTCGCACCGGGGATGCCCATGAACTCGTGATGCACCCGGGCGATGACGCGATCCGAGACGATGGCCACCTCTATCTCAGCGAGGTGCGCAAGGGCGAAGCGTTTGTCCGCGGAAAGGCGCGCGCACTTTTCCAACGCCACCGCGGCGAAACGCCGCAGCCAGGCGAGATCCACCGGCACGGCGCGCTGACGGTTTTCGAGGTGGATTGTCACGCGGCGGAGACGGGCGGCACACTCGGACGTGGGGTGGGCAGCGGGGTGTCCCGACGTTCCCGGCGCTCCGCTTGTTCGCTTCGCTCCGTCCGCTCGGTTCGGGTGGTCGGGTAGGCCACGCGTGTGTGCATCATGCTTTGCAGGGTGTGCTTGAAACTCTCCGCCACGTCTTCGAGTTCACGCATCGTGAGGTCACATTCCTTGAGCTGCCCATCGACGAGCCGCTGCTGGATGATGTCGGTGATGAGCTGGTCGATCTTTTGCGGCGTGACCCGTTCCAGGCTGCGCGAGGCGCTTTCGATGGAATCCGCGAGGCTGACGATCGCGGCCTCTTTCGTCTGCGGTCGCGGGCCGGAGTAGCGGAAGCTCTCCTCGCGCACCTCGGGCAGGTCTTCCTCGCGCAAGTTCATGATCTTCCCGCCGGCCCGGGCATCCTCTTGCTGCTGGAGGGCTCGTTTGTAGAAAAAGAAAACCAGCGAGGTTCCGTGGTGCTGCTGGATGATGTCGATGACTTCCTGATTCAGGCCATGCTTGAGCGCCAGATCGATGCCCTCTTTGACATGCGCGATGATGATCAGCGCGCTCATCGTCGGTGCGAGTTCGTCGTGCGGGTTGCGGTCGCGCCGCATGTTCTCGGTAAAATACTCGGGCTTCACCAGTTTGCCGATGTCGTGAAAATAGGAGCACACCCGGCACATCGTGGCGTTCGCACCGATGGCCTCGGCGGCGGCTTCGGAGAGATTCGCGACGACGAGGCTGTGATGGTAGGTGCCGGGAGCCTCGATGGTCAGGCGCTTGAGCAGCGGGTGGTTCAGGTCGCTCAGTTCCAGCCACGAGATGTCGGTGGTGATGCGGAAGATCGCCTGGAAAACGGGCAGCGTGAGCGTTGCGAGGAGTGCGGTGACCACACCGCTGCCGATCGCGACCGCGCTCTGCCAACCGATCAGCGTCCAGGGCGTGCTGCGCAACGAGTCCCAGTTCATCGGCCCGATCATCCCGAACATCAGCGCGAGAATCCACGTGGCCAGACCCACCAAGACGCCGGCTCGCAAGAGCTGTGTCCACCTTCGCACCCGCAGCGTGACGAAGACGGCGACGAAGCCGCAGATCAGGCTCATGACCAACACCACCGGATCGGTGCCGCGATAGACAATGGCGCTCCACAGGCTGACGAAGACGGTGGCGTAAAGCCCGTGGTAGCGGCCGAGCAGGACGGAAAGCGTGAGCGGCGCAAAGGCCAGTGGCACGGCCAGCCACCAGAGCTGCTGGCGTTCGAGCGGATTGAGGACACCCGCCGTGCCGATCTGGTCGTTTGCGGTGACGAGGACCATTTTCACCAGCCCGAGATGGAGCAGCGCGACGCCAAAAATGAGCAGCAGCCGCGAATTGCGCTCGAAGGTTTTCGGATGGTTGATCCAGAGCTGCGCGATGGCCGTGAGGAAGATGAGCAGCGCGATGAAAACCTTGCGCAGCGGCTGCGGGCTCGTGTCCGGATAAATGAGCAGCGCCAGCCCGGTCATGAAGCCGGCAAAGATGGCGATTTTGGGGAGGAGGCCGCTTTCGAGCGTGTCCAGCAGCTCGCTTTCCGTGCGCCGACGGCGCAGCTTCGAGCAGGCGAGTCCCTTTTTTACGAGGCGTTGTCTTTCAAAAAAACCGAGCATGAGCTTGGTGGTGGGGACGAAAATTCTGACCCGGCGGGGCTGAAATCAATGTTTTGTTTCTGGCTCCGCCGTGCCGCGGTGGCGGCGGTAGGCGCGGACGATGGACTGGACGAGTTCGTGGCGGATGACGTCGCGCTCGCTGAAGTGGCAGAAATCGACGCCATCGACGTCCTGAAGCGCGCCCATCGCCTCGATGAGGCCGGAGCGCTTATTGGTTGGAAGATCGATTTGCGTGTGGTCGCCGGTGATGACCGCTTTCGACTCCGGGCCGAGGCGGGTGAGAAACATGAACATCTGCTCCGTGGTGGTATTCTGGGCCTCGTCGAGGACGACAAACGCCCGGTTCAGCGTGCGCCCGCGCATGTAGGCGAGCGGGGCGATCTCAATGACGCCGCGCTCCATGAGGCGTTGGAGTTCCTCGGCCTCGACCATGTCGTGCAGCGCGTCGTAGAGCGGGCGCAGGTAGGGCATTATCTTTTCCTTTAAATCGCCCGGCAGAAAGCCGAGCGCCTCGCCCGCCTCGACCGCCGGGCGGGTAAGGATGATGCGCGTGATCTGCTCCTTTTTTAGTGCAGAAACGGCCATGGCCATGGCGAGGTAGGTCTTGCCGGTGCCGGCGGGGCCGATGCCGAAGACCATGTCGTGGGTCTGGATGGCGCGCAGGTAGGCGCGCTGGCCGGCGGTTTTTGGGACGATGGGCGGGCGCTTCGGCGAGGTGAGGATTTTCGTGTCGAGAAGCTCGTCGAGCGTGGACTCATCGGGTTCGGTGACGGAGCGCAACGCTTGGAGAAACTCGTGCTTCCGCACCGCCACGCCGCCCAGCCTGGCGCGGTCGAGTTGCTCGAAAATGCGCCGGGTCTGCTCGATGCGGTCCACTTCGCCTTCGATCCGCAGCCAACCGTCGCGCGTGGTCACGCGGACTTCGAGAGTTTTCTCGAGGATCTTGAGCAGGCTGAGATCGTTCCCATAGAGCGACTGCAAAACACGCGCGCTCTCGAACTGCAAAGTCTGGGTCTCGCTCACAAATGAAATCCCCGCACCGCCGCGCGCACTGCACTCCGCTCAGAATGACGGATGGCTTTCACAAAGACCTAACGGAACCCATACGCCAGCGACCATGAGGTCCGCTCGGCGGGCGATTTTTCGATCTCGACGATGAGGTAGTATGAGCCGGTTTTTTTTGGCTCCACGCGCGCGCCCGCCATGTGCGGTTTCTTCGTGGAGTCGAAGGACTCGACCTCCGCGAGGTTGCCTTCGCTGTCATAGATGTGGACGGAAATCTTGGCGTTCTTGGTGTCGGTGCCCATCCAGAACCAGTAGGTGTTGCCCTTGAAAAGCTGGTGGACGATGGCCTTGGTCTGCTTCACCGGGAGGTCGCCGCCCCAGTAGTCCTCGCGGACGGTGAAGCCTTCCTTCACATAAGGATCTGCGGCTTCGAGGGCGAAGGAAAGGGAGTCGTCGATGGTGGCGCGGGCCGGACCGGCACCGAACGAGAGGCAGAGCAGGGCAATGACAAGGGGAGCGAAGCGTTTCACAAGAATCTTTTGGTTGGGACTACGACTTGGAGTTGATCGATTTGACGAGGCCGGAGGAGATGGCGTGGATCTCTTTCACGGATTTCTCCGAGATGTCGCCGGTATCGGGCAGGCCCATGATGGGCCGGATTTCCAGGACGCCTTTCTGCACTTTGATGACGACCGGGTTGAGCTTGAGCTTCGGCTTCATGTTCGCGAGGCGGCGTTCAAAGTAGTCGAGAAGGATGGGTTGGTGGAGCAGCTCCGCGCCTTCTTTGGTGTAGTGATTCTCCACCACCGCGGTCAGCGCCTCGGTGCCGCGCAGCCAGCCGCCGAGGCTGACGAGTTGGGAGAGGGCTTCGCTGTTCAACTCGATCATGGAGGCGCGCACGTCTTCAAGGGCGCGGTCGAGCTGTTGGCGGACCCCCGGCCAGTCCTTGGCCTCCGCAGCGTCGGTGATCGCCTTGGCGCGGACCTGCGCCTTTTTTTCCACGCCGAGGGCCTTGGCGAGATTGAGCACGCTCTTGCCAATCTGCTTCACCTCGTTGCCGTCCTCGGCTTCGACGGCGATGAAGCCCTCCGCGATGACCGTCCCGAGTTGGAGCGCGATTTGCGGCTGCTCGCCGATGGGCTGGGCGACACTGGTCATCTTGTGCTGCACGGCAGTCCAGTTCGGTTTCCCAAGTTTGTCGAGCACCCCGAAGATTTCGCTCGGCACCGGAACGACGACCTCGTCGATCATCTTGGACTGCGAAGGCAGATTGCTGATGTCGATCTTGGCGGGCGGTTCCGCAAAAGCAGCGGAGGACAAGGCGGTCAGGGCGAAAATAATGACTTTCTTCATAAGGTCGGGAGCAATCCAGAAACGTCCGATGACTCAACCAACGGGCCGGGGCACGGGCAAGGTTTCTTTTTGCGCGGGCCAATTCACGCCGGGGGAGCGGAAACTTTGACGAAACGAAAACGCTCAGCATAGCGCCCGTCGCTGTGCTGGCGGCAGCAGGCGAGGCAGGCGGATTTGCTCCGGAGCGGCCGGACGCGCCGCAGCTCCACGGCGCAGTGCGGGCAACGGTAGAAATGGCGGGCGCTGATTTGTCGGCGCGGGAGAGGGAGGTCGTGGCAGCGCTTTTCGTCGGTGAGGCCGAGGTCGTGACAGGCCTGCTGCCATTCGCGTCCGTGGGGTGAAATGCGGCGGCGTCCGGCCCGGTGGTGGGCGAGCAGGTGGGCGAGTTCGTGTCGCAGGGTGCGGTCGATCTCGGCATCGCCGAAATCGCGCAGGCGGGGGTTGAGGGTGATTAGGGATTTGCCGGAATGGGCGGTGCCGGCGGTGCTGCGCATGCGCGCGTTCCAGCGCACGCGGACGCGGGTGGCGAGGCCGTCGCAGCCGAGGGTGCGGAGCAGGGTGCGGGCGGTTTCCTCCAATTCCACCGCGTCGCTTTTTCCGGCAGCAACGACTGGCGCGAGGCTTGAGCGCTGGATCGCGGTGCGGACGCGGGTGGTGAGTTGGCGGAAAAAATCGAGCTGCATGCGGCGTTGCAGACTAGCAGATTTTTCCGGATGGCGCGAGGCGGGCGAAGATTTCTGGCAGTCGGGAAATGGCGGTTTCTATTTCGGTAGCGGTGGTTTCTTTGCCGAGCGAAAAGCGGACGGTGGCACGGGCGAGTTCGGGAACGACGCCCATCGCTAGGAGGACGTGTGAGGCCATGATCGAGCCGACCATGCAGGCGGAGCCGCTGGAGGCGCAGATGCCGGCGAGGTCGAGATTGATGAGCAGGCTTTCGCCGTCGAGGCCGGGGAAGCTGACGTTGAGCGTGTTGGCGAGCGCGTGGTCGGGGTCGCCGTTGCGGACGGCGGCGGGGAAGGCAGCGCGAATTCCTTCCCAAAGTTGGTCGCGAAGCGCGGCCTGGCGCGGGCGCTCGGCGTCCATGGTGGCGAGCGCGATGTCGGCGGCGCGGGCGAGGCCGACGATGGCGGCGGTGTTTTCGGTGCCAGGGCGGCGTTCGTTTTCGTGGGAGCCGCCGTGCTGGAGACGCTGGATGTCGAGGCCGGCGCGCAGATAGAGCAGGCCCGCGCCTTTGGGGCCGTGAAATTTGTGGGCGGTAAGCGCGAGGGCGTCGAAGTCGCGCGCGGCGAGCGGCTCTTTGCCGAAGGATTGGATGGCGTCGCTGTGGAAAAGGACGCCGCGCGCGCGGCAGAACGCGGCGATTTCGCGGACGGGCTGGAGCACACCGGTTTCGTTATTCGCGGACATGATGGAGACGAGCGTGGTCTCGGGCGTGAGCGCCTCGGCGAGCTGCGCGAGGTCGATGCGCCCGCCGCGATCCACCGGCAGCCACGTCACGCGGAAGCCTTCCTGTTTCTGCAAATGCTCGAACGCGTGCAACACGGCGTGATGCTCCGTGGCGCAGGTGACGAGGTGCCGGCCCCGCGCGACGGACGCCCGCGCGAGGCCAATGACGGCGAGGTTGTCCGCCTCGGTGCCGCCGCCGGTGAAGATGATTTCATGCGGCTTCGCGCCGAGCTGCCGCGCCAACCGGTCGCGTGCGTCGTCGATGGCCGCGCGCGCCTCGCGCCCGGCGGCGTGGATGCTGGACGGGTTGCCAAAGTGCCGCTCCAGATACGGCCGCATCGCCTCGAAAACCTCGGGCGCGAGCGGGGTGGTGGCGTTGTAGTCGAGGTAGATCATCCGATCTCGGGTGTGCCGCGCGCACCGTGCCAAAAGCGGACGACGATTTCGCGAATGTCCGGCTTGTCGGATTCGGGAACCATGCGTCCCATTTGCGGAAACTGGCCGAGCTTCTTGGCTTGGGTGATGAGGAACTGGCCAAAACCAACGGCCCGTTTGGGTGAATCCACGGAAATGTAACGCACGATGTCCCGAAGATCGCGCCGAGCTGTGGGCGAGAGCGCTACTTGATAATTCATGACGGCAACTCGCGCTCGACCTCTTCGATGGGAATGCGCTCGCCGCGATCCAACTCCGCGAGCCCTTCGCGCACGCCAGCCACAAATTCGATTTCCCGCGCGATGTCGTGCAGCGAAGCGCTTTCGGGCAGCCGCTGCAGAAGGTCTTCAACGATCTCTTTGTTGCTCATGGCGCGGAGGCTAAGGCGGGATGCAGAGAGCGGCAAGGTTCACCTCACACCCAGTGCGGCTTGGATCACTGTGAATGAGGAACTGGCGGGGAGTTATACCAAACACAGTTGAAAACCGACACCTTCCAAAGTCCGAGAACCGAAGGAAATCGCGCAACGCACCGATTCGTATCGTCCAGTCTTCAACTGAGTTTGGTATTATTAAAAATCATTCGATGCCAGAACTGCTGTGGATCGGTGAACCTAGTTTGGTTTGAATCGCTAACGCAAAACGCGAGCTGCGACATATTTGAAATTCGGTAACGCCGAACAAGGGCAATGAGGTCGCGGAGAGACTGCTGTGACGACCGTGATGAAACGTGCAGCAATATGGAATCGCCGTCGCACTCGATACGTTGAACCGCCTTGATATTTTTGATGCGGCAGAAGAATGCGGACTCATCGGCCTCGGAGTAAAAAGGCACTTTATTGCAAGTCAGAGCCGGCATGGTATTCGACTCCCCACTCTCCTAAATCACCCAATCCGCAACCCACTCCTCCGGGCGCTTTTCCTTGTCGAGGATGCGAAGCGAATTCTCCTCGTAGAAAACCAGCGAGCGGGGGGGGACGCTGTGGGTGAGGAAGACGTTGGCGCCGATGGTCGAGCCGGCCCCGATGACGGTGTCGCCGCCGATAATGGTGGTGCCGGCGTAGATGGTGACGTGGTCCTCGACGGTGGGGTGCCGCTTTTTGCCTTTGAGCTGCTGGCCGCCGGCGAGCGAGCGGGCGACGAGGGAGACGCCCTGATACATTTTCACATGCGCGCCGATGACGGAGGTCTCGCCGATGACGACGCCGGTGCCGTGGTCGATGAAAAAGTGCGAGGCGATGTGCGCGCCGGGGTGGATGTCGATGCCGGTGCGGGAGTGCGCCCACTCGGTCATCATGCGCGGAATGAGCGGGAGCTGGTGGCAGTAAAGCAGGTGGGCGCAGCGCTGGACGGCGATGGCTTCGAGGTAGGGATACGAGAGGATGATCTCGTCGAAGCCGCCGGCCGCGGGGTCGCCGTCAAAGGCGGCGGAGACATCCGTGGCGAGCTGGGTGCGGACGAGCGGGATGGCGTGGAGAAACTGGTGGACGATCTCCTCGGCGCGGGCTTTCGGGCAGTCAGGCTCGCCGAGGCGGAGGCTTTTGCAGACTTCTTCGTTGAGCCGGTCGGCGATGCTAAAAAGGCGGTGGGCGGTGACGCGGCGCAGATCGCGCGAGTGGATGGGCTCGGCGTCGTGAAAGCCGGGGAAGAGAAGCTGGAGCAGGTCTTCGCAGATGGTCGCAAGGGTGCGCTTCGACGGGAGGTTGGAGCCGTCGATATTATTCATGCCGCCGCCGGTAGTGTAGGAGGCGAGGATGTCGTCGGTGATCTGGGTGAAGTCTTTGTCCATCGTGCATTGGGAGTATCGCCCTTTGCCGGGCCGCGCAATGCGGGAGCGGAGACGATCACCGCGAGGATGGCGTCGTTTTCGCTACGGGAATTGGGAACACAAAAAACACGGGTCGCGACGGAAGGCTTGAAAGACGGCCCAATCTCGCGACAGTCTGCCGCCGAACCCCATGCCTTCCAGCCACCCACTCCCCCCGCGGAGAAGCGTGACGATCGGCCCGCCACCGCCGGCTCCGAGCCGTCCGACGGTCGCCGCGCAGACCGCATCGCCGACCGACGCGCCCCATCATTCTCGCTACGCTGTCCACGGTGCGTGGATTTGCCACACGGGAAAGGTGCGGCGGGTGAATGAGGACGCCTGCCTGGCGGGGACGATCTTTTCTGGGAGCAGCGCGGATGTGCCAGCGCCGATCGCCATCGCCACGAGTCCGTGGATCGTCGCAGTTTCGGACGGCATCGGCGGGCACCGCGCGGGGGCGGAGGCGAGCCGGGAGGTGGTGTCGGCGCTGGCGGCGTGCAAACGGATCACGCCCAATGGCGTCTCGGAAATCCTCCATCGGCTGAACCGTCATCTTTGCGAACGCGGGCGCAAGGAGCGCGACTATGCGGCCATGGGCGCGACGGTCGCGGGATTGGGCTGCGGCGGACGGGGGTTATTCGCATTCAATGTCGGCGACTCGCGCGTCTATCGGCAGGACGGCGACCGGCTGGTGCAGGTCACGAGGGACGATTCCGAGGCCGAGGATCTCATCGACCAGGGCCTGCTTCAGCGGACGGAGGGGAAACGCCCCGGCTTTCTCCACGCACTCACGCAAGCGATCGGTGGACGCGAGGAGGCGGAGGCCATTGAGGTCCACGCGCATCCGCTGCGGCTCGCTGGGAAGACGCGCTTTTTCGTGTGCAGCGACGGGCTGACCGACATGCTGCACGCGCCGGAGATTCAAGAAATCATGCTCACAGAACACGAGGCGAATGCGGCGGTCGCGGCGCTTTTCGCCGGGGCGATGGCGGCGGGTGGGATGGACAATATCACCATCGCGGTGGTGGACGTGGAGCCGGTGTAGAGGGCGGCGGATTCCGTGGCGAATCTTCTTGCCGCTCCGGCGCCGGGCGGCAAACCCTCTGCGCCCGATGAGCGGCAACCAGCAAGCGGCGGCGACAGCCGAAACGAACGGCAGAGTTTTTCAGACCAGCGGACGCATGCTCGCGGTGACGATCGGCGTCGGCGAAAAGTGGCGCCGGCTCGCGGAACTGGCGGCGGAAAGCGTATGGCGCCGCACGGGCCTGGAGACCCGGATTCTGGGTGACGAAGCCCTCGCCCGCCACGGGGTCGAAGCGGCGCGTTTTCTGAAGTTTCGGCTTTCCGCCGAATTTCCCGAGTCGGAGACGATTCTTTTTTTCGACGCGGGCACAATCTTTCTTCAGGAATGGGAGCCGCGGATTTATGCCGGGCGTGGGGAGGTCGTGGCCGTGGGAGATCGCCGGGATCACGGGAGCGTGATCCGTGAGGCGCAGCTGATCGGGCTCGATCTGCGCGCGTATTTCAACAGCGGCCTTTTCATCATCAACCGCCGGCATCACACCGCGTTTTTGGCGAAGGCGGAGCACGCCTGGTCCGCGCTCCCGACGACCTTTCACGACCAGACCCGGCTGAACCACGCCCGCCTGGTGCTCGACCTGCCGCTGCTGCTGCCCAAGGAATACAAACACCTGGCTTTCGACACTCTTGCCGATCCGGACGGGGTTGTGGTGGGGCATTTCCATTTCATCGACCGGCGGTTGCCGTGGGAAATTGAGCCGTCCTTTCGGGTCTGGCTCGACCGTGGTTTTGGCCGCCGTGCGCCGGAACTGCCGCCACCGCAGTCGCATCGTGAACTGCTCGAACAAACCGTCGCCGCGGATTTCCCGTATCCGGCGGAGCGCTTTGCGGGGCGGGGGATCGTCATCTGTGGCGGCGGAGCGAAGTATTTCCCCTGCACCTGGGTGTGCGTGCAAATGCTGCGGTGGCTGGGCTGCGCGCTGCCCGTCGAGATCTGGCACCTCGGCCCGGAAGAGATGACCGCGGAGATGCGTGCGCTGCTCGCTCCGCTGGCGGTGCAATTCGTGGACGGGCATGAAATGCGGGAGCGTCATCCGGTGCGCACACTGCATGGCTGGGAGCTGAAAGCCTACGCGCTGCTACATTCGCGCTTCGCCGAGGTGTTGCTGCTCGATGCGGACAATTTGGCGGTGCGCGATCCGGCGGACCTTTTCGATGCGCCGGAATACCAGCATGCCGGGGCGGTTTTCTGGCCGGATTTTGGGCGGTTGCCGGCGGACCGTTCGATCTGGCGGCTGACCGGGGTGACGTATCGCGACGAGCCGGAGTTTGAGAGCGGGCAGATCCTCGTGAACAAGGCGCGCTGCTGGCATGCGCTGCAGGTGGCAATGCACCTGAACGAATACAGCGATTTTTACTACCGGCACATTCACGGCGACAAAGAAACCTTCCACTTCGCGTGGCGGAAGCTCGGGCAGGACTATGCGATGCCGGCGCGCGGGATCGACGCGCTCGAGGCGACGATGTGCCAGCATGACTTTGCCGGGGAGCGCCTTTTCCAGCATCGTAACATGGACAAATGGAACCCGTGGGACGGCAACCGCCGGGTGCAGGGATTTTTGCATGAAGAGCGGTGCCTGGCCTTTTGCGCCGAGCTGGCGGCGCGCTGGGATCCCACTCCGCCAGGCGTGCGCCGTTTTCGGTCGGAGAAAAAAACCGCCGAAGTGCGGTCGGCGGCGGCGCGGGTCGTCGGGCGAAGGTTCGACTACCACCGCGTGGGCTACGACCGGCGGCCCCTGCACCTGCTGCCTGATGGCCGGGTCGGCGAAGGCGCGGCGGGCTGCGAGCGGTTCTGGGATCTGTGCGTGGCGGAGGGCGGCAAAGTGCTGCTGGAGATTTATTCGGATCGCGACGTGACCATGCGCCTCGAACCGAATGGCCATGACATCTGGCGCGGGCGCTGGCTGCGCCACGAATGCATGCCCATCGAGCTCACGCCGCTCGCGGACGAGGAAGTTTGCGCGCCGGGCGTTTTGCGTGAAGATGCGGGCGCATGACCGCCCCGGCTCCGCTTCCTTCCATCAAATCGCTCACGCTCGACGAGCTCGGTGCGCGGCTCCGCGTGCTTGGGCAGCCGGCGTATCGGGCGAAGCAGGTGATGCAGTGGCTCTACGGGAAGCGGGCGAAATCGTTCGCCGCGATGAGCGACCTTCCAGCGGCGCTGCGGGAGCAGCTTGCGGCGGAGCTGGCCTTTGATGATGTGAAGCCCGTCCGCACGCTCGGCTCCAGGGACACGACCCTGAAATACCTCTTTCAACTCGGCGATGGCGCGCTCATCGAAAGCGTGCTCATCCCGGCCTCGCCCGCGCTCTACGGCGAGGCCAGCGACCGGCGGACGATCTGCATTTCCACGCAGGTCGGCTGCGCGTACGGCTGCAAGTTTTGCGCGAGCGGACTGGACGGCTGGAGCCGCAATCTGTCGGCGGGCGAGATCGTCGAGCAGATCCTTAGCGTCGAGGAGCTGAGCGGCGAAAAGATCAACAATATCGTCTTTATGGGCATGGGTGAGCCGCTGGCGAATCTGGCGAACCTGATGCGCGCGATCGGGATCATCAACGCCCCGTGGGGCGTGCATCTCGGTGCGCGGCACATCACCATTTCCACGAGCGGCCTCGCGCCGCAGATTCGCGAACTCGCGGAGCAGCCGCTGCAGGTCCGGATCGCCATTTCCCTCCACGGCGCGACGGACGAAGTGCGCTCGCAGATCATGCCGGTGAACCGCAAATATCCGCTCGCCACGCTCCTCGAGGCCTGCGCCTTTTATACCGAACGGAAAAAGCAGTGGCTTACGTTTGAATACATTCTCATTGAGGGCGTGAATGACCGGCCCGAGGACGCCGCCGCGCTGATCCGCGTGGCGCGCAAGGTGAAGGGAAAGATCAACTGCATCCCCTACAACCACGTCGAGGGGCTCGACTGGCAACGCCCGAGCGAGGCGCGGCAGGACGCCTTCATGGCGGTGCTCGCCGCCGCGCGCGTCCCCGCCACGCTGCGCCGGGAAAAAGGCCACGACATCGCCGCGGCCTGCGGACAATTGCGGCGGCAGACGCTGCCGGCGGCCACGGCGTAAAATTCCCTTTGCTCCAGCCACGCCCGCACGATAACTAACCTCGCATATGGCCGAATCCAACGAGCCGGATAAAGTTTGGGACGAATATGACTGGGAGCGTTTTCTCCAGCAGCAGGATCGCAAGACCGAGAAGTACATGGAGCTTCTTGAGCGTTTCATCGACGACCCGAACCGCGACCAGATCATCGCCCGCGAGATGGGCTGGTATCATCTGCTGGACAAGGCCGGTGAGAAATGGGTGGAGAATGTGGATTCGCTCTTCGACGAGGAATTCGAGGAAGACCTCGAAGACGATGAGGTGGAGACCGGGAACGGGGACGAGGACGGTTACGAGGTGCATCCGCTCTACCAGGCGTCCTTTGCGCTGACGATTTGGATCGACCAGCTCTTCGAGGAAATGGGCGACGCGCAGAACAAGCCCGCGGCGGTGAAACTCTCGACCCACTCCGCAGTCGCCAGCGCCAAGCTCGCCGCGGCCCTGAGCGATGACGACGTGGACGAAATCGGCATGACCATCGCCTACCTCAAGCGCGCTCTGAAAGCCGTGATGACCGCCCTCGAGGCCGCGGTGCAGCTTCGCAAAGAGGTCCGCCTCAGCGCGGAGAAATACTCCACGCTCAACCAGCGGCTCTTTCAAATCCGCGACGGGATCATCCTCCTCATGGGCGAGTACCGCTCCGAGTGGCGGCGGCGCTACGATGGCGAATAGTGGCTTGTCTTCATCCTGCGAAAATTCCCGCAACTCGCGGTGAATGAAACGATGACTGCGCCGTCAAACTCCGTGCTGAAGCCGGACGCAACACCCGCCGAAGGCCCGGACGACCTCCACTTGGTCGCCCGTTCGCAGGCGGGCGACACCGCGGCTTTCAATGAGCTCGTGACCCGCTATCGCAGCCGCGCTTTTTCCATGATTTACCAAATGACCCGCAATGAACAAGACGCTTGGGATCTCGCCCAGGATGGCTTCGTGAAGGCGTGGAAATCCATCGGGCGCTTTCGCGGGCAGTCCTCGTTTTACACCTGGCTCTACCGCATCCTGATGAACGTCACGATCGACTCGCTGCGGCGCAAGCACATCCAGAGCGGCACGGAGTTTGACGACACCATCGGCCTCCGGCAGATCGAGCCCGGAGCGGCTACGGCTCCGCGCGGCGAGATGCAGCCGGCGGAGAAAATTTCGGACAAGGAGATTCGCGAACGCATCGACGCGGCCATCGCCAAACTCTCGCCGGAGCACCGCGCGGCCATTGTCATGCGCGAAATCGACGGGCTCGAGTACTCCGAGATCGCCGAGCACATGGACTGCTCGCTCGGGACCGTCATGTCCCGCCTTTTCTACGCCCGAAAAAAACTCCAAACCCTGCTCAAAGACGTCTATGAAACCATTTGAAGATCGCTTCACCGCCTGGGTCGATGGCCAGCTCACCGGCCCCGAACTCGCCGAGTTTGAAAAGGAACTCGCCACTCATCCCGAAGCCACCGTCGAGCGGGAGGAAGCGCGGAAACTCGGCGAATTCCTCCGCGCGCAGCCCGAGCCAAAGCTCGGTAACGCCGATTTTTTCAACCACCAGCTCATGCAGCGCATCGCTGCCGGGACTCCGCGTGCTGCGGAGCCGGTGAAGGGGCGGGGCTGGTGCTGGTCGCTGCCGCGGCTGGCCTTGGCCGGAGCCGCGTGCCTCGTCGTCGCAGGCGCGCTTTTCAAGACGCTCATTCCGGTGTCCGTGCCCCCGGGCGAGACGTCGAAATACTACGCCCAGATCGTCGAGGCGTGGCCGGCCGACCCGAGCATCTCGGCGACCACGGTCTATAATTCGGAGGACAACGTGACCGTGGTCTGGCTCGACGGGCTCGACTACATCCCCTCGACTTACGTTCTGAACTGACCGCGATGCGCCACGCCGCCGTCCTCCTCCTTCTCGCGTGCGCCAGCTTCGTGTGGGCGGCAGACACGCCGACGGCGCTTACCACCTCGACCACGAGTCCGGTGCCTGTGCTCCGCGCCGCGTCAGCCCTGCCGGTGGACAAAATCTGGAGCGCGGTGGTTTTCGCGACCAATCCTGCCGCGCCCAAGGACGCGCCGGAAGAACTGCGCGAGTTTGCACCGCGGTTGAAGCGCGTTTTTGGCTATAGCCAGTTCCAGCTCATCGGTGCGGCCTCGGAAAAAATCGACGACCAGACCGTGACCTGGCTCGTCCCCAGCCAGAGCTTCTGGCTTGGGGTAAAGGCGCGCCGCGCCGTGTCGAAAGAAGCGCGCGGCGGCTACCTGCTCAACCTCCAGCTTTTTCAGGACAAACGCCCGCTCCTCGAAACCGAGGCTAAGCTCGCCCCCGGCAGCCCGCTCTTCATCCGCGGCCCGCAGTACGGCCAGGGTCAACTTATCATCGTCCTGCAAGTGCAGCGGTAGAAGCGAAGCCACTCCCCGAAAGGGAGTGGTCGGGCTGGCGAGATTCGAACTCGCGACCTCTTCGACCCGAACGAAGCGCTCTACCAAGCTGAGCCACAGCCCGTGTGACAAGGCCGGAAAACTAGGGGTGCGGTTCTGGGGGGTCAAGCGAAAGGTCGGGATAACTTTCGCGTAACCTCCGCAGGGGAGGGGACGTCTGCGCTGATGTCAGCACAAGCCTCGTCGGCGCTGTTTTTTTTCAAACTGACTTCTCATGCATTTTCCAATTATGCGTTCCCCAAAATCCATCGTCTCCCGCTGGCTCGTCCCCGCCCTGCTCCTCGGTGCCGCCCGGCCGCTCCACGCGCGGCTCGGCGAGACGGAGGCGGAGTCGCAGCAGCGCTACGGCACGCCGGCGCCGGAGCTGATCGGGCCGACTGATAAGCCGCTGCTCGCAGGCGCGAAAGAGGTGGCCTACAATTTCCAAGGATGGCGGGTGCGAGTGGCTTTCATCAATGAGAAGACGGCTCGGATCGAGTATGTGCATCTGCCGGAAAATAATGCGCTCAAACAGATTTCGGAGCCGGAGATCGAGGCGATTTTGGATGGAGAGAAGGGCAAGTTTGCCTGGAAAGAAGACAAGCCGAGGCTCGGCAATAAGGATCTGAACGCTCTGAAGACGATGTTCGAGGGGCGCAAATGGGAGCGCAGCGATCACGCGCAGGCCAGCCTGAAAGCGAATCTGCTCCTGACACTGGAAGTGCGCGAGGTCGAGGCTTACGAGAAGAAGGCGGCGAAGCAGCCGGGGGCACCTACGGGTGCGGGCACTCCGAAGTTCTGACGGCACCACCCTGCAGAGGCACTCCTCATAGCCGCGCAGCGTCACCTCCAGCGTTTGTGCTTTCTGCCGTCGCCGGGCTTCCTGGTTCTGCTTGCATGCAGTGATTCTCATCCCGCTGTCGGCTTCATTCAGCATCACGAGCCCGATTTTTAAAACTGGCCCACCACCGAACAGACTCCACCCCTCGCCCTGCCCTCATCGACCTCTCAATATCCCCCGTCGCCCAGCGTCCCGGCGCGGGCCGGCTCGCTGTCGGTGCCGGCCTTTTCCGCGGCCTCCCGGCGGCGGTATTCGTCGAGCAATTGCGCCGTGACCGTCAACCCGCAGCGGGTAGCACCGAGCTCGCGCACGGCAATGAGCCCGTCGAGATCACGCACGCCGCCCGCGGCTTTCACCTGCACATGAGGCGAGCAATGAGCCCGCATCAAGGCGAGGTCGTGCGCGGTCGCGCCCTGGTAGTCGTAGCCGCCGCCGGGCTGCTTCACGAAGCCGTATCCGGTCGAGGTTTTGACAAAATCCGCGCCCGCCCGCTCACATGACTCGCACAGTTGGATTTTGATTTCGTCATTTGTGAGATAGTCGTTTTCAAAAATCACCTTCACGATCGCGCTGCGGCGGTGGGCCTGCTCGCAGACCGCCCGGACGTCGGTTTCGACAAAGGCGAAGTCTCCGCCCAAGGCCTTGCCGACATTGATCACCATATCGATTTCCACCGCGCCTTCCCAGCACGCCATCTCGGTCTCGTAGCGCTTCACCTCCGTCGTGCTGTTCCCATGCGGAAAGCCGATCACCGCGCCTACCGCCACGCTGGAGCCTCGCAAAATCTCCGCCGACATGGTCACCGCGTAAGGCTTGACGCAGACGCTCGCAACCTGGTATTTCAGGGCCAGATTGCAGCCCGCCCGGATCTCAGCGTCGGTCATCGTGGGATGGAGCAGGGAGTGGTCGATCATCCCGGCGAGTTCGGCGTAGGTGTATTTCATTGGTTCGGTGGAAAGTGACATTCGTTTCTTTTTCTCAACTCACTCGTAATTTTCATCCTTCTCCATACTTCCCCGGCTAGGCCAGAGAATTCAGGTAAAGATTGGAAGATGAAGGAAAAAAGGAAAATGCGAGATCTGACGACCATTGCTCTCAACACCCAGCGGCAGTCCGTGGCTGAAAGTAAGCTCACCGATGATCGAGCGAGGACCGGGAAGTTTCACCAAACACCATAAAGATGAGAGGGATCTTCGATTGATACCTTCTCTCCGGAAGCCGCGAAGCGAACCTTCCCCAAGATCCCCTCAACCTCCAATCACCAAGGGAACTTTTCGAATCTTCAGCACAAGCGGTGAAAACTTTGCATGAGCGTTTGGCGTTGCGTCATTTGGATTTGGCGAAGTGAAGTAGAGGGATTCCCTCTGCTGAGTTGCTGACTCGGACAGCCGTGTACCCAAGCCGCTGATAGAGAAGGACTGCGGGTGTATTGGTCTGTGCAGTGGAGACGGTCAAACACGCCGTGAGAGGAAGCCGCCGCTCAAGGTCGACGAGCAACGCTGTGGCAATACCCTCCCGTAGATGCGTGGGACTGACGACCAGCCGCGTAATCGCGACCTTGTCTGTGTCGCGGTCGAATGAAAGTGCGGCGATGATACAGCCAGACTGCTGGAACACGAGAAAGCTGTCGGATGACCGCTGCAACTCATTCAGTGATTCCTGTAATGGAGGAAAATCGGCGCAGCCGACCCGCTCTGCTTCAAGCGCGTATGCTGCCTGAGCCACCGCATAAATTTGCGCCGCGACAGCATACTCGGTCGGTGTTGCTTCTGTAATCATCGACCTTAGTCCTCAGGTGACGCGAGCAACGCCGCGGCGATGGCATGAAAGGCGGCGGGGTGAGTTGGGAAGCTCTCCCGCAGGATGCCCAAATCATTCATCATCGCCTTGGGTGCCCCAGACCGCGTCGAAACCGACCGTAGCTTTTGGGGCCGGACGATCAAGTTCGGGCTCGACGGTCGCCGGGCCTGCGACGTCGTCGCGCCCCAGGTGGACCGCGGCGCTCGATGGCACGGGCGTGGGCCTGCCCGACACGCCCGCCGGGTAGAGGGCTGCGGCAAAAATGTGAAAGGCGAGAATCCTTCGGAAGGTCGGCGTAAGACTGGCGCTGACGCGCCCGCGCCCTGTCGCGGATTTCTCATCGACAGCGAGACGGACTCGGTACTGCATCGAGGCCTATGGCTGATATCACTTCCGCGCAAGCGACCCAGATCACGCAATTCGCCTCCACCCGTATGGGCCAGCAGGTCGGCGACGGCGAATGCTTCACTCTTGTCGATCAAGCCCTGCGCGGAGCCGCTGCCCGCAGCGCGGCGAGCTACGGCACGATTACCCCCGAGGCCAATTACGTTTGGGGCCGCGCCATCACCCTCGGTCAGGCGCAGGCCGGCGACGTCATCCAGTTTAACAACTACCGCTATGTCAAGACAGTCACGACGAAGATCGTCCGCCGCGACGGGAGCGAAAACGAATCTACTACGGAAGAGGAGCAAAGCCGGCCGCACCATTCCGCGATCGTCGCCAGCGTCGGCGGGCAGGGTGCGGTGACAGTACTGGAGCAGAATGTCGAGGGCGCGCGCCGCGTGGTGCGCAATGGCCTCTTTTTCACCAGCCGTAGCGAGCCGCCGGTGATCACGATCGACGCGGCCGGCACCTCGACCACGGTGACGACCGTCATCACCGTGAGCGGGCAGAACTGGTTCTATCGGCCGGAGACGCCGTAGCACAAAGATCAACCTCCAACATCCAAGGACGGCGCATGCGCACGCAGAGTCTTCATTGGTTGTCACTGCGTCCCTGATCGTAAATGGCTTTTCATCAAGCAAGAAGGATCCATACTGCTTCCGCCACCCCAAACAAAACCAGGAGGCCAAAACTATGAATACGCCGAAAACTCGCCGGGAATTTCTCGCTGAAGTGGGCCGGGGAATGTTGGTCGTGACAGTCGGCGCGGATCTGGCTTCGGAACTCGGGCTGGCGCGAGCCGTGGCGGGGGAAGGAGCGGAGACCGCGCTGAACTTTGGCGTGCTCGAACCGCTCGTCGTGTTGATGCAGGAGACGCCGGTCACCGGGCTGCTGCCGGTGCTCGCGGAGAAGCTGCGCGGCGGTGTGGAACTGCGCCAGCTCGTGGCCGCCGGGGCGCTGGCCAATGCGCGCACGTTCGGCGGAGAGGACTATGTCGGCTTTCATACGATGATGGCGCTGGGTCCGGCGCTGTACATGACGGCGGAGCTGCCCACCGAGCAGCGGGCGCTGCCAGTTTTCAAGGTGCTTTATCGCAACACCAATCGCATGCAGGAACGCGGTGGGCGCACGGACGAGGTGCTGCATCCCGTCGCGCCGGCGGCGGGCGGGATGGAGGATTTGCGGGCCGCGGTGCATGCGCGCGATGCGGCGCGCGCGGAGCAGCTGCTGGCCGGTCGCGCGAAAATCTCCGACGCGACGGCTTTCAACGATCTGCTGCACACGGTCCAGGAATCCGGCGACGTCCATCGTGTGGTGCTGCCCTATCGCGCGTGGGATTTGCTCGGGGTCATCGGCCGCGAACATGCGCTGACCATGCTCCGGCAGTCGGTGCGGTATTGCGTGAAGAATGAGAACTGGGCGGATCGCACACCCTACAATCAGCCGCGCACGCTGCTGCCGAAGCTGCTCGAAGAGCATCACCTGCTCGACCGCCAGCCGGGGGACCGTGCGGCGGACGACGCGTGGATCACGCAATTCACCGACACGCTTTTCACCGCGACCGCCGAGCAAGCCGCCGCGGCTGCCGCCGCCGCGCTCGCGGAAGGCTTCGCACCCGCGGCCATTGGTGAGGCGATCTCGCTGACGGCCAATCAACTCCTGCTGCGCGATCATGGGCGGACGCCGCGCGATGAGGTGACGGGCAAACCGCTTGGCAGCGTGCATGGTGACTCGATTGGCGTGCATGCCAGCGATTCCGCCAACGCCTGGCGCAACCTCGCCCGTGCGGGGAATCCGCGGAACACTTTCGCCTGCCTGATCCTCGGCGCGTGGCAGGTCGCCAAGGATCGCGTGGAACGCGGCGGAGACTTCGCGCATTGGCAACCGCTCCCACTGGAGCAGCATCTCGAAGCGATCAAGACCACCGACCCTGCGAGCCTGCTGCGCGATTTGGACGAGGCCATCCGCGGCAATCTTCAGGCACGCGCTGCGGCGCTGGTCGCGCGTTACGGTGCGCTTGGCCTCGAGCCGCGCGGCGTCTTCGACGCGCTGCTGCGTTACGCGGTCAGCGAGGACGGCGCGCTTCACGGGGAAAAGTATTACCGCACGGTCAGCGAGGATTTCGTCGCAACCCGTCCGGCCTTGCGCTGGCGGCACGTCACCGCCCTGGCTCGAGTCACCGCCAGCGAATACGGCCGGCCCGCCGCCGGGATGGAGCAGGCGCGGGAACTTCTGCGGAGCTGAGCCACAGCGGGTTGCCTTCAGCAACGGTGAGGAAAAGGATGGTGAGGGTTTTCACATGCTGGAGTGGTTGCGCGATTTTGGCGAAAAGGGAGCACAAAGGCGAGCAAACTATGAGCGATCGGGCTCCGGTGAGGATGCGCGAGGGCATCATGCTACGGGCGACGCACGCTGAAGTTTGCGACGGCATCCCTTAAGTTGAAGGCCTTCCTTCACAGCTCCAGGCTGGGATCGCCGAAGAGCATGAACTTCATCCCTTGGAAAAAGATCGAGGGCGGATACCAGCCGGCGTCGGGCCTCAACCCCGCGAGCCGCTCTTGCTGGTGGTAATAACGGAGGGCTTCATTCCACGCATCGCCGAGCCGCAGGTGCGGCGTTTGTGCGAGAGCCTCGATGAAACCGCGCTGGAGGGTGAGGCCGCAGGGCTGGCTGCCGGTGTTGCAGCCGAGGTAGGCCACGGCTCCGGCGCGCGGCTGGCGGAGGAGTTCCTCGCCAAGGCCGGTCTTGTTGTACTTTCCCCGCTGATAGACCGCGGGGGGGTGGCGGCGGCGCGGTGAAGACTTCGTGGTGATCGATCCCGGCGTGCTCCGTGCCAGCGGTATCGCGGTAGCCATCGTAGGGTGCGAGCGCGGCGAAGTATGCGGTGCTGCAGCCGGCGGAAAACACGACCGGAAGGCGGTCGGACGGTGCGAATTGGGGCAGGGCGCGGAGGGTCAGACATTGCTCCCAGTCGCCGGGATTTCCGTGGCCGGCGTGGAGAATGAGGTCCTGGCCGCGATTCCAAAGGTCGATGAGTTCGGGTTCGTTCGGGCACTCCTTGGTCGCGCGCTGATAGAGCCGGCGCTCGATCTGCCAGCCGCTACGCAGGCACGCTTCGAGCCCGTCAAAATGCCCGCGCGTGTCCACCCAGCCGGTCGCGCCGATGAAGGCGGCAGCGCGCGGGCCATCCGTGCGCGCGGCGCGCTGTTTCCCGGCGGCGATCGTCTTCGCCGCGACCACGCCGGCCTGCTCCGCGGTGCTGACCGGCCAGCGGCCCACGGCGACCTCGGGCAGATAGTCGATGCTGTCGAAGTTGATGGGGTCTCCCTTGTTCTTCTCGCCGCGCACCTCGCCAAAATAGCCGGCGTGAAACCCCTCGTGCTGCGCATTCCAGTCCTCGAAAGTGCCGTCGGCTTTCGCCAGATCCGCGTAGTAGAGATCGCTCGGATAAAACGCGTAGTCGAAGGCCGCGGGCGTGATGCGGTCGAGCACCATGTAGCGCACCGGCAGCACATCGGCATCGCCGGCGAGGAGCACGTAGGCGAGTTTTCCCCCGCGCCACTTTTCATAAAGAAAGCGCTTTAGCTTCTCCGCATCGTCCACGCCGTTCGATACCCCTACGATGTCTTCGAGGAAGACCAGTTCCGCGGGCAGGCGCGTCTTTTTATACGCAATGAAATCGGCGAGCGACACGCCGAACGCGCGTGGCGCGACGACGAGCAAGCCGCCCGCGAACGACGTGGACCCGAGCAGCGTGAGGACCAGCAGCGTGCGAAAGATGGGGCGCATGCACCCATCCTGTCCCGCGGCACCGGCTGTGGCAATCCTTGCGCCCGCGCACGATTAGCGGCATCTGAAAGATCTGACCCACCGACCGATGGCTCACGAGCCATGCTCGACGACGAGTGGATCTATTGGGAGGGGCCGGGCTTCAAGTCGGCGCTGCCGATCAAGTGGCAGATCGTGGAAGACCCCGTGGATAAAGGCTCGGCGGTGATGACCGATGACCGCGTGGCCGACGGCGGAAAGTATGGCACGGCGGATATCGTGACGAAAAAGGCGTATCGGGATTTCCGGTTGCACATCGAATTCCTCATCATGAAACCGGGCGGAAATAGCGGCGTCTATTTGCAAAATCGCTTTGAGATTCAGGTGTTCGATGGCGACAAGACCAAGCACGGCATGGGCGCGGTGATCAATGAAACCGAGTCGCCGTATCAGGCCTACGCCGGCGTCGGGAAATGGAACGCCTATGACATCACTTTCCGCGCGGCGCGTTTCAAAGACGGCAAGCTTGTCGAGAAGCCGCTGGTCTCGATGTATTTCAACGGCCAG
>JBBQCM010000003.1:0-101025 GCA_038318725.1 Chthoniobacterales bacterium
CTGCTCGCACCCGCGCGCAGCTTCTCCGTCTCCTCGCTGCAAGCCCTCACCCTCTACAACAACGCCTTCGTCCTCCACCACAGCGGAGCCATGGCCCGGCGCGCGGAAGTGGCATCGACCACCCTCGAAGATCAGGTCGGCAACGCCGTCCACCTCGTCTGGCTGCGCCCACCCACCGCGGGAGAAAGCCACGACTTCACCGACTTCGCCCGCGCCCACGGCCTCCCCGCGCTCTGCCGGGTCTTGCTCAATAGCAACGAATTCCTCTTCATCCCGTAGGATAAGCTGAACCGAGATTCAGACGGGCTCGTCCCCAGCATCCCCCACCCTCCTTTGGTTCGGCGTCTCCCACCTCAGAGAAGCTCCCCCTGCGCCCCGTGAACCTCAGCTTTGGCCTTCTTGAAATTGAGATCCGGCTCGTAATCCGGGTGCTCGGCGCGGACAGCCCAGAGGGCTGAAGGATATTAGCCTTGGGTAATACCAAACACAGTTGAAAACCGACACCTTCCAAAGTCCGAGAACCGAAGGAAATCGCGCAACGCACCGATTCGTATCGTCCAGTCTTCAACTGAGTTTGGTATAACATCCGGGGTTACCCAATCCACCTCCGTATGCACCCCGGAAGGGGTGCCGGAATTGCCCGGCAACACGCTTCCCGCGCCCCGGCCGGGGCGGATGTCGTGATGGAACGCACCCAGCCAAGGGGCGGTAGCGTTGCTGGGATCGGTCATGGGGAAACAATACGGAAGTTCCCAACGCCCGGAAAAGGCATTCCTCAAATCCCGCCGCGACGCGTTTCTTACGGGCGCTGGAGGCGGTAGAAGGTGCGCCCACCAGCGTCGATCGAATCGAGAAAGGTGCCGGTGCCGGTGGTCGAGGGCACATCCTGCCACGGGGTGAGGAGATTGAGCGTGCGTTGCAGGTGGAAGTCGGAGACCGGCAGCCAGTCGAGGCGGATCGCGGGATTCGCCCGGCTGATCGTCAGCGTGGGAAGCTCGCCAGGGGCGAGACTGTAGATGCCGCGGGCCTGCGGCGCGCCGAGCGCGGAGGCTTCGGCGGCAGTCATCTCGCGGTCGCGAATGGCGAGGGCGCTGAGGTAAAGCTCGTGGGTGTAAACGCCCGAGGTGTCGCCTTCGTTGAAAAACCGCACGTCCGGTCCGGCGTTGGCATTGCTCTGGATCGCGAAGCGGCCATCGACGAGACCGGTCATTCCCGTGCGTTGGAAAACCTGGAGCCCGTCGATGTAATAAGTCGCGCGTCCCGCCAGGAGATCGGCGGTGAAAATCAGCCGGTGCCAGGCGTTCAGCGTGAAAGCACCCGCGGCGCTGTAGCCGATCGCCGCGATGCCGAGGGAGTTGTCGGGCGCGATGTACCAGTCGGCGTCGTTGCCCGAAGGGTTGCCGGGACTCGTTTGAAAGAGCGCCTGCCAGCCGGACGTGCCGGAGCTGTACACGTCGAAGATGATCGAATACTGATTGATGTAAGCCCCTCCACCGTTCGGGGGGCTCAGTGCGAGTTCGGCGTTAAGTCCGTTCGTGAGTCCGGTGAACGCGGGCACACGCACGAACTTCGCCGGCAGACCGCCGATGTGCGGAACGATGCCGCCGGTTGTCCCGAAGCTCACGAGGCTCGGTGTCGTCGCATCCGCGTAAAGCAGCGAGCCAGCGCCAAGGCTCGGCGTTAGATCGCCCGCCGATAAGTTCCACTCGTAAAGTGCGCTCACCCCGCCCGGCACACCGGCTGGTGTCGTGAAATTCCAGACCGGCCCGACGATCGTGCCGCCCGGCGTGATTTCATCGATCCGCCAGTAATAAGTCGTGACGGGATTGAGCACCGGCAGGCCGTAGAGATCGTACGTTTGGGCCAAGAGAAAGGGCGGCGGATTGGTCGTGCCAAAGTGAACCCGATGTGTGGTGGCGCCAGCTCCGACCATCCAGCTCAGGATCGTCGGGCTCGCGTTCGTCGCACCATTGGCGGGATTCGGCAAAGTCGCGCCCGCGCCGAGCGTCGGCGTGATGTCGCGGAGGATCGCGGGAAAATCCGTCTCCATAAAATCCGCGCCGCGCGCGGCGACGAACATCATGTTGTCGGGATCGAGAATCGTGTAGGCGGCCGGAAACAAGCCTTCCTGCTTGAGCCGCAGTGCGAGCGCTGGAGTGAGCGCGCCGCCATTCCCGCCAAAATCGAAGCCTTTCACACCCATCGCCTTTAGCGCAGTGAAGGCGTTCGGGTCCGTCGGCCAGTTGACCGGCAGGCCTTCCCAAATGATCGCGCTGTTCGGAAATTCCGTGTGGATCAACTGCGCGAAGGCCGTGTTATCGTACACGTAAAGCCACCAGCGATTCTCGCTGAACCCCGCCGCGTCAAAGGCCTGACGGAGCGCCGTGACCATGCTGGCGTCATTGATCTTGAGATCGAGGTAGAGGATTTTTCCCGCCGGCAGCGCCTGCATGTATTCCACGAGCGTCGGGATTTGCGTGCCGGTGTAGAGCGGATCGAACCACGAACCCGCGTCGAACGTCTTCAACTCCGCGACCGTGTAGCTTTCCACCGCGCCAAAGCCATCCGTGGTGCGATCAAGCGTGGAGTCGTGGATGATGACCGCCTCGCCGTCGGCGGAAATGCGCGTGTCGGATTCGATCGCATATGCGCCATCGGCGAAACATTGCACCAGCGACGGCAGCGTATTTTCCGGGCGAATGCTGGACGCGCCGCGATGGCCGATGGCCCGCGTGAGCCGCGCAAGCTGCTGCGGCAGCGGCCCGGCGGGAGCGCCCGCGATGCTTGGCCCGGCCGCGTTTACACCACCGAGAGCGCGCACTTCATCGGGCGTCATCTGGCGGTCGGTGAAATAAAAGCCGCAGAGATAGCCGCCCGCGTTTTCGTCGTTGTCCTCGGTCAAAAGCAGGAACTGCGAATCCAGCGCCCAGCGCACGTCGATGCCCGAGCCGGTCGTGCCCTGCCCGCCGACAAAGACGCCGTCGATATACTTGTGCAACTGCCCTTCGCCCGGTGCCGAGCGCATCGTGATCACGATGCGATGCCAGGCATCCGGCGTCACGCTGCCGCGATATTCCCCGTTGATGCCCACGCCGCCGCCGAGCTGATTGCGCACGTAAATTTCCGCGTCGTCCGAGTTGAAAACGTTGCTCTGATAAAGCGCGCGCCACTGCCCGTCGGAGGCCGTGGGATACAGCACGTCGAAGATCAGCGTGAAATTCGAGACCTTGCCGAAGTCGGCGTAAACACCGTTCGGTAAGCTTCCGTGGGTCAGCAAATAACCCTGGCGCGAAGTGCAGGCGGGGAAACGCATGACGACTTTGTTTCCGCCCGGAGGAACGGGCAGGCCGAGATTGGTCGCCGTATCAAAAACCGTCTCGGTGCTGCTCCAGTCTGTAAAGTCGGGATCGAACGGCTCCAGCACCGCGGTGCCGCTCGCGGGAGCGAACCGGTCGCCCGCGTTACCAAATGTAAAAGCGCTCTCCTCGCTGCGTGCTCCAGGCAGGATCGCGAGAGAGATGCAGACCGCGGCGAAAATATTCCGCAACATAAAGGCGGCGCATTTTACCGACGGCGACGACCCGCTGCCAGACCCGCGAGCCCGAGCAGCGCCAGCATCCCGCTCGCCGGCTCCGGCACGAGAATCCCTGCGGCCTTCGCGCCACCGAGCGCGCCGACTTCCGCGGAGGACAGTTCGTGATCGATGAAAGCCACGCTGTTGACGAAAAGATCGTGCGTGTAAACGCCTGAGCCATCGCCCTCGTTGAAAAGCCGCAGGTCCGGTCCCGCATCGAGATTCGAGTAAAGCGCGTACCGCCCATCCAGCAGCGAACCGCCGGTGCGCTGGAAAGCCTGCACGCCATCGATGTAATAGGTGACGCGGCCCGCACCCAGATCGGCGGCGAAGGTTAGCCGGTGCCAGGCATCCTGCGACACCGCGCCCGCCACGGAATAACCCAGATCCGAGATCCCCAGCGAATTGTCCGGTGCGATGTACCAATCCGCGTCGTTGGTATTGTCGGGGTCCGTGTTGAAAAGCGCCTGCCAGTTCGGCGTGCCGGGGCTGTAGAGATCGAAGACGATCGAATACTGGTTCACATAGCCTCCGCCACCGTTCGGCCCCGTCGCGTTCAGCGCGAGACTGAAGCCGTCCGACTGCGACGCAATTGCCGGAAGATTGAGCACTTTCGCCGGCACACCGCCGATGTCGGGAATGCTGCCGCCGTTCGTGCTCACGATATTGGCCGTCGAGGCACCCACCGGCGCGAGCGCACCGTTGCCAAAGGAATCACCAAGCGTTCCATCATTGAAGGTCCACTCGTAACTGGCCGCCGGGGCCAAGATGGGAAGCGTAACGAGGGCGAGAAGAATTTGGCAGGATCGTTTCATATAACTCTGGGGGATGATGAGCCGAACGATCAGAGAGCATCGGCCCGCTCAAGGATTGCGGATTTCTAACGAAGTGACGGGCTTACGCGCAATCAAAATCGCGCCGGCGCAGCGCATGAAGGACAAATGGCGGAACTCATGAAGTTGCGTTATTTCGCGACCCCGAGCACTGAGAAAACTGCGGCACGTCCCTGCAATATGCCTTCTTTTCCTCCCATGAACCCAACTGACGGACGTGCCGAAGCGATCTCCAAAGCCGCGCTCGCATTCTCCGGGAACGTGGGGTTCCCAACGCCCGGAAAAGGCATTCCTCAAGCCATCTGCCGCAGCTACGCACCGGGAAGCTTCACCTGCAGCACGGCGTCTATTCCGGCGTGTCCCGTCCGATACATTTTCTCATCAATCGGTGTCCCCGCCTCAACCAACAGTCTGACTACTGCGGGAAAACCGCCCTCCGGGTGACGCCTGGCTTCGATGCAACTGTGGATGGCAAAGCCCAGTGCCGTGGCGTGGTAAGTCGGATCGCGCTCGGCGACCAGATGACCGCGTTGCAGGAGCCGCTCCACCAGCCGCTGATCGCCCGCCCACGCGGCGTTGTGCAGCGGCGTATGGCCGTGATTGAATTCCAGCGCGCTGACCGGAAATCCCCGGTCGAGCACGAGTCGCACGGCCTACCAATACCCATCATCAACCGCCAAAAGAGTCATCTGTTGGATTTGCGTACTGCACGGCCGGATCGTAGCCGAGATAGGCGATTACGTTGGGCCGCGATAGTGCGCCAATGGCCCTGCGATTATGTTCCCATTTTTCCACAGTCTGATACGCTACACCGAGAATATGAGCGACTTCCACGTTGGTCATCCTGCGGTCAATCCGCACTCGGCGAAGATACTCCCCGAGGGTCTGAAGGCTGGTCGGAGACCCCTTCACAATCCGCCGATCCGTTTCCTTGTATGAAACGCAATTGGATTTGGTCTCTACTCGTTGGCTTGATTCTTGGATCGGTGCTCGGCGTCCTATTCTCATCGCAGTTCACTCGGCGGGCTGCGCCAAAGGGGACTGCTCTGCTGCGGGAGTTTTCTCTCGCGACTGTCGCTGCCAAAATTGGCCCGGCCAAATGGGAGGTGCTTGAGGATCGCATCTACGAGCCCTTTCCCTCAATGGCGGATTTCAAACGCATTGCCCGCCGTATTGTGGCGCGCGCGGAGATGTCTGAGGCGGACTTGGGTCGCTTCACGACACAGTTTCAGCAGGCTGTGACCGAGGCGCTGGAGGCACATAGCGTCCGCAATACGGGCCAGTTCGATTTGGTCCGGGATTCGACAAGAGTCATCGACGGCACGCCGATTCATTCCCGGATCGACTGGCCTCGGCGATATTACGCTCTTGGCGACATTCACGGTGTCGCAGACATCGGGTACGTCGCGGAGTCGGGACAGGTCACGGTTTTCGTGTCCTTAATTGAGGGGCGATGAAACCTGAGCACCTAACCCATCTCGGCGCGGCCGCGAACGGCTCCGGCTGTGGCTGAGCTTGAGTTCGTTAGACCTCTGACCACCGCTCTATGAACACTGAAAAAGGGAAGATGCTCGCTGGCGAGCTTTACGACCCGCTGGAGCCACAGCTCTGCCGGGAGCGCGACCGATGCCGTGATTTGTGCCTGCTGCTCAATGCGACTCGCGAAGACCAGAAGGAGGAGCGCCAGCGCTTGCTGACTGAACTATTTGGCAGGGAGACGGACGCCTGGGTTCAGCCGCCTTTTTTCTGCGACTACGGCTCGAACATCGTTTTGGGCAGCAAGGTCTTCTTCAACTTCAACTGTGTGGTGCTCGACTGTGCGAAAGTGACCATTGGCAACAATGTGCTCTTTGCTCCCTCGGTGCAGATCTACACGGCTACGCACCCGGTCAGCGCCGCCGAGCGCCGCAAGTGGCTCGAATCGGCAAAGCCAATCACCATCGGCTCGGATGTATGGGTGGGAGGCGGTGCCATCATCTGCCCGGGCGTGACGATTGGCGATCGCTCCGTGATCGGGGCCGGAAGTGTGGTCACGCGAGACATTCCCTCAGATGTGATCGCCGCAGGCAATCCAGCCCGCGTCATCCGTGAGCTACCTCCGGAAGCGGCAGAAAGAGTCTGAGCATCTGATCCCTGAACCACGGCCCTAACCCCGCGCGGCCGCGAACAGCCTCCGGGCGTCGCTAAGCCAGTAGGAAGTGCCGACCTTGGCGGCGAGCGAGCGGAGAAGAGCGGGCGGGTGAGAAGCTTTCGCACGCTGTGGAGCGCAAAACCCTCAGGAATGGCAAGACCGCACCGGAGGGAAACCCCCAACCTTGGCAAAGCTGGCAAACGGAAGGCGGTTGAGGTCCAGATCGGAGAAAAGCTGGCAGCTTTGACTGCGTTGGGGTCCGGCAGGCAGATCGTGGAAGCGCTTGGCACCGGCGTAGCGAAGAGACTGTGAAATAGGTCGTCCCATCGGGACGAACGATCGTAGCCGTGGGCTTCAGCCCACGGTATGCGCGGCAGGATGGCCCTGTCGCGAAGCGACAGTTTGAAAGCTTTTCAAACGTCGTTACGCGACGGCACCGCACTCCACCTCATCCGTGGACTGAAGCCCACGGCTACCATCGAGCGTCCCGATGGGACCCGGCTCATCGCCGACTTTTTACACAATTTCAAAGGACGCTCCGGTGATCTGCGGAAGCGGGTGACATGGGGAGACGCCGGCAGGGTGGGTCAGTAGCCGAAATTTCGCATGTCCTCGTAGGGATCGACCTTATAGACGCTGCGCGGTTTGATCCGGGAAGTGGAGGACGGCTGGCCGTTGGGGTTGGTCGTCTGCGGAGCGAGCGGCGAGCGCGCGCCGCCTCCGGCTTGGGAAACCGCCGAGCCGAGATCGGCCGGACCGCTGTAGTCAACGAAAGTATTGATCGGTGCCGAGGCGATCCGGCCGCCGCCTTCGCACCGCGCGTGCGTGGTGATGAACTCGGTGGGATCCCAGTAATTGGTGAAGTCGCGCGGAAAGGCGCTCCTGGCCATGCCGATGCGGAGGTTTTTGCGCATCTCGAAATGGAGGTGCGCATTGTACATCCCGAAGTTGTTGCCGATGGTCCCGATCCTCTGCCCACGGACGATGTGCTGGTTTTCCCGCACAAGGATGGTGTCGAGGTGCCCGTAGAGCGAATCGACATAGGTGAGCTGGCCGCCCTGCAGGTAGGCGTGGCGGATGATGACGACATTCCCCCACCCCAGCCGGAAGTTGCGCGCGAAAACCACCAGCCCGTGCGCGGTGGCGGTGACTGGCGCGCCGAGATCGGTATCGCCGCCGAGGGTGCCGTTCCAGTCGTCGCCGAGATGGCCGTTGGGCTGCATCCCGCGGGCACGGTAGTAGCGGTTCCCATCCATGCCGACGGGGTTTTGAAAACCGTCTGCCACCCGGATGGCGGCGACTTCCTGTCCCCGGAGCGGAGGCAGGGCGAAAGCGAGGAGGGCGATGGAAAGGAGCCAGCGCATGGGGGTGTCAGAATACGGGAGCACTTTCGCGACTGGCAACCCCTCAGTGCGAAACCGCCTGGTGGACGAAGAGGAGGAGCAGCACCCCGAAGGCGATCCGGTAAATGCCGAAGCCGGTGAAGGTGTGGGTCTGCACGTAGCGGAGCAGCCATTTCACCGCGATGAACGAGACGACCGCCGCGACCACCGACGCCAGCGCGAGCATCGCCCAGTTTTCCGGCACCGCGTTCGCTGCGGGATGATGGAACGCTTTGAACAGCTTGTAGGCGCTGGCCACGAGGATCGTCGGAATGCCGACGAGGAAAGAGAACTCCGTCGCCACCGGTCGCGCCGCCCCCAGGGCGAGGGCAAAGAGGATCGTCGAACCCGAACGTGAAGCGCCGGGGAAAATCGCCGCGACGAGTTGCGCGGCCCCCACCGCGATGACCACCGGCCAGGTGATCGTGCTGGTCGTCACCCGTCCCCGCAGGAGCATCTCCGCGGCGATGAACAGCACGCCCCCGATGACCAGCGCGAGCGCCACCGGCCAAACCGTCTCGGGAAGTTTCAATTCAAGTTTGTCGATAATCAGCCCGCCGATCGCGGTGATGACAAACGCCACACCGATCTTGGCGATCAGCGCCTGACTCGCCGGCTCGCGCCAGCGCGAGAGCATGATGAGTCTGTCTTTGAAGAGCGGCAGCACGGCCAGCACCGCACCAGCCTGGATCACAATGTTGAAAAGATCACTCGCCCGGTGATTCAGAAAGTATTCTGCGATTAGGAGGTGTCCGGTCGAGGAAACCGGTATGAATTCAGTGAGCCCCTCGACGAAACCGAGGATGATGGCGATGAGCCAGAGCGGCATGGGTGTGGAGAAAAAAGTGAAGGCAGAAGACCGGCGGAAACGTCCGGGAACTTCTGCCTTCGGGGAAAGCGTATCCTTAGATCGCCGAGTCTCCGCGCTCTTCGGTGCGGATGCGGACGGCGTCCTCGATCGGCGTCACGAAGACCTTGCCGTCGCCGATTTTGCCGGTTTTCGCCGCGGCCACGATGGCGGCCACGACTTTGGCCACGCGGTCATCCGCGACGATGATCTCAAATTTCACCTTGGGGAGAAAATCAACCGTGTACTCGCTGCCGCGGTAGATTTCGGTGTGGCCTTTCTGTCGGCCAAAGCCCTTCACTTCGCTGACGGTCATGCCCTCGACCCCCGCCTCCGCCAGCGCCTCCTTCACGTCCTCCAGTTTGAAAGGCTTAATAATCGCTTCGATCTTTTTCATATAAGCGCAGAGAACTATCGGGAGTTCTGTAAATGGCAAGCCCCCGCTGCGGCGCCGTCGAAAACGGCTTGGCGGACACAAACGCGCTTGTCGGATGCGAGGTGGCAGCAGAGAAAGACGCATGCTGCATCTGGCTTCATGGATTCGGGAATGTGACGACGCGCAATTTGGGCAGTTTTTCGCACTCCGTCCGGACCTCCGCGTGAGCGACGCCCGGCGCGGCCCGGTCGATCTCGCGACGATTCACGGTCTGCTCATCACCGGCGGGCCGGACATCGCGGCCGAATTTCACTGCGAGCCGCCGCGCGATCCCGCGCTCATTCTCGATCCGGAGCCAGCGCGCGACGCCTGGGAATTCTCCGCCGTGCGCTCCGCCGTCGAGCGTGGGCTGCCGATCCTCGCCATCTGCAAGGGCGTGCAGGTGCTCAATGTCGCGCTCGGCGGCACCCTGCACCTCGACATCCGCGGCCACGATTTGCCCCAGATGAAAACCGGCAACCTCCAGCCGCTGCATTATTCGGCGGAGGCGCGGCATCGTTTTGCCATGGTGAACAGCTCGCATCACCAGGCGCTCGACCGCGTGGCCGACACGCTCGAAGTCGAAGCCTGGCACGCGGGCGACGGCATCGTCGAGCAGGTGCGTCTCCGCGATTATCCGTGGGGCGTAGGCGTCCAATATCATCCCGAACGCGATTTGATCTACGCACCGCTGTTCGAGGACTTCTTCGCGCAGCTTAAATCCTGAATCCCATTTTTTCCATGGCCCATACTCCACTCGATCTCACCATCCGCTGCGGTCTCGAGTTTTCCTACGACGCCGTCGCGCCCACTCCGATGATCCTTCTCATCCAACCGCGCCTCGACCCGTGGCAGCATCTCGAAGGCGAGCAATTCACCGTTTCGTCCGACCTCAGCCTCACCGAATCCGAGGACCCGCACGGCAACATCGTCCGCCACATCGACTTGCCACCCGGCCGCACCACGATCCGTCACGACAACGTGATCTCCGTCCCCTCCCTGCCGGAAAACCATGGCGCAGTCGATGGCGCCGTCCCGGTACCGGAGCTGTCGGCGGAGTTGCTCCGCTACACCCTGCCCAGCCGGTATTGCGATTCGGATCGGCTGATGGATTTCGCCTTTGGGAAATTCGGCCAGGTTCCTCACGGCCTGCAACGCGTGCAGGCGATCTGCGACTGGGTGCATGACAATGTCGAATACCGCTTCGGTGCCGGCAGCCCGTACACCGCGGCGAGCGAAATCATCGCCCAAGGCTATGGCGTTTGCCGCGACTTCGCTCACACCGCCATCGCCCTGTGCCGTTGTTTCAATATTCCGACACGCTACGTCACCGGCTACGTGTCCGATGTGGCCTTTCTCGACAACGGCTCACCGATGGATTTCCACGCCTACATGCAGGTCTATGTCGGCCACCGCTGGCAGACCTTCGACGCGCGCTTCAATGTCCCACGCATCGGTCGCATCAAAATTGCCTGCGGCCTCGACGCCGTGGACGGCGCGTTTTCCACGCTCTTCGGCGCGGCCCAGCTCGCGTGGTTCCACGTCTGGGCCTACCAGATCGACCCCGCCGAAGTGAAACTCGGCGACCCTATCGACCTCTCCAAGCGCCTCTGCGGCACGCCGCAACTCCTCTTCCCGCCGCGCCTCCAGGCCGTGGCGGCGTGAAAGCGATCTGCCGTCAGGTGGCAAACGCTGCGCGCAGCATGGCGATGCCTTTAGCGACCGCCGTATCCGGCGCTTCCTTCCCTTCCATCTCCAGCGACACGTAACCGGTGTACCCCGCATCCCGCAGGATTTTCGCGATGCGTTTGTAGTCCAGATCGAGCGTGTAAAACTCTCCTCCACCGGGATATGTCTTCGCCTGCACAAAGACCGTCTTCGGCGCGATGGCCGCGAGTTTCTCATACGGGTCTTCGAGGAAATTTCCCGTGTCCATGAGCGCGCCCAGCCACGGCGACTCGATCGCTTTCAAAATGCGGAGCTGCCCCTCGGGCGTGTTCGTCAGTCCCCAATGATTTTCCAGCGCGAGAATCACCCCGCGTTGCGCCGCCAGCTCGACGCATTTCTGCGTCGCCTCGATGCACCATTTGAAACCGTCATCGACGGTGATGCCCTCGGGCAGCGGCTCCACGCCGCGCGCTTTCATCAGGTCGCCAAAATTCTTGATCGTCTTCCACCGCCCGCTGTTCAGCCGGATGCACGGCACGCCGAGCGCGTAAGCCAGCTCGATGCACTTCTCGGTATGCGCAATCCACTTGTGCCGCTCCGCCGGATTCGGCGAGACAAAGTCCTGATGAATCGACAGGCAGATTAGCGCCACGCCCGAGCGAAAAGCGTGGCGTTTCAGCCGCTGGCAGTAGGCATGCACCGTGGCGTCGAGCGGGCCGAGTTCCGCGCAGTCCATCTGCCGGTGCAGGATGTCCACGCCCTCCACGCCGAGCACCGCCGCTTTGTCGATCACCGTCTCGATCGGCGTCTTCTCCGGCGTGAAATGCCAGTAGGAATACGACGAGATACCGAGCTTGATCGGGTTGTTCGCGACGGCGGGTGTCTGCGCGAAAGAGCGTGCGCCTGCGGCCAGCGCTGCGCCCGCGGTGGTTGAGGTGGCGAGAAATTGGCGGCGTCCGATCATATTTAGGAGGAGCGGTTAGGCGGCTGCGAGTTGGAGGCGGGGATCTTCCGTAAGCAGTTCGGCCAGCGAAGACCAGCCTTGGTCATCCAGCGCTTGGAACGCGTGGAGATAGACGGCGACCACGCCGGGATCGTGCTTCGCGAAAAGCGGGTCGATGGCCTTGACGAGGTCGGCCTTCGCCGGTGCCGGCGGCAGTACCTCGATGGTCCCGTTCGCGTCGTGCGCGATGCCGAGGCCGTCGAGGAAATCGCAGAGCAGCTTCGCGTGCGCACCGACCAGCCAGATTTGCAGCAGGTGCGCGGCGATGGACTCGTTCACTTTTTTCGCCACCACCTCGCGCAGCCAGGCGTGCCGCTCGACGCGCGGTTTGCGGGCGACGAAGATCGTGCGCAGCTTCCGCTGCTTGGCAAGCGTGTCGATGGTCGTCATGTAGAGCGGTTTTTCGTTTTGCTCGAGAAAACTGAAAAGCTGCTCCGCCACGGCGGGCGGCATCTGGGCGAAAAGATCGTGGGGCGTGGGCATGAGAGCGGGAAGGTAGGTGGGAAACGTGACAAGTGACAAGCGGCAGGTGACAAATGAAGCCCATGATTCCTGTCCCACAACCGATCGACGCCCACGTCCACATCGTCGGCAACGGCGCGCGCGGCAACGGCGCGCGCGGCAACGGCTGCTGGCTGCGGCTGGGCGGGCGGCACCGCTGGCTCGCGAAATTCATGCTCCGCCATCTCGGCCTGCCGCCCGACCTCGCCGCGCCGGATTTCGATGAAATCTACGTCGAGCGGCTGCTTGCACTCGTCGGCGGTTCGTCGCTCGGCTCCGCCGTGATTCTCGCGCAGGAGCAGGTCTATGATGAGCACGGCGCGCTCATGGCTGGCACAGGTTCGTTTTACGTGCCCAACGACTACGTCCTCGCCCTCGCCCGGCAGCATCCCGAGTTCCTCCCCGCCGTCTCGATCCACCCCGCGCGCCCGGATGCACTCGACGAGCTCGACCGCAGCCTCGCCGGCGGCGCGGTCATGCTCAAGCTCCTGCCCAACTGCCACAACGTCGATTGCAACGACCGGCGCTACGCCCGCTTCTGGGAAAAAATGGCGGCCGCCGGACTCCCGCTGCTCGCGCACACCGGCGGCGAAAACACCGTGCCCGTCATCCGCCCCGAATACGCCGACCCGCGCGTGCTCACGCTGCCGCTCGAGTGCGGCGTCACCGTCATCGCCGCCCACTGCGCCACGCGCAGCGGCCTGCGCGACCCCGATTACTTCCCCGCCTTCGCGGAAATGACCACACGCTTCCCGAATCTCTACGGCGACAACAGCGCCTTCAATCTACCCATGCGCGGCGAGCACACCCGGGCCGCCGTCCGCGAACCGCTCGCCGCGCGCATGATCTATGGCAGCGATTTTCCCGTGCCGATCATGGGCGTCTGGTCGTTGCTGCGCCGCTTCATCGACTGGCCCACCTACCGCCGCTGGGAAAAGCATCCGAACGCCCTCGAACGCGACTACCAACTGAAGCGCGCGATGGGTTTCTCCGACGACTCCTTCACCCGACTCCACGGCCTGCTCCGTCGCGCGATCTGATCGCCGGATGTCCGACACCTCCGCAGAGCGCCAGGCCCGGCGCATCGTCCCCACTTCCACCCGCCTCCGTCTGCTCCGGCAAATCTGCGGCGACTTCCGCCGCGCCATCCGGCCCGCACCACATCGGCCCGATCCCGCGTCGTGGCCCGCAGACCAAGTCACTGCCGCATGGCTCGGACACGCCACCGTACTCGTGAACTTCTTCGGCGTCCGCATCCTCGCCGACCCGGTGCTTTTCAAGCGCTGCGGCATCCGCCTTGGGCCGCTGACCATCGGGCCGAAACGCTTTGTGGCAGCCGCTCTGCAGCCCGCCGAACTGCCGCCCATCGATCTCGTGCTCCTCACGCACGCGCACATGGATCACCTCGATCTCCGCTCGCTCCGGGCCCTGCCGCGCGACACCGTGGTCGTCGCCGCCGCGCGCACGGCAGACATTTTCCGGCGCGTGAAATTCCGCGAGGTCATTGAGCTGGACTGGGGCGAAACGCGCGAGATCCAGACCGCACGCGGAGGAGTCACCATCAGCGCCTTCAAACTCCGCCACTGGGGCGCGCGGATGCAGTACGACGAGTTCCGCCGCTACAACGCCTACGTCCTCGAACGCGGCGGACGCCGCCTCTGCCACATGGGTGACACCGCCCGCACCGACGCGCGCGTCCTCGGTTCACGCGGCCCAATCGACCTGCTCTGCGCACCCATCGGTGCCTATCACCCGTGGATTCACGCCCACTGCTCGCCCGAGGAAGCCGTGGCCATGGCTGACGAAGCGGGCGCGCGCTTGGTCATGCCGATTCATCACCAGACCTTCAAGCTGAGTTGGGAGCCGATGGACGAACCCATCGCCCGCTTCCGCGCCGCGCTGGCCCATGATCCGCAACGCCTCGCGCTCACCGAAATCGGCCAGACCTTCACCCTGCCGTAGAGCCTGTGAAATAAGTCCGGGCGCGGGAGCACCTCGTGGACGCGCAGGAGCGCTCGGCTCCGCCGGAGCACTCGGAGTCAAGCGCTCCTGCGCGCCCTGCCCGGCGCTCCTGCGCCCGTCCGGCCGACTCCTCACACCAGCGCGAAAGTATCCGCCGCGGGCGTTGCGCCGGGCGTTGCCTGCACCCGCGCGTCATTCGCCGCGAGATGCGTGAGCGCGTGATACACCGCCTCGGCATCCTCTCCGAGCGCCGTGCCAATCTGCACCGTCGTCTGCGGCTGGGCAGAGAGCGCGTCCTTCACGCGGGCGAGCAGTTTCAGCACACCCGCCGCCGCCTTCTTCCCAGCCTCAACGCCCGGCTGGTGATACGGGTTCACATTGACCAGCGAACCGTAAAAGCCGACGGCGCGGTCGTAGAGCGCGATGAGCGCGCCGACCGTGAAAGGCGTGACCTCCGGAATGCTCACCGTGATCGAGTCGCGCCCGCCTTCGTAAAGCGCCGTCCGCGTCCCGCGTAAAAACCCTTGCAGGAAATCCGCCGTCACCGCGCCCGGCTCGACCTCGATGGACGCGCCGTCGCGCCCCTTCCGCACTTCGATGAACGTCAGGAAAAAATTCGGTACGCCATCGCGGAGCTGCTGCACGTAGGCGTGCTGGTCGGTCGAGCCCTTGTTGCCATAGACCGCGATGCCCTGGTTCACCTTCTGCCCGTCGAGATCGAGTTCCTTGCCCAGCGATTCCATCACGAGTTGCTGGAGATATTTTGAGAAAAGCACCAACCGGTCTTTGTAGGGCAGCACCACCATGTCCTTTTCGCCGCGTCCGTTGCCGGCAAAGTGCCACATCAGCGCGAGCAGCATCGCCGGGTTTTTCAGCGTCTCGGTTGAGCGCGTCCACACGTCCATCGCCGCCGCCCCATCGAGTAGCGCCTGCATGTCGAGCCCTTGCAGCGACAGCGGCACGAGGCCCACCGCGCTCATCACGCTGGTCCGGCCGCCCACCCAGTCCCACATCGGGAAGCGCACCAGCCAGCCGCCAGCCGTCGCATACTTATCCAGCGCCGAACCCGCGCCGGTCACCGCCACCGCATGCTTGCCAAAATCAAGCCCGGCCTTTGCGTAGGCCGCCTCCGCCTCCAGCATCCCGTTGCGCGTTTCCGCCGTCCCGCCGCTTTTCGACACGACCACGACGAGCGTGTGCTCCAGCCGCGGCGCGAGCGCCGTGAGCACTCGATCCATCCCCTGCGGATCGGTATTGTCAAAAAAATGGAGCGCCATCCGGTCATCCGCCGTGCCCAGCGCATCGCTCAAGAACTGCGGCCCGAGCGCCGAGCCGCCGATCCCGATCAGCAGCACCTCCGTATAGCGCCCGCTCGCATGCACCCTGGCGGTAAACTCTTGGATAGCGGCATTACAGTCCTCGATCTCCCCCGTCAGTTCCGCCGTCGGCGCGAGTTGCGGCGCGCGCAGCCAGTAGTGCCCAACCATCCGCCCCTCATCGGGATTCGCGATACCGCCTTTTTCCAAATCCGCCATCGCCGTGAAAGCCCGCTGCGCCAGCAGCTCCATCTTCGCGAAAAAGTCATCGCCAAACCGCATCCGCGAAACATCCAGCGAAAACCCCAACCCTGCGTTCCGGAGAAAATACTGCTGATAGCGATCCCAAAGTGAATTCATAGTGCCGCGATGCGACCAAAGCCCGCACAGGCTGTCGAGCCGCGAGTCTTTTCGCTTTTGCGCCCACCCCGCCACGGACTAAAGGTTTCCGGTCCACGCTCCGCCGGTGTGGTGAAATGGCAGACACAACAGACCTCGAATCCTGATTTGGCCCTTTCTTGGCATTCCTTAAAATGCCTTTAGAACAAGTGCCAATCAAGGGTTGCGGTCGATCCAGAGGAAAATCCCGTGGTTCGCGAAGGAGAGTAGAAATGGTGTTGGCTGTCGATCGCCGTCGCAAAAGAGACGGGTCAGAGATTCGGAAATGTCCATTTTCGCGGAAGCTGACTCCGCTACACCTCGCACGGGCCGCACGCATGGCGCTGGCGGCGGAGTTCGCGGAGGAGGGCGCTTTGACGGCGAAAACCGGCCGTCCAGGTCGCGAGGGCGCGGCGATACTGCGCTGCAGTGGTGAAATGCTCGCGGCGCGGTTCGGAGACTTCTCCGGCGATGGGCATGGGCGACTCATAGGCGAAAGTTTGTCGATGCCGCAAGCGCGCCCGGGCCCGGCGTCTTTGAACTGGCGCTGAATATCCGGCGACGACTGCGAGGCGGCCCATGACTCCCGCGGCGGCCTGGTGTCGTTTGGTAAGAGGTAACTTCCGACTTTTGGTTGAAAGTTACCCACTGGACTTCCGACTTATCACCGGAAGTCTGCCGAGTTACTTCCGGCTTTTTGTTGGAAGCGTCGCACGCCTCCAACCATGCCGGGCTCATCCAAGGCGTGCGGAGATAGCGCAGGGTTTTTGGCTGGCCTTGGCCGTCGAGTCCCGTTCCGACTTTCCAAGGTGCTTCGCCAACGCCCCACAGTTCAGCCCACACACGATGCCGAATTCTTTGTCGAAGCGCGCGCAGAATCCATCCGCACCGGCCAGAGGGAAGAGAAGCCGTGAATAGACGATCTGCTGCAGCGGGGTCAGGGGCGACACAGCTACCCAGTTAGGAATCTGGAAAAACTCCTTCGTCGCGCGCCAATCCACGCGGAAGGGACTGACGAAACGCTTCTCCCCTTCCCGGCCACCTTCCTAAAATCGCGAAAGGCGCGGAGGTCGAAAACGCGTTTTACGGGTTCGAGGCCCGTAGGCTCCGCCATTCCGAGCGGTTTATGGAATGGCCTGCCAAGTCGAATCACTGATCCGGCGTATTCGCCGGGCGAAGCTCAGCGAGCAGCATGGGAAAATCAACCGGCTTGGCAAAATGAAGGTCGAAGCCCGCGGCGCGTGAGCGTTCGATGTCGCTGGTCCCGGTGTAGCCGGATGTGGCGATAAAGCGAGCGGCAGCGAATTCCGGTTCGCCCCGCAGAGTGCGGCACAGCTCGTATCCGTCAATTCCCGGAAGGCCGATATCGAGAAGCAACACTTCCGGTCGAAACTCCCGCGCGACCGTGAGACCCTCAAGCCCATCGTAGGCGGTGCGAACTTCCCAGCCCCGGCGGCGAAGGAGCCGCGAGAGGGCATCCCCGGCATCACGATGATCGTCCACGATCAAAACACGGATTGCAGCCGGAATGACTGTAGTTTCCGCATCCGCGCACCGGCCAGCCGCGTCCTCGCTGCCGGCCGTCTTTGATTCGACGGCTTGATTCGTGTCGGAGAGCAACGGGAGGCGGACCGTAAAGGTGCTTCCGTGACCGGCACCCTCGCTCTCTGCGACGATGCTGCCGTCATGCATTTCGATAAGAGATTTGACCACAGTGAGCCCGATTCCCAATCCGCCTTGAGCGCGGTCGAGTGAGGTGTGCGCCTGTGTGAAAAGATCGAAAACGCGCGGAAGCAAGTCGCTCGTGAGTCCGACGCCGTTGTCAGAGATTGAGATCACCGCCTCGGCATGGTCGCGGCGGGCGGTGATGTGAATCCGGCCACCTTCCGCAGTGTACTTGGCGGCATTTCCGAGCAGATTCACAAAGACCTGCTGCAGCCGGGCGGCGTCGCCTCGGATGGACACGCCGGCTTCGACATCGACAGTCAGGTTGTGCTTCTTTTCCTCCATGAAAGATTGCACGGCTTCCACGGTGCGGCTGAGTACGGCGCGGAGTTCAAGTCGCTCCGGTTTCAACTCAATGCGACCGCGGTTGATGCGCTCGACATCGAGCAGATCGTCCACCATGCGCGTCAACTGGGCACTTTGGCGGTCGATCACTTCGCCCGCCCACTGCCGCGAGGCGGTGTCGTCGTTTGATTCGCTCCCGATGCGTACGGCGTGACGGATCGCGGCGAGCGGGTTGCGGAGTTCATGGCCGAGCATGGCCAGAAACTCGTCTTTGCGTTTGTCCGCGTCGCGCAATCGCGCTTCGCGTTCGCTCAGCTCTGCCGTGCGCGCCGTCACCCGGCGTTCAAGCTCTTCGTTCAGCTCGCGCAATTGCTGCTGGGCGTGCCGGCGGTCGGCCACTTCGGCGAGGAGTGCACGGTTCGCGAGCACGCTTTCCCGCGTCTTGCGGTGCAGTTCGGCGAAGACGGCGACCTTCGAGCGAAGCACTGTGGCATTGATCGGCTTGTGCAAGTAATCCACCGCCCCGGTGCTATAGCCTTCAAGGACGTGCTCGTCTTCGCTGTAATAGGCGGTGAGGAAAATGATCGGAACGCTGGCGGTCTTCTTGCGTTCTTTGATCATCTGGGCCAGCTCGAATCCGTTCATACCGGGCATCTGAATATCGAGCACGAGGAGCGCGAATTCTTCTGCGACGAGCGCAAGCAGGGCCTCGTCGGCAGACCCGGCGCGGACGAGCCGATACCGCGGGTCGTCCAACACTGTTTCGAGCGCGGTCAGATTTTTCGGCTCGTCGTCCACGAGCAGGATATTGATCGGCTCCCCCCGGTCGGCGGGCTGGACCGGGCCATGCGCGTCCGTTCCCACGTCTGGGGTGCGACCGCTCGGGGGCGCGGTGAGTGGATCAGAGCTTTTCAAGGGGCCGGACATTCGTCTCCCTCACCGAAATAACCAGACCCGCATGAGCGACAGGAGCTGGTCGGTGTTAACCGGTTTCGCGATGTAATCGGAAGCCCCGGCATCGAGGCATTTCTCGCGGTCGCCTTTCATTGCTTTCGCCGTCAGGGCAAGCATCGGCAGGGTGCGGAACTCGGGAGCCTTGCGGATTTCGCGCATGGTTTCGTAGCCATCCATCTCCGGCATCATGATGTCCATGAGCACTATGCCGAGGTCGGGCGTGGTCTGAACAAGTTCGATGGCCTGGCGCCCGTTGGTCGCGCTGATCACCTCCATTTCCTGACTCTCCAGCAGCGAGGTCAAGGCGAAAATGTTCCGCGCGTCATCGTCCACAACCAAGACTTTGCGACCGTGCAGAACTTCCGACGAACCGTGCAGCCTCTCGATCATTTTCTGCTTGTCCAGAGGGAGATCGGTCACCACGCGGTGGAGGAAAAGGGCGGTCTCGTCGAGCAGCCGTTCAGGCGATTGGACGTCTTTCAGCACAATGCTCTTGGCCATCGTTTTGATCTGCCCCTCTTCCTCGACTGAAAGCTCCTTGCCGGTGAAAACGACGACCGGAACGTCGTTCAACGCGGGCTCAGCCTGAACTTTTTCCAGCAGTTCAAAGCCGGTCATGTCGGGCAACCGCAGGTCGAGCACCACGCAATCGAACGGCTCGTCGAGCATCGCCGCCAGGGCTTCCGCCCCCGTGGCCACGGCCTTTAGGTCAATGTCATCATGGTCGAGCAACTCGACGATGGACTGGCGTTCAATGTCGTTGTCCTCGACGACGAGAAGTCGTTTCGTCCGCGGAGTGGTGAAGTCACGGAGACGGTCAAACGCAGCTTCGAGATCATCTGTAGTCGGCGCTTTGATGATGTACGAGAAAGCCCCATGGGCGAGGCCGTGCTGGCGCTCCTCTTCCAGAGTGAGGATTTGGATCGGAATATGCCGCGTCGCGGGGTCGAGCTTGAGCTGGTTTAGCACCGTCCATCCGAGCATGTCTGGCAGGAAGATATCCAAAGAGATGGCCGCGGGGTGGTACTGTCGGGCAAGGGCGAGACCAGTTGCCCCCTTCGCGGCGACGAGGGCTTTGAATCCGTTATCGCGCGCCAACCCCAAAAGGATGCGGGCGTAATGGGCGTCGTCCTCAATGATGAGCATGACCGCATCTCCGTCCTGGATATTGTCGCGATCGTCGTCCACATGTTCGTCTTGCGCGACGGGGAAAACCTTGAGACCCGCTCCTCTTGTCGCCTCAAAATAGCTGCTCGTCACGGGTGCGGTCCCCGCCGTGCTCGGCCCGGTATAATGGAGCGGCAGATACAGGGTAAAGATGCTGCCTTGCCCGGGGACGCTGGTGAGTCGGATTTCGCCACCGAGAAGCGCGGCCAGTTCACGGCTGATCGCGAGACCGAGACCGGTGCCGCCGTATTTTCGCGACGTTCCCGCATCGGCCTGCTGGAACGCTTCGAAGATGAGGCGCTGCTTTTCCGGGGCCACGCCGATGCCGGTGTCTTCGACCGCAAACGAAACAACCTGCTGGACCTTACTCAGCACCGGATGATCGATGCTCCAGCCCTGTTTCGCAAAATTGACCCGCACGTCCACATGGCCTTGCGAGGTGAACTTCACGGCGTTGGACAGGAGGTTTTTTAAAATCTGTTGAAGCCGTTTTGGGTCCGTCGTCAAAGCCCGCGGCAAATCCGCGGCAAAGTCCACGTGGAATGGCAGATTCTTGGTTTCAGCGACATGCCGGAAGTTGCGGTCGATGTTGTCGCGCAGCCCGAGGAACGAAAATTCCTCCGCCTCGACGGAGACGGTGCCGGACTCGATTTTCGTGAGGTCCAGGATGTCGTTGATGAGGTTGAGCAGGTCCGAGCCGGAAGAGTGGACATTCCGGGCGAAATCGACCTGCTTGGGAACGAGATTGCCCGCGGCGTTGGCCGCGAGCTGCTGGCTCAGAATGAGGATGGAATTGAGCGGCGTGCGCAGTTCGTGCGACATGTTCGCGAGGAATTCGGACTTGTATTTGGAGGTCAGCGCTAGTTCGGCGGCCTTCTCTTCCAGCGCTCCGCGAGCCTGCTCGACCTCGCGGTTTTTCCGCTCCACCTCGGCATTCTGTTCGGCGAGCAGCTTCGCCTTGGTGCCGAGCTGCTCGTTGGTCTCCTGGAGTTCGCTTTGGCGCGACTGGAGCTCGACCGTCAACTGTTGCGACTGCTTGAGCAGACCTTCAGTGCGCATCGTCGCCTCGATGGTGTTGAGCACGACGCCGATACTCGTGGTGAGCTGATCGAGAAAGATGAGGTCCGTCGAAGTAAACGGGCGCAACGAGGCGAGTTCGATGACGGCTTTCGTGTGCCCTTCAAAAAGCAGCGGCAGCACGACGATGCTCGACGGCTTAGCCTCTCCGAGACTGGAGCTGACGCGGGTGTAATCGGCAGGAACGTCAGTAATGAGGATACGCTGCTTTTCCAGGGCGCACTGGCCGACGATCCCCTCGCCGAGCGGAATGCGCACCGGCTGCCCCGGACGCTGCGCGTAGCCCGCGAGGAGCTGAAGCGTGGGCGCTCCGTCGTCGCGGTCGGCCATTTGGTAAATCGTTCCCTGTTGCGCATGCACGAGCGGAACGAGATCGGCCAGCAGGGTTTTGGCGACGGTGAAAAGATCCCGCTGCCCCTGCAGCATGCTGGTGAAGCGGGCGATGTTGGTCTTCAACCAATCCTGCTCGCGGTTGCGCTCGGTCGTCTCGCGCAGGTTCGCGATCATCGTGTTAAGGTTGTCCTTCAACTCGGAAACCTCGCCTTTCGCATCGACCTGAATCGAACGCGTGAGATCGCCCTGCGTCACCGCCGTGGCGACCTCGGCGATCGCGCGGACCTGCGTCGTGAGATTCGCGGCGAGCAGGTTGACGTTGCCGGTGAGATCCTTCCACATGCCCGCCGCGCCGGGGACATTCGCCTGGCCGCCGAGGCGTCCATCGACGCCGACTTCGCGAGCGACGTTGGTGACCTGATCCGCGAAAGTCGCCAGCGTGGCAGTCATGTTGTTGATCGTTTCGGCCAGCGCGGCGACTTCGCCTTTCGCCTGGACGGTGAGCTTTTGGCGCAAGTTCCCGTCGGCGACGGCGGTCACGACTTTCACGATGCCGCGGACCTGATCGGTGAGATTCGACGCCATGAAGTTCACGTTGTCGGTCAAATCCTTCCAAATGCCGCCGACGCCGGAGACCTCCGCCTGACCGCCAAGCTTGCCTTCGGTGCCGACTTCACGCGCCACGCGCGTGACCTCGGAGGCGAAGGCGTTGAGCTGATCCACCATCGTGTTGACGGTGTTCTTGAGTTCCAAAATTTCGCCCTTCACATCGACCGTGATCTTGCGGCTCAAGTCGCCGCGCGCGACCGCCGTCGTCACTTCCGCGATGTTGCGGACCTGGGCGGTGAGGTTCGCGCCCATCGTGTTGACCGAGTCGGTGAGATCTTTCCACGTTCCGGCCACTCCGGGCACCACCGCCTGCACGCCGAGCCGTCCTTCCGTCCCGACCTCGCGCGCCACACGCGTCACTTCCGACGCGAACGACCGAAGCTGCTCGACCATCGTGTTGATCGTTTCCTTGAGCTGCAAAATCTCGCCGCGCACATCGACGGTTATTTTCTTGGAAAGGTCGCCGTTGGCCACGGCGATCGTTACTTCGGCGATGTTGCGGACCTGGCCCGTCAGGTTCGACGCCATCGAATTCACATTATCGGTGAGATCCTTCCATGTGCCCGCCACGCCGAGGACCTGCGCCTGGCCGCCGAGCTTGCCCTCCGTGCCGACTTCGCGCGCCACGCGCGTCACTTCCGAAGCGAAGGCCCCAAGCTGCTCGACCATCGTGTTCATCGTTTCCTTGAGCTGCAAAATCTCGCCCTTCACATCGACCGTGATCTTGCGGCTCAGATCGCCGCGCGCAATGGCGGTGGCCACGTCGGCGATATTCCGCACCTGGCCCGTCAGGTTCGAGGCCATTGAGTTCACGTTGTCGGTGAGATCCTTCCATGTGCCCGCCACTCCGGGTACCGCCGCCTGGCCGCCGAGTTTGCCGTCGGTGCCGACTTCGCGCGCCACGCGCGTCACTTCCGCCGCAAAGGAGCGAAGCTGATCGACCATCGTGTTGATGGTTTCCTTCAGTTCCAGAATCTCTCCCCACACATCGACGGTAATCTTTTTGGAAAGGTCTCCGTTGGCCACCGCGATCGTCACTTCGGCGATGTTGCGGACCTGCGAGGTGAGGTTGGACGCCATCGAATTCACGTTGTCCGTAAGATCCTTCCAAGTGCCGGCCACGCCTTCCACCGCGGCCTGTCCGCCGAGCTTGCCCTCGGTGCCAACCTCGCGCGCCACGCGGCTCACTTCGGAGGCGAAGCCGTTAAGCTGATCGACCATCGTGTTGATCGTTTCCTTGAGCTGCAAAATCTCGCCCTTCACATCGACGGTGATCTTGCGGCTCAAGTCCCCGCGCGCCACCGCGGTCGTGACTTCCGCAATGTTGCGGACCTGACCGGTGAGATTCGACGCCATCGAGTTCACGTTGTCGGTCAAATCTTTCCACGTCCCCGCGACGCCCTGCACTTCGGCCTGGCCGCCGAGTTTGCCCTCGGTTCCGACTTCGCGCGCCACGCGCGAAACCTCGGACGCGAAGCCGTTGAGCTGATCGACCATGGTGTTGACGGTGTTCTTCAACTCCAGGATTTCGCCCTTCACCTCGACGGTGATTTTGCGGCTGAGATCGCCGCGCGCCACCGCCGTGGTCACGTCGGCAATGTTGCGCACCTGACCGGTCAGGTTGTTCGCCATCGAGTTCACGTTGTCGGTCAAATCCTTCCATGTGCCGCCGACGCCGGACACCTCCGCCTGACCGCCAAGCTTGCCTTCGGTGCCGACCTCACGCGCCACGCGCGTGACCTCGGAGGCGAAGGCGTTGAGCTGATCGACCATCGTGTTGAGGGTATTCTTGAGTTCGAGAATCTCGCCCTTCACATCGACGGTGATCTTTTTCGACAAGTCGCCATTGGCCACCGCCGTCGCCACGTCCGCGATGTTGCGCACCTGACCGGTCAGGTTCGAGGCCATCGAGTTCACGTTGTCCGTGAGATCCTTCCACGTTCCCGCGACGCCGGGCACCTGCGCCTGGCCGCCCAGCGCTCCTTCCGTGCCGACCTCCCGCGCCACGCGACTGACCTCCCCGGCGAAGGCATTGAGCTGATCAACCATCGTGTTGATGGTATTCTTGAGCTCCAAAATCTCGCCGCGCACCGCGACGGTGATCTTCTTCGAAAGATCCCCATTCGCGACCGCCGTCGTGACCTCCGCGATGTTGCGCACTTGGGACGTGAGATTGGTCGCCATCGCGTTGACCGAGTCGGTCAAATCCTTCCACGTTCCCGCGACCCCGCGCACTTCGGCCTGTCCGCCGAGTTCGCCTTCCGTGCCGACCTCGCGCGCCACGCGTGTCACCTCCGACGCGAAGCCGTTGAGCTGATCGACCATCGTGTTGATCGTATTCTTGAGCTCCAGAATTTCCCCGCGCACGTCCACCGTGATTTTTTTGGAAAGATCCCCATTCGCCACGGCCGTCGTGACCTCCGCAATGTTGCGGACCTGACCCGTGAGATTCGACGCCATGAAATTCACGTTGTCGGTCAGGTCCTTCCAGGTGCCGGCCACGCCGGGCACCGCCGCCTGGCCGCCCAGCTTGCCTTCGGTGCCGACCTCGCGAGCCACGCGCGTGACTTCCGAGGCGAAGCCGTTGAGCTGATCGACCATCGTGTTGATCGTGTTTTTCAGGGCTAGAATCTCGCCCTTCACATCGACGGTGATCTTGCGGCTCAAGTCGCCGCGCGCCACCGCGGTGGTCACCTCGGCGATATTCCGAACTTGGCCGGTGAGATTGGAGCCCATGGAGTTCACCGAGTCAGTGAGATCCTTCCAAGTGCCCGCGACGCCGGGGACCGTCGCCTGGCCGCCGAGTTTCCCCTCGGTGCCGACTTCGCGCGCCACGCGCGTCACCTCCGAGGAGAAGCTGTTAAGCTGATCGACCATCGTATTGATGGTTTCCTTTAGCTCGAGAATTTCGCCTTTCACATCGACGGTGATTTTCCGCGAGAGATCGCCGCGCGCCACTGCCGTCGTCACCGCCGCAATGTTGCGCACCTGCCCGGTGAGATTGGAAGCCATCGCGTTCACCGAATCCGTGAGATCTTTCCAAGTGCCCGCCACGCCCGGCACCACCGCCTGCCCGCCGAGCCGGCCTTCGGTGCCGACTTCGCGCGCCACGCGCGTCACCTCCGAGGCAAACGAGCGCAGCTGATCGACCATCGTGTTCGTGGCTTCCTTGAGCTGCAAGATCTCGCCGCGGACATCCACGGTGATCTTCTTGGAAAGATCGCCGTTGGCCACGGCGATGGTCACATCCGCAATGTTCCGCACCTGCGCCGTGAGGTTGCCGGCCATCTGGTTCACCGATTCGGTGAGTTCCTTCCATACACCCGACACGCCCTTCACTTGCGCCTGCCCACCGAGTTTCCCCTCGGTGCCGACCTCGCGCGCCACGCGCGTCACTTCCGAGGTAAAGACCGAAAGCTGGTCGATCATCGTATTGACGAGCTTGGCCGACCGCAGGAACTCGCCCTTGAGAGGGCTCCCATCCACCTCCAACTCCATCGACTGGCCGAGATCGCCCTTCGCCACCGCGCCAATCGTGCGGGCAACATCCGCCGTCGGCCGCACCAAGTCATCGATTAGGGTGTTGATCGACTCGACCTTGATTGCCCATTCGCCGATTCCGCCGGGCAGCGACATGCGCTGCTTGAGCCGGCCTTCCTTGCCGACCGTCGTCCGCAGCCGCTTCGCTTCCCGCGTAATCCGGTCCTCCTGCCCGATGGCTTGGTTAAACGCCTCGGCGACCCGACCGTCGGTTCCCGCCCAATCCGCAGGCAACCGCACGGAAAAATCCCCATCCCGGAACGCCACCATCGCCGCCAGGAGCTGCCTTGAACGGACTTCGGCGGCATTCTCCTTCGGACTCAGCGGCACAGCCGCGCCATCCGATTCGCCGTTGGCAATTGCGCTGAGAGGCGGGGGATTTCGCGACGAGGGGTTCAGTTTTGCTTTCATGGCTGATCCGGTTACAAGGGATGCTATTGGCGGGACGGGGCGTCGAAACAGAGGCATCTCACGGGCCTCGGAGATTGGCAAGCGCTGCGGAGATTAGCTTTCGGAAACTCTCGGGCATGTTGGTTTTGCCTCCATAGAATCGAGACATCTGAGGCGTTTGCGGGCGCCTATTCCGGTGATTTTTTTGCGGCCAGCATGGGATCACCTCCGACGTCCGATGATCCCCATCGCGCAGATCAACGACGCCTACCAACGCGTGCTGAAGAGCGATGGGAAGTATCGCTTCGTCATCGACATGGCTTCGTTGAAAGAATGAGCGTTCGACCGCCGATGGGTTCATCGAACCCAGAGTTGCTCCTTCGCCGGGCTCAGCTCAAAACGCGGTGGTCAACTCTTCGGCCGGGGCAGCGTGAAAGAAAACAGCGCGCCGCGTCCCGGCTCGCTGTGCGCATGAATATGGCCCCCGTGGTCCTCGATGATTCGTTTGCAAATGGACAGGCCAAGGCCGGTGCCATGGGTCTTGCCATGCGTCGCAAACGGCTGGAAAAGCCGGGACTCGATCTCGGGCGCCAGCCCCGGCCCCGTGTCCTCCAGCTCGGTGACGACCTCGCGCTCCCGCACGCCGAAGCGCAGCGTGACGGTTCCGCCTCCCGGCATCACGTCGATCGCATTGTTGATCAGATTGTAAAAGACGTGGAGCAGCCGGCCGCGATCCAGCGCCAGCAGCACCGCCGGCGGCGGGTTTTCGCACGCAATCTTCACCGACTTTTCTGCCGCCTCCGGCGCGATCTCCTTGAAGAACCCTTCCACAAACTCCCGATAGTCGGTGGGCTCCAGCGTCAGCGCACGAGCCGAGCCGCGGGTGAACTCGAGCAGTTCGTTGATCATGTTCGTCAACCGGTCCACCTGCCGGCTGATCTGCGTTTTCGCTTCGGTCCGATGCGCCGTCGTGGAATCGGCATCCGCCGCCAGTTCGGCGGCGAAGCCGATGATATTCAGCGGATTTTTGAAATCGTGGACGATGGACTGGGCAAACCGGCCGACCAGCGCGAGGCGCTCCGCTTGCAAGACCTCCTCGACAAACCGCCGGTCAAACTGGCGCATGCGCAGCGAAAACTCCCGGAGCAGCAAGGCCAGCAACTCGGGCGATTGGCTGAGCACGCGCAGCATTTCCTCGCGCGGAATGAAGGTTACGACCGTGTCCACTTTCGCCGTGGCGGTGGCTGAGCGCGGCTGACCGTCCAGCACGGCCATCTCGCCGAAGAAGGTGCCCGCCCCGAGGCTCGAAAGCACGCGGCTTTCCTCGTCGCTGATCATCGTGGAGATTTCGACCCCTCCTTCCTCCACCACGTAAACGCCGTCGCCCACGTCGCCTTGTTGGAAGATGACCTGCCCCGCGCGGCAGGAGCGCCTCTGCGCCTTGCGCTTGAGCTCGCGCAATTCGGCGGAGAGCAGCCTGATGAACGTACCGGTGGACGGAAGATCGATCACGCCGGCATCCTAGGGCAAACCGGGCCGTGAAGGTAGAGTATTCGCGGTCGGGTTCCCAGCCACCTTCGACGGCAGGAATCGGAGGAAAGGCGTCGCGGAAACTTCCAGCGACAAATCGGAACCGTGCCGGCGGACGCCCCAAGCGATTGGACGTCCTGCCATGAGAGATCCCTCACCCAAAAATCCGTCACCAGAGCCTACTCCGGCACGAAGCGGCGGAGCATGACGAGATAAGGTGTTTCCTGCCCCGCGCTCGCGAGTCGAATTTCGCGCATTCGGTTTCGCAGTGCAAGCCAGTCGTCGGGCTTTAGCGTTTCTATTTCCCCGTCGGGGTTTAGCCGCATCTGCGCCAAGTAGCGGAGGAAATCGGGGAACCACTCCGGTGGTGGACGGGCATTTGCCGGCAAAATGGTCCAAACGCACGCGGTCATATCTTCGGAGGCGGTGACGATGCGCGTGCCGTCCGGGTTAAACTGCGCACTCGACACGGAACTCTCATGCCGCGCGAGAGTAGCGAGGCTCTTGCCGGTCGCCGCGTCCCATATCCGCGCGGTCTTGTCGAATGACGCAGTGACGATGCGGGTGCCGTCCGCGCTGAACTGCGCGCTCCACACGGAATTTGCATGCCCCGTAAGAGTGGCAAGGCTCTTGCCGGTCGCCGGGTCCCACACCCGCGCGGTCCTGTCAGCGGACGCAGTGACGATGCGCGTGCCGTCCGGGCTGAACTGCGCGCTCTCCAAGGGTCCCTCATGCCCCGCAAGCGTGGCGAGGCTCCTGCCGGTTGCTGCATCCCATACCCGCGCTGTCTTATCGGATGATGCGGTGACGATGCGCGTGCCATCCGCGCTGAGCTGCGCGCTCAACAAGTCACGGCGATGCCCAGCAAGCGTGGCAAGGATCTTGCCAGTCGCAGCATCCCACACCCGCGCTGTCTTGTCGGCGGACGCGGTGACAATGCGCGAGCCGTCGAGACTGAACTGCGCGCTCGACACTCTCGCCTCATGCCCCGCGAGAGTGGCGAGGCTCTTGCCGGTCGCGGCGTCCCACACGCGAGCAGTATTGTCGGCGGAGGCGGTGACAATGCGCGAACCGTCCGGGTTGAACTGCGCGCTCCACATGTAACTCACATGCCCCGCGAGAGTGGCGAGACTTGTCCCGCTCGCTGCGTCCCACACTCTCACGGTCTTGTCTCGCGACGCAGTGACGATGCGTGAGCCACCCGGGCTGAACCGCGCGCTCTCCACTTCACGCTCATGTCCTGCGAGAGTAGCGAGGCTCTTGCCAGTCGCGGCATCCCACACCACCGCAGTCTTGTCGGCGGATGCAGTGACGACGCGTGAGCCATCCGGGCCGAACTCCGCGCTCGACACTTTCGCCTCATGCCCCGCAAGGATCGCGAGGCTGTTGCCAGTCGCGGCATCCCACACCACCGCGGTCTTGTCGGCGGACGCAGTGACGATGCGCGAGCCATCCGGGCTGAACTGTGCTCTCGATACGGAACTCTCATGCCTGGCAAGCGTGGCGAGGCTCCTGCCAGTCGCAGCATCCCACTCCCGCGCGGTCTTGTCGGATGATGCGGTGACGATGCGTGTGGCGTCCGGGCAGAACCGCGCGCTCCACACAGAACTCTCATGCCCCCGGAGAGTGGCGACGGCCTTTCCGGTTCCAGCATCCCACACCCGCGCGGTCTTGTCCGCGGACGCGGTGACGATGCGGGTGCCGTCCGGGCTGAACTGCACGTTCACCACTCTCGCCTCATGCGCCGCGAGAACGGTGAGGCGGTTGCCAGTCGCGGCGTCCCAAACCAGCGCGGTCTTGTCGGCGGACGCAGTGACAATGCGCAAGCCGTCCGGGCTGAATTGTGCCCTCGACACTTTTGCCTCATGCTCCGCAAGAGTCGCGAGGCGGTTGCCAGTCGCGGCGTCCCAAATCCGCGCGGTCTTGTCGGCGGACGCAGTGACGATGCGCGAGCCATCGGGGCTGAACTCCGCGCTCGACACCTCACGGTCATGCCCGGCAAGCGTGGCGAGGCTGTTGCCAGTCGCCGCATCCCACACCCGCGCGGTCTTGTCGGATGATGCGGTAATGATGCGCGAGCCGTCCGGGCTGAACCGCGCGTTTAACACATAGCTCTCATGCCCTACGAAAGTGGCCATGGTCTTGCCAGTCGCGGCCTCCCATACTCGCGCGGTATTATCGGATGATGCGGTGACGATGCGTGTGCCGTCGGGGCTGAATCGCGCGCTCAAAACGTAACTATCATGCCCCGCAAGAGTAGCGAGGGTGTTGCCGGTCGCGGCATCCCATACCCTCGCGGTCCTGTCGGCAGAGGCGGTAACGATGCGCGAGCCGTCGAGGCTGAACTGTGCGCCTACCACTCCGTCGTCATGTCCCGCGAAAATCGCGACCGGCGCGGGATGATGCCACGTATTCAACGCCGCTGCGGCCTTCTCGGCCGCATGGGTGGATGCGGGATCGTATTCGCTGGCGCGGGCGAGATGCGCGAATGCCGCCTGTTCCTCTCCGGCGCGCAGCTTTTCCTCGGCCACGAGCCGGTCAGAGCGCGCGGCTTCGACGAGGAGCGCCTGTGCTTTGAGGTTGGCAGCCTGAGCTTCGGCAGCAGCCCGCTGCGCTTGTTCCGCCAAAGCCCGCTCGCGCCCGGCGATTTCGCGCTGGCGTTTTGCGTCTTCCGCAGCGTCTTCCGCAGCGGCTTCGGCTCGAGTGCGGGCCGCAGCTTCGCGGGTGAGTCTATCCCTTTCCACAATCGCGGCCCTGCGAGCTTCGAGCGTCAGTAGCCGCTCGGCCAAGTCGGCGGCACTGGGGAGGCGGCGCGCAGGGTCGCCGTCCACGCAGGCAGCGATATCTTCGCGCAGGAGGGCGTCGGCGATGTCGCGCTCCCAGCCGGGTGCGAGCGGGTCGAGGGGCTTGGCGGTGATGAGTTGGTAGAGCAGGACGCCGAGGCCGTAGATCTCGCCTTGAATGGTGTAGGGTCGTCCGGCGAGATATTCGGGCGGGCTATAAGTGGGCGTGCCAGTGCTGTGCTGAATGGTCGGGCGGGTGAAGCCGGCGGCGGTGACGCCAAATTCCTTAAGCACGGCGCGGTCTGTGAGAGTGCCGATGCCGAAATCGACAAGGCGCGGGCGGGGTTCGCCGCCGGGGTCGTCGAAGATGAGGATGTTCGTGGGTTTGATGTCCTTGTGCAGGACGCCGATACTGTGCGCAGCGGCGAGCGCGGTGGCGGTGTGGGCGACGAGGCCGATGCGCTGGGCGAGCGGGATTTTTTCAAGGCCGCCCTGGCGATCGGCCCACTGGAGGAGGTTGCCGTGCGGAGCGAGGTCGCTTTCGAGATAGAATGGCGGGGCGTCGAGCTTGAGTTCGCGGATGCGGACGATGTCGTTGCGTTCGCCGAGGGCGCCGTACAGTAGACGGTTGAACGTGACTTCGCGCTTGAGGGCGCGGAGGCGCTCGTCGTCGAAGCAGAACTTGAAGGCGCTGCGCTGGTGGAGTTTCGCTTGTTCGCCGGTCCACACTTCGCCAAAGCCGCCGGCCCCCAGCCGCTCGGTGAGATGCCAGCCCGGGCGCCCCGGAATCTCCAGCCCGACCGCGGGCCGCCAGCCGAGCGTTTCCTCTTCGCCGGGACGGATGGCGCGTCTGACCTTCTCGCTGTCGGGCGGCGCGACGAGGGGTGCGAGCCCCTCCGCGCCAACCTCGAAGATATCCAGCGGCTCGGCGCGGCCCTTGAGTAGATACGGGCCGTGGGCGAGCCAGCGCAGCGTCGGCATTGCTTGTCCAGCGACGGAAGGATGCGCGCGGAGGAAATGGCGCGCTTCATCGAACGGGAAACGGGTGAGCAAAATCTGGCCGCCGACCGCGAGGCTCATCACCCGCGCTGCGAGGTCCGCGGCGGGTCCCACGATGCCGCTGCCGCCCTCTGACGCCAGCACCGTGACTTCGCCAGCATGAATGCCGACGCGCGCGGCGAGAGGAATTTCGCCCCACGGTCCAGCGCGCATCGCCTCCTGGAAGAGCAACGCAAACTTCATGACCTCAGCCACGCTGTCGCCCTCGGCGAAGTAGCCATCGCCCATGTTCTGCAAAATGCGGATGCCGTGGCACTCGCGGGCAATGCGCTCGAAGTGGTCGTTGTGCGTGCGCAGCGCAGCAAGAAACGCCGGGACGCCGTGCCGGGCCTTCAAATCGGTGGAGCCGACGATGTCGGAGAAGAGCAGGACCGCAAATCGGGTTTCGGAAACGGCCATGCGCGTGGGTGTAGCACGGGAGGCCCAGCCGTGGGAACAAAGAAGGGACGGGCGCCAGGGCGTCCTCAATCGGAGGGCGCCATTCGGCCGGGATAGTTTCGGCAGCGGAAACTCGGCAGTTTAGCGCGGCGCGTTGCCGCTGTGGATGAACTCCTCGCGGCTCAGCACCCCGTCTTTGTTGGTGTCGAACTGCAGGAAGCGGGCGGGCGCTTTGTCCCGGTCGGGCTGGCCGGTGAGAAACTCTTCGCCGGTGAGTTGGCCGTCGTTGTCCTTGTCGCGGCGGGTAAAGAGCGCGGCGCGATCCACCTTCGGCTTGGTTTCCGCACCGGTGCCGGCTTTGCCCGCAGCATTAATCTGCGGTTTCGCCTCTGGCTGCCGCGCCAGGAGCCCGCGGAGTTTCACCACGACCTCCGGCTGCTGCGCGGCGATGTTCGCCGTCTCCGCGGGGTCCTTTTCATAGTCGTAAAGCTCGATGGCAGCATCCTCAGCGGGGGTGCCCGGCTTTTTCCACTCAATCATCCGGTAGCGCTGTTCGCGAATCGCGCGGCCCAGGCGATCGCCGCGCGGAAAGACGTGCGTGACGTGATCGCGCGCCGGCACCGTCGCGTCGCGCAGGCTGGCGGCGAAGCTTTTCCCATCGAGCCCGGCGGGCGGGGCGATGGCGGCGAGTTCGCAGAGCGTCGGGTAAAGGTCCACGGTCTCGACAAAGTTCGGGTTGACCGCCGGTTTCACGCCAGGCGCGGCGATGATCAGCGGAATGCGCGCGGCCTGCTCGTAGTTGGTGTGCTTGCACCACATGCCGTGGTCGCCGAGATGCCAGCCGTGGTCGCCCCACAGGACGATGATCGTCTTGTCCGCGAGGCCTACTTTGTCGAGGGCATCGAGCACCCGGCCGAGTTGCGCGTCCATGTAGCTCGTGGCGGCGTGGTAGCCGTGGATGAGGGTGCGCGCGAGTTCTTCACTCACCGGGCCGACGTCCGGCGTGTCTGCGTATTGCCGCAGCTCACCCCAAGTGGTCGGAGCAAATGCCGGCGCGTCCTTCGGCGGCGAGCGGAAGGCGGGCAGCTCGAACTTCGCGCGGTCGTAGAGATCCCAGTATTTCTTCGGCGCGCAGAAGGGCAGGTGCGGCTTGAGAAAGCCGACCGCGATAAACGATGGCGCGCCGCTTTCCTTCGCCAGATGCAGGCGGCGGATGGCTTCGTTCGCAATCGCGCCATCGGGATACTGGTCATCGGCGACATCGGCGGATTCATACGCCGCACCGCGCGGGAGCTTGCCGGCCGGTTTGTTTTCAAAAAGCGCCTCCTCGCGCGTCAGCCCCTCTTTCGCCCGGCTCTCCGGGAGTTGGTAGGCGATGCTTTTCGCCGAAAAATGCGGGACCGTCCACGAGGCGGGGTCCTCGTGATTGCCGTGGCCGACGTGAAAAATTTTTCCCATCGCCTCGGTGCGATAGCCGGCTTTTTGAAACGCCTGCGCCAGCGTGACCGCATCCGGCCGCGCTTGGCGGAAGTTTGTCCCGAGGTCGTAGATGCCGAGCGTCTGCGGACGAAGCCCGGTCATAAGCGCATTGCGCGACGGCGCGCAGACCGCCTGATTGCAATACGCGCGGTCGAAGCGCACGCCGCGCGCCGCGAGCCGGTCGAGATTCGGCGTCGTCGCGGTGCCGCCGTAGCAGCCGGCGATCGGCTTCAGATCATCGACGGCGATGAAGATGACGTTGAGTTTTTTTTCCGCCGCGTGGAGCGGTGCGAAGGCGGCGACGAGGCCGGCGGCGGCGACGATAAGCAGGCGGCTAATCATGGTTGCAGGATTCTGGGACTACTTGACGCCATCACGGAAGAGAAATTCCAGCGCGTCGTTTTCGTTCCTCCTCGTAACGTGAATCTCCATGCCGTCCCGCCTGCTTCAGCCCAAGCACATTCTTTGTCTTTCAGTCCGCGTCAGCACTGGCCAAGCGGCGCGGCGTCGGGACATCCACCGTCGGCAGCCCGCCCTTCTTCCATTCCCTAACTCGACAGCCCCCACGCCAGCAGCCGATAGCTGTCGGTCGTGATATTCCGGCTGGCGCCCAAGACCACGACGATGACATGACGTCCGCCGTGGCTGGCGCTGGAGATGAGGCAGCGGCCGGCGGCTTCGGTGTAGCCGGTTTTCATGCCGTTGCAATACGGGTAGGCCTTGAGGACTTTGTTCGTCGTGTCGAAGACGCGGGTGCGCCCATCGTTGTACTGCCAGACCATGGCTTTCTGGCAGACCATCTCGCGGATGGCGCGGTTGCGATAGGCGACCATGGCGACTTTGGCCATGTCGCGCGCGGTGGAGTACTGGCCGGACGCGGGGAGACCATTGGGGTTGACGAAGTGGCTGTCGCGCATGCCGAGCGAGGCGGCGCGAGCGTTCATCTTCTGGGCGAAGTCCTCGACGCTGCCGGCATTGTCGCGGGCGAGGGCGCGGGCCACATCGTTCATGCTGTGGACGAGGAGGATGTTGAGAAAGGAGCGGCGCGAATAGACGTTGCCGGGCTTGATGTAGAGCATGGTGGGCTCGGCCCAGGTGTCGCTCGCTTCAACGCGGACTTTTTCCTCCAGGTCGCCATCCTCGGCGACGATCAGCGCGGTGAGCAGCTTCTGGGTGCTGGCGACGGGGCGGCGCTGATCGGCATTGACTTGGTGGAGGACCTGGCCGTTTTCGGCATCCACGACGATGACGGAGCTGGCGGCGACCTTGGGGACGCCGTCGAAGACCGGGTCGAGCGGGAAGGAGGTCGCAGCCGGGGCTTTGGCCGGAGCAGATGCCGGCGTGGTCTTCTTCGCAGGCTGGCTCTTTTTTGTGGCGGCAAACGCGGGCTCTGCTCCGAGCAGGAGCGTCAGGGCGAGGCTGAGGATGGTGGCGAAGCGCTTCATGCGGCGCGTAGTAAATGGATGCGCGCGCTTTTCGCAAGCCAGGAAGCGTGGAGCCTACTCCTTCGGCTCGGTGAGGCCCTTCGCCACGTCGGGATCGGGCGCGGCTCCGAGGTCGAGGGCCTGCTGGTAATGACGGCGCGCGAGTTCGACCGCGGGAGGATTCCGCTGGAGGTAAAAGACGGCGAGATTGAAATGCGCCTCGGCGTAGCCGGGCTCCAGGTCGATGGCCTTGCGCAACTCGTCCTCTGCGCCGGAGAGCCAGCCTTTTTTGCCGACGGTGAGGCCGAGATACTGATGGACGGTCGCGTTTTTCGGCTCGAACAGCGCGGCCTGCGCGAGCGCGGCGAGCGCGGCGTCGAGCTTGCCCTGATCATAGGCGATGACGCCGAGAATGAGCCAGCCGAGCCCCGCCTCGGGCTGGGCGCGCACCGCTTTCTGCAAGAGCCTTTCCGCTTCCGCATACTGTTTTTGCCGGTAGGCCAGGAGGCCGAGATTGATCGTCGTGGCGATATTGTCCGGCGCGAGGGTGAGGACCTGCTGAAAGTGCTTTCTTGCCGCCGTCAGATCGCCTTTGGCCATCTCGATCATCGCCTTTTTCGCAAGCTGCTGGGCCTCGTCGGAGACGTGCTTCTGACCCGGTTGGTTCAGATCCGCGGAAGGGCCGACGCGAAACTTTGGCGACTGCGCGCCCGCCGCGAGCGGCAGCAGGAGCAGCCCCGCGGCGAGGAGGCGCGCGTTCACTTCGCCTCGCCGAGTTGCCGCGCCCGATCAGTGGCCGCGCGCACGGCACGGAAAAATGCGGTGCGCATTCCGGCCGCTTCGAGCGCTTCGAGACCGGCGATGGTCGTCCCGCCGGGGCTGGTCACTTCGTCTTTCAACACCGCCGGATGCCGCCCGGTCGTCAGCACCATCTCCGCCGCGCCGGCCACGGTCTGCGCGGCGAGCTTCAGCGCCAGTTCGCGTGGCAGACCGAGGAGCACGCCCGCGTCCGCCATCGCCTCGATGACCACATAGATGTAAGCCGGCCCGCTCCCGCTCAGCCCGGTGACGACATCGAGCAAATTCTCCTTCACGCACACAACCTCGCCAACCGCGCCAAAAATTTTCTCCGTCAGCGCCGCGTCCGCCCCCGTCGCCGTCGCACCGAGCGCATACGCCGCCGCGCCTTTATGGACCAGCGCCGGCGTATTCGGCATCACCCGCACGATGCGCACGCCCCGCCCCGCCGCCTCCTGCAAGGCCGCGATCGGCAGCCCGGCGACAATCGAGATGACCAGCTTCTCCGCCACCCCCATGCGCAATGAGCGCAGCGCCTCGAGCGCATCGTTCGGCTTCACGCACAGCACCAGCGTGTCGGCCAGCGCCACCAGTTCGGCATTGGTTTCGGCAAAGGCCACGCCCGCGACCGTGGCCAGCCGCTGCGCCGCGGCGGCGATGACATCACTCACGATCACGTCTCCGGACGCGACTGCGCCTGACTGCGTGACGCCCTGCACGAGCGCGGAAGCCATTTTTCCTGAACCGACAAAGCCAAGTTTCATCGCGCCATACCTATCGCGCACCGCCGCCGTGGGAAGCGGAAATATTTTCCGCCCCGCCAATTTCCTGCGCTGCCGCGAACGCTCCCAGGCCACCCTTATCCTCAGGACGGCTGTGAACATGTTGACTCAACAAATGACCGCATCGGCGAGCGGATTCACTGCACCAGCGCTTGGTTAGGCGGGAAAACTTCACGCGCCTGCCTACTCGATCCGTTAGTAGGACTCTTTACGACGCAGCAATCGCCATTGTAGAGAATCGCTCTGGAAAGTGACCTTATGCTTGCCATTTCTACTCCACCGATTCAAAAACAATCCCATGAAGACACCACTTCGTTTGCTCGCCCTAGTTCTCTCGTGCTTAGTCGTCGGCTGCACCTCCACAGGTTCCGCACCGACTTCTCACGCATACACGCCGCCCAACGGAAGCCCGGAGAGGACAGCCATCATCGCAGGAGTCAAAGAAGCATTGGCAAAGCAGGACCGAAAAAACGTCGTTCTCAAGGTGCCGTATTTAAAAGTGAACGGCGGGTGGGCATGGATTCAGGTCAATCCTGAATCAGCCGACGGAAAACAGCATTATGAATCACAATCTGGGTTGCTCCGAGAGAAGGCGAAGAAGTGGACCTTGCTGGAATGGATGCCTGCGGAAGAAGGAACTGACTACAAGGCGTATTTCAAGAACCTCAAGGCGAAGTATCCACAAGCGCCGAGGGACATCTTTCCTCAATAATCCCACGCTGTGAAAACGCTGCTCTTGCTGCTTGGATGTTTATTCGTCGCGGTCACAGTATCGGCTGAGGAGAAGAAGCTCTGGGCCAAATCCGTCATCGACCATAAGGCGCCTGAATTGGTCGTCGAAAAATGGCTGACCAAGGAACCTGACACGAAGGGCAAGTTCGTCCTGATCGACTTCTGGGCAACGTGGTGTGGTCCGTGCCGTAAGGCCATTCCTGAATTGAATGCTTTTCAGAAGAAGTTCGCGGACAAGCTTGTGGTCATCGGCATCTCCGACGAACCCGAAGATGCTGTGAACAAACTCAAGGAGCCTAAGATGGAGTACACCAGCGCCATCGACACCCAGGCCAGGATGAAGAAGACGCTCGAAGTTTCAGGAATACCTCACTGCATCCTTATCGACCCCGAAGGTATCGTGCGCTGGGAGGGATTTCCGTTCCTCGGCGGACATGAGCTGACCGACAAGGTGATGGAAGGAATTCTGGCGAAGGCGAAATAGCAGGGATGAAAACGGTTCAATAAACCTGCCCGGTATGTCCTTCCTCAAATTCCTCCAAACAATCACCAAATCCAATACCGACTGCATGCTCGGCGGGGTCTGTGGAGGTCTCGGTGCTCATACACCCATTCCAGCCTGGCTCTGGAGAGTCTTATTTTGCGTTTTGGTTTTCTTTGTCGGCTCGGGCGCTCTCGTTTACGTCATCCTCTGGATCTGTCTGCCGGAGGAGAAGCCGAGTCCACCACCCGCAAGCCCTCCCACGTCGGAGTAGTTTCTGCACGACCCAATATCGAATGGCTCTGGTTGAATGAATACCGAAACAGACCAGATACAGACCATCCTACTAGGACTCCTTGGTGCAATCGTTGGCGGAATAATCGGCTACTTCGTTTTCTTCTGGATCGCCCGTCAGGGTCTCTATGCGCTCGCTCTGCCAGCTGGGCTCATGGGTTTTGCCGCTGGCCTTTGCGCACGTCGTCGATCAAGGCCGCTGGCTGTTGTATGCGGTGTCGCAGGACTTGGCCTCGGACTCTTTACCGAATGGCGATTTGCTCCGTTTATTGCCGATGGCAGTTTGCGGTATTTCATCACCCACATTCCCACGCTCAAACCGATCACGCTGCTGATGCTCGCTCTAGGAACATTTCTGAGCTACCGACTCGCTTTGCGTCGAAGGGAGAGCCTTTGAAACGAGTCCACTACTTCAATGGTCAACTTTTCAGCGCAGAGGACCTCCAGACGGAACAGGAGTATCACATTCGCACGCGGCGGCGGCTGAACCTGCTGACTCTTGGTGCCGGGGTCGCTTCAGGTCTGCATGTCTCCGTCAACGGGACGGGAATCCAAATTGGGCCAGGCCTGGCAATTGATCGATTGGGAAATGAGATTGTCATTGATGATCCCCAGTCGATCGGTTTCCCGCCTCTCTTCGATCCGGTGTGGCTCGTGATCTCCTACACCGAAACGCTGACAGATCCCGTTCCGTTTGGTGATGATGGGAGTATGCAGCCGAGCCGCATTGAGGAGGGATTCAAACACGAATACGTGACCGAACCTGACGCTCACGACGATCGACAGGTCAGATTGGCTCGATTGATATGGCGAGGTCGCCGGTGGGAGATTGCGAGACCCTATGGAAGCTCATTACTTCCCTGTTGCGTCGTAATCCTCGGGCTCGCCGTTGGGAGCTGCCTGCTTGGTCACAGTCGATCAAATCGCAGCCGATAGTGGCTATACCAACGTGGTGCCAACCAATATCTGCTCCGTGCTCTACCGGGAGAATACCGGGAGGAGAGAAATGGGATCGAGTTGCATCACTTGGTCAAACGGAAGTCGCCCAAGGCTGTCATCATGGAGTTGCCGCCGATGAGTACGAATCAGCAATCACGCCTGTTTTCACTGAAGCACCAGAGCGTCCGAGGTGTAATCTCGGGCGCTCTCTTGTGAATCGCCCCTCGAAAGCCTACCGCAGTAGTTTAAGCGGAATGTCCAAAATCTTCCCTGGCTCCACTGCCCAAGCGCGCTTCACGAAGTCATAGGGAAGGGCGATAATACGGTCGGGGGTGATGCGCAATACGGTAAACTCAGTCCACTCAGACTTGGGCGAAGGCAATTGGACGAAGTGAAAGCCACGATACTCCTGAACACTCGCAAAATGATAGTGCCCACCAAGAATCAGGATCACTTTGGCAGTGCCGATCGCGTCGATGAGGGCGTCTTTGTTGACGATGGCATCATGGCAGAGATGCGTGACAATGATGATGGGCGTATCTTTCGGCGCTTTTGTGAGTTCTTTGCGGAGATAATCAAGTGATTCCGCCGTGAGAGGCTGGGCCGGTGCTTTACTCGCATCGAAGGCGGACCACAGCATGATGAAATGCACGCCCCCCGCGTCAAACGTGTAGCTCAACGCTCCGTGACGTGCGATGGCCCACTTCTTCATGGTTTCAGACGGCACCATGCCGCCATCGTCGTGATTGCCGATCACATCGTAAGCGGTGATTTTTAGCCGGTTTCTGAGAAGGTCATCATACGTTTTCATCGCAGCGATTGTGGGCCATTCCGTAATGTCGCCCGCGCCGAGCACAAACTTTGGATGGGCGACTTTACCGCCGATTTTTTCAGGATATTGCGTGCCTTCCATGGCGTTCATCGCATCGACGAACGGAATCACATGTGAGGCGTCTCCACTCGTCTGGACGTGCTGATCCGACCATCCGTAAAACGTCAGACCTGACTCATCAGTGACGCTTTGCGCCATTCCGCTGACAACGACCAAGAGGATCACGAAAGTGGCCATCAGTCGTTGTGAGAATGATGCATTCATATCGTTGAGCGTGAGGCGTTCGCTCCTGAAATACCATTAGATTTAAAGGCAGGTCACAGGCGTCTCTGCGCCGCGTAAGAAGGTCCGTGTCTTCGGCGAAAAAGCAAAAGACGAGGCGGTTGAGAAAGCGGGCGATGCGGACGTTTTGTTTTTGCGCGACGGAATGCTGCCGGCGAGTCCGCTCGTTCGCCAACTCGACGGCTTCGCGCTCTAGCAACGAGCGGGCAACGTCGGCAAAGCCGCTCTGTTTGGTCGCGGGCTCGGCGTTCTCCGCCGTGTCGAAATCGAAAAGCTCGACGTCTTTGGCGACGTGCTTTTGAAAGCAGAAAGTGTCGTTGCCGCTCCGGTTCGCTGCAATGGACGTCGCCACGGCGAGTATTCGGCAAAGGTCGTTGAAATGCTCGGCGTAAGCCGCGCTTTCCTTGCCGGAAAACCTCGCCCATGTCGCTTTGAAAGGCGCGGGGGTCAGTTGGGCGCGGATGGTGCAACGGCAGGGAAAGGGACCCAAGGCGCGAGCGTTCGCGCGCGGGCTACGGCTTCACTTTCAATCCGGCAGCCTTGGCGAGCATCCTTTGCCGGGCATTGAATGAGAGGAAGGTTTTCGATTTGCGCTCTTCCTGACCGCCTGTGAAATCCGTGCGTTCCGCGCATGTTAAATAGCTCGCACCGGTAACCGGACGGAAGCTGTTCGCCATCCCTCGCATTGAAAATTTCGGCAACTGGTCGGTGAATCCATAAGCCGTCCGAATCAGCGAGCGCATAAGCCAACACCTGACCCAACCGGCTCATCGCCACCTCACCATGCCCGGAGGCAACCCGCCATTCGCCTAGCAATCTGTATGCATTTTCTGCGATCTTTTTGCGACCCTTCTTCCACTTCATCATCGCCCCTCGATTTGAAAACGGCTCGAATTGCTTCACAGAAGAGGCCGCGGCCTGAGCTAAGCGAAGCATCAGCGTCTTTGGCGAGACGCTCGAAACACCTTTCGCCGTGACGGCGAGAGGCCGCTTCGATTTTCGGGAGAAATCTGCTACGCGACTTTCTTGAACATTTGGACGAGGAAGAGGATCACTGCGAGAACGATGAGGATGTGGATAAAGCCGCCGAGCAGGTGGAATCCGAGCCAGCCAACCAGCCAGAGGACGAGAAGAATTACCGCGATTGTGTAGAGCATACCGTTAAATCGCTACTCGCCGGGATGGTGGATGGGTGAAGTATTTGGCAGGTCGATTTCGGAGAGGCTTGTGGAAGGCGAGGTGTTGCTTCGGCGGACGACGCTGAACGAGCCATCGGTTTCCCAGACCACCGCTTCCACGTCCGCGAGTGCGTTCAAACCCGCGGCTCGAACCGCTGCCCGGACTTCGTCTTCCGTAACGCGCTCGCGCCGCAGCGTTTCATCGAGTAACGTCCCGCGATAAAGCAGCAGCGAGGGTTCTCCGGTGACGAGCTTCCGAATCCAGCGCGCACGAATGCTCGACCAGGTGATGAGAAATTGCAGCCCGATGAGGATGGCCAGAGTGGAGAGCGAGCCGAAGCGGGGCTTGATGATGAAACTCGTAGCGGATCGCGCGCGTTCATTTGCCATCGCCCTCGGGGTCGGCTTTTTGCTGCTCGTCTCGCTGGTTTTCAGCGCGACGATCAGCGGCTTGCAGGATTATCTGACGCAGTGGATGCCGACCGTCCCGTGGCTCTGGCAGACGGCCAATATCGCCGCGTCGTTCGTGCTGGCCGGGTTGCTCTTCGCCATGATCTACCGATACTTGCCCGACGTGCGGCTCGGCTGGAGGGACGTGGCCATCGGAGCGGCAGCAACCGCGCTGCTCTTCACGGTGGGAAAATATCTGATCGGTTTATATTTGGGCCAAACCGCCGTCGCGAGTGCCTTTGGTGCCGCGGGTTCCTTTGTCGTGCTGCTCTTCTGGGTCTATTATTCGGCGCTCATCAGCTTCTTCGGAGCGGAGTTCACGCAGGTCTATGCGCGGCGACATGGGAGGGGTATTCGACCCACCGCAAATGCGCGCCGAGTGGGAAACAAATCGGACCGCGTTTAGCTACTCCTTCCGGCGCTCGGGACTCCGTCAGGCCGTCGCGGCGTGTTGATTCACGTGGTTTTCGGCGAGTTCGGTGAGCTTTTTGTTGGTCTCGCCTTCTTCATCCAGCGTGAGCTGCATCGTGCCGGTCGCAGCGGCAATCGAGCAGATCGCAAACCTCACCGTTGCTCATCCGCTTGATGATGAAGCGCGTCGTGCCGTCGGTGAGATCGCGCACGATGAGGTGCATGTTCCGCGGAGCCAATTCCTCACCGATCAGCCGCTTGAGTTTCGTGTCGAACTCTTCCCTGGTGAGCTCATTCCGCGAGCGCAGTCGCGCCAGTTCTGGCAGGACGATGCGGACAATGTCCGGCGTGCGCCGGGTCCGGGGAGTTGGTGCGGTATCCATCGTTCCTCACAATGGCTCGCCCCCGCGAAAGGCGAAATCGGGACGCCGCAGGAAACGGGGATGGGGAACTTCCCGAGGGGTTACGCCAGCTCGCCCGCGCCCGCGTGCTCGACCCACAGCGTGGCGTGCTGGAGCATCTCGGTGGCAGTGTCGAGGTGCAGCTTTTCCTTGATGTGGGCGCGGTGGCTCTCGACGGTCTTCGGACTGAGGCGCAGTGCCTCGGCGATGTCGCGGGTGCTTTTTCCAGCCCCGAGCAACTCGAAGACTTCCAGTTCGCGATCGCTGAGCAGATCGACTGGAGATGGCTCGGACATTTTACCCGCGCCGGGCTTGAGGAGCGCCTTGTGAAAGATCGAGCCGGTGACTTTGTCGCTCACGTAGTAGTCACCGGCGAGGGCCTTTCGCAGCGCCTTCACGACGACCGCCGTGCTTTCCTTTTTCATCACGTAGCCGAGCGCTCCGGCCCGCAACGCGCGCTCGGCATAGACGCTCTCGTGATGCATGGAGAGCACGACCGCAGGGATCGACGGAAACCGGGCTTTGAGGTTTTTGAGGAATTCGATGCCGTTCATGCCGGGCAGCGACACGTCGGAGACGACGGCATCCGGCTGAAGTTTCTCGATGGCATCGAGCGCCGCGGCAGCTTCGCTGGCCTCGCCGCACACTTCCATGTCCGGCTCCTGCTGGAGGTAAAGCCGCAGGCCCTCGCGGACGACGCAGTGATCTTCCAGCAGGAAAATCCGTTTTTTGGCGGACGCTGGTTCAGCCGGCATACGCAAAGTCCTTTCCCGGAAATGAGCAGACCACCGCCGTGCCGCGTCCGCCGGCCGGCCCGGCCTGGAACGAACCGCCGAGCATCCGCGCGCGGTATTCCATCGAGTGCAAGCCGAGGCCGCGCTTCTCCGGCAGCGCGCTGGGGAGGCCGATGCCATCGTCGCAAATGCTTAGCGTGATCGTGGCGCCGTCCTCGCTCGAAAGCTCCATCCAGATGCTCTTCGCGCGACCGTGCCGGATGGCGTTGTTCACCGCTTCCTGCGCGATGCGGTAGAGGTGAATGATGGTGCTTTCTCCAGTGATGGTGATGGGCTTGGGCATATTGAACCTACAATGGACTTCGCAGCGCCCGGTCGTTTCGGCTGCCAAATCCTCCAGCGCGCAGGCCAGCCCGTCGCGCTGGATCTTCACCGGATAGAGGCCGGCCGCGAGACGGCGCATCTCGTCCGCGCCTTCGCGCACCATGCGGGAAATATCGCGCACTTTTTCCGCCAGCGCCGAGTGCTCGCGGTCGAGGTCGCGCGCGACGACTTCGGCGAGCATGGCCATGCCCGTGAAGCTCTGGCACGGGCCATCGTGCAAATCCTGCCCGATGCGCGATTGCTCGCGCTCGCTGATTTCCAGCACCTCGCGCTGGAGCCGCTTCAGCTCGGTAACGTCCTGGCCGATGGTGAGCAGGCACGGCTGGCCATCGAGGACGATTTGCTCCACGGAAATGAGCACGTCGCGCGGGGCACCCGCTTTCGTCCGCACCTGGCATTCGAGGTTCCGCGCGCTCCCGCCGCCTCGCAGGCCGACGATGTGTTCCTCCCGCGTTTCCGCATCGGGATAAAAGCCGAGTTCCACCGAAGTGCGCCCGATGATCTCCGTGCGCGCGAGTCCGGTCAGTTGGCAAAAGCTGGCATTCACATCCACGTAGCGCCCTTCCTCCAGCGTAGTGATGGCGACCGCGCTCGGGCTGGCGCGGAAGGCCGTGGCAAAACGCTCTTCCGACTGCCGCAAAGCGCGCTCGATGCGCCGGCTCTTCGTCACGTCGCGGAGCACCGTGCGATGGACGGTGCGGCCCGTGGACGTATCCATCACCGGCACGCTGAGCAGCTCGACGAGCCGGGGCCCGGCGCGGCCTGCGACGAGGGCGACTTCGCACCCTTGCTTCTCGGGCGACTGCTGGCACTCGCGCAGGTGATGCAGGAAGACCGGCGCGTGCGCCTTTTCCACAAATGGCAGCAGTGGCATGCCGACGAGCAACGCGCGCTCCCGTCCGAGCCATCGGGCAGCCATGACATTCAGCTCCAGGATGCAACCGTGGGCATCGAGCGTGATGAAGCCGAGGGGAGCAAAATCGTAATGGTCGGCGTAATGGCTGCGCGCCTCATCGAGGAGCTGCACGGTGCGTTCGAGTTCGAGGATTTTCCGCTCCAGCGCCGCCACGCGCGGCTCGGAGGTGCGCGCGCCGTTTTTCATCCCGGTTGCTCCTCGATCGCGAGCAGGATGAGCGGCTCGCCCTGCACGTCGCGCTCGATGCGGCGGGCGTTGAGCAGCATCCGCTTTTTGCCGATCTGCGGGAAGGTGTGCTGGACTTCAAAATCCTGCACCTGCGTCTCCTTCGGCAGGATTTTCTCGAGCAGCTTGCGGAGTTGCGGGATGTCCCACTGGCCATTGCCCAGTTCGTAAAGGAGCTGCCCCTCGGTCTGCCGCGCACTGACCCGGAAGGCGCGATAGAACGCGGTGGTCGCCCACTTCACGCGCAGCTCGCCATCGAGCACCAGAAAGGCCTCGCGCACCGTCCCGACGAAGGCCTCGGCATAGGCGGTCGCCAGCTCGCGCCGCTCGGCTTCGCGCCGCGCCGCGTCGATGTCGAAAAGGATCAGCACCACGCCGGTGATTTGGTTATCCACCGTCTCGTAAGGGCGCGCCTGGAGCCGCCACCAGCGCCCGTCGTGCGTCTGCACATCGGTCTCGCGCGATTCGAGACTGTCGAGCACGGCGCGCAGCATTTTGTCCAAACCGGGCAGCTCGAATTCCAGCCGCAAATCGCCAATCGCCCGACCCACATCGCCGGGCGCCAGCTTCCACATTTTCTCGGCGACGGGCGTGAAGCGGCGGATGCGCAGCTCGCGGTCGAGCATCACGATGGGGATGCTCACGCTGCGCAGAAGATTGCCGAGGTCGTTGTTCAAATCGCCCAGGTTAAGATTCGCGTGCTTGAGTTCCTCGTTCACCGTCGTCAGCTCTTCATTGGCCGATTGCAGCTCTTCCTTCGCGGTCTCCAGCTCCTCGTTTGTGCTCTGGAGTTCTTCGTTGCTCGACTGGATTTCCTCATTGGCCGAGCGCAACTCCTCGGTCGTCGCGTCGTGTTCCTCGAGCACCGATTGCAAATGCTCGCGCCCGGCTGCGACATCGCTTTCGAGTTGCGTCACGCGCTTCTCGCCGCCTTTCGCCCGGCCGCGCGCGGACTGGGTCGCGGCAGGCTCCGGCTCCGGCGGACGATCTTCAAAGAGCACCACGAAACAGCGCTCCCGCAGCGCCGCCGACCCGAGCGGCACCACGTCGAGATTCACGAAGCGCGGGGCGCCGCCGCTGTGGAGCCGCACGTTTTCCTTCCGCACCGGCGCGCCGGTTTTCTTTGCGTGATTGATCGCCGCGCGCAGTTCGACCTCGATCGCCGGGCGCGTCATGCGGAAAAGATTCAGGCTCGCGTCGCCCGTCGCCGGCTCGAGAAATGGCGCGACGCTGCCGCGGAATTGGATGATCTCGAGATTCTCGCCCACCACGATGGACGGCGGGCAATAGCGCGCCATCAGCACGCGGTCGGCCTCCTTTTGCACATCGAGCCGGCTCCAGATTTCCTTTTCCCCGGCCGGCTCACCCGGCGCCGTCGTGCGCGCCGCGGGGAATTCATGGATCATATCGATCGCGCTGCTTTCCCCCGGCCGCCGCGCGAAGATTTTGTGCTTCGCATCCACGGTCTCGAACTTTCCGGAAAACGCGCCGACCGATTCCGCGCTGCCGAGCAGCAGCCAGCCGCCGCGCTTCAGCGAGTAGTGGAAAATGGGGATCAATTTCTCCTGCGCCGGGCGCTCGAAATAGATGAGCACATTGCGGCAGCTCACCAGGTCGATTTTGGAAAAGGGCGGATCTTTCAGCACATTCTGCCGCGCGAAAACGCAGTGGTCGCGGATCGTCTTGCTGATCTGCCAGCCGCTCTCGACGCGGGTGAAAAAGCGCCGCAGCCGCTCGGGCGAAACGTCCGCCTCGATGTTCGCGCTGTAGAGCCCCTTGCGCGCCTGCTCGATCACGCGCTCGCTCACGTCCGTGCCGAAGACCTGCCACCCCGGCGCATCCGCCCGGTCGCCGATGAATTCCACCAGCCGGATCGCCAGCGAATACGCCTCCTCACCCGTCGAGCAGCCCGGCAGCCAGACGCGGATCGGCTCGCTCTCCGCGCGCTTTTCCAGCAGCGCGGGGAAGACCTTTTTCGCCAGCGCATCGAAGCTCTCCGGCTCGCGGAAAAATTGCGTCACATGGATGAGCGCGTCGTTGCAGGCCGCCTCGACTTCCTCGGGATGCGTCTCGAGATGCGCCGCGTATTCATCTAGGTCTTCGATGTGATGCACCGCCATCCGCCGCTGGAGACGCCGGTTGATCGTGCTTTGCTTGTAGTGGCCGAAATCGACCCCACTCGCGCTCCGCAGCAGCGTGAAAATTTTCTTCAAGCCATCGCCCACCTGCTCCGCCGCCTCCGCGGCCGCCTGCTCCGCTTCGGCCTTCGGTTTGACGACAAAAGGATGCTTGCCGAGCCGAGCGATTTCCTCCGCGATCTTCGCCGGCGGCAGCACGAAATCCACGCAGCCCGACCGCACTGCGCTGCGCGGCATCCCCGCATAGCGCGCGGATTTTTCATCCTGGGCAAAGGTGAGGCCGCCGCTGGCCTTGATCGCCTTCAGCCCCTCGGTGCCGTCGCTGGCATTGCCCGAGAGCACCACGCCGATGGAGGTGCCATCGCACTCCATGGCGAGCGAGCGGAAGAATTCGTCGATCGGCAGATTCACGCCCTCGCGCGGCTCGGGCCGCGGCGTGAGATGCAGCACGGCGTCGGCGATGCGCATCTGCGTATTGGGCGGGATGATATAAACGCAATTGGCGGCAACCTGCATCCCGTCGCGCGCTTCGGTCACGCGCATCTTCGTCGCGCGCTGGAGGATGTCGCTGAGCTGGCTCGGATGTTTCGGATCGAGATGCTGCACCAGCGCAAACGCCAGCCCCGTCTCCGCCGGCAGATGCTCCAGCAATTCCGTCGCCGCCTCCAGCCCGCCAGCCGAAGCACCGATGCCGACGACCGGAAAACTCGGGGCGGGTTTCGCCTTGTCCGAATCGGAAGCAGGCTTGGCAGACTTCGAGCGGCGCTTGGACATGGGTTCCATCATGAATCGTCGCGGACGATCCAGACAGTTCATTTTCCAAGGCAAATGCCGCTGGGGCTGATGAAAATTCGACTCACCAATCGATCAGTTTCAGGAACGGGCCCGAGCGGGCCTTCGCGATCGGCCAGCGCTATTGAATTCTGCGTGGGAGCGTCGGGAAGCTGCACGGTAAACGTATTTATGGTTCGCCAGGAAAAGTAGCAAGGCACTCCCGTGGTGTCACGGACCGGATGAAAAAGCCGCCGCCCCCGAGCGGGAGCGACGGCCTGTTTGCAGCCTTGGTTGGGGCTGCTTATTTGGTCGAGTCGGCGGGCGTGCTCGTATCCGCCGCGTCAGAACCCGTCTTGCTCGAAGGACTCTTGCTTTTGTTGCCGGTGGCGTCTTTCTGAGTCGCAGGCATCGGCTCATCGAACCAATAGATGCTCCAGTAGGTATAGATGGGCGCCGAAGCTTCCTTGCCGAAAAGGCGGTCCGCGTCGCCTTCCTTGAATTTCGGCGCCTTCTCCAGTTTATCCTTGGTCGCGTCAATGGAAAGGTTCGGCATCTTGTCATCGCCTTTCTTGACCGCAAAGGTGCCCCACGGAATGGCGACGGTCGGGTCGTTCCAGTTCCAGGATTTGTCCACTTCCATCACGCCGTAACGGATGCGGCCACTTTTGGGATCAATCAACACTTTCTGCAGATCGCCCAGCTTATGGCCATGGAAATCGAAGACCGCGGTGCCATCGAGTTTCGAGGCATCGACCAGCCATTGATGGTCAGAGGTATTCGTGGTATCCGCCCCGAACGCGCCGGAGGTTGCCAATGTCAGTGCCGCAAAGGAGGCGGCGAGTTTAGATAGTTTCATAGTTTATCGAGTTGTTAGTGTAAGTGCCTCCACAAATTGATTTCGTGCAGGCAAAAATAGGTTCGCGCCCGCGCCCATAAGTGGTTTCGGGAGGCAGCCCGACGAGGGCATGGGCGCTCTCCCGATGCCCCCGGAAATACTGCATCTTGGGCCGCGCCCACTCATTCCGCTTCCCGCGTCCCGCCGCACGAATCATCTTCATCGGATGCCAAGAACCTCGCGCTCCTTTCCTCTCACGGTCGCGGCTTTGGCGGGTGCGGTCGCCGGCGCTGCCGCAGGCATCTTCATCTCGCGCAATTTCTTCGATGCCGAACACCGGCTTTCGCGCCGCATCGACACCAGTTACGGCGTCGGCGATCAGCCTTTCAATCGCACCATGAGCCATCTGCTCGGCCCCGCCCTCGTCGAGGGAAATGAAGTGCGCCTTCTGCGCAATGGCCGCGAGATTTTCCCCGCGATGCTCGCCGCCATCCGCGCCGCGCAGTGCTCGATCACGCTGGAAAATTTCCGCTGGAGCGAAGGCCTCATCACCGCGCAATTCGCCGACGCTCTCGGCGAGCGCGCCGCGGCCGGAGTGCGCGTCCATTTCCTCCAGGATGCGATCGGCTGCCAGGATTCGCACGGCCCCTCGATGCGCGCGGTGAAAAACTCGCGCGTCGAGCTGGAACTCTTTCACGGGCTGAAGTTCACGCGGCTCAACTACCGCACGCATCGCAAGCTACTCGTCATCGACGGGCGCACCGGCTTCATCGGCGGGGTGGGCCTCGACGACGCGTGGAACGGCGATGGCACCCAGCCCGGCCACTGGCGCGATACGCACTACCAGGTGCGGGGGCCGGTCGTGGCGCAGGTGCAGCAGGCGCTGGTGGAAAACTGGACGCAAACGCGCGGCGTGATCCTGCACGGCGACGATTACTTTCCCGCGCTCGACCGTGCCGGCGAACAGACCTGCCAAGTCTTCAGAAGCTCCGAGAGCGACACCAGCGGCAGCGTGCGCGTGATGCTGCTTTTCTCCATCGCCGCCGCGCGCCGCCGCATCCAAATCGCGAATGCCTACTTCATCCCGGACGATCACATCATCGCCACGCTCGTCGAAGCGCGCTGCCGCGGTGTCGCGATCGAGATCATCACGCCCGGCGAGGACATCGACAAACCGCTGGTGCGCTACGCCAGCCGCGCGCGCTGGGAGCCGCTGCTCGCCGCCGGCGTGCGCATCCACGAATTCCAGCCCGCGCGCCTGCACTGCAAATACATGATCGTGGATGACTGCTGGCTCTCGGTCGGCTCGGCGAATTTCGACAACCGCTCCCTGCGCCTCAACGACGAGGCCAACCTCAACGTGCTCGACGGCGATTTCGCCCGCACGCACAGCGCAATGTTCGCCGAAGACCTCGCCCGCTCGCGCGAGATCACGCTGGCGGAATGGAAGCGCCGCCCGCTGTGGGAAAAAGCCATCGGCAACGCGACCACAATCTTTCGCTCGCAGTTGTGAGGACGGGAAAATCCCCATCCGCAGTTCCAGCAGCGTCCTCATTTCCCTCACCATCTGGGACCAACGATCATGAACACCATGTCCATCCTCCCCCTCATCGTCGCCGGGCTGCTGCTCTTTTTCGGGCAGCGGCTTTACTGGCTTTTTGTCGGCGGCGTTGGCTTCGTGGTCGGGATGAACCTGGCCGCGCAATGGCTGACCGGGCAGCCGGCGTGGCTCATCATCCTCGCAGCCGTCCTCGCGGGAATTGTCGGCGCCGTCCTCGCCGTCTTCTTTCAGCGCGTCGCCATCGGTCTCGCGGGATTCCTTGCCGGCGGCTATCTCGCGCAGAGTGTGATGGCGGAAATCGTGGGCACCCTTTCTCCGCAGGGGTCCGGCTTGGCGTTCATCCTCGGCGGCATCCTCTTTGCCATCCTCGCCGTCGCATTTCTCGATTGGGCTTTGATCGGAATTTCCGCCGCCCTCGGTGCCGCAGTGATCGCGCAATGGGCCGTGCATGGTTCGCTCTGGCGCAGCGTCACCTTCGCGGTGCTCTTCGTCAGCGGTGCCGCCGTCCAAGCTCAGATGCTCCGCCGCGCGCCGCGACCTGTCATTGAACGCGCGTAGCGCCGACGCCTCATTTCGACGGCACTAAGAGCGGCCCGCAGAGGCACCCGCCGCCGATAGCATTGCATCATGGTCTTCACCTGGCTGCTCCTGCTCATCCCGCTCTCACTCGGGCTGCACTACTTCGCGCCTCTCGGGCCGCTCTGGACTTTTGGCGCCGCCATCCTCGCCATCGTGCCGCTGGCGGAATGGATTCGCCGCGCGACGGAGCAACTCGCGCATCGCGCCGGGCCGGCTATCGGCGGGCTGCTCAATGTCTCCTTCGGCAACGCCGCGGAACTGATCCTCGCGCTTTTCGTTCTCAGCGCGGGCAAGCCTGATGTGGTGAAAGCGCAGATCACCGGCTCGATCATCGGCAACAGCCTGCTCGGTCTCGGGCTGGCCATCGTGGTCGGAAGCTGGGGCCGCGAGCGGCAGACCTTCAAACGCGAGCGCGCCGGATTGCTCTCCAGCCTGCTCATTCTCTCCATGATCGCGCTGCTGATCCCGGCCGTCTTCGACTACACGGAGCGCGGCCTCGCTGCCCCCGCCGACGTTACGCGCCTCGACGAACAACTCAGCCTCGGCGTCGCCGTCGTGCTCATCCTCGTCTATGTCGCGAACCTCATTTACACCCTCGTGACCCATCGCGGTGCCTTTGCCTTTTCGCAGGGAGAAAATGAAACACCGCACGAGCAGGCGTGGCCGATCTGGCAATCGCTCGGCGTGCTCGTCGCCGGCACCGCCTTCACGGCATGGGAGGCAGAACTCGTCTCCGGCGCGCTCGAGGAAAGCGCCGCGGCACTCGGGCTCTCCGAATTTTTTCTCGGCGTGATCGTCCTCGCCGTCGTCGGCAACGCCTCGGAATACGTCGCCGCGATTTACTTCGCCCGGAAAAACCAAATGGGCCTTGTGATGAGCATCACCGTCGGCTCGACGATCCAGGTTGCGCTCCTGGTCGCGCCTTTGCTGGTCCTCGTGTCGCACTTCATGGGCAAGCCGATGAATCTCGTCTTCTCCAATCCGCTCGAACTCATCGCCATCGCCGGCGTGACCTTCGCCGTCAATGCCATCGCGGAAGACGGCGAAACGACGTGGTTCGAAGGCGTCCTGCTGCTCGCCGTCTATGTCGTCCTGGGCATGGCTTTCTTCCTCGTAAAATGATCTCTTTCGGCACGGCGCGAGTTAAGAAGCTAAAATCCCCCAGCAAACTTCCGAGCACGGCCGGCAGCGACGCGGCGCGCACTCGCATTCTCCAAGGCCCACGCCCATCCCTATTCTCGCCTTTACTACGGCACAACTTCTGGACGTGGCGAAGGCCGCAATGCTCGGCGCATCGTTGATTGCCAGTGCCGGCGGCCTTCTCCCTCCAACCTCGTCACGTGGCCTCCCGCCGCGGTTCCACGTTCCCATCTCCGGCTTCGCGCCCCAGATTCGCAGTCGCCGCCGCCTTCGCCTCTTCCCGCTCTCGCACTTCTTCGCGCACTTCCTGGCGGAAAAGTTCGCAGGCGACGCCGCTCAAAAGGAGCACGTCACTCGCTTCGGCGGCAATCGCGGTGCCGTTCCACATGCCGTCCGCGTTTTGGAATCTTTCGTCCAGACATGTGCCGGCGCCGAAGGTGCGCTCCTCACCCTGCGGTCCGCTTTTCATGACGATGCGGCCCTTCTGCAGCGCCACGAAGCCGCGTCCGGCGGTGCCTTCCGTGAAAACGACTTCGCCCTGGCGGAAATGCATCGGGCGCATCGGATCGGCGGGCGCCGGGAGGAGCAGGCTGATGTCGCGCGGGAAGAACAGCTCGAACGTCCAGTCCGTCATGACGCGCAGCTTGCGCAGCAGCCCCGGCAGCTTCGCGAGATAGATGGTGCGCCAGAGCCACCAGGCGAGGAGTCCGTGAAAGTGGACGCCGAAGACTTCCGCGACCGCGGCATGTTCGCCGATGGTGGCGAGTTGGCCGAGGTCGCGATGTTTGAAGGGCTGCGGCTCTTCGCCGCCGAGCACGCGCGCGAGATTCCGGGCGAGTTGGGTGCCCTGGCGCTGGGCAAATTGCGCGGTGGGCGGGCACGAGGATTCGCCATTCCAGGGAATCGCGGCGCAGTCGCCTGCGGCCCAGAGGTTCGGATGTCCGGCCACGCGCATCGTGGCCTCCGTTGGAATGCGGCCGTGCGGCGGCGTGATTTCGAGCTGCCGGCACAGGTCGAGGACGACGGGCGACGGCGCATTGCCGACCGTGGAGACGATCAGGTGCGTCTCGATCACCGGCCCACTTTGCAGCACCGCAAAATCCCGCGTGACCTCGGTGACGCGGTCATTGAGCACCACCTCGACGCCGCGGCCCTCGAGGACGCGCTGCGCGTAATCTCCGAGTTTTTCGCCGATCTCCGCGAGGAGATGCGCGCGGCTGTGGACGAGCACGACGCGCGGTTGGAAGTCGCGCAGATTCCAATACTGGCGCTGCGCGCTTTCGAGAAAATCGGCGAGCTGGCCCGCCGTCTCGACTCCGGTATAGCCACCGCCGACGATCACGATGGTGAGCAGCCGCCGCCGGGCATCGGGGTCGGTGGCGAGATTTGCCTCTTCCAGACGATGGATCAGCGCCGAGCGCAACCGCAGCGCATCCGCCACGGTCTTGAGCGGCAGCCCGTGCTGCGCCATGCCGGGCACCTGATGGAAATCGACGACGCTGCCGAGCGCGACGACGAGATGCTCGAACTCGATGTGGTGATCCTCGGTGAATTGCCCGGCGTCGAGTTGCACCCTTTTGCAGGCCCAATCCACCGTGCGCACCGCACCGTGCAGGACGTTCGCGCCGCGGCAGAAGGAGCGCAATGGATTGACCACATCGAGCGGCGAAAGCGTGGAGCCAGCCACCTCTGCGAGCATCGGTTGAAAGGTCAGGACGTTATCCTCCGACACGAGCGCGACGCGATTCTCGGAGCCAGCGCCCAAAGCACGCGCCAGCGTGCGAGCGCAGTAGGCGCCGGCGAAACCTCCTCCGATGATAACGACTTCAAATTTCATGGCCATGACGGGCGACTCTCGCACACGAGGGCGCGGAGACGAGGTGGTTCCGCGCAACGCGCGGCGTGGCAACACCGGCACCTGCATTTTCCCCACCGCGTCGATGCACAGCGCGGCTTATCGCTTCGCACCTTGCACGGCGTCCCAGTAATTCTTCTGCTTGTAGTGCTGATGCAACTGTTCCTCGTAGGCGCGACTCACTCCCGACGCGGGATCATATTCCGGCGCGTCCTTGATCGCGGAGCGTGGCAGATTGACGAAGGCCATCCCTTCCTCAAACGATATGCGCTCCACCCAGTCAGGCGCGAGCAGCACATGTTTGCCCGGCAGCCAATTGCGAGTCGCCACGACGAGGTAGCGCACGCACCAGTCGGCGTCGTCGATGACGAAATCGCTGATGTGGCCTAGTTCGCCATCCTGCGCGCAAATTCCGTAATCCTGCACCTCCCGGCTGGAACGCAGATGCCGATCGCCCTCCGGCTCCACCTCGGGCTGCAAATTCTCGGACACTTCGGGCTGCGTCGGGACCACCGCCGGCATGCCCATGCCGATCATTCCCATCCCCCCGCCTGGCACCACCCAATACGGATCCCACCCGTAATACTGAAAGTATTTTTGTTCATATTGCCGCGATACTGGGTGATCGCTGTCGATCGACGGCGCGTGGCGGACCTGGTCCTGCGTGAGATGCACCGCGATTGCGGCATTTTGCTCGTCGATTTCGCCGAGCGCGCGTGGCGCGATGAGCACGTCGCGCCCCGTCAGCCACGAGCCCGCAGTGACGACCAGATAGCGCACCTCCCAACTTTGATCGTCGAAATACATTTCCTGGACCTTGCCGATTTCCCCGTCGGAGGCGGCCAGGGTGCAACCCTTCAAGGTTTTAAGATTTCGTAACATGTCTTCAGGTTTGGTTCGTGACACTCTTGCTGGCCGGTCAGAGGTGCTCGCCCTTTATCGTGTGATAAAGGACGTGACCCGCGTCGTGTGAACTAGATCGCTGCTCGTACGCATCGCGGGCGTAACGGAACCATCCGCCACTCAGAAAACAACCCGAGCGGCGAGCGACTGCGCCTCCCAACGTCCAGCTGTAGTCGAACGCAGGGACTCGCCACTGGTCTTGAAATGAAGAACGATCGGATGTCACCCGCACTGTCGCCATCTAATGGCTGCTCAAGCCGACGGGCGAGACATCGAGCCTTAATTTGCTCCATGCGGAGTGTCGGAACTGTCGTCCGCACGCGAGCATCGTCGAATCTCGATTTTTTGTGTAACCTGACCTCCCCGTCCAAAGACGACCGGGCTTTCGCAACTCCTATGAAAAAAACCCAGGCCATTCTCGCCATCATTCTCGCCATGGCGATCGGTTACGCTGGCGGATACTTCACATTCATTCTGCGCTTTCCGCTTCGTGAACTCCGTTTCGGTTCCGAAGTAGCGGTGGCAAATGAGACGCCGGCGCCCTTCATTCACCCGATCATCGCGCAAGTGGAGAAAGCGCGGAAGCTCCGCGAGGCGGGTAAATCACTCGAAGCGCAGAAGATGCTCCGGGACCAACTCCGCATCTACCCGCAAGCACCCGAAAGCCGCACCGCGCGCGAATTGCTCGGCGAAATCAATACCGCGATGTTTTTTTCCGACGACAGCCTCTTTGGCAAAACCGAATATCTCGTGCAGCGCGGCGACACTCTTTCCCGAATCGCGAAAAAGCTCAACTCCAGCCCGGACATGATCATCCGCGAGAACAGCCTCGACTCGACGGTCATTCGTCCCGGCGAGCGCCTGCTCGTGCCCGATGGCGACTTCACCCTGACCATCGACCTTCCCAAGGAGCGGATCGTCGTCCATCACGGGGACGGGTTCTTCAAACAATACCCGATCCAATCGATCGAACTGCCGCGGGCAGTCAGCCGAACGTCTCGACGAAAGTTGTCGCAACGACATTTTGGAAAGACGGTGAGCGCGTGCTGCCGAGCGCGGCCAATTTGGGCGAGGCGACCGCGTGGGTGCAGTTCGCGCGGCCGGGCTACATCCTCTACGGCGTCTCCGAGGAAGAGGGCGTGGAAGCGGGCGCGGTGGAGATTTCGGCGCCCGAAAAAACCAGCGCACCGCCGGCAAATCCCGACATCCCGCCACGCGGCATCGCCTTGCTGAAAGACGATCTCGCCGAGCTGCAACTCCTGCTCAGTCGTGGCACGCCGGTGACCATTGTTCGCGAGCAAAAATGATCGAATGATTTCCCATGAACATCTGAAGATCGAGGATTACGGCATCATCGGCGATACGCAGACCGTTGCGCTCGTCGGGCGCAACGGCTCCATCGACTGGCTCTGCCTCCCGCGCTTCGACTCGGCGGCCTGCTTTGCCGCACTGCTCGGCGATGAAGAGCATGGCTGCTGGAAGATCGCCCCGGCTGAAGAAGTCACGGCCACGCGGCGCAACTACCGCCAGGGAACGCTCGTGCTGGAGACGGAGTTCGAGACGGCCGGCGGTCGCGTGAGGCTGATCGACTGCATGCCGGTGCGCGCGCGCGATGCGGATGTCGTGCGCGTCGTGCAGGGCGTGCGCGGGCGGGTGCGAATGAAAATGCGGCTCATCGTGCGCTTCGATTACGGCTCGATCGTCCCGTGGATTCGCCGGCTCGACGACCGGCTGGAAGCGGTCGCGGGACCGGATGCACTGAGCTTTTGGTCCGATGTCGAGACGCACGGCGAAGGGCTCACGACGGTCGCGGATTTCACCGTCAGCGAAGGGCAGACCATCGCCTTTGATCTGCTCTGGCACCGATCGCACGAGCCGCCGGAGAAGCGCAGCGATGCCGGCAGCAAAGTCGCGGAAACCGAGCGGTGGTGGCGCGACTGGGTGGCGGGCGCGAAGTGCGAGGGCGAATGGAGCGACGTGATCGAGCGCTCGCTCATCACGTTGAAAGCGCTCACCTACGCGCCGACCGGCGGGATCGTCGCAGCAGCCACGACTTCTCTGCCCGAGCACCTCGGCGGCGTGCGCAATTGGGACTACCGCTTTTGCTGGCTGCGCGACGCGACCTTCACGCTCTACACGCTGCTGCTCAGCGGTCACACCGACGAGGCGGCCGCATGGCGGGATTGGCTTCTGCGCGCGGTCGCGGGCGACCCGGGCAAGCTCCAAATCATGTACGGACCGGCGGGCGAGCGCCGCCTCGAAGAGCTGGAGCTGCCCTGGTTGCCGGGCTACGAGGGGTCGAAGCCGGTGCGCATCGGCAACGCCGCCTTCAGCCAGTTTCAGCTCGATGTCTATGGCGAGGTCATCGACTCCATGCACCAGGCGCGATGCGCGGGCATCGAAGCGCCGCCGCACGCGTGGGCCGTCGAGCGGGCGATGCTGAAATTCCTCGAAACCGCATGGCACGAACCCGACGAAGGCATCTGGGAAGTACGCGGCCCGCGTCGGCATTTCACCCACTCAAAACTCATGGCGTGGGTTGCGTTCGATCGCGCGGTGAAAGCGGTCGAGCAATTCGGAAAAGACGGCCCGGTCGAGTGCTGGCGCGAACAACGCGATGCCTTGCGCGACGAAATATGCAGGCGGGGATTCAACCACGAAAAGAACGCCTTCGCGCAGGTCTATGATGGCGACGCGCTCGACGCGAGTTTGCTCATGGTGCCGCTCGTCGGCTTCCTTCCCGCGGACGACGAGCGCGTGCGCGGCACCGTCGCGGCGATCGAGCGCGAGCTGCTCGTCGATGGCTTCGTGCTGCGCTATCGCAGCGAAGAGTGCTCGCACGTCGATGGCCTGCCGCCGGGCGAAGGCGCGTTTCTGCTCTGCACCTTCTGGCTTGCCGACAACTACGCGCTCGCCGGCCGCTGGGACGAAGCGCGCGCCGTTTACGAGCGCCTGCTCGCGATCCGCAACGATCTCGGACTGCTCGCCGAGCAAGTTGATCCGCGGACCGGGCGGATGCTCGGCAATTTTCCGCAAGCCTTCTCCCACGTCGGCCTGATCAATACGGCACGCAATCTTTCCCGCGAAGGCGGTCCCGCGCACCAGCGGACGCACCCCGGCGAGTGACGGCCGCCGCCCTGCGAGTTCAGGGCTGCGGATCTTTCGCGCTCTTGCTCGTGAGCCGCCGGTACAGCTCATAGGCGCTGCGCTCCACCCAATTGTGCGCAAGCCGGCCGTTCCGCACTTCCCACACCGCGAGGCCTGTGAACTCCACCGATTCTCCATCTGCCGCGGTGCCAAAGAGCCCGCGATTGCGCCCCGTCGCCAACCAGCGCGAGACCACGCGCTTCCCGTCCATGCCCGTGAAAATCTCGCGATTTTCCAGTCGGCCATCGCCAATCTTCGTTTGGAAGCCGCGAATCCATTCCTTGAACTTCTCGCGGCCCACCACGTCCTTGCCGGCCGAGGTGATCACGAAGTCTTCCGTCATCAGCCGATCGACGAGGCCGAGGTCGTAGGGCGGATTCCAAACCCCTTCCCAAAACGTGAGCAGCAAATGCTCCGGCGTGGGCCGACCCGTCTTCAGTGCGGTGAGCGCATCCACGAGCCGCGCGGGCTCGGCGCGCCGGCGATAGTCGGCATCGAGAAAGGCGTAGGTGATCTCGCCGCCCGGCGCGATCACGTAAGCCGCGCCGAGCGGCAACTCATCGGACTCGTCGCCGTTGCGCACATTCGTCTTCGCGCCCGCGCGCATCGCGGCCGCGACCTCCGGCGTCATCTTGAAAACCACGCCGTATTCGCGCGCCACGCGATTGCCCACATCGGAGAGCACTTCAAAGGCGAGCTTGCCTTTCTTCGTCGTGTCTTCGGCGTGCTCGGGCAGCTCTGGCGTAAGCGTCACGAGCGTCGCGCCGAGCCGTTGGATTTCCGGCAGCTTTTCCTGCAGCGACGCGAGCGCGAGATTGCAATACGGGCACCATCCGCCGCGATACCAGGTCAGCACGACCGGCCCCTTCGCGAGCAGCTCTGAGAGGCGCACTTCCTTCCCCGCCGCGTTCTTCAAGGTGAAATCGGGCGCGCGATTCCCGGTCTTCTTCGCCCGCTCGTAGATGCCGCTCGCCGCGACCGCATCGATGCCCGCCTGATACGCCGCCGCGCGCTCCGGCGGAGCCTTCGCCGCAAACTCGCGGCGCTTTGCGTCAAGCTGTCCTTGGAGGGATTCCGCTCGCAGTGGCAGCGCGGCGAGGAGCGTGAGCAGAAGGAAGAGAGGTTTCATGGAGTGAGGAGATGGGCCTTTTCTGCGGCGCTCCGAAGCTAATGCGAGTCGGTCTTCAGGTCGCCCACTTTTGTCCGGGGACCAGCGGGCGAAAAGCACATCGGTCGAGGAGTGCGCGATCATCGAGGCCACGACGACGAGCGCCACGAGATGAAACATGCCGCTTTCTGAAGAATTCAATCGATGGCGGCGCGCGGGTGATACTTGCCAAAAGCGTCCCGCTCGCGCCGCGCCTCGATCTCGGCGGCGAAGTGGAATACGACACGCACGACTACTGGGAAGGCCGCGTGCATCTCGACTACATGCTCAACAAAAACGCCGCGGTCATCGGCCAATGGCACTCCGACTACGGCTGGGGCGTTGGCCTGCGCGTGCGCTTCTGACGCCAGGCGTCGAATCGTTCTCGGCACCGGATACCGGAGCGTAACTCGCGCCGACCCGCCGAGCACGGCTTCCGCGAGGGCATGACCGACGATCCATCGGCGGCAACACTTTCGTAGAGCCATGGAAGGCAACTTTCCGGCCGGAGTAGCTCCCGACTACCGCAGTGGAAACAGGCAACGCCTGTGAATCGCCACGCGCTGTAGCCGCTCCGCCGCAGCCGCACGAAGGTCACGAGCGCGACGGGTGTGCCCACGCTACCGGACAGCGTTGCCGGCATCCCGATCGTCATCACCGACTCGCTGAGCAACGCGGAGGAGTACGGCACAGCAGGAACGAGTCTGGGATCGAGGATAAGGGCTAGTCGCTGACCCTGCGTTCGCTTCCGAGCGCGCCCTCGCCCGTCAGTTCTTCAATCTCCTTCGCCAGCTCGTCCGCCTGACTTTCCAGCACCGCGATTTCCCTCTCCAGGCCCTCGATGTGCCGCTTCACCGTCCCGTCGAAAAACGCCGGCGTCTGGGTCGTCAGCCGGTGCAGCTCGTAATCGGGTCTCTCCTTGAGCGCATTGATCGCCTCCAGCACGCGGACGATTTCCAGCTCGATGCTTTCCCACAGACGGCGCAGTTGCGCAATCTCCCGATCTTCGCTGAAGTCGAGCGCCGCCCAGCCATGCCGCAAAATGAAGCCCATTCGACCTACGGTGGTCTTCCGCGATTTTCCGCAGCGTGGCCAGATCGCCGTGGTCCTTCGCGTGGTTAATGGCGGCGGTCAGCTGGTGATAAGTCTCCTGCTTCTCCGGCTCCTGCGCGAAGCGGTCCGGGTGAAACAGCTTCACCAGCTTCCGCCAGAGCTTGCTCACTTCGGCGGCTTCCTCGGCGGACAGTTCCTTCTTCTCCGCTAACTCCGCCGCCGTCTCCGCATATTCCCGCTCGTTCTGCGCGCTGGCCTGCCGGTATTCCTGCTCAATCTTCCCGGCATCTTCCTCACCCTGCCGCACCAGAGATTCCACAAACTTCCGGCGATAGCTGATGACGAGCCGCAGCCGGTCGCGCCGCTGAAAATGCTCGCGCAGCCGCGCAAACAGCCGGGCCTTCATCGCCTCCACCTTCGCTTTCTCGACCGTGAAGCCGGCTTCGAGTTCCGCCAGTCGCGCCCGTGCCGCGTCCACCAGCGCCCGTAGGTGCTGCAACTCCGGGTTCGCGTAAAGCACCAGGTCTTTGCCCGCGACAGCACCGGCGGCCGGATCGCGCGCGCATTCCCAGGCGACTAAGAGCGAGAGTTCCGCCGTTTCCTCGATGTGTCGCAAATACCAGCGCCCCATTCTCGCGTTGCGCGCGTTGGCAGATCGCGCCAGACCGTCCAGCCAGCCGCGCAATCCAGAGTCGGTGCCCGCCTCCGCGATGGATTTGCCTTTGTGTTTCCCGAATGCGATGCGCGACGGATACCATTCCTCGGCGGCATAGGCCGCGAGCTGCTCCCAAGTCGCCAGCCCACGCTGCTCCGCGATCGGGCGCAGCACCTTCGCGAAAAGATCGGCCACCGTGAAGACATCGCCCAGCGCCGTGTGCGCGCCGCGTTCCGGCAGGCGGTAATACTGGCGCAGGGTTTGCAGCTTGCAGTTCCCGGCGGGCACCGGATCGAGAAGCCGCTGCGCCAGCCCTCCGCTGGGCTGTGCCCCTGGCTTGGTCCATCCTGCTCAAACACCGAGCGCGGCCGTCGTCCCAATCCCCGGTGAGAGCGAAATTCCAGCTTTGACCCGACCCCATAAACATCCCCGGCCCTGCCAGCCGATGCTTTCCTCTCACGCACCACCCAGATGCCGCCGGATGAACTCCTCCGGCGTGATCGGCCGCGGCTTGTAGCCGGCGGTTGTCAGCGCATCGAAATGCCGGTCTTCGGTGATGAGGTAGTCCGCCTCCGCCGCGATGGCACAGTCGGCAAACTTGTCGTCGTCGGGGTCTGCGGTGATCAGGTGAAAGCGAAAGCTCGGCGACACGCGGCGCAGCGTGTGATGGAGCTGCCCGCCCAAGTCCAGAATCGCAGCGAACCGTTCAAAGCGCGTCCGGCCGATGCGCTCGACGACGACCTCCTCATATTCGAGCACGATTTCATTCGACACCGCCCACTCGAACTCCCCGTCGATGAACGCATCCAGGATCACCGCAAACGAATGTCGCCGCCCGAGCATCGGGAGCAGCGAATTCGTATCGATGACTGCCGTCATCAGTAGGGGTGCCGTGCGCGATGCGCGCGGACGGACTCCTCGACTTTCTCCGCCGTGAGTTCACCAGCGGCCTCCAACTCATCCACCTCGCGGCCCAGCTCCTCGCGGACCTGATGGATTTCGAGCTTCAGCAACGCCTTGCGCACGGCCTCTAGCTCTACATCGGTGGCGTGTTCGATGCGCTCGCGGAGCAGCGGACGGAGTTCCTTTGGGTCGGTCGTGGCGAGCGGGCTCATGCCCGCACGGTGCCACGGCGGTGCGGGTTCGACAAGGTTCCTCCTCGTGCCGAATCTCCCGCTCCAGCACGCCCTTGGATCGCCGGGTGAACGGGGATCCGACGCCGCCCCGGTGAGGGCGCTGACGAAGCAGAGCTTCGGAGATAAGGGCGTGACCAAGTTGGAGCTTGGTCCCGAGGGAGGCTGAAAGCCCGGGTCATCCCGCCGTCATGGTGCCGGGATGAATCGGGCTTTCAGCCCGCGTCGCTCTTGGTCGGCGCTCCATGGGGCGTGGCCCCAGACTGGGATGAAGGTCGGCCTTTGGCCCCCCCGCAGCACTTCCGCTACACCCTTGAAAGTTTGGGCACGGACCTTGGCGGGGCCGCGGGGCTGCCGCGGCGGGCGGCTGGCGCAGCAGCTCCCGCCCCCGGCCACGAAGCGGAACTTCCGCTGCTCAGCTTGCGTGCCCAAGCCCTCAGCTTGGGAACAAGGAGAAGCGCATTTATGGCGGAATCACGGGAAACGCATTGGCGCGTTTCAGTCGATTCGCCCACTGCTGCATTATGGGGGAACCCTCGACCACCAACACCACCATACTGCCATCGTTTTTCAAGCTCATCACTCTCGTGGTCGCGGAGGGACGGTGACCCTCCGCCCCAATATGGACCATGAATGCAAACCCTCCTATGACGAAGCGGCAAAGGCGCTGGTTCTCCTCGTCTCTGATGACTTCAGGGCTGTCGATCAAGTCAACCATCCCGTCCCCTTCGTGTCGTAGGTCAATCATCCCGACTGCGTAGTCGTCCTCATCGCCCGGATTTTCCGTTCGCAACGCCTCCGCGAGGCGCTCTTCGTGTTTAGTGCCAAGAGAAACCGCCTCAAAGAACTTGCCCTTTCCAACACTTGCACGCCAAACGAGTGACAATACGAAGAGCTTCAGTAGACAGTAATTCACTTTGATAGACCGGCATTCAAGCATGCCTCGAAATCCGGCTTTCGGGCCTGAAACTAAGTCTCCGACTTGCTGTTTCACAAGAGGGGCGGGGGCATTCCCGTAGAAATACTCGCGGAAATAACTTTCGTAAGTTGAAAACTGTCCTTCGCACTTCGCGCAGAGCAGCGGTTCCTTAATTCCAAATTCCTTTTCCCAATGACCGCGCTGCTTTCGTCCACCTTTCATTCCCGCTCGCGTACTCAAAGCGATCGAGGTTGGTTGGGTTTCCCCTTTGCTCCCGGTTACGATGCGGCGTTCCAAGCTTCGTATGAAGAAATCAGGAACGAGATGGGAGGCGATCAGTGGATCGAACGCACCACAGAGGCTACAGGGGGTAGCCATTGGCTGGCCTTTCATCTAACTACCTCCGCTTTCTCGAACACTCGCGTTTGAGTGGCCAGCGACGCTCATAGGGCTGGACCGTATTGCGCAAGCGGTGGTGGGTCAACTTACGCCGCATAGAGGGCTTCTGGGTGATGCCTGTCCGTGGGAGGAAGAAGCCGCGCTCCTCGTCGTAGTAGGATTCCGCGCGCAGCGGCACGACCTGGAACTGAATCCCGCCCGCGTCCGCCCTGTCCGCACGCAGAGCATTCACGGCGTCATCCGTGCCGGGCGGCAGAGCGACGTAGCGCCGGAGGACTTCAGCGTTTTCACTCCATGGCGGGCCGGGAGCCACGAGGTATTTTTGCGGCTGCCTCTGGAGGTCGGAACTCCACGGCTCGCCCGACAACGCATCGAGCTTTCCCGCGCCGATCTTCGTCGCAAACCGATAGCGGGACGGGAACCAGATCCAGAGCGCCTCACTGCGCGCCAAGGGCATGATGACGCCGCCTTTTCGCAGCCATGCGGCTGGAGCGGTTTCCGCAAAGTCGTCCACGGAGCGAAGCGGGAGCTGCCCCCACGCCGACGGCGGCGAATACGTCTGGCCATCGTCGGGCAGCCGCGTGGTGCGTTGGAATTTGATGGTCAGCGCGGTGAAGGCATCCGTGCTCAGGCCACCCCTGTTCAACGCGAATTCCCGCAGCCAGCCTTCGACATGAGCCGGGGTCCAGGTGCGCACCTTCGTTCGGGCGGTCTCTTGCTCCGCTGGGCTGAGCTTTGGGAAGTTTTGAGACGATTCGATTTCAGCCACCAAGTCCGCCCGGCTCCACGTCGGCGGCAGTTCCGCGGCGACTTTCTGAAACTGGCGCTCGACGATCGAGCGCACCTGCCCGGCGATTTCCGGGAAAGTGATCGAGAGGGTGTCGTCTTTAAGGGTGATGATGGGTGAGCGAAACGGCGCTTGGACACGAGCATACATTCAAAGGCGCCGGCAGCCAGCCGGGAGGGGCTCTACGCCTGACAAATGCAGCACAAACCGTTTCACGTTTCCCAATTTCCTTTTGACCATACTCTTTGCCGTCTGAAACAACCCGCACAACCTTTACCTTCGCGTCTTGGACAACGCATACCGCGCGGGTGAAGCGGTCAAAAGCATCCCGCTGGCGCCGCGTCTCGATCTCGGCGGCGAAGTGGAATACGACACCCACGATTATTGGGAAGGCCGCGTACAGCTCGACTACATGCTCACCAGAAACGCCGCCGTCATCCGCCAGTGGCACTCCGACTACGGCTGGAGCGTCGGCCTGCCGGTTCGCTTGTGAATCTTCGGGTCGGCGTTTGAAAATCAAAACCAAGCACGAGTCGGCATCCGAAACGCGGGTGTGTCGTGCCATGAGTTCATCTTGCTGAAAACCACATGAAAACAATCACCGTCGATCCAGTCTGCGGAATGGACGTGGAGGAATCCTCGCCGCATCGCGTGAAGCACGAAGGAACCACCTATCTGTTTTGCAGCGCCGGTTGTCTCCGAAAGTTCGAGAGCGATCCGAACGAATTCATCGACGCCGAAACGGATGATGAAGGGGAGAAAGGAGTAAAGAAGCGGCAGCAAGGGCGCGGCACGAAGTGGACCGATTACATCCCGCTCATGGTCATCGTCGCGCTCACGCTCCTCGCCGCATGCGCGAAGCAATCGGCCTACGCCAGCGGCTGGGATTGGATGTCGTGGATGCACGACTTCATGGGCTTCTTCCTCGTCGTGTTTTCGATGTTCAAGTTCTTCAACATGGAAGGCTTTGCCGATGGCTTCCACATGTATGACCTGCTGGCGAAGCCGTTTCGTCCCTACGGCTATGTCTATCCATTCATCGAGCTCAGTCTCGGACTCGGCTACCTCGCCCACGGGCAGCCGGCGATTATTTACACCGCCACGATCGTTGTGATGCTCTTCGGCTCTCTTGGAGTCTTCAACGCGCTCCGTAAAGGTCTCGACCTCGAATGCGCCTGCATGGGCACCGTCTTGAAAGTCCCGCTCTCCACGGTCGCGCTCGTGGAGGACTTGGGCATGGCGGCGATGGCGGCGGCGATGCTGATGCTACGGTAGGAAGGACACTCCGCTCCTATTACTGGCCTTTTTGTGTCCTGAATTGCTCAGCGCCAATCACCGGTCCTCCCGCGATTTCAACCAGGTATGATATTTGAAGACGTCATCAAACTCATCGGCCGGATCACCGAGGCGCTCGGGGTCAGCGTGATCGTCCTCGGAATCGCGATTGTCTCGGTGCTCTACCTCCTCGGGCTGCGAACGGACGCCGAGCGAGCTTATCGGGAATATCGCCGGGGGCTCGGCCGTTCGATCCTCCTTGGCCTCGAGCTCCTCGTCGCGGGCGACATCATCCGCACGGTGGCGATCGACCCGACATTCACCAGCGTCGGCGTCCTGGCCGTCATCGTGGCCGTGCGGACATTTCTGAGCTGGTCGCTGGAGGTCGAACTCCAGGGCCGCTGGCCGTGGCAGGGCGCGGAAGCGCCCCAGCCGCGGGAATGACCACCTTCAACTCGTGCATTCGCTCATGCGGGCGGGGTACCTTTGCCACCCGGTTTTGGACTACCTTCGGTGTTTCGAAACCAGCGGGCGAAAAGCACGTCGGTGGACGAGTGCGCGATCATCGAGGCGACGACGACGAGCGCAACGAGATGAAACATGCGGTCCGCTCCGGGCACGGCCGCTTGCACGATGAGCAGGCCGTAAATCACCGACGCAAAACCCTTCGGCCCGAACCAGCCCGCGGTGATCTGCTCGCGCCAGTCGAGCCCGCTGCGGAGCATCGCGATCGCGATGGCTATGGGCCGCACCGCGAAGAGCGCGAGCGCCGCGAAGACGTACCCTGCGGGCGGGACTTCGGTAAAAAACTGCGGCGACATGAGCACGCCGAAAACGAGCAGCGCGGCGAGTTTGAGCAGCTCCGCGACGATCTCGCCGAAGTGATGAAATTCATCCCGCAAATCCGAGCGCACCGTGACGATGGTGATGCCGGCGGCAAAGGCGGCGAGGTAGAGATTCGCGTGCGTGAGGAAGCCGAGCGAGAGCACGAGCAGCCCGAGCGAAAAGGCGAAGATCGGCTCGTAGCTTTTCTGCACCGAGAAGAAGCGGCTCTGCTCGATGCGGCAGCCCGCCCACGGCACGACGACGCCGAGCGCCACGCCCAGCGCCAGTTCGCTCGCGAGGCCGCCGAGGTGCAGCTTCGCGTGGCCGACGAGCGCCATCAGCGCGAGCACGATCGGCAGCGCAAGGCCGTCGTTCAGCCCGCTCTCGACGTTCAGCAAATGGCGCAGGCGCTCCGGGATTTCCGCGCGCCCGATGATGGCCGCGGCGAAGACCGGATCGGTCGGGCTGAGGATCGCGCCGACGAGCAGCGCCTCCAGCCAGGAGAGCCCGGCGATGTAGTGCCCGAGCGCCGCCGTGCCGAGCAGCGTGAGCGGCAGCCCGATGCCGAGCGCGCGCACCGGCAGGTGCCATTTCGCGGTGAGGTCGCGGAGATTCACCCGCATGCCGTCGGTGAAAAGAATCGAGAAAAGCGCCAGCTCCGCGAGCCGCTGAACCACCGGATCCTGCGGCTGGAGTTGAATATAGCCGAGCATTCCCGGCCCGCAGAAAAAGCCGGCGATGAGGAAGAGCACGGCCATCGAGAGCACGCTGCGATCGGCCAGCTCGGAGAGAAGCACCGCGATGAAGAGCGCAACGGAGAAAATGAAGAGGATGGTCATCGGAGCGCTGGCAGATTGCAGCACGGAGACACGCGGGACACGGAGGAAAAGAGAAACTTTGAGTAACCCTCGCCGACCCCGGCGCCAGAGTGCGCTACGACGATGTAAGGCAGGCGTTCGAGAAACCGTTCCACATCTCCCAGATGCCGCGCCACCCTCCGATGGAATCGAATGTCATCAGAAACAACAGGCGCGGCGCGGGCTGGAGGGATAAAAAGTGACGATGGAGGCATTCGATCTTCACTCGCCGCGACCGCGCGGCCGGCGGTGGAGGTGACGTTGCCCTACGTCCTCCACGGGCTGGCCTTCGATGAAGACCGCCTGCGCGTGCGCGGCGACCTGCGCGCCGAAGAGGCCGATCATCGCCACGATCCACGTCCACAGCACCACGACGATGATCCCGGCCAGCGAACCATAGACGACGTTGTAGCGCGCCAGCCAGTGCAGGTAGCCGAGGAAGATCGGCTTTGCCGCAGCGAAAATCAGCGTGGCGAGCAACGCGCCCGCGAGCGCCGGGCGCCAGTGCGGCTGCCGGCGCGGCGCGAAGCGGTAGGCGAGAAAAAAAGCGGCGAGCACGAAGACCGGCGGCACCGCGTTGACGACGAGCTGGAAGAGCGTCTCCTGCCCGATCGGCAGGATGCCGAAGATCCAGCGCAGGATTTGAAAAATAAACGGCGAGGCCAGCGCGACGAGAAACATCACGCCGAGCGTGAGCAGCATCGCCAGCCTCACAAGCAGCCGTCTTCCCCAGCGCGGATCTTCCTCGGTCTCGAAGATGATATTCAACGCCTTCGTCACCGCGCCGAAGACGAGCGAGCCGGTCCAGAGCAAGGGGATCAGGGTGATCAAGCCAGCGCCACGCGCGGTCGAAAGGGTCTGCACGACGATGCGATCAATGGCCACCGGGCCGCGCGGCAGCAGTGTTCCGAGATAATGAGTCGCCTGCGCAACGGCCCATTGTGGATCAACGAAAAACGCGGCGACTGACCCGATCGCAAGGAGCAGTGGGAAGAGCGAGAGCAAGCTATAATAGGCGATCGCCGCGGACCAACTGGCATTGTTATCCTTGAAAAAGCTCCGCCAAGACAACTTCACGACCTGCCACGCGAGTGCGCATTCCGCCTTGATTGGAAAGGCGGCGAGAAAGGCTCGGTGGTTCATCAATCGCGAGCGCGCCGGACCGGCTGGCTGAGTTGCTGACGGAGAACAGCGGTGATGCGCGGGAAGGCTACAAGACGCCATTCGCCATCCTCCCGGCGCGCCCGGAGCACATGAAAGGCGTCTTCATTCGGTGGGCGGCGGCTTGTGCGGCGGAGCTGGTAGATCGCATAAGCCAGGCCGCGCGCTTCCGTGATGGCATGGATGTCGACGGATACACGGTCGGTGCCCGAGGGCTCGGGATCGCTCCGCAAAGGGTCGAGTCCACTGTGGTAGTGGAGCCAAAAATCGCGCGGCGCAAAGGCGCGCAGCGTCTTGAGATCACCTATCTCCCGCCGGCGCCAGTAGTCGCCCCAAAAGCCGCCCCATTGGCGTTCCGCAAGCTGGATCAAAATTCGGCGCTGCTCTTCGTAGGACTCGAAATTGAGACGCTCACGAAAGTTCACCGGACGCCCCGAGTAGTCCCACGCCGTGTATTCCTTCGTCAGTTGCCGCAGCGCGGTGTGATCGGCGGGCGTCAGAGCCGAGGCCGTGCTGGCGGACAAAGCAACGAACGCGAGAGCGAGAGAGATCAAAGTTTTCATAGCGTAGGCGAGCAGTCCCCACCTCGCGATGGGGTGACCACTCTCGCTTGTAGCGGAAGGCGTGGCTCCCGGCTACAACGCACCCGTCTTGAGCTGGAAATAGCGCAGGTGCTTTATATTGCGGAAGGGACTCGGCCCAATCTCCCGGGGCTGGAGAGGGCCGCGCCCATCGCGGCCCGCGGGCGTGTCATGGGAGATGATCTCCCGCAGGTCGGCGACCAATGCAGGATCCTCATACGAATGCCCGAACTGACTGGTAAAGGAGCCCGACACGTCGATCATGTCGATCTTTCCCCGCGCACCGCCTTGCTCCGCAATGTAGCCGAGTTCGCGATGATCTCCGCGCCCGAGGCCGGTGATCTGGAGGGCCGCAAGCACCGTCGATTCCAGCAGGCCGAGCCGCTGATGCCCGCCGTGGAGCAACCTCGAAAGCCCCAGCGCGCGATCCTCCGCCGAGACATAAATGGTGAGATGGCCGATCAACGGCAGGAACCGCTCGACGTATTGATCGAAAAGCCCTCGGCCGATATCGGGAGCGAGCAGGATCACATGGTCCGCGAGCCTTTCGCGACGATGCGGCTCACCAGCGTTCGCGAGATCGGCGAGTGAGCGGACCAGCGCGCGTGCCCCCATCGAGTGCGCGACGAGGTGCAACTCGGCGTGTTCCTGCCGGCACACCATCGCGAGCGCCTCGAGAAATGGAGCGAGTCGCTGCTGTGTCCACTCCGCATTTTCCTCATCGGCAAGATAGGAGAGTAGCGTCCCCTGCGCGGGCCACGAGTAAGCCACGGCGACGCCGCGCATTTTTCCGTCGCACGTCACCAGATCCAGATCGCCGGCAAGCTGCGCCGTTTTCCGCACTGTTTCGTCGAAGGTTGTGTTGTAGCCGTGGATGAAAACGAGCACCTGACGCGGTCCGCCAGTCGGCCGCGGCGACGCCAAGCGAATGGCCGGACGCAGCCGCGTCTCGACAAACGCCGTGATCTCCGCATCCGTCCGGCGCAAGGCATTTGGGCGCGGCCCCTCGGCGGATTCATCCTGCTCGTGCGCGGGCGTGATCGCAATGGCGGCGTCAACTTTGCCGAGGCGGTGACCTGACCCGAGCGTGACCTGTTCCCACCCCAGGTGCAGCCCCGGCGGTTCCGTGCGTTCGCGCCCAAAGCGCAACACATCGCCTGAGGGGAGCTGCCGGCGATCGGTGGCAAAGAAGACTTTCGCCGTGCGCGATGCGGCTCGCGAACCGGGACAGGCGAGTGGCGGAGGCGTCACGCAGCCGCCGCAGAGTAGAAATGGCGATATCGCAAGAAAACGAAGGCGCATTGGCGCATCCTAAAAGGCGGCATGCTCGATTGCAGTGTTTTAAGCAACCGCAGACATGCTCACTGGCGATACCATTTCCATCCGTGCGACCGCAGCACCGATTGAACAAACAAAAGGAGCATTCCGTGCCGCATACTCACATAAACCCCGCCCGAATTTCTTGGGCTGTTGTTAGTTGGCGATGGCGTGCTTTAGCTGGCCAATCCGAAATGACAATGTCTCCTTTGGAAACCCCTGCCTCAAAGCCCGTTTTTCGGCGCTTAATTCTGGGACAATTGAATAAGGTATGCGCCTCCTAGGCAAAGTGGCCCTTATCACTGGCGCGAGCAGCGGAATCGGACGAGTGATCGCGGACCGTTTTGCTACGGAAGGCGCCGCTGTTGCGATCAACTTCCTCCCTCGTGGGAATAATAACGCCGTCGCTGAGGGGATCGTCGCGGAGTTGGCTACTTCCGGAATGGCAGTCGGCGCGGATGTCAGCCATCGCACTGAAGTCGAGGCCATGGTGCGGCAAGTCGTCGAGCGTTTTGGTCGAATCGACATTGCCGTGAACAACGCGGGCATCGAGATCGAGAAGCCTGTCCTCGAAGTCACCGACGACGAATGGCATCGCGTGATTGCCGTCAACCTTTACGGGCCGTTTTTGGTGAGTCAGGTCGCTGCCCGGCAAATGGTCAGACAGGGAAACGGTGGCAAGATCGTGAACATCTCGTCGGTTCATGAAGACATACCATTCCCCGGCTATGCCTCCTATTGTGCAGCAAAAGGAGGCCTGCGAATGCTGGCACGCAACCTGGCCATCGAACTTGCGCCTCACCGCATCAATGTAAACAACATTGCGCCGGGTGCCATCGCGACGCCTATCAATCAGGCCGTGCTCGACGATCCGGAAGCGAAGCACAACGCCATCAGCGAAATTCCGTGGGGCCGCTTCGGCCTCCCAAAAGAAGTGGCGGCCGTCGCCGTATTCCTGGCGAGCAACGAGGCGGAGTATGTGACAGGCAGCACTTACTACGTGGATGGTGGGCTGACTCAACAAGTCACAAAATACTAATTAACTCTAAGGTAACCGGATAACTGCAGGATTACGAAGTTGCCTCGTCTCACAACGATCCCCGCTCTTGATGTTGCCTCGCTACTTGACCCTTTGAAGATAAGATTTTTCTTCCCTGGTCGAAGCCGGAGGAACCTCACGCGTCACGAGGCGAGCGACCGCACCGGCAATTCGTCGCCACACACGACGAACTCTCCGCGTCGATGGTCAACCTCCACAAGCAAGGCATCCGCGACTGCGCCGCGCAAATGCTTTTCGATGGCGTCGCGAAGCAGACGAGCGCCGGGCCGCGGATGAAAACCACGCTGAATGAGAAACGAAACCACCGCTTCATCGGCAACCAAGTCGAAACCTTGCCCGCGAAGAATGGCGAGTTCCCGGCCGATGTGGAGCGGGCGATTTCGATCTGCACATCATAGCGGAGGCGGCTGAAGACGATCTTTTCGGTGATGCGGCCATACGAAAGCATCTGGCGGCGCGACTGTGCTGATCAGTCGAGTGCAGGTTTTTTAGGCGTGGCGCCCGATCGCAAAAAGCAGCCGCTGACTGTCCGGCCCGCGATTCTCTCGCGCTATGGAACTCTTCGGGATCAAATTCGTCGGCCTCAACCCTGAGAACGGGCAGAAGCTCCTCCTGACCCTCGGCGTCATTCTTGCCGTCTCGTTGCTTCGCTTGCTCCTGCGCTGGATGACGAATCTCGTCCTTGGTGGCAACCCGCAGAGCCGCTCGCGCTTCTGGACGCGGCAGGGCATCACGCTTTTCACAGCACTCGTTCTCACGCTGACGATTCTCTCGATCTGGTTCGACGACCCCACGCGGCTGGCTACGGCCATGGGGTTGGTCACCGCTGGTCTGGCCTTCGCCTTGCAAAAGGTTGTCAGCTCGTTTGCCGGGTATTTCGTCATCTTGCGGGGAAAAAACTTCAGCGTCGGCCACCGCATTAGCATGGGCGGCGTGCGCGGCGATGTCGTCGCGCTCGGCTTCATCCAGACGACCATCATGGAAATGGGCCAACCGCCCGCGGTACAGAACGCTGACCCGGCGGTGTGGGTAAAAAGTCGGCAGTTCACCGGTCGCATCGTCACGGTCGCCAACGCGAAAATTTTTGACGAGCCAATCTATAACTACACCCGCGACTTCCCTTACATCTGGGATGAAATTACGCTGCCGGTTTCCTTCAAAGATGATCGCGACCGGGTGGAAGCTATTTTGCTCGAAGCCGCGAGCGCCCATGCTCTCACTGCGAAAACCGTGGGTGTCGCGGAAATCGAGCGGCTCAAGGGAGCCTACGGTGTGGACGGCCTTGATCTCGATCCCACAGTCTTCTACCGCATCACCGATAACTGGCTCGAACTCACGGTGCGTTTCATCACCGATTCCCATGGGGTGCGGACGCTAAAGGACCGGATGAGTCGCGATATCCTCAAGGCGCTCGATGCCGCTGGCATCGGCATCGCCTCGGCCACCTACGATATCGTCGGCCTGCCTCCGATCCGCATCGAACCGGCAGCTGTGGCCAAGGGCTCGTCGGCATAAAGAAACGAGGTCAAGCGGTCTCGCTCATTTTACCGACCGTGTAAGGCGCTGTGACTTGCCTCGCGCCGAGTTCGGCAATCGCGGCTTTGCCACGCACGGTGAGATCGCTGAGGAACTGGAACTGATCGCGCGCGTCGAACGGATAGCCTTTCAGCCGGTAGTGCGTGCCCCACGGTTTTTCGTGCACGATGACGAGCACAGGTTTCTCGATCTGAAGATACGCGCTGGTCAGTGCGACATCGCGCAGGGCACTACGGATGGCCGCGGCGTCATGCGCTGGTTCGAGATAGAAATCGGCCACGCACATGAGCGTCGGCGCACCGTCGTTGGAGTTATAGAGATTGGTGGTCCAGAGCTTCAGATGCGGGATGGTGACAATAGTGTCGTCGGGTGTGAGGACGCGGATGGAGCGCATGCCGACCGAGCGCACTTCGCCGTAAGCCTCGTCGATCTTTACCCAATCTCCCGGTCGATAAGGCCGCTCCCAAACGGCGACGATGCCCGCGACGAGGCTGCTCACAAAATCCTTGAAGGCGAAGCCGATGGCCACGCTGGCCGCGCCCATGATGACGAGAAAATTCTGAACGGTGAAATTGATGACGAGCGGCAGGATCCAGCCGATCGCGACGGCGAGCAAAAGCAGCCGGATGATCGGCACGGCACCCAGTACGAAGAGCCGCACACGATTTGGCCCGCGCTCCGCGAGGTAAGGCGCGATACGCTCGATGATGAAGATGAGCAGCCAGGTGGCGATGATGACTCCAAAGATCTGCAGGAAGCTGATGTCCTGAAAATCATGCAGCAGCCTGGCCGCTTTCTGATGGCTTTCGTTCATGTCTGGTGACGGTTTGCTGATTGAAAACTAGATGGCATCGACGGGATATCCGGCGTGCAGGAGAGCGTCGCGCACCGCAGGGTAGGAGACGCCGAGCACGCAGTAACGGCCCTCTTCGCAAGCGACGAAGCCGTCCTCTTCGAGCCGATGCAACGAGACAAATGCGTCCACGGTCGGTAGCACGCTGCGCAGACCATCCAGCGACAAATGGCCGTGAATCAGCAGCGCGTGAAGGATGAGGAGCGTCGCGGAACGCCGGTCTGACGTAGCCTCCGGAAGGTTGAGATCCGCGAGCGGTTTCACCCAGACGCAGGAGCGCGTATCGTCCTTACGCGCAGTTTCGTCGTCTGCATCGTCGTCTGGCTGCGTGCGCAGGCTTTGCCGCCAGAGATGCCAGGCAACCCACGGGATGCCGCGGCTTGTGGCCGCGAGAGTTTTCAGGTAATCGCTCGCGCTGCCGGGCGCGGCATCGGGCTCGGAGAGTACGGGCTCGCCATTGTCCGAACGCCGGAAGACTACATACGATTCTCCATCGCGAGCGGAGAGTTCGCGAAACCAGCGATCGAGCTGCGGGCCATCTAACGCCCCGGGTGTAAGCGGCGCCGGCAGGCGCACGGAAACGTCGGCGGCCCTGGATAGCCAGGCCCAGGCCCAGCTATTGCAGCCGACGACGCAATGGCACTGCAGCGCATCGAGCCGCACGAGGAGTTCGCGGACTAGCGCGAGCCCGCCATGATGCCGCAAAAACCACGCCTCCAGCCGCGGGATGACCAGCGGACGGCTGCCCGTCAGTTCCGCGAGCGTTCGAAGATCGCCGCGCAAAATTTTCTCCACCGTCGGCGCTGCCGCGATTTCGTAATCGTGCTTTTTCGCCCAAGTCTCGATGATTCCGAAGTCTTCGCACGGCGGGAAAACGATCGTCGTGATCCAGTGTCGTGGCCGATCCTCACCCAACCAGTCCGCGAGGTATTTTTCGATAATTTCCACAAGTGGCCCGACGTTCGGCGGGGGGGCCACGCGATCGAGCACCGCGACGTCCGCCGACTGTAAATCGCCGGGCGTCGGGTTCCCGTCTTTGCTCGGGCGCATTCTGCCCAGGAAGCGCTTGAATCGCCGCCGCATTGTCTCCTTGGCCGGCGCGCTCGGAACGTTACGTTCGGAGAGCGGCCGAAGCTGATAGAGCGGCTCGTCCATTTGCTTGGGCAGCACATCAGCAGGAGCTGCGTTGTTTTTGGAAACGGGCATGATCGGAGCAGGCGCAAGGCGTTCGCTGGAACGCACCAGCCCGCCCCCACCATTCCAATCGCTGGCCCCGAGCGCGGCGGACTTATTCTCGTCGCGTCTATCTCAATGCTCCGCTAAGTTGACGATAAATCCCTCATGTTCCCCGGCGAAATGCTGAAGGTCCCGTTCAAGAATCTTTTCGTCCTCGCGCGGCTGACAAGCACCTCGGCGGCTACCTCACAGCAATCGAAACAACCCGTTTCTGAGTGCAATTCTTTTCTAGTAGGCCGAAACAGTCAAATATCGCCCCGAGGTAATAAAACGGCTTCCGCTGTTCCCGCGCGAGGTGGCCACTGGCCTCTGCGTTGCCGGTGAATTGCTCGGTCGCCGGATTCCACGTCAGCTTCTGTCCGAGGCGGATGCTGGTCCCAGCAAGGTGGCAGACACTAACCGAGCGAGGACCGATTTTCGCCTCGCAGATGGGCGGCTTCCGCGAGCGGACAGTCGAAGAAATCCCCATGTGATTCGTGCTCACCACCGGCAGCACCTTTATTTTTTGCTCGCACCGCCATGGAACCTGCTGCCTGCGGCGGAGCGTGGTTGATCTCGCAGCCGAGGTGCGCCGCGTCGAAGCAGGAAGCCTAGTTGAGCAGGAGATGTGAGAATGAAGAAGCCACTAAATTCGCGACATCTTCGAGGAAATAGGTGCGCGGCGGATTAGACGAAAGCATAACCCGGAAGGTCGGTCGAAACTGCGGCCACCGCGTAGAAACGAATAACCGCCCGTCCTTCCCAAAACCCATGCCCGAACTTCCTGCGCTAACGCCCTCCCCACACTTCCGCCTTTCTCTCGGCGCGAGACAAACGGGCCGTCTGCTTTTGGCTCTCTCCTTCGCGGTTTCCGGGGCTTTGGCAACCGCTGCCGACTTTCAATTTCCCGGCCATCTGCTGACCGTGCCAGACGGCTTCGAGGTCGAACTCTTGGCGGGGCCGCCGCTGGTGGATCGCCTCATCGTGGCGGACTTCGATGAACTCGGGCGGCTGTATGTCGCCGACTCATCCGGCTCCAATGACAAGGTCGAAAAGCAACTCGCCGACAAGCCGCACCGCATCGTGCGGCTGGAAGATGCTGACGGCGACGGGCGCTTCGAGAAGAGCGTGGTCTTCGCCGATCACATGATGTTTCCGTCGGGGGGGATGTGGCTCGATGGCTCGCTCTACGTCTCGGCGCCGCCGCGCATCTGGAAGCTGACTGATACAGACGCCGACGGCGTGGCCGACGAGCGCGTGGAGTAGTTCAAGGGCGGCACGCTCACCGGCTGTGCGAATGATCTGCACGGGCCTTATGCCGGGCCGGACGGCTGGATTTATTGGGCTGACGACGCTGGGCTCAGATGCGACGAAGCAGCGAGCTCATCTGGATCAACTCGCTGCGACTCTGCCCGCGGGAGACATTCGGCGCTCACGAGGATGACCCCGACCGGCTCTTCCTTTGCCTTCGGTTCCCGACTAGCGCCCAATGGCATTTCCAGGCGGAGCTAAGGAGGGGAAAACTGACGAACTTGGGTTAACGCCCCAGAACGCCCGGGACTTCCGGAAGGCCCGGTTCGTCCAGGATTTGCACCGCGGTCGCCGGGCCGAGGGTTTTCCAGTCCTTCAGCACCCAGACGACTTTTTTTTCCGGCGTGATTTCCACCAGTTGCGGCCGCTGGCCGTTGTCGGCGCGGGAACAAAAGATCGTGTTGCCATTCGCCAGCCGGACGCAGCTTTGGCAGCCGGAGAAACCGAGTTCGGGCGGTAACTCGGATAGCTTGAACTCCCAGACGGTTTCGCCTTTGGGATTCACTTCGCGGGTGAGCTGATCCTGTTCGTCCGTGATGAGGGTGTTGCCGCTCTTGAGTCGGATCGCTGCCCAAGGCTTGGGAATGGTATAGGACCAAATTTCCTTAAAGTCTTTGTCGTATTCGATGACTTTCCCCTTCTGGAGCAAGGGCAGGAGATAAGTTCCCTCGGCGGTGATGCGGACGCGGCGGAACTGGCCATGCACGCTTTCTCCCGTGAGCTCGGGCGGGAGCATGTGCTCCATTTCCACCGCGCCGCTCTTCTTGTCGATGATCATCAGCTTGGCCGGCGAGCCGTTTTGCATGACGAGCACCTTGTCCAAGCCGATGGGTTGGACGGCATGGATTTCCGCCGTATGAATGCCTTTGTCCTGCGGCGCGTCGAGTCGCCAGACGACTTTTTTCTGAGGCGTAATTTCCGCCGCGTAAGCCATGCGGGAGAAGAGGATGTTGCCGTTGGACAGCATCCAGATGTCGTCATATTCCCAGCCTTTGCCCGGGGAGTAAGTCCAGATGATTTTGCCGTCTTTGACGAGGAACATCTTGTTGCAGCCTTCCCCGATATACAGCATCGGGTGCTGAGCGAGCCCTTTGCCGGGCAGATTCGGATCGCCATCGTCCGGTGAAATCTTCCACTTGGGCGGATCGATGGGGATTTCTTCCGGGCCCATTTCAGGCACATCGGCGGCGGTGAAGAGCGGCAGGAGATGCATCAGCGGTGCGGACTCCGCTGCATCCTTCGTCTGGCCACCAGAGGAACCGGCGGCGAGGAGGAGAGTGAAACCGGCAACGGCCAGGGTTTGAATGTTTAGCGGGAGGAATCTCATCTGGTTTTGGTAGGCTGGGAACTTTCCTTTCTCATTACCGAACTGGGTTTCGTAATGCCAGTGCGGAGCGAAACTGTGTTCTCCTCGTTCCCAAAGTGAGGCTTTGGGGACGCCAACTCAGGCAGGCAACTTCGTTGCGCGGCGGGCAGGCTGCGGGGCGGCTGGCGGGGGCCACGCCCGAAGAGGCGGAGGCACTCTTAGCACGATATGTCGATCACGCCGTCTGCGAACGCGCGCTGGCCAATCCGCACGCGGCAGTGCGGGAGCGGGCGAAGGCGCTCCTCGCGGAGGTGGCGGAAAGTGGCGACTGGTTCGCGCGCGACATCCTCGCGCGGCTCGCGGGAGGTTCGTAGCCATGCTCACCCAATCAGGACAGGCCCGCCAAAATTTGGAAAGGATGGGCTGAATCCAATGGCATTTTGGAACAAGCGGCGAGAGACGGAATCGAAATTGATTCGCTTCGGTGCCGACCCGAAATTACAGGAGGAAAACTGCTGCTATGCTGGCATTTGAGCGAGGTCATGACGGAGTGGCGAAGCGGCTGAAGCAGCACGCCGACGGGCGTTCCAACGATAGTCAGAGTTAAGCCCCCCGCTCTCAAACTGAGGAGCCAGGAAGGCAATTATCTCGAGCTGTCGGTAGGTGCGTGGTGTCCAGCCCTATTCCCACCGTGAATTCTTACACCCGGTGTAAGCGAGCAGCAGGCCGAGCAGGACGTGGCAAGCGAGCCACCAGATGCAGAGCGGCGCTTGGGCCGGCGTCGTTTGCGTGACGCTGAGGACGGCTTCGTAGAAGCGGGTGTCGCGCATCGTCTGGATGAAGCCCGACCAGCCCCAGTAGGAGGCGATGAACGGCTGGGTGAGCACGCTCAGCGCCTTGGGCAGCGCCAGCACCGCGCCGCTGAGCGGGAGCTGAAAGCCGACGAGATAGACGGAGACAAGCGACGCTTGCTCCGCCGTTTTCATCAGGCTCGAAAGGCCCAGGCAGACCGAGGTGAGCGACGCATTGACCAGCGTAAGGAGGACGATCTGCGTGGCGAGGCTGCCTTTGAATTGCACGATGACGTGGACGAAGACGCCCATCCACACGGACTGCACGAGCACGAGGGCACCAAGGAAAAAGGCCTTCGACGCCACGTAGGCCAAAGGGCGCACGCCGGAGAATTTCTCCTTCTCAAAAATCAGCCGCTCTCCAGCGATTTCACGGGCGGCGTTGTTCGAGCCCATGAGCGCGAGGAGGATGACCTGGAACATGACCAGCCCGGAAACCAGCGAACCGGTGCGACTGAGCTCTTGTTTCTGCATGAGCTCGTTTTTCATCTGCTCGAGAAAATTTCCGCTGGCCACGCCGTTGAGGTTTTTGATCTGCGGCAGGCCATCGAGCGCGAAGATGACCACGAGGATGGGAAAACCGATAAGCAGTGCGAACTGCAGCCACAGCCCACCGCGGTCGCGGAAGAAAATCTTCCATCGCCGCGCAAGGAGCACGGCGAATTGCGTGAGCGCGGACGGCGTGCCGTCGTCAACGGCGGGCTCGTTCTTCTTCAGGCGCGGCGCTTTCTCGTCCGCCTCGCTGGCTTTATCCTCGTCCCGCTTCTCCGCGTCCTCGCCATCATCCGCCTGCGCTTTTTTCAGCAACTTCTCGATGCGTCTTTTCGCCTCCGCATCCTCGTCGGCGGGGCGGGCGAAAAGCTCTTCAAGAGCGGCATCGGCGGCTTCGTCGCCGTCGAGCTTGCTCTCGGCGTAGTAGGCGTTGCGGTGTTTCTGCCACGAGCGATGCCAGTCGTCCGGTTTGCGCTGGGCGAGGCGCGGGAAGAGTTCCTCGGGCTTCTCGACGTTGAAGTAATGATACAGAAACTGCGCCGGGCCGTGGTAAGCGACGTGGCCCTGGTAGAGCACCACGATGCTGTCATAGAGCGCGAGGTGGCGCAGGCTGTGCGTGACCGAGAGCACGATGCGGTCGTCGCGCCGCGAGAGCCGGTGCATGAGCTTCGCGATCTCATCCTCGGCCTTGGGATCGAGGCCGCTGGTGACTTCGTCGCAGAGCAGCAGGTGGGGCGAGCTGACCATTTCCAGCGCCATCGCGAGCCGGCGTTTCTGCCCGCCGGAAAGCACGCGCACCTCGCGTTCGCTGATTTCCTCGAGACCCACATCGCGGAGGATCTGCTCCAGCCGCTCCTCCTGCTCGTCCGCGTCCAACCCGCTCACCCGCAGGCGCAGCGCGCTTTCCACGCTCTCCCACACCGTCAGCAGATCATACGCGATGCTAAACTGCGGCACATAGCCGATCTCGTGCGGGTCCAGGTCGCCGTCCGCGGAAAGATTCCGCCCATCCCACTCCACATGCCCGAGGGTGGGCTCGCGGAGCCCCGCGATGACTTTGAGCAGCGTGCTTTTGCCGCAGCCCGACGGGCCGAGAATCGCGGCAAAATGTTTCTTCGGAAAACGCGTCGAGACCTCTGCGAGCAGGAGTTGGTCGTCGGGCTGATCGCCGAGCTGGAGGGAGACTTGCTGGAGTTCGAGCATTGGCCTCAGCGTTGGGCATTGACGCGGCTTTGTCAGTCGCAAAAGTGGCGCATGCCCCGCCCCTCCCGAAGCCCTGCATCGACCGGCCTGAGCCGCTGGAAACGCCTCGCGCTTTGGTCACTGCCCGCACTCCTCGTCCTCGTGTTTCTCGGGTACTTCGGCGTGAAAGCGGCGGCCTTCTCCTATTTGCAGAGCGATCGCTTTCGGAACTTCGTCGCGCAAAAAGCCGGCGTCACCCTGCGCGCGGAGTGCGAGCTCGCGCCGCTGCAATTCACGGGAGCGAACATCTACACCGAGGGCTTCAAGGCGCAGGGCGGCCAGGACGCGCCGTTCGCCTCGCTCGGGCTCGACCAGATGCGTGCGGAGATCAGCCTGCGGCGGTTTTTTGAAAAGGTCTGGCAGGTCGAGCAGATCGATGTGCAAAGGCTGAACCTCAGCCTCACGGGCCCGCGCGCCGACCTGCCCGAGGCGTCGCCGATCGGCATTCCCACCAGTTCCCCGCCCAACCCCTCCGGCGGCTGGCTGCCGAATCGCGTCGAGATCGCCTCCGCCATCGTGCATGACACCAATCTCGCGTGGAGCGGCGGGGCTCTGCGCCACACCACCGTCTCCGCCGTGCCCGACAATGGCGGGTGGAAGATCACCGGCCAGGGCGGGAAGATCGAGCAGACCGGCCTGCCCGCGCTCGACGTGCAGGCGCTCGCGCTGCGCTACCGCGCGCCCTCGCTCTTCGTCAATGCCGCCGAGTTTCGCCAGGGCGGCCTCGGCTCGGCCAAAGTGGAAGGCGAGATCAATTTCGACGAGCGCCTCGAACTCCGCGCCACGATCCGCGACATCAACCTCACCCCGTTCCTCTCCGACGACTGGCGCGTGCGGCTCAAAGGCCATCTCTCCGGCGACGTGACCATCCGCGGCCCGCTCCCGCTGCCGGCCAACGGGCCGGAAATTGCCGGCACGCTCAGCGTCGCGCGCGGCGAGCTTACCGCGCTACCGGTGCTCGACCAGATCGCGCTCTTCACCGGCACGCAGCAGTTCCGCCGGCTCTCCCTCAGCCGCGCCTCCGCGGACTTCCGGCAGGACGGCACCAAACTGCGCGTCACGAAATTCCTCGCGGAATCCGAGGGTCTGATCCGCCTCGAAGGCGATTTTACCATCGAGAACGCCCTGATCGACGGCACCTTCATGGTTGGCGTCACGCCCTCCAGCCTCGCCTTCATCCCCGGCTCGCGGGAGAAAGTTTTCATCGAGTCCCGCGGCGGCTACGTCTGGGCGCCCATGCGTCTCACCGGCCCGCTGAACAAACCCAGCGAAGACCTTACCGCCCGCCTCGCCCGCGCCGCCGGCGACGTCGTCCTCGACACCGCCAAAGGCGCCGTCGAGGACACCATCAAGACCGGCAAAGACACCATCAAAGGGGTGCTCGACCTGCTACTGCCAGGCGCGAAATAATAAACCGTCCCGGCGGACGGCCGCGCGTGGTGCCACCCTGCCTCCCGTCAGCAGCGGCAGAGATCGCGGGCGGCTTCCGGCCAGGTGGGAAAGCGGAACGTGAAGCCGGAGCGCAGCAGGCGCGCGGGGATGACGCGGCGGCTTTTCAAAATCAGCTCGGTTTCGGTGCGCAGAAAGTGCGCGCCGATCTCCAGCATCCATTCCGCGGCGGGCAGACCGAGCGGCACGCCGCACGCCTCGCGTAAGGCGCGCATGAACTCCACATTCGGCAGCGGCTCGGGGGCGGCGAGGTTCACGGGCCCGGCGAGGTCATCGCGTTCGATCAGCCACCGCACGGCGCGGATGAAATCCTCCTCGTGAATCCCAGAGACGTACTGGCGACCATCCCCCGCTTTTCCACCCAGGCCGAGACGGGCGAGAGCGGACAGCGTGGCAAAAATCCCGCCCGCATCCGGACTCATGGTCATGGCTGAGCGCAGGCAGACTTTGCGCGTGTGCGGCGTGCGGGCTTCCTCCCACGCACGCTCCCAAGCTCGCGCGACTTCAACGCTGAAACGCCATTTCTCGGGCGCGCGGGGTTCGGAGCCGCCAAGCAGGCCGGTGTCCTCGTCGTTGGGCGCGTCGTAGCGGTGGACGTAAATCGTCGCGGTCCCCGCCTGCAGCCAGACCCGCGGCGGACATTTCGCCGCAGCGACCGCGGCTCCCACCGCCCGCGTGGAGTCCACGCGCGACTGCCAGATCTCGCGCCGATTGGCCGCGTGGTAACGGCAGTTCACGCTCCGCCCCGCGAGATTGATGACCACATCCGCGCCGTCGATCTGCCTCCACCAGTCCCCGCGCGCGGCGGAATCCCACGCCCGCACTTTCCACGGCGCGGCCTGCGGGCTGCGGCTGAGCACGACGACCTCGTGACCCTCGCCATGAAAGGCGCGGGCGAGGATGGTGCCGACCTGACCAGACCCGCCGGGAATGACAATTTTCATCGCAGCTTGCAGCAGCCCTCATCCGCGCAAAGCGCGGGCGGGAGGGCGTCGAGCTTTTGGCGCAGTTCTTCCGGCGTCGCCGAGGGCTGAATGAGCCAGCGGCTCAGCTTGGAGCGGTTTTCGGAGACAAACGCGCAGGCCCGCCGGGCGAGCGGAAGCAGCATGGGGTGGGCTAGACACTGCGCCCATTCGCGATACTCGCGCAGCGCCCAGAGACACATGACCCAGGCGCTGCCGCCCTGCCACACATCGCCCGCATCGCTGATCACGACCATCTCCTTTTCGGGGTGCAACTGCCCGAGGCCGGGGAAGCGGCAACCAGCCTCCGCCGATTGCAGCGGGAGAAAGACCAGCGGCACAAAAGCCGGCCGCCGCTCTAGCCACACACGGCACCGGCGGCAGAGCGGGCAGTGCATGTCGTAGAGAATGGTCAGGCGTTTCATGGCCATGTCAGGCGTGGCTGGCGACCGGGAGATGCGCGCTCGGCGGAATCGGCGGCGGCGCGGCGTGGAGCAGGGCGCGTTTCCGCATCTTGCTGAAAACGTAGAGATTGAAGAAGTGCATCGCGCCGAGGATCAGGAGCACCGCGCCGATCTTGGTGCTGAGCACTTCGAGCAGTTCCTGGAGGCTCGCGGCTTTGTCGCCGTACTTCAGGGCGAGGCTGACGTAGCCGACATTCATGAGGTAGAAGCCGGCGAGCAGCAGGTGGTTGATCGAATCGGCCAGCGCCTCGTTGCCGTGGAAGGCATCGACGAGGAAAAACCGGCCGTTCTTGTGGAGTGTCCGGGCTACCCAGACGGTGAGGGCGATGCTGATCGCGAGGTAAAGGGCGTAGGTGCAGACGACGTAGTTCATGGCTTTTACTTTCTATGTTTTTTGTTTTTGTTTTTTCAGTATTTGTTGAAATGTGTGCACAAAAAAAGAGTGGGTTATTTGAGGAACTTCAGCGCCCACGGGACGATGCTGCTCTGCTCGGAGCGGACGACCTTGCTAAGGACGCCGTCGGCCATCTCCATGAACTCGCAGAGGGCCTTGGTCTGCTTGGTGAAGGCGAGGGCCTCGGAGGTTTTCAGCCCGTCCGCGCGGTCGATGCAGTCCTTGAGGACGTTAATCGCGGGGCGAATCTCGCGGCGTTTACGCTCCCGGACGATGATGCAGAACATCTTCCAAACGTCCTTTTCGGCCTCAAAATACTCTTTGCGCTCCCCTTTCCGGATGACGCTGCGGACGAGCCCCCAGCCGACTAGCTCGCGCAGGTTCATGTGCGCGTTACCGCGGCTGATCTTCAACTCCTCCATGACCTCATCAGTGGTCAGCGCGCCGGGGGTGATGAGGAGGAGCGCGTGGATCTGCGCCATGGTGCGGTTGATCCCCCAGGCGCTGCCGATCGTCCCCCATTGCGTCACGAATTCATCCCGCGCTGTTTCGAGCTGAATTTGCTCCGGCGTCAGACCGCCGGTGTTTCGCTTTTCCATTTTGTATTTTCAGTATTTAATGAAACTACGTATTTGCAAGAGAAGTTTTTCATCGAGGCCCACCGCATCTTTCGTCAGCGGTTTCACTCTGTCCAAGTAACGAACGGTCTTTAATCTCTTTCTCATGGCGACTTTGACCTGCAAGCGAGTTACTCCACATATCATCTCGGCCATCCCAAGAGTCTCTCCGCAATCTCGTCGCTCTTTTTCAGCGTTACCGCATTTCCGGCAAGACTCAGCTCAGCGTCTTCGGTATCCCGACGCCGCCGCCAAAATGAGTTTTTTTGCCGGGCGCTCTGGAGTTTGACGCCCGGCCAGCACAGTGGAAGACTCGCGCGCTCTTTCTTACCTCCCGTCCATCTTATGAAACGCCTGCCGCTCTACCTCTTCCTTGCCGGTAGCATCGTCCCCGTGCTTTCTGCCGCGCCGGAGAATCCCGCGGCGGAGCGCATTCGCGAGGGTGAGGTGAAGCAGGAGCAGCTCCGTGGCGACGCCCAACGGCTCGTCGATCAGCTCGACGGGATGCTCAGCGAATACGAGCGCAACGGGCTGGCCGGCGATGAGACGAAGACGGTGCAGGCGCTGCGCGAGACGCTCGCCCGGCTGGGCGGTGGCGAGATGAAGCAAGTCGTCGATTTGCTCGAAAAGGCGCGCGGGGCGAGCGACGCGGGGCTGGCGAAGAAGGGGGTGAGCGAGGCTTACACCGCGCAGAAGGCGCTGATCACGCAGATGAAGAAGTTGCTCGCCGAACATCTGCGCAATCAGGAGGCGCTGGAGATTTCGCAGCAGCTCACGCAGCTCGCGGATCGGCAGGCGGTGAACCTGCAGAATGGCATCACCCTCGGGCAGTGGTCCGGCGGGCGAAAGCCGGAGAACTTTGAGGCGGCGATGGCGGCCAATCTCCAGGGGCAGCAGGGCGAGCAGGCGGCGATTGCCGAGGAGGTGACGATGGCGGCCGAGAAGATCGCGAAATTTGCCAAGGATCCGGCGAACGCGGAGACGGCGGCGCGCTTTCAAAAGGGGCTGGCCGCGCTGGCGAAGCTGCAGCCGAATGTGGACGCGGCCGCGGAGGCGCTGAAGCAGGGGCAGCTTTTCAAGGCGGTGACGGATGAAAAGGCGGCGCGCGATGCGATGCGCCGGCTGGCCCGCGAGATCGCTCCACCGCAGGATCGCGCGGAGACGCTGCGGGCGGCGGAGCGCGAGCTGGCGAAGATGATCGAGGACCAGAAGGAGGTCGCGCAGAAGGCGGAGAAGGCGGCGGGAGAAAAGGATTTCGACAAGTGGCTGGACAAGAAGGAGGCGGCGCAGCAACTCGACTCGAAGCAGAAAAAAATGACCCGCGAGCAGCTCCGCGCGGAGAAGAATCTGCAGAAGCAATTCGCCGAGCAAAAGGGCGGGCGGACGGATGAACTGGCGGCGCTCGAAGACAAGCAGGGCGATCTCGCGGGCAAGAGCGATGAGGTCGCGCAGAGTCTCGACAAGGAGCTGCCGCCCGCCGCGCAAGGACTCAAGGGCGCGCAGGAAAAGATGCAGGAAGCGCGCGCCGCGATGACCGACAAAAACGGCGAAGCGGCGGCGAAAAACGCTAGGGACGCCCTCGCCGCCATGCAGGCCGCGAGCGCGAAACTTCAGCAGGAGATCGCCAAGGCGGACGCTGCCGCGGGTAAATCGGGCGATCCGGTGAAGGATTTGGCGCAGCTTCAGAAAGACACCCAGGAACTCGCCAAACAGCAGGCCGACGCCGCGAAAAATCCCGACAAATCCGGCCAAGCGGCGTTGGCCGACAAAGCCGAACAGCTTGCCAAGCAGGCTGAGAACGCCGCACCCCAAGCCGCGCCCGCCCTGCAGCAGGCCGCGGTCAACGCCCAAAAAGCCGCCCAAGCCGCGCAGGCCAACCAGCCTGCCCAAGCCGCCGCCGCGCAGCAGGCCGCCGCCCAGAATCTCGCGCAAGCCGAACAGCAGCTCGCCCAGGCCGCCGCCGAGGCGCAGGCTGCGCAGCAGGCGCTCGCCGCCGCGCAAAAGGCGCAGGCCGAGCTGGCCGAGATCATCATCGCCGAACAGAAGCTGGAGCTCGACACCGCGAAGGGCGTCGCGCTGGTCGACGCGCAGAAAGGTCGGGCGGCGGACCATTTTAGCGGCCAGGCCGCGCAGCAGCAGGAGGTGCGTACGAAAACAGATTCCTTCAAGGCCGGCCTCGCCCCGGAACTCGCCGACGCCGCCCCAGCCCTCGGTGACGCCAGCACCGCGATGGGCGAAGCACAGACCCACCTCGGCAAGCCCGACGGTGAACTGGCCAAAGCCGCCGAACTCAAGGCCCTCGCCGCCCTCTTCCGCGCGCAGAGCGCCTTCACCCAGATCGCCGCCCAAGCCCAGGAGCAGCTCGCGCAAAACGCCGCCACGCCCAACGCCAACGCTCAGCAGCAGGCCCAAGCCCAACTCGCCCAGGCCCAAGCCGCGACAGCTCAGGCCCAACAGAATTTGCAAAAAGCGCAAAACGCCGAAGCCACCGCGCAGCAGGCTGAGCAAGCCGGCGACAAAGCCGGCGCGAAGAAAGCGAATCAGCAGGCCGCCCAAGCCGCGCAGAAGGCCGCTGGCGAATTGGCACAGGCCGCGCAAAAAGCCGGCGAAGCCGCCGCCCAGGGCACCCCGCAAAACGAAGCCGCCCAAGCGGCTGCCGAAGAAGCCGCGCAAGCCGCCGCCGAAGCCGCCGCGCAGGCCGCCGCCCAAAACACACCTGGTGCCCAAGCCCAAGCCGCCGCCGCCCAGCAGGCGCTCGCCCAAGCCCAGGCGGCGATGACCCAAGCCCAATCCGGCCTCACGGAATCCAGCGCCCCGCCCATGCCGGGGGAGGGCCAGCCCGGACAAATGGCGCAGGCCAGTCAGCCGGGCCAACCCGGCCAGCCGGGCGCGAAGCCCGGCTCCAAGCCCGGCCAGAAACCGGGCAAAGGCCCCGGCAAACAGCCCGGCGCGCCGGGGACGAGCGCGGCGCAAGATTACCAACCCGGCAGTCCCGAAGCGGTGCAACTTGGCTCCCGCACCACCGCGGCGAAGAAAGCCTCCTTTGCCGCGCTTCCGCCCCGCGAGCGCGCCGTCATCGAGCAGTCGCAGGCCGAAAAATACCCCGAGGAATTCGGCGCGCAGGTCGAGCAATACCTCCTCAACCTCGCCAACGAGAGCAGCGCCAAGAAGTAGCGCGCCTCACACCCGCACGACTTCCCATGTCGCCGGCTGGCCACGCTCCAACTCCAGCCACGCATAGCTCGGCGGTGCGCCACGGTTGGGGCGGGTAATGCAGCCGGGATTGAGAAAGCGCACGCCGCCGAGGACTTCATCGCGCGGGACGTGAGTGTGACCGTGGAGGAGCAAATCGAACCCCGCGGGCGGGTTCCTCGGCGGGATGTGCTCGAGGCGGAGGCGGAAACCGGCGCGTTTGAGATCGAGGGTGAGCGGCCATTCAAGGCAGCCGTCACAGTTTCCACGGACCACGAGCACCGGCGGGCCGAAGGTATGCACCGCGTCGAGAATCACCGGCTCGCAGACATCGCCGAGATGCCAGATTTCATCCGCTCCGGCGAAGGCGGTGCGCAAGTGCCCCGGCAGCCGGTCGTGGGTGTCAGCGAGCACGGCGATGCGCAGACTCATCAGCTTCCAAGCCGGCAATCGCGTCGCGCCCCAGCCGCGCTACTGGCCTTTCCTCGAGTTTTCCTGCACGACAAACGAGTTCTGAATCACATCGCGGACCCGCTCCGGCGGGCAGACCTTGCTCGTCTGGTAATCGACGTTTCCATCCTTGCCGATGATCACCAGATTGAAATCGTCCTGCATCCCGTAGGCACTGGCGACCGCCGCGCCGTTGCTCGCAAGGACAAACGGGATGTCCGACTTCACCGGCCCTTCCCCTTCCCCGAGCGCGGCAATGAAGACGACCTGCTTGCTGGCGAACTGCTCATAAATTTCCTTGAGGTACTTCACCTGCTTTTTGAAGGCCCCGTTCTTCGGCGTCTTTGTGATCAGCAGGACCACGGCCTGGCCGCGCAGGCTTTTGAGGCTCCTGATTTTGCTGCCGGGTCCGGGAAAGCCAAATTCCGGCGCGGGGCGCACCACGGCTGCGTGGCTGGCGGTGAGGGAGAGGATGAGAAGGCCCGCGAAGAGAAGTTTGTGCATGAGGTTTAGACCTTGAGAATTTCGGCTTCCTTGTGGGCCACGGCCTCATCGATTTTCTTGCCAAACTGATCGGTGAGTTTCTGGATTTCCTTCTCGAAACTGCCGAGCTGGTCCTCAGAAATCGCGCCCTCTTTCTGCGTTTTTTTGAGCCCGTCGATGGCCTCGCGCCGCGTGGAACGGACGCGCACACGCGCTTCCTCCGCCATCTGCTTGATGCCTTTGACGAGGTCTTTGCGGCGTTCTTCCGAAAGCGCGGGAATGGGCAGCCGAATGATCTTCCCATCGACGATGGGGTTGATGCCGAGCTTCGATTCCTTGATCGCCTTCTCGATGTCTTTCGTGGTGCCCCCGTCAAAGGGCTGGATGACGAGCAACCGTGGCTCGGGGGTGGTGATGAGCGCCAGTTGCTTGAGTTTCATCTGCGCGCCGTAGGCCTCGACGTCGATGTTTTCCACCAGCGCCGGCGAGGCCTTGCCGGTGCGGACGGAGCTGAATTCGTGCTGCAGGTAGTCGAAGCCTTTCTCCATCGCGGCCTCCGCATCGAGCATGATTTCATCGGGATCCATAGGGCGTTATTCCAAAGTGACGAGCGTGCCAACGGCCTTGCCGAGGACGACGCGGCGGATGTTGTCGGATTTCATCATGTCGAAAACGATGATCGGCATTTTGTTGTCCAGGCAGAGGCTGAAAGCGGTGGAGTCCATGACGGAAAGCCGTTTCGAGAGCGCCTCGGTGTAAGTGATGCGGTCGTATTTTTTTGCCTTCGGATCCTTGAAGGGGTCGGCGGTGTAGATGCCATCGACCTTCGTCGCTTTCAAAATGACCTCCGCGCCGATCTCATTGGCGCGCAAGGCGGCCGTGGTGTCGGTGGAAAAGAACGGGTTGCCTGTGCCGGCGACGAAAATGACGATTTTCCCGTCTTCGAGCTGGTCGATCGCACGGCGGCGGATGAAGGGCTCGGCAACATTGTCCATTTTGATCGCTGTCTGGACGCGGGTGGGCAGGCCCATCTGCTCGAGGGCGCTTTGCAGGGCGAGGCCATTGATCACGGTCGCGAGCATGCCCATGTAGTCGGCCGTGGTGCGCTCCATGCCGCGATGGCTGGCGCTCAGACCCCGCCAGATATTGCCGCCGCCGATCACCACCGCGACCTGCACGCCCAGCTCATGGACCGCTTTGATCTGCGAGCAGACCTGGTGGACGATTTCCGGCGAGATACTGTCCGCACTGCCCTGCACCTTGAGCGCTTCGCCGCTGAGTTTCAGGACGATGCGCTTGTATTTGGGCTTAAGGGCTTTCGCGGATTTCGCGGCTGGCTTGGGCTGGGGCATCGGGCGCAGATAGAACACGAACCGCGCGCGGCATGGGAAGGGAAATCCGTGTTCTGGCTCTGGTGTGACGCGAGCCCAAAGACGGCCGCGCTTTTCGGGCTGAAGCCGAGGCTACTTTGTCGCCAGTCCCGGTGCCGTCTCGGCAAAGGCGGTGGCGAAATCGATCACACACATCGTCCCATAGCTGGCGTGAGCTCCACAGGCGATGCCCACGCAGCGAAAGTCGCTGCCGAAAATATTCAGCCGGTGTCCGCGGTCGCGCACGCCGTCATCGACAAGCAGCGCGACGACAATGCGACGCGCGTCGTGCAGGCCATAGGAGATGTTTTCCGCCGCGTGGCCACTCCAGCGACCGAAGCGTGCCAGGCGCTTCCACGGGGTGCTGCCATCGCTGCCTTGGTGGCCGCGTGCGCCGATCGAGCCTTGGTCGAGCACATGGCTGAGCGCGCTGGCGGTCATGCCCTCCGAGCGGGTCAGCGGCGGCAGCGATCGGGCTTTTTCCAAAAAGGTGATGGCCTCGCGCACCACGCGGTCGCCTTCCCGATGCGGACGCCCCAGCGCACAGCAGGAGATGATCTGCGCATATTGCCGCGGCGAGGTGCGGGCGAGATTGATCTCGGCCTGCACCTGCGCGGCGAGGTCGTCTGCGCGGAGCGGGGCGGCGCAGGCCAGGATCAGGGCGAGGATGGCGAAACACTTCATGGCGCGCTTTTTAGCACGGACGGTGCCAGACGCGGCCAGCGAGTGGAGCGCGGAACTTCCAAAAATTTAATATCTTTCCACTTGCGCCGGGAAGGGAGCACGGCTCTCCTCCTCAACGCTCACCCCAGACGAGAAAGCGCCTCTCCGGCCAAACCGGAGAGGCGTTTTCATTTTCCCGCGGTTCTGCGCTTGAGGTCGGCGGCGGTGCCCGGCAAGTTCCGCCCCATGAAGTTTCCCCGCTCCTTTGCGCTCCTCGCGGCACTCGCCGCTCTCGTATTGGTGACGGGTTGCGAAACCTACTCGGGCCACTTCACAAAACTGCGGGTGACCGATCAGCAGGGAGACCTGATTGCCGAGTGGGTGGCCAAAGGCTACGTCCTGCCCGTGGACAAAGGCTACCGCATTACCGCCGTGGAGCGGCTCAGCGCTCCGCCGCACGCCATCCTCTCAAAGTATCCCGAAGGCTGGCGGACCACCGTCACCGGCCCGCACATTCTGCGCTGGCAGTGCGGGAAGCCCTACTGGCTTTACGAACTCGAAGACCAGTAGGCTCCCGTACCCGCACGGTGGCCGCACGCCGGCGTGTGGCATCTGACTGCGCCGGCGCACGGCAAAACTAACCTCGTCATCCGTTTCGGCGGACACATTGTATCCGCCGCTCCGCATGCACAGCCCTCGCGCTTCCACTCTCTGGCTCCGACTCGCCGCGCCGTTTCTGCTCTTCGTCGTCGCGGGCTCCATCGGCATCGCCCTCTGGCTGCACGCGGCGGCGCGCCGGGAGTCGCAGACGGTTTTCGCCACGCTCGCGCGCACCAATGCCGATTTCATCCGCAACGCCAAGCTGCCCGCGAATGAACGCGTCGCCGAATCCATCGGGCGCGTGCTCAGCATGGACGTGTTTTTTCGCCAGACCGCATGGGACATGAGACCCGGCGAAGGCGGCGCGACCAACGTGCAAAAAAGCCGCGAGCTGGTGCCCGCACCGAGCGGCCCGCTTGCGGAGCACGCCGGGCTGCTGGGCGAACTCGTGGCCGGGCAGGGCATCGTTAACGCCGGCTCGGACTATGAGGCCATCGCCGTGCCGATGGACAAGGACCGCAGCCTCATCGTCGTGCGTCGCATCCAGCCGGCGATCAGCTTTTTGCTGAAACCGGAAACGCTGCTCGTGCTTGCGGTCTTCTGGCTCTTCTCCGTCGGTCTGGCGTGGGCGCTGGCCCGCGGCCTCGTCCGCCCGCTGCGCCTGCTCGCGCAGCGCCTGCCGCACATCCAGAGCGACGCCGAGTTGCTGCCCGGCGCGGAGCGCAACGACGAGATCGGCCAGGTCGCCCGCGCTTATCTCGCCACTCGCGCGCAGCTCGGCGTGGAGCGCGTCCGCCGCGAGCAGGCCGAGCGCCTCGCGCTGCTCGGCCGCATGGCCACGGGGTTGGCCCACGAGATTCACAATCCGCTCTCCGCCATCCGCATGCACGCCCAGCTCATCGGCTCCGCCGCTCCCGGCGAGCAGGCCGCTGCGCTCCAGGACTCGCTCCCCGTGCTCCTCGGCGAAACCGCGAAAATCGAGGGCCTCGTCAATCAGTGGATGTTCCTCGCGCGCCCGGCCCCACCGGAGACCGCACCCGCCGATCTCGCCGACCTCGTCACCGGAGTCGTCCGCGCCCTCGGCCCGCAGGCCGCGCACGCGCGGGTGCAGATCGTCAGCGAACTTCCGACGGGGCTGCGCGCGCAGGTCGATGCGCGCCGACTCTCGCAGGCGATCGGCAACATCGTCATCAATGCCATTCAAGCCATGCCCGGCGGCGGCCCACTGACCATCACCGGCTGGCGTGGCGACAGCGTCCGCCTCGTCTTCCGCGACACCGGCGCAGGCTTTTCGCCCAAAGCGCTCGCCCAGCACGCCGAGCTTTTCTATTCCGAAAAAGAAGGCGGCATGGGCATCGGCCTCAGCGTCACCTCCGAGATTTTGAAAGCTCACCACGGCGCGCTCGTCGTCGGCAACGGGCCGGATGGCGGCGCGGTGGTCACGGTGCAGTTGCCGTTGCTGATCGAGCCTGTCGCAGCGAAGAAATCGGAATCCCGAAATCGGAATCTCGAGATCCCCTCGTGAAGCCCATCCTCATCATCGAAGACGAACACGCCCTCGCCGCCGCCCTCGCCGCGGTCTGCCGGCGGCTCGGGCGCGAAGCGGTGCTCTGCTATTCCGGCCAGCGCGGGCTGGATGAGCTCGAGCACGGCGAGTTCGCGCTCGCCGTGCTCGACATCGGCCTGCCCGATATGAGCGGCCTCGCCGTGCTCGAGCAGGTGCGCGCCCGCACTCCCGATCTGCCCGCGCTTATCATTACCGCCCACGCCAATCTCGACAACGCCGTCGCCGCCAAAAAGCTCGGGGCTGCCGCGTATCTCGTGAAGCCCCTTGATCTCCATGAAGTTCAGGAAACGCTTCGCCAGCTCCTCAGCGCCGCCCCGCCCGCGCCCGTTCCGCCGCGCGATGCGCTCGCCCTGCTCGTCGGCGCCGCGCCCGCGATGCAGCGCAGCTTTGTGGAAATCGCCAACGCCTGCGCCACCGACGCGCCCGTGCTCATCACCGGCCCCACCGGCACCGGCAAGACGCTGACCGCGCGCGTCATCCACGCCAACGGCGCGCGGCGCGATGCGCCATTCGTCACCCTCCATTGCAGCGCGCTGCCGGAAACGCTGCTCGAGAGCGAACTTTTCGGGCACGAGAAAAACTCCTTCACCGGCGCGGGCGCAGCGCGCACCGGGCACATCGAGCGCGCCCAAGGCGGCACGCTTTTCCTCGATGAAATCGCCGACATCTCGCCCGCGATTCAGGCCAAGCTGCTGCGCTTTGTCGAAGAGCGCACCTTCACCCGCGTCGGGGGACGTGAGGATCTGCGCGTCGATCTCCGGCTGATCACCGCGACGAACAAGAACCTGCGCGACGAAGTCCGCGCCGGCCGTTTCCGCGAGGATCTCTACTACCGTCTCCACGTCCTCGAAATCGCCCTCCCCTCGCTCCACGAACGCGCCGATGACGTGCCCGCACTCTCCGCTTCTTTCCTGGCCACGCTGGCGCCCGACCGCCACGCGCAACTTTCCCCCGCCGCCAGCGAGCTCCTCCAGCGTCACGCGTGGCCCGGCAATGTGCGCGAGCTGCGCAACGTCCTCGAACACGCCCTCGCCGTCTCGAACAGCGGCATCATCCTACCGCAGCACCTGCCCCGCGAATTGCGCGAGAACACCGACGCTGCATCCGCCGGCCAGCCGCTCGAAACCGCGCTCGCCGCCTGGCTCCAGCAAAAACTCCGCACCGGCGCGAGCTACCGCGCGATGCACGATGAACTCGAAGCCATGGCCCTGCGCCATCTCCTTGCGCACTTCGAAGGCAAGCCCACCATCCTCGCCCGAGAGACGAAAATGAACCGCGTCACTCTCCGCCGTAAAACCCGCCTCCTCGGCGGGAATCCAGAAGACGGGTAAGCCCGCGCGCAGGCAGCGCTTCGTTGAAAGATTTTCCTTAGGCTGGCGTAGTTCGAGGTAGTCACTGCCACTACCACCCGTCATGTCCCCACGCCCTGCCTCGAACTTTTCTTTTCCCGCCGAACGCGGACACTCGCGCGCTCAGGCCGCGCTCTTTCCAGCCAAGGCGTGGGTCTTTCGCACCCGGCGCATGGTCGCGGAAATGGCGGGAGAACGTCCGCGTCCTTTCCCGCGCAAACCGTTTGCCAAGGATCGCCCGGTCATCGCTGAGTCGCGCGGGGCGCTGTATCCGAGCAGCGTGGCGGCGGAGTTCGCCTTGCAGGCGGGAAAGGTGCAAAACCTGCGCGCTGCGGTCGCGCGGCTGGATGGCGTGGTCATTCCAGCGGGCGCGGTGTTTAGCTTTTGGGCACATGTCGGGAGGCCGGTGCGCGGGCGCGGCTTCACCGAGGGACGCGAACTGCGCGAGGGCTGCATCGTGCCGAGTGTGGGCGGCGGGCTCTGCCAGCTTTCGAACGCGCTCTACGAGGCGGCACTGCTCGCCGGATTTGGAATTGTCGAGCGGCACGCGCATTCGCGCATCCTGCCCGACTCGAAGGCGGAAGCGGGACTGGATGCGACGGTGTTTTGGAATTACGTCGATCTGCGCTTCCGCCCGCCGACGGATTGCCAGCTTGAGGTGCGGCTGACGCGCAGCGAACTGATCGTGCGCTTTCACGCGGCGCCATCTCCCAGCCAAACTCCATCGCTCATCCCAGCCGACGAACCCGCTTCAACGAAGCCGGTGGTGGAGAGCTGCGAGACGTGCGGGATTGAGAGCTGCTTCCGGCACCTCGAAACAGGCAGCGGGCCGACGCAGGGCATCACGGCATGGCTCGTCGATGCCTGGTGGCCGGAGTTCGACGCCTATCTGCGCGGGCAACGCCAGCCCGGTGACTGGCTCTGCACTCCGCTCGACAGCGTGCGCCTGCGCGTCGGCCCGTACCGCTGGACTTCGGCGGGCTTCGCGCGGGTGCGGCAGGCTCCGCTGGAAGTGCTCCACCGCTCGCTCGTCTCGCGCCGTCTTGCCGCTCAGGGCGCGGCGCGGCAGCAGGCGTTGCTCCGTTTCGACGAAGCCCTCGCGCAGCGCTACGCCCGCGCGCTCCCGGCGGCAGCGACGCATCTCTTCGTCAGCCAGAACTTGCTCCCGTTTCTGTGGCGCGACGGCGTGCTCGGCGGGCGCACCTTCGACGTGCTGATGACCCGCCTGCCGCTCGCCGCGCTCGAAGCCACACTCGACCGCGCGCACGCCGCGCACCCGGAGAGCCGCACCCTGGCCGATTTCCGCGCCGACCCCGCACTGCTCGCCGACGAAAGCGCCGCGCTCGCCGAAGCCCGCCGCTGGATCACGCCGCACAGCACGCTCGCCCGCCTCGCCGGACTGCGCGCTTTGAAGCTGCCCTGGCACCTCCCGCCCGCCGTGCTGCGCGTCGCCGTAGGCACGGACATTTCCTTCCCCGCATCCACCATTGGGCGCAAAGGTGCCTACGAACTCCGCGAAGCCGCGCGGCAGCTCGGTCTGCGGGTGAACCTCGGCGGACCGGTGATCGAGGACGCGGCGTTTTGGCGCGGCGTGGAGACCGTGGCCGCGAGCGACGCCTGGCTCGCGCACGCCGCCGCCGTGGTGCTGCCGGCGTGGGTGGAAAATCAGCCGCGCCGGCTGCTCCAAGCCGTGGCTGCGGGCATCCCGGTCATTGCCTCGGAAGCCTGCGGCCTCGCCGGTCTGCCCGGCGTGGTCACGCTGCGCGAAAACGACAGCGCTGCGCTCCTCGCGGCGCTGGCGAACGTGTCCGGCATGGTGCGCGAGCCTGCTGGTGGTCGCGCTGAGCGGCGACCCTGCGCAGTCTTGCATCCGCCACTCAGCGCACGCTAGGTTCCGCGCTTTCCCATGACCGGACCCATCCTTCTCGCCGTCAACGGCACGCTCATGCGCGGGCTGGAACTCAATGGCAACCTGCTCGCCGTCGGGGCGGAGTTCGTCCGCGATGACGAAACCGTGGCCGCCTACCGGCTATTCTCGATTAAGGATCGACACCCGGGCATGGTGCGGGTCGCGGGCGGCGGAATCGCCGTCCCCGTGGAGGTGTGGGCAGTGCCGCCGACGGGCCTGGGACAAATCCTCATGCAGGAGCCGCCGGGGCTTTCCATCGGCAAAGTCCAGCTCCTGGGCGGCGGGGAAGTGCTCGGCGTTTTGGCGGAGCCGGTGCTTTGCGAGGGGCAGCGCGAGATCACCGCCTTTGGCGGCTGGCGGGCCTACTGCGCGGCGCGCGAGCGCGGCGAAGTCGCCCGGCACCCCTCGCCTCAAAGGTTTCTCCCTTTGCTCCGCCCGCTGCTGCTCCTCGGCGCCGCCCTGCTGCCCGCCTGCGCTTTCGCGCAGCAGGCCCCAAAGCCGCCCGAACCGCTCTACGAGACGCGCGCGGAGCACGATCGCAATGGCATCGGCAAGTTTTTCATGGGCCGGGAAATCGCCCACGTCATGGGGCATCAGGCCGCAGACTGGCTGGAGCGGCCCGAGCGCGAGGAGGAAGAGCGCACGGACTTGCTGATTGAAGCGTTAAAGCTGCGCGAGGGCGAGGTGGTCGCCGACATCGGCTGCGGCTCGGGGTTCATTAGCCGGAAAATCGCGAAAAAAACCGGTGAAAGCGGCGTGATCTATGGCGTCGATATTCAGCAGGAGATGCTCGATTTGCTGATGAAACGGATGGCCATGTTTCGCATCGGGACGGTGAAACCCGTCCTCGGCACCATCACCGATCCGAAGCTGCCGCCCGCCTCGTGCGACACCATGATCATGGTCGATGTCTATCACGAGTTCGATTTCCCCTATGAGATGATCGGGAACATGATCGCTGGTTTAAAGCCGGGCGGGCGCATCGTTTTCGTCGAATATCGGAAGGAAGACCCGACCGTGCCGATCAAGGAACTCCACAAGATGAGCGAGGCGCAGGTGAAAAAGGAAATGACCGCCCACCCCGCGCTCGAATACGCCGAGACCATCGCAACGCTGCCGCGGCAGCACATTATTATTTTCAGAAAGAAGTGAGCGCCGCGGCGTATGGAGTGCGCGGATCGCGAGGAACCTGAAGAAATCGGTCGCGGGTTCGTCCCGGCTTAAAGCTTCGGTGCGAGTTTCGCGCGCCAGACGGGCTTCGAGAGTCTTTCGTCGGCGGTGTATTCGAAGAGTTTGCTCACGGGAAAAAGAAGAACGCCCGGCAGGCCGTGGGCGTTGATGCGCATGTCGAAATCCATGCGGTCGTCGATGAAAAAGAGCTTCCCGTGGCCCAGCATGCTAAAGCCTTTGCCCTGCACGAGGAGGTCTTCGGTGGAGATGACGCCATCCTTGATGATGAAGGTGGACGACCCTCGCCGCGCCACGTCGTGGCCCATGCCGGGGACGATGCCATTGAGGATGCCGGAGAGCGGACCGAGGAAGGGAATCGCGAAGACATTCCCGTCAGTGACGGCGACATCGCCGCGGCCCTCCATGGTGCGCGGGTCCTCACCACGGCCGGTGAAATCGCAGGTCAGGTTAAGCCGGCCGCGGGAATCGTCGTAGTCAAACAGGAGCTTTGTGAGCCTGGCGAAATCGACGTTCTCAAGGGCGAGATGCGCGCTGTGGCCGGGCCGGTTTTTCACGAGCGAAATCTCCGCGTCGCCGCGCACCGCGCCGCCGAGGAAAGCGGCGTCGAGTTCCGAGATGCGCAGGTGGTCGGGGGTGAAGAGCAGCTTTCCGCTAAGTTGCGGGAAGCTCAGGTTCTTTTTCTGAAACGTGTAGTCCATGCCCCCGGGCGCTTTCACGTCGATCGAAAGGCGCGTGGTCTTGCCGCCTCTGGCATGGACGAGGCCGTCAATGAAAACGCTCGGCGGTTTTTTGGGGAAACGGTAGGGCAGCACGTCGCCGACCAGCTTTGGCTCAATCCAAAGCATGACTTCGCGGGGGGTCACGCTGGCTTTGATTTTGTCGAAGCGCACTTCGTCGCGGCGGAAGTCAAAATACAAGCCGCCACCACCGCCGCCCTCGGCGCGCTGGACGCGGAACGGGGCGAGCGAGAGCACGCGGTTTTCGTAATGTACGGTGGCGCTCGCGCTTTCCGCCGCGACGCCGCGAAAGCTCGCGGGGCCGAGCTTCACCTCCCCGTGGACGACCACCGCATCGAGCGTGGGCGCGGCGCCGTGCGCTTTGAGCGAGAACTGCGGAGGTTCCGGAAACTCGAACTGTGCGAGCGTCTCCGCAGCCATGCCGGAGAGCAACGGGCGCAGCACCTTGGGATTGATCGTGCTCTCCAGCCGTGCGCGAAAGTCGCCCGGCACTTGCTGAAAATCGCCGCTCACCGTTCCGCTGCGCTGCGCGAGGCGCACCTCCCGCGCCGCCCAGCGCTCGCCGTCGGAGGAAAAGTCCGCATTCGCGCTTTCAAAGATCACGGACTTGCAGGCGAATTTTCCGAGCGCGAGGTGTCCGAGGACGAGCGCCGCCGGCTTCTCGCCGAAAACGATTTCGGCGCGGGCTTCCAGCACGGGCGGAGTGTAGAAGACGACCTCATCGAGCGCGGGAAAGCTGTCGAACGCGCGGAGCAGCGCCGGGGTGTCGAGCGTCGAATGGAGACGTAGTTGGGCGGTCTGCGCCGCGGATTCGACAAAGCCGGTGAGGCGCAGTTCACCAACGGCGTCGCGAGCGGTGAGTTCCTTGAGATCGAGAACGCCGTCGCGATAATCGGCGGCGAGGTAGAGGCTTTGCAGCAGGTAGTTTTTTCGCCGGATCTTTTCCCCCCAGACCGCGAGGGCGACGGAAATCTTCTGCGGCTGCGCCAGATCGCCGCTGAAAGTCAGGCTGACCAGCGGCGGTTCGGCCTCGAATTTGAGCGCGGCGATTTCGGCCGCGATGCGTTCGATCCAGGCGAGCGCCGACACTCCGTCGTCGCCGGGCTTCAGGCGGAAAGTCGCAGGATAGATCAGCCGCCCCGCGGCATGGGCGCGCACGCCGAAGACCTCGGCTTCCGCCGAGGCCAGATAGATCTGCTGCGGTGGGAGAAAAAGGCGGGCGTTAAGTTTGGCGACCTCGATCCGCGGGCCGCCCGACTTTTTGAGCCGCAGGGAGAGGCGCGCGTCGCGGAGATCGAGGGCGTCGAGGAAGGTGCGGCCCCGGACGAGGTTCGCGTAGTTCACCTGCAGGACCATCTCGTCGATGAAAGCGACGGTGCGTTTGCGCTCCTTGGTTTCATAGACGCGCACCTCCTTGGCCACGAGGCCGCGCAGCGGATCGAGCGTCAGCCGGCGCAGCGAGACCTCGAAGCCGCGCTTGCGAAATTCGTTCGTGACGAGCCCGCGCCATTTGCTGGTGAAGCCCTTGTCGTAGGCATACCAGACGGCACCGAGCAGCGTGGCCAAAAGCAACGCGAAGAAAATGAAGAGCGCGCGGCGCATGCGGAAGTGACAGGCGGTGGACGGTCAGTGACAAGTGGATTCGCGGGGCTTGTTGCAAGGCACGCACACTGCTTTAGTTTCAATCCCGATGATTAAAGCCAATTGTCGGGAACGTTTCACGGCGGCGGATTTCGATTTCGTCGTCCAAACCCTCGCTCGCTCCGAGCGGGATTCAGTGAGTCTCGTCGAACTCCTCACCGACGCGGAAGCCCGCGACTCGATCCTCGACAGCCCCCGGCTCGTGGAATCGGTGCTCGCGCAGGACGGCACGCTGCGCATTTCGCCGCAATTGTACTTTTACGTTTTGATCAGGCATGTCTTGAAATCGACAGGGCTGACCGACCGGCGGGTGAGTGATTACCTCGCGTCGCTGCTGGAAACTTTTTCCCAAACCGCGCGGATGAAATCGCCCGCGGACGGTAACGCGAACCCGGTCCAATATGTTTCCGACATGCTCATCGCGCTGCGAAAGGCGTCGCCGGCCCAAACATTTTTGATTCGCGCGCATGTCGGCAATTACGCCCTCTTCATCACCGGCATCTTCCACGAGACCGTGGAGCGGCGCAGCCAGCGCGGTGCGCCGGATGTGAGCTTTTACGAGGACGTGGGGAGCGCGAGTTTCAAAGCGGTGGCCACGCATCAGGTCGCGCGGTCCTGCGCGCTGGGCGGCGTGTATGAAACGCTCGCGGACGGTTTTCACGAAGCGCGTCTCGCGCTGAACCGGCTGTCGGACACGCTGCTCCACCTCGACGCCGCCCACGCGCCGACCATCCCCTTCCTCGCATGAGCGCCACCTTGTTCAGCGACATTCAGCGGCTCTTCGAGCGGACCTACGCGCAGGTCGGGATCAATCTCGAGGACTGTCTCATCGACCGCCAGCGCTGCGGACAGCTCAGCCGCGCGGCGGGTGCGGCGGCGCGTGAGCTGAGCGAGCTGGCGCGGACGTTTTTGCGGAAATCGGACGACCGGCTGCACATCGGCATCTACTATTCGCGCTGGCTGATCGAGCAGCTCGAGCGCAACGATCCGCGGCGCGGGCTGAATGACGCGAACATCCGTTCGCTCATCGCCTTCGTGGAGGAGATCAACCACGCGCTGCACGCGGCGCTGCAGTTCCAGCGCGGCGTGCGCGAGATCGCGAGCGAGGATTATGCGCGCAATCTGGAACTCCAGGCGCAGGTGGATACCTACCTCGTGCTGCTCCTTTTCGTGGCCTTTTTTCGCAAGACGCAAAAGGTCTCGCGCACTGACCGCCGCTGGCTGCGCTTTCATCTTTTCGCGCGGCACGACACGCACGCCTACGCCGATCCGAATTTGCGCGGGCGCTATTTGGAAACGACCGAGTTGGCGGCGCACTACACGCTCTTCCTCGATGCGCTGAACGGCGCGCGCCGCGTGGATGAAATCCGCGTCTTCCACGCCCTCGACTACGGGGAAAAAAAGCGCCGCATTCTCGCGCTCATGGACACGCCGCGCGGCGGGGCGTAGGGCATCTGCCGAAAGCAGTTCTCCATCACTTGCTCGGTGGCCGCCCGGTGCTCTGCTGCGCTCCCAGGCGATGAACATGCCTGCCACCGAAACAGAGTTTCGCCGCAAGATGGCTGTGCCCAAACCCGCAGCTTGTGAACGGGGGCTAAAATTGCCGCGGTTTCAGGCGGGCAAGGACTCGCGCACCTTCCGCGGCAGGGACGCGACAACGAGGGCGTACGAGTGGTCCGTGAGTTCGCGCACCAGCTTCGAGGGCAGGCTGCCGGGCAGGGTCAGCGTGTTCCAGTGGCGCTTGTTCATATGGTAGCCGGGCACGATGTCCTCATGCTGGTCCCGCAATTCCACGGCGCGCTCCGGGTCGCACTTCAGATTCACCCGGTGCGGCAGCTCCTCCGGCACGGCGAGGGAGAACATCTTCCCGCCCACCTTATAGACCAGCACCTCGGGGCCGAAGGGCGTCGTCCCCTCCACGCCGGGCAGCGACTGGCAATACTCACAAAAGTCCGCGAGGGTCATGGCGTTGGGTTGAATGTGGCGCGCTCATTCGCTCTCGGCTGCACCCTGCTGGATATCCGATAGGCTTCATCGCTTGGCATGGTGGCTCCTCGGTTTGGCTGGTTTTGAGAGCGGTGATCCGAGGCGGAAAATCCGGCGGGCAGGTGCGGAGGACATGAGTGAAAACGCGCGCGGATGATTTCACAATCGCGGGAAATGGGAAGCCGTGACTTCCGCGAGCCGGAAGGAACTCGCGGTGCAGGCGTCCGTCACCATTCCGCCCCTCGTACCCAAAGCGGGGCTTTGGGCACGCACCTTTCCGGGCGCAATTCCATCGCGTGGCGGGCGGCGGGAGCGGTGTCCCGTTCTCCGACCAGCTCTCACCGCGAAGCACAGCTTCCCCGCGGTGCTTGCGTTCCCAAACTCTCAGAGACTGTGTGAAAACTCTCCCAAAGCGGGCCGCGAGTCGGTAAGCTGTGCGGGCATGGGACACATCACCGGAGTCGATCGGACTCAGACCATGCTCTTACCGGAGAGCCTTGAAGATTACATCG
>JBBQCM010000004.1:0-94964 GCA_038318725.1 Chthoniobacterales bacterium
ACGACCCGATAAAAGCGAAGTCGAACGCCTGCTCGCGAGCAACGCCCGCGCCGCTTCGCTGCTCGGCTGGACGCCCGCCGTCACGCTCGAAGACGGCCTCAGCCAGACCATCGAGTGGCTTTCCGCAAACCGTGAAAAATACCGTCCCCATGCCTATACCGTTTGAGCCCGGAGCGCGGGCGGCCGGCGACGGCATCGCGCTCTGCGTGCCCGAGATCGCGGGCAACGAGTGGAGCTACGTGAAAGACTGCCTCGACACCGGCTGGGTCTCGTCCGTCGGTGCGTACGTCGATCGTTTCGAGCGCAGCGTGGCGGACTACGTCGGCGCGCGGCACGCGGTCGCGACGGTCAATGGCACGTCCGCGCTGCACGTTGCGCTGCGCGTGGCGGGCGTCGAACCAGACGACGAGGTGCTCGTCTCGACGCTCACGTTCATCGCGCCCGCGAATGCGATCCGCTACGCGGGCGCGTGGCCCGTCTTCATCGACGCGGAGCTGGACTTCTGGCAGATGGACCCGCAGCGCGTGGCGGATTTTCTCGAAAAAGAATGCGCTTTCCGCGACGGCGCGCTCCGCAATCGCGCGACCGGCCGGCGCGTCCGCGCGCTGCTGCCCGTCCACATTCTTGGGCATCCGGTCGATCTCGATCCGCTCCTCGCGGTGGCGCGAGAGTTTGGCCTGCCCGTCATCGAGGACGCCACCGAGTGCCTCGGCGCGAGCTACCGCGGCGCGCGGGTCGGGCGCGACGCCGACATCGCGTGCTTCAGCTTCAATGGGAACAAGATCATCACCACCGGCGGCGGCGGCATGATCGTGACCGGCAGCGAAGCGTGGGCGGAGCGCGCGAAGTATCTCACCACGCAAGCCAAGGACGACCCGGTCGAATACGAGCACCACGAAATCGGCTACAACTACCGGCTCACGAACATCCAGGCCGCCATCGGCTGCGCGCAGATGGAGCAACTCGATGGATTCATCGCCGCGAAGCGCCGCATCGCCGCTGCGTACGCCGCAGCCTTCGCCGATGTGCCCGGTGTGACGCCAATGCGCGAAGCCGCCTGGGCGGAAAGCAACGCGTGGCTTTTCACCATGCGGATCAACGCCGCCGCGTTTGGGCGCAGCAGCCGTGAACTGCTCGCCACGCTTGCTGCGGAAGGAATCCAGACGCGCCCGCTCTGGCAGCCCATGCACCGATCCCCGGCGCACGCTGGCTGCCAGCAGGTCGGCGGCGAGGTCGCCGATGCGCTCTGCGCGGAATGCCTGAGTCTGCCTTGCTCCGCCGGTCTCACCGCCGCGGAGCAGGAGCGCGTGAACGCGGCCATTCAAGCCCTCGCCGGGGTTGCAGCTTGGTGATTCGGTCCGCCGATACGGGCGTTATAGCCGCCAAAGTTCCCTGATTTCCTGATGATCTCCGTCGAAAGAATCCGCCGCCTCCTCGACCGCGTGCGGTCGCGTCCGCAACCGCCGAATCGTTTTCAAAGGATGGCCGCCGCCTTCCGGGCGCGGCTCGACCGCTGGCCGCCTGCGCCGGCCTCCGGCAGCACTCGGATCGGCATCGTCATCCCCCCGTGGCTGGAGTCCGCCGTGCCGTTTTTCAGCATGGAATGTGCGATCCGTTTGTCGGCTGACGCTGAAGTCACCCTGATTTGGGATCCGAGCAATATCCACTTTAACCGAGTGCCTGCGCACGAGGTGGAGGGGATCCGCCAGGGCCTCGCGCAGATCGGAAAATGGCTGGCGGTCATCGACGCGGGAAAGGGGCCGAGCGATGGAGAGATGGACCGAGGCCTCATCGAAACACTGCTGCACGAAAATGCCGTGGCGCGCACGCTGGGTGAGCAAAAGGCCGGCGAGATCTCGGAGCGACATGCGGCTTCGGTTGATGAGATGGCGCGGCACGGAGGGCGCATTCGCGCGCTTTTGAAGTCGCAGCGTTTCGATTGGATACTGATCCCCGGCGGTGTGTGGGGCGCGAGCGGCATCTACTGCCGGATGGCTGCGGAGGCGGGTGTCCATTTCACGACCTACGACTGCGGCGACGGCATCCTCTTTCTCGCGCACGACGGAGTGGCGGCGCACTTCGCGGACATGACCGCGGCCTTTCCGCAGGTGCTGCGCGAATCCGACGGCGTGGCCGGGCAGCGCGAGCGCATGGTGGCTGTCGCGCGCGCCGAACTGGCGACGCGGATGCAGGGCACCGATCTCTACCGGCTCCAGCCAAAGCCCGCCGGACAGGCGACGGAGGAAACGTGGGACATCCTCCTGCCGCTGAACTACCGCTCGGATTCCGCGGCGATGTGCCGGCAGCGGCTGTTCACCTCGGTCGGCGACTGGCTCCGGCAGGTGCTCGCGTGGATGCAGACGCAGCCGGGCGTCACTCTCGCGATCCGCCAGCATCCGTGTGAAAAGATCGAGGAATTCCGCGGGAGCGACCGCTGGGACGAACTCGTCGCGGGCTACGGACTCGGCGCGCGGTGCCGCTTCATCGCCGCCGCGGACGATGTGAACACCTACGACCTGCTCGCGCGGACCCGCGTGGTTCTGCCCTGCACGTCGCGCGTCGCGATCGAGGCCGGGATGTTTGGAAAGCCGGTGATCCTCGGCTGGGAGACGTATTACGAGGACTGCGGCTTCGCGACGCGGGCGGAGTCGGTGCCGGAGTATTTCGAGATGATTTCCCGTGCGCTCCGCGGCGAGCTTCCGCCGCCCGCGGGAGCGGTGGAAGCGGCGGCAGTCGCGTATTACCTCGCGGAGAAATGCTTCGGCCTCGAGACCGGCTTCACGCCATCGCCGAATGATTTCGTCCACTGGGTGGGGCGCGCGCCTGACGAACTTTGGGCGGCGCCAGAGAACGCGCTGCTGCTTGATGCGCTCGTCTCGCGTCAGTCCCTCGCGGTCCTGCAAAACCGCCGCTTTGCCAGCGCATGACGCAGTTCCTTTCTCGCTTTGCCCGATTCTTCCGATGGGCGCAAAACGCCCGCCGCATCAGCGCGCTGCGCCGCTCGCTGATCGGCAGTAGCCGGGAGTTCGGCGATTTCTAGCCGGCCATGCTCAATCAACGATGGTTCCGAAACAAAATCTGGCGGCAGCTCCTGGAACTCGCCACGCCGGAAGGCGCGGCCACGTATCGTGACTTCGATTTCAAAAACTGGTGCCTGCGCCGGCTCGGCGCGCGCGTGGGAGAGAACGTCGCCGTGGGCCGCCGCTTCGACTGTTTCCTGCATCTGATGGGCGCACTCGACATCGCCAACAACGTCAACATCTCGAATGACGTGGCAATCTACGGTTTCGGCAAAGTATCCATCGGCTCCTTCACCGCGATCGCCTCGCATTGCGTCTTCACCAATGGCACGCACGACATTTCATCCCACGAGCCAAAGGCGGGCCGGCTCGTCATCGGGCGCGGTGTGTTCATCGGCCTCGGCGCGCGGATCATCGGGCCGGTGACGGTCGGCGACAACGCGCTGATCGCGGCGGGGGCGACGGTCATTTCCGATGTGCCCGAGGGGATGGTCATGGCGGGCAATCCGGCGAAGTGCATCGGCCGCCGTCCGCTTGCCAGGCGCGTCTGGCATTTCCCCGATCTTTGGTACGACCCGAAAACGTTCGCGCTGACCGACGGCCCGGCGGGGAAGGCTGAGCCGCTCTCGAATAATGAGCCGTAAGAAAATCATCGTCATCGGCAACGGCAAGATGGCCGTGGACTGCGCGCAGATCATCCTCCGGCAGATCGAGGCGGATGCGCGCGACTGGGAGCTGGCGTTTGTGGCCATCGACAGCTCGCGCGCGGACTCGACGGAGGCGCTGGAAAAATACTGCGCCGACACGAACCTTCCGCACGCTCGCGTGGCAAAGATCAACGCGCCGGAGTTCCTCGCGCAGCTGCGCGGCCTCGCGCCGGAACTCATTTTCAGCATCAACAATTTCCAACTGATTCGTGAGGCGCTCATCGCGACCCCGTCGCGCGGCATCATCAATTTTCACAACGCGCCGCTGCCGAGATACGCCGGCTCGAACGCGCCCACCTGGGCGATCTTTCACGGCGAGACGACGCACGGTGTGACATGGCATTACGTCGATGCCGGCATCGACAGCGGCGACATCGTCGCCCAGGCGCGATTTGAGATCCCGCGCGACTGCACGGCGATCCGCCTGATCATGACCTGCCTTGTGGAAGGCGCGCGTATTTTCGCCGCTGCACTCCCCGCGATCCTGCGGGGCGATGCACCGCGCCTGGCGCAGGACCGCGCGGAACGGAGTTTTTTCGCGATGAAAGACGCACCGAACGGCGGGCTAATGGAGGTCGCGTGGGATTTCGCCAGGCTCTCTCGCTTCGTGCGCAGCCTGCATTTCCATCCATTCTGCAACGACGTGGCGCATCCCGCGATGAGCTGCGACGGCCGGTTCTTCCGAGTGGATGAAATCGCGCTTGCCGCCATGGAGCGGCGCGGGGAAACGGGCGAAGTGCTGGAGATCACGGATCGCATCTGCCATTTCCAGTGTGGCGACGCCGTGGTGAGCCTCACGAAGGTCCGTGACCTCGCAGGCCGCGCGCTCAGATTTCAAACGCTCGCCGAAGACTACGGCGTGCGTCCCGGCGCGCTGCTCGCCGGGGCCATCGGCGAATCGCGGACGCCGGCGTGCAGTGCGCGAAGCTGAATCCACCATGAAAAACCCAACCGAAAGACTCGCCGACGTGTTTCTCAGCGTCCTCGCGCTGCCGCCCTCGACCGATCCCACCACCATCCGCCGGAGTTCCACCGCCTCGTGGGATTCGCTTGTCCAGATCACGCTGATCACGGCGGTCGAGACCGAGTTCGGCGTGATGTTCGACGCCGACGAATACGCGGCGATGACATCCTTCGAGAGCGTAGCCGACCTGCTCCGCAAAAAAGGCATCCTATAGACGCCCTCGTGTCTGCCATGACCATCACCGTCCCGCTGCCCGCCGGCCTCGCCGAAGCGGACTTCGACAATCTGCAAAACCTCCTCGGCTACGTGAGCGCCGACGTGATCAGCTTCCGCATCGACCGCACCGAATGCCGCGTGGAGCTTGCCGTTCGCGAGACAGCCGACCGGCAGGTGCTGGAGGAAAAGATCGCGCAGCTTGTGCGCAAGGTGCGTCCGCTCCGGCAGGTAAAGACCGCTGGCAACGTGGTGGACCGCCTCTCGGAAACCGCGCCCTGCCGGGACGACGTCTTCGCGCAGCTCGTGGAAAAGCGCGAAGTCATCGAGCACGCGCCGGGGATATTTTCGCTCCACGGAAAACTGCAGCGCATGTTCAGGCGCCTCGATGAAAGCATGCGCAACTATGCGCTGGAGCAGGGCGCGGAAGAGGTCACCTATCCGGTCACGATCTCGCTGGGCACGCTTCAGAAGAGCAAGTTTTTCTCCCACTATCCGCAGTTCGCGAACTTCATCTCCGTCCTGGAATCCGACACGGACAACATTTCCGCCGCCGCGAAAAAACTTTCGTCAGCCGAGGCGCTCGACTTTTTGCAGCATCTCAAAATCCCCGCCTGCATGTGCCGCTCGGCGGGCTGCCTGCACGCATATCCGTCGTATGAGGGCCACGTTTTCGAGCCCGGTCAGCAGGTCTCGCTGACGATGATCGGCCGCATGTTTCGCAATGAGGCGGCGAACATCCACAGCCTCGAGCGCCTGCATGAATACAGCATGCGCGAGATTATCTACCTCGGCTCGGCGGAGTTTGTGCGCGAGCGGCTGGCCGGCTGCATCGAGTGGTGCAAGGCGTATCTGGAGCACTTTGAAATGCAGGGTGTGATCCAGACGGCGAATGATCCGTTCTTCGCCGACAACCTCGCGGCGCTCCAGTTTTTCCAGCGCTCGGAGCAGAGCAAATACGAGTTTCGGCTCATCAATCCCTCCACCGGCAACAGCGTGTCCGTGGCGTCGGTGAACATGCACGCCGAACATTTTTCCAAGGCGTATGACATCCGGTTTCCCAGCGGCGATTTCATCCAGACGGGCTGCTTCGGCGTCGGTTTCGAGCGCATCCTTTTCCTCACGTTCGCGCAGTTTGGATACGACGAAACCGCGTGGCCGGAATCGCTGCGGGAGTTTTATTTCGGGCCGAACGTGCGCTCGCTGCCGTGAGCGGCGGCGGCAGATGACATCCATGAAGACATTCCTCCAGCGCTTGAACGACCGGCTCGGTCAGTTGGAGTCGTGCGTGAAAGGCATCGCGCGGCTGCTGGGCACGAGCGTCAAAATGCAGGAGGCGATCGGGCGGATCGAGGCGCGGCAGCTTGCAGCGCTCGGGGCGAACGGGCTGGCTGCGAATGAATTCCAAGTCCACTCGCAGTGGGGAGAGGACGGCATCCTGCAGCATCTGCTGCGGCAGGTGCCGGTGGCGCGAAAGGTCTTCGTCGAGTTTGGGGTCGAGGACTACACGGAGGCGAACACGCGCTTTTTGCTGACGCAAAACAACTGGAGCGGGCTCGTCCTCGATGGCGGCGCGGCAAACATCGCGACGATCAAAAAGGACCCGATTTACTGGCGGCACAACCTCAAGGCGGTGGAGGCTTTCATCACGCGCGAGAACATCAACGGTCTGCTCAACGAGAACGGTATGAGCGGCGAAATCGGGCTGCTTTCCATCGACGTGGACGGCAACGATTACTGGATCTGGGAGGCGATCGATGCGGTGAATCCCGCGCTCGTGGTGGTGGAATACAACGCGCGCTTCGGCGGCGAACGCGCGGTCACGGTGCCGTATGACGCTGCGTTCGTGCGCGGTGCGGCGCATTACTCGATGATCTACTACGGCGCATCGCTCGCGGCGCTTGTCGCGCTTGGCCAGCGGAAGGGCTACGCCTTCGTCGGTGCGAACAGCGCGGGGAACAATGCGTTCTTCGTCCGGCGCGACCTCAAGCCCGATACGCTGCGTGAACTGACCGCTGGCGAAGGCTACATGCCGTGCCAGTTCCGCGAGACGCGCAATGAGAATGGCCGGCTTGCGTTTCTCTCCGCGGCGGAGGAGACGGCTCTGCTCGACGGCCTGCCGCTCGTGGAGGTGCCGAAATGAAGAGCGTGCTCATCACCGGCGTCGCCGGTTTTCTCGGCCGCTATGTCGCGCGGCATTTCGTGAAGGAGGGCTGGCGCGTGATCGGGCTGGACGACGTGCCGCCGGAAAACGTGCAGCTTCCCGCGGTCGTCTATCACCGCATGCAGCTCCCGAGCGGCGCGCTTGCGGATGTGCTGCGCGCCGCCGCGCCGGACGTGTGTGTGCATTGCGCGGGCCGTGCCTCGGTGGGGCTTTCGATGAGCGATCCGGCGGCGGATTTCCGCAGCAATGCGGCGCTCACTTTCGAGATACTCGACGCGCTCCGGCAGCACGCACCGCGCTGCCGCTTCCTGCTGCTGTCGAGCGCGGCGGTGTATGGAAATCCCGCGACGCTTCCGGTTGCCGAGCATCACCCGGTCGCGCCGCTCTCGCCTTACGGCTACCACAAGCGGCAGGCCGAACTGCTCTGCGAGGAGTTCTCCCGGATCTACGCGCTGCCCACCGCGAGCGCGCGGATTTTTTCCGCCTACGGTCCCGGACTGCGCCGACAGGTGGTGTGGGATGTGTGCGAAAAGGTGCTGACCACCGGGCGGCTCGCGCTGCACGGGACGGGTGGTGAAAGCCGCGACTTCATCCACGCGGCGGACATCGCCCGCGGGCTCGACATCATCGCTGCCAAAGCCCCGTGCGAGGGAGAGACCTATAACCTGGCCAGTGGTCGCGCGGTCACGATCGCCGAACTCGCCGGGATGCTGCTCGCCGCGCTGGGGTCGAAGGTCGCGGCGGACTTCAACGGCGAGGGAACGCTCGGCGATCCGCTGCACTGGCAGGCCGACATGACGGAACTCGCCGCGCTGGGATTCGCCCCGTCGATCCCGCTGGAGCGGGGCGTCCGCAGCGTCGCGACCTGGTGTGCCGCGGAACTGTCCGCCACATGAAGCGCCCGCTGCGCATCGGGCTCATCATGCAAGCCGGCACCGGCTGGGCGGGAGGCGCGGAGTACATCCGCAATCTCGTCGCCGTGTGCAGCCATCTGCCCGAGGGGGAGCGCGCGGAGTTCGAGTTGTGCCTGATCAGCGGGCACCCGCTTGATGCGGGCTTTTCCCGGCGCGGCCTCGATAAAGTCCATGAACTTTCCACCGCGCTTCCGAGCGCGACTTTCCGGAGTCGCGTCCGTTGGCTGCTTGATCGCCGAATCTTCGGTCGGCCGAATTCCCGCTTCGCCGCGTTCGTTGCCAAGCAGCAACTCGATTTCCTTTACCCGCTGACCTACGACAACCGACACAACATTCAGGTCTCGCTCCCCATTGGCGGGGCGCTCGGCGCGTGCCGATGGGCTGGTTGGATCCCGGATTTTCAGCACCGCTTCATGCCGGAGCTTTTCAGTGAAAGGGAGATCGCCAGCCGTGATGCCGGCATCGGCACGCTCGCGGGCGAAGCGAAAACCATCGTTTTCAGCAGCGCAAGCGCCGCGGCGGATTTCGCGGCCTTTTACCCGCAGTCACGGGCGAAAAGTGAAGTGCTGCGCTTTCACACCCACCCCGACGAGGCGTGGTTCGCGGGAGACCCGCTGGCGGTCGTGCGGCAGTTTCATCTTCCGGAGCGGTTCTTCATCGTGAGCAACCAGTTCTGGCAGCACAAAAACCACGCGGTGCTGTTTCGCGCGCTGGCGCTCCTGCGCGAGCGCGGGGTTGAGCCGGCGGTCGTCTGCACCGGGCATCCCACGGATTTTCGCAGCAAGGATTACTTCAATTCGCTGCTCCGCATGCTCCACGAACTCGGCATCGCGCCGCAGGTCCATCTCCTCGGTCTCATCGCGCGCCGCGAGCAGATTCAGCTCATGCGTGCCGCGCTCGCCGTGGTGCAGCCATCGCTTTTCGAGGGCTGGAGCACAGTAGTGGAAGACGCGCGGGCGCTTGGAAAGCCGGTGATCTACTCCGACCTCGCCGTGCATCTGGAGCAGAATCCGCCCGACGGCGTCCCGTTCCAGCGCGACTCCGCGGAGAGCCTCGCGGCGCGGCTCGGCGACTGGTGGCAGACGCGCACGCCTGGTCCTGACCTCGCCGCGGAAAGCGCGGCGCGCGATCGGGCGGTCGAGGCGTCGCTCGGCTACGCGCGCCGGTTTTTGGAAATCGCCCGCACCGCGGCATGAGCGCGCCCCTTCCAAAGATCACAGTCGTCACGCCGTCGTATAATCAGGCGGCGTTTCTCGAAACGACGATCCAGAGCGTGCTCGGCCAGTGCTATCCGAACCTCGAATACATCGTCATGGACGGCGGCAGCACGGATGGCAGCGCGGAGGTGATCCGGCGCTACGAGGGCTCGCTCGCGCACTGGGTCTCCGAGCGCGACGGCGGCCAGTCCGCGGCGATCAACAAAGGCTTCGCGCGCGCGACCGGGGACATCCTGTGCTGGCTGAACAGCGATGACTTTTACCTGCCCGGCACGCTCCACCGGATCGCGGCGCTGCTCGTTCCGAAAGTCGCCGAACCCGCGCTCGCGTATGGCGGCACGCTTTTTTTCCGCGAGGAGGGATCGGATGCCAAGGTCCGCCGGGCGCGACCATACGACCCGGAGTTTTTGAAAATCCAGGACTACATCTATCAGCCGAGTTCGTTCTGGACCGCTGCGCTGTGGCGGCAATGCGGCGCGCTGGATGAGACTCTGTCGTTCGGCTTTGACTGGGACTGGTATCTGCGCGCGTCGAAGCTGACGGGCTTCATTCAAGTCGCGCACGTCCTTTCGGCCTACCGGATGCACTCCGGCCACAAGTCGGGCTCGGGCGGTGGAAAGCGGCGGCAGGAGCTGGTCGAAGTGGCGCGGCGGCACGCGCGGCCCGAGCAGGTGGCGGCGTACGAGTTTCTTACGAGCCGCTGGGACGCTGTGCAGCAGTGGCTGAGGCGGACGGCGCTGCTTCGGCGCGTGCGGATGCCTTTCGCCCCGGCGCTCGCGCGCTGCGCCACGCCGGAGATGTGGTCGCTTCCGCAAAAGATCTCAGCGCAGGATTTGGAGGTCTGCCGGCACATGCTGACGGACATTTGAGCGACCGCACGATGTCCACGCCGCTGATTTCCATCGTCACGCCGTCCTTCAACCAGGGGAAGTTTCTGCGCGCCGCGATGCGCTCGGTGCTCGATCAGCAGGATGTCGCGCCGCAGTACATCGTCATGGATGGCGGATCGACGGACGGGAGCGTGGAAATTATTCGCGAGCACGCGAGCCGGCTGCATTACTGGACGAGCGGGAAGGACGGCGGGCACTATCCGGCGATCAATGAGGGCTTTTCGCACTCGACCGGCGAAGTCATGGCTTGGCTGAACTCCGACGATCAATACACGGCGTGGGCGCTGTCCGTGGTCGCGGAGATTTTCTCCGCTTTTCCCGAGATCGAATGGCTCACAACGCTTTTCCCGATGCGCTGGGATGAACGCGGCCGTGCCATCCGCTGCACGCGGCGTCGCGGTTTCAGCCGGGCGGGATTTCTCGCGGGCGAGAACCTGCCGATCGGCGACTGGTACAGCGAGGGGTGCATCCAGCAGGAGACGACCTTCTGGCGGCGTTCGCTGTGGGAGAGCGCGGGCGGCAGGCTGGACACCAACCGGACGCTGGCGGCGGACTTCGATCTGTGGGCGCGGTTTTACCAGCACGCAGAGCTCTACGCGGTCGAGACGCCACTTGGCGGCTTCCGCTGGCACGGTGATCAGCGCTCCTGCCACCAGCGCGAGACGTACGAACGCGAAGCGCGCGAGGTTTTGCACTCAGCGGGCGGAAAGGTACCCGGCCGTCTGCGCTCGGCGCTTCGCTCGGCGGTCGCCCGCCATCTGCCGGAGAGCCTTCACGCTTTCGCGCACGGGGCCGGACTGCTGCACGAAACCAAAGTTCTCACCTTCCGCGGCGCGGGCGAGGGATGGAAAATCGCGCCGCTGCTGCGCTGACCGCGCACGCCTTTCAGACCTGCTTTCGCATTGTGCAAATCACCGCCGAACCAGACCGCGCCACGCTCGTGAATCGCGCTGAGATTCCCCTCGCATCCCCGGACGCAACCCCCGCGGCAGATGTCCTCTTCGTGTTCCGCGGCGGGCGTGAGGAACTCGCCCCGAGCATCATCGGTGGGCTTGCACCGGACGAATTTCTCTACGGTTTCCCCGAGGTGCGCGCGGCGTTTCCCGGCACGGCATTCATCGAGGCGGACCGCCGCGGGATACTGGTCCGGCGCCTGTTCGCGCCGTTTGAGAAGCTCACCGTGCGGCTGGGGTTCGGTCTATTTTACAGCACGATCTTTCTCAACCGCCGCGTGGTCGCGCAGGCGCGAGTGATCGTGGCGACGACGGACGGCCTCGGCGTGCCGTTTCTCATTTTGAAAAGGCTCGGTCTGCTCCGTGCGGAAGTCGTGATGGTTTCGCAGGGCCTGCACAGTATCGAAGCCGAGCGCGCGCATCTGCCGTGGGTCGGTTGGCTGCACGGCGCGCTGGGCCGGTGCATCGAGCGCGCGGCGGCGCTCATCGCGCTCGGTGAAGGCGACGCGGTGGCGATTCGCCGCAGCTTTGCGGGCCACCGTCGACCGGAGATCGTCACGATTCAGTTCGGCATCGATCACGCGTTCTGGCAGCCGGCGGAGAGCGCAGCCGATTCGGACAGCGGCTACGTCCTCAGCGTCGGGAGCGACCAGTTGCGCGACTACCCGACTTTGATCTCCGCCATCGGCACCGTGCCGCTGCGTCTGGTCACGCGCCTGAGCCTGCCCGCCGAGGCCGCGCGCCCGACGATTCAGGTTCTCAGTAAACTCGAATGGCCCGAACTCCGCGCGCTCTACCAGCAGGCGCGCTTCGTCGTCACTCCAGTGCGTGACCAACCGCGCGACTCCGGCCACAGCGCTACGCTCCAGGCGATGGCCTGCGGTAAAGCGGTGATCTTTTCCGACACCGAGGGTCTCTGGGATCGCGAAAACATGCGGCACGGCGAGACGTGCTGGCTCGTGAAACCCGGCGATCCCGCGGCGATGCGCGAGGCGATCTCGCACCTCTGGGCGCATCCCGAGGTCGCGGAGCGCATCGGCAGAAACGCGCGCCAGGTCGTGATCGAGAAGTATTCGAGCGCCGGCTTCGGCACGCGCCTCGCCGAGGTCGTACGCGGCGCGATGAAGCGAGGTTTATGCGAGGAGAGAACATGACAATCCTCATCATTGGCGGCGGCGGGTTCATCGGCTCGGCGACAGCCGCGACCTTCGCTGAGCGTGGCCACGAGGTCACAGTTGCCGACATTTTCGACCCGCAGATTCACGGCGCTGACTATGCGACGACGCCCGGCTTTCAGCGGCTGGAGTCCGTCGCGAAAGTGTGCGTCGCCGATGTCCGCGATCGCGAGGCGATGGACCGGCACATGGCGGACGCTGAGGCCGTGTATTTCTTCGCCGCCGGCACGGGCACGGGGCAGTCGATGTATCAGATTCACCGCTACTGCGATGTGAACGTCATGGGCGCTGCGATGTTCGCCGAACTGCTCCCGTTGTATCGCGACCGCATCCGCAAGGTCGTCGTCAGCTCCAGCCGCGCGGTCTATGGCGAGGGTGCATATCTCTGCCCGGAACACGGACGCGTCTTCCCCTCGGCACGCACCGCGGATGCGATGCGCGCGGGAATCTGGGAGCCGCGCTGCCCTGTCTGCGCGGCTGCCGTCGGGCCGCTCGATTCCCTCGAAAGCGACGGGCCTTTTCCCACCTCGATCTACGGCACCACCAAGCTCGCGCAGGAGCAGATCCTCCTCCAGACCTGCGCCAGCCTCGGCATCCCGCTCGTCGCCTTCCGCTACCAGAATGTCTATGGCCCCGGCCAGGCGCTGCGGAATCCCTACACTGGCATCCTCGCCATTTTCACGCAGCTCCTCATCCGCGGCGACGAGGTGAATGTCTTTGAGGACGGGCTCGCCACGCGCGATTTCGTCCACGTCTCCGACATCATTCGCTGCAATGTCCGCGCGCTGGAGATCGAGGCCGCACAACCGCTTGTCCTCAATGTCGGTTCCGGCGTCCGCACCACGCTGCTGGAGGTCGTGCAGTCGCTCGCCGCGGCGCTTGGCGTCGAGGCGCGCTTCCGCGTCACCGGCGATTTCCGCGCGGGCGACATCCGCCACGCGTGCGCCGATCTCGCCGCGCTGAACGGGCAGCTCGGCCCGCAGGATTTCATCCCGCTGACCGACGGCGTGCGCGAACTCGTCCAATGGGTGCGCGAGCAGAGCCGTGACGGGCTGGCCGGCGACGCCTACCGCCAGTCGCTCGATGAAATGCGCCGCGCCGGTCTGCTCGGCGCGCGGAGCTGATTCGCCACGCATGCTCTGCCTCCTTGTCTCTGTCTATCATCCCTACCGCTGGGTCGCGGAATCGACCGCGCGTTTGCTGGACGCGTTCTGGCCCGAGCATCCGCCGCTCTTTTTCTGCGGGCTGACGAGTGCCGAGGCGGGCACTCTCCCGCACCTCCCATGTCACGATCCGGCGCTGCCGCGGAGTTGGGCGGGCTTTGTGAAGGACGCTTGCGGCCAACTGCGCGCCCGGGGTTTCGACAGTTGCTACTTTCTGCTCGAAGACCAACCGCCCCTCGCGCGCTGCGACCACCGGCATCTGACCGAAACGATTCCCGGACTGATGCGCAAACTCGGCGGCGTCTATTGCGGACTGATGGGCTGGGACAACCGCCGCTTCACCACGCGCGCCCCGGTTTTGGCAGAAGAAAATCTGCGCCTCATGCACCTCGCCGTGCCAAGCGCGCCACGCTTTCATCTGCACCCGTCGTGGTGGAACTTGGAGACGCTGGAAGCCTGTGCCAGCCTTGTTTTTCAGACGCCAACACACACCCCGTGGGCTTTCGAGAAGGCCTGCGAAAAGACGGACGCGAACCTGCCGGTGGAGTGGAAATCCGGCTGCTATCAAATCTCCGCCGAGGCGCTCATGCAACCGGCTGCCGGGAAAAAACTCGTGCAGCGAACACAGCGGTTTCTTTTCCACCGACTCATGGCTCTCGCGCCGCTCGCCCAGCGCCTTGGCTTCGGGCCGGCGTATTGGGACGGCCTCGGCTTCGACAATTTTTTCTACGAAGGGCCGTATCCGATGTTCTACGCTGGCGTGATGTCGCGTGGGCGGCTCAACCCGTTTTTGCAGCGTTGGATCGAGGCGCAGAAAAATCCGCATCCACTGTTCGGCGACTTGCTGCGGGCTTCCGCCGCCTCGACAAAAAGCTGATGCGCACCTTTGCCATCCCCGGCGCACACTGCTCTCCTCCACGCCCACCGCAATGATCGGCACCCTCATCTGGCAATTCATCAAGTGGCACAAGATCCTCGGCGACAAACTCGCCGTCCGCCTCTTCGACCGACCGCTGCCGCCGCCGACCGACCGCGAACGGGCGCTGGAGCAGGCTTTGCGCGCTGAGTTGTCACCGAATAACACCGCCGCATCGCTGCCCACATGGGAGGAATTCCGCGACGGTTTGCGCAGCGAACTCGCGGCGGGCGATCCGCGCACTTTCCTCCGCTGGCCGATCATCCAGCACGCCATGTGTCTCACGAATTCCGGCGCGGTTGTCCCGGAGTTTCTCGCGCTGCGCACGAGCGGTCAGTGGGCGCGCTTCGCTCCGGCCGTCGTCGAATCGCCGACGGGCAACCCGCTTCGTTTCCTCTACCATCCGCAGAGCAGCGGCAGCCTGCTCCACCACTGCCACCACATCATGCGATTCGCCGAAGTCACCGGCGCGGATTTGTCGTCGGTGGAGATGATCGTGGAGTTCGGCGGCGGCTACGGCAGCATGTGCCGATTGCTCCACCGGCTGGGTTTCCGCGGACGCTATTTCATCTACGACCTGCCGGAGTTTTCCGCGCTCCAGCGCTATTTTCTGCAAAGCCTCACGCTGCCCGTGATCGAAGCTTCGGGTGATTTTTCCCGCCCTGGCATTTACCTGATCACCGACCTCGGGATGCTGCGCACAGCCATCGCCGCCACGCCCGCCGAGGCCTGCCGTGCCTTCATCGCCACCTGGTCGCTCTCCGAGTGCCAGCCCGAATTGCGCGACCGCTTTCTCCCGCTCGTCGCCGCGTTCGACTATTTCCTCATCGCCTTCCAAAACGAATTCTACGGCGTGGACAACCACGCCTACTTCGCCGCCTTCGAGCGCTCCACGGCGGAGCGCATCGGCTGGTGGAAAAAGCGCCTGCGTCATCTCCCCGGCAGCAACTACCTGTTTGGAAACAGTCATGCAAATCGTCGGCATCGTCCTAGTCCGCAATGAGGATCTCCGGGTGCGGCAGGCTGTGGAAAACATCACCGCCTTTTGCGACCGCATTCTGCTCGCTGATCACGGCTCGACGGACGAAACCCCGCGCATCCTCCGCGAACTCGCGGGCCGGTACGCGCACCTGGAGTATCATCTGCTCGAAAACCCTCGTGAGTCGCATGATTTGATCAAGCGCTACGCCGGTACCCCGACCTGGGTGCTCGGCGTGGATGGCGATGAAATCTATGATCCGTCCGGTCTCGCACGCCTGCGGTCCGAACTCTTCGCCGGGCGCTACGACGATTGGTGGGTGATCTTCGGAAATGTCCTCAACTGCCAGCAAGTGAACGCGGAGAACAAGACTGCCGCCGGCTGGCTCGCCCCGCCGTGCCGCAGCATGACCAAGCTCTACAACTTCGCCCACCTTCGCTCCTGGGACGGCGATACGCCGGAGCGACTGCACGGCGGCGCCCCCATTTTTCAATCGAGTCGCGCCGCCTCCGCGCGGCTGAATTTGCACGAGCAGGAGCCGTGGGAATCGTCTCCGCTGCGCTGCCTGCATACCTGCTTCCTCGCGCGCAGCAGCCAGGATTCGCCGAGCCCTCTCGTGCGGGAAAACATCATGGATGTACATGCCGGCGGGCCGTTGAGGCGTCTGCGGCGCTGGTGGAAAATGCTGCGCCGCGAGCCGCTGGAATCCGACTGGAAAAAATCCCGCTACCAGCGCGGCGAACTTGTGACCATTGACGCGCGCGCCTTTTTCCCATGAGTCTTTTTTCCCGCACGCCCCCCGTGGCGACTGTCGCCTTCAACATGAAACCGCTCTCGGGTCCATATGGCGGCGGCAACCAATGGGTGCGGCAACTCAGCGAATACCTCCGGGGATGCGGCTACGCGGTCCGCTTCGACCTCGCCAGACCCGTGGACTGCCTGCTGCTCACCCACGCTGGAATTTCAGGGAAGCTGGAGTTCGGCGTCGTCGAAATCCGCGACTACCAGCGTCGGCATCCCCGGGTGCGCTGCATCCAGCGGATCAATGACAACGATCAGCGCAAAGGGACGAGCGCGATGAACCCGATGCTCGCGGAGACTAATGCGCTGGCGGATCACACGGTCTTCATCTCCGACTGGCTGCGCGACCACCACGCGGCGCTGTGGTTTGACCGCGTCCGCCCGCACTCCACGATTTTGAACGGCGCCGATCCCGCCGCGTTTCACCCGATCGGCAGTCCCATCTGGCGCGCGGGCGAACCGTTGCGAGTGGTCACGCATCACTGGGCGGACAATTGGATGAAGGGCTTTGCGGTTTATCGCGAACTCGACGAACTCATCGCCGCCGGCCAGCTCCTGGGCGTGGAGCTTTGGATCATCGGCCGCTGGCCTGCGGAGATTCAGTGGAAAAGTGCGCGCACGTTTCCACCGGCGCGCGGTGCCGCGCTCGGCGCACTGCTCCGGCAGTGCCATCTCTATGTCACGGCTTCGCTGCACGAGCCGGGCGGCATGCACTTCATCGAGGGCCTGCAATGCGGGCTTCCGCTCATCTACCACGAGGACGGCGGCGGCATCGTGGAATTGGGCCGCCGCTACGGCATCGGCTTTCGCGACAATGGCGTCGCCGCTCTCGCCGAAGCGCGCCGGCGCTATCCCGAATTGCGCCGCACGGTGATCGTGGAGCCGCCTTCCGGCGACTTCATGTGCCTGCAATACCGCCGCCTCATCCAGCAGTGTCTCGCGAGCTGAGTGCGCTGCCCGTGCGAGCGTGTTTTCAGCCTTCACCGGTGAGCCAATCCATCATCCTTTGGAAAAGCGGTTCGTTTTCGCATGTGAATGCAAACGTCGAACGCATTTTGCGTCGCGAGTTTCCCGGGCATGCCCTGCGCGTCATCGACGTGCTGACGGATGTCCTCAAGCGTCAGCCGCTCTCCCTTGGTCATGCCCTGGCGGAGGTGGTGATGCTCTATCCCCGCCAACTTTTCCTCCATCGGAGAAAGCCGACGGACTTTGTGCTGCGGACCCCGGCCGCCTTTCGGGCGATCCGCGCTTGGGCGGCGGCGACGGTCGAGCCGGCGCAGACGGCCTTCACTTTCCAGACGCAGTCCCTCTTCGACGCCAGCCATCCGGAGGTGCCGCATTTCGTCTATACCGATCAGGCCTGCCTGGCGAATCGGCGGTACCCGCTGCCGGTCGATCCCGAACTGCTCGATTCACGATGGCTGGCGGTGGAGAAGACGGTTTATGAATCCGCGCGCGTGACCTTCACCACCGGTACTTTTGCGGGGAAATCGCTGGTCGAGGACTACGGTCTCGCTGGCGGGCGGACGGAGTGCGTCTTTTCTGGAACGAATGTCCGCCAGGCCGCTCAGCCTATGGCGAAGCCGTTTTGCGGGGTGGTGCTATTCGTCGGTGTGGACTGGACGCGCAAGGGCGGACCGGATTTGGTCGAAGCTTTTACACGCGTCGCGGAGGTGCATCCGCAGGCCCGGTTGCGGATCGCCGGCTGCTCGCCGGCAGTCAGTCATCCACGCATCCAGACGCTTGGGCGGCTGTCGCTGGAGGAAACGGCGGAGCAGTTTCTTGAGGCGGACATTTTCTGCCTGCCGAGCTATCACGAACCCTCCGCGGTCGCGCTCGTCGAAGCGCAACTCTACGGCCTGCCGGTCGTGGCGACGAACGTGGGCGGATCGCCGGACCGTCTCGTGGATGGAGAAACGGGATACCTCGTGGCTGCTGGCGACATCGCCGGACTCGGCGCGGCGCTCGACCGACTGCTGGCCGATCCGGTCCGATGTCGCGCTATGGGCGAGGCGGGCCGGCGCTTCGCGAGTGAACGCTTTTCCTGGGAGGCCGTGGGGCAACGCATCGCCGCGCGGATTCGCGCCTCGCTGGGATGGGCATAGCCCGCGTCCATTTCACGACCGGCGATGAATCCGGGTGGGCCATCGACGAAGATCTGCGCCTGCTCCGTGGCTCGCTGGAAAGCATCTGCCAGAGCACTTCGCTCGCCCGCGCGGAGGCGGTGCATGCCGTGTGGTGGCAGAAACTGCTGCGCTTCTCGCGGCGGGATTTTCGCGGAAAACATGTCCTCTGCTACGCCGACAATGCGCCTTTTTTTTACGCCGTGGAACCGGAGTTTCTCCGGGCTTGCGACTTGGTCACGCACTGGATCGCGCGCTCCCGCGAAGCCGTGGGGCAGTTCGCCACGCTCGGCCTCGAGAGCCGTTTTGCGCCCTACACGTTCGACCCGGCGGTCTTCCGTCCGCTCGACCCGGACGATGCTGAGCGGCAGGCGCTCATCGCGCGCTGGCGCATCCCGACGGACAAATATCTCATCGCGAATTTTCATCGCGACAGCGAAGGCAGCGACCTGGAAAAACCGAAGCTGCAGAAGGGCCCGGATGCCTTTCTGGAGATTGTCGCGCAGCTCCACGACGAGAGCGCCGGGATTCATGTGCTGCTCGCCGGCCCGCGCCGGCACTACCTTCGGACGCAGCTCGCGCGGCGCGGTGTGCCTTTCACTTTTGTGGGCAGCGTGACGCCGGGCCGCGACGATGTCGGGATCAACATTCTGCCGCGCGCGCAGCTCAATGTGCTCTACAGCATCGCCCATGTGCATCTCATCGCGTCCCGCTGGGAGGGAGGGCCGCACTCCGTGCTCGAAGCGGCCGGGACACGCTGCAAGGTCGTCAGCACCGCGGTCGGAATCGCGCCGGACGTGCTCGCGCCGGAATGTCTTTTCTCCGATCTGCCTGACGCCTGCGAGATCCTGCGACGTGACCTTTGCAACAACCATCTCGCCGCATTTACTGAGCAGCATTTCCAGCGTGCCCACACTCGCCACACTGAGCCGGCGCTCCGGCGGCACCTCGTGGAAATCTACCGCTCGCTCGATCCGCTGCCCGGAGCGTCCGGCGGGATCGTTGCAGACTTGGGCGCGTCGCTCCGGCATTTCGCCGATCGGGTGGTGAGTCGCTTTCCTTCCAAACCCAGGCCGCTCCCTATCGCGATCCTACACGAGCCTGTCCCCGGCGAAAGCACGGCCTTGACGGCGACGCTGGCGCACCTTGGCGCCGAGTTGGAAAAACTCGGTTGTACCGTCTCCCGCAACGAACGGATCGAGGAAGGCGGCGTCCTGCTCGGCGAAACGAACGATGATGAAGACGGTGGCCTTGCCGTCGGCCTGGGTGCACGCGGAAATCTTCCCGTGATCGGCTTTCTCGATGAGTCGGCTGCGGCTAACGGAATCTGCGAACGTCCGGTGGATGACTGCACCATCTGCCCTTCGCTCGACGCTCTCGAAGCGCTTCGCAAAAGCCGCAAGCCGCCCCGATGCTCGCTCGTCTTTCCATCATGGGCACCGGCCGCCGCGCCGGAAGCGGGCGCGTCTGCTGAACCGCTCGTCATTCCTCCTGGCGATCCGTGGGCGGCGGGACGCATCCGCCAAGCCCTGGAGCGGGGAAGGCCCGTGCTCTATCCGGCGGAGTCGCACTATCGATGGCTCGTGTGGTTTGGCGGGCTCAGCTACCGCGCGCCGGAGGAGTTGCCGCAAAAGCTCGAAAATCTTCGTACGCACTCGGCGATGTTCGCGCGCATGCTTCCGACCGCGGCCAGCCCGTCGGCAACGGCGGCGCGTCTCGTCCGGCTTTTTCGTGTGTGCCGCGAACTGATGAATCGTCGTGCTTAAAGACCGCCTGAGCCGACTGCTGGGGCGTCCCGTGCGTCGGGCGCTGCGTGCTGCGCTGGAATGGCCTGCGGACTGGTCTTTTGCGCGACATCTCCGCACGTCAGACTTTCAACTCGCAGCGGGTGGGCCGGTCCTGAATTACGGTGCGATGCTGCCGCGCAAGGCTGGAACCGTGGTCCACGGGGGGCGCGTAAAACTCACGCATCTCGACCGCGTCTTTCCCGAAAGCGCGCCCGCTTTCAACGTGCTCTACCTCGTGAGCAGCGCGATCCCGCCGCATGCGGGCGAGTTGGTGCGCTTCGCGAAAGAGCGCGGGGTGAAGTTTGTTTGGAATCAAAACGGCGTGGGTTTTCCGGGCTGGGCGGGCGCGGAGGCGGAAGACTTTAACGGGCCGATGCGGACGCTGCGCCGACAGGCAGATTTCGTTGTCTATCAGAGCCGCTTTTGCCAGGAATCGGCCGAGCAGTTTCTTGGCCCCGGTCCGGGCGCGGGTGAGGTGCTTTTCAATCCGGTCGATCTCGCGCAGTTCTGTCCGGCCAAAACGTCGCCGGATTTGGAAACGTGGCGGCTTCTCGCGGCGGGCACGCATATGGAGGCTGAGCGGGTGACCCGGGCAATCGCCACGCTCGCCGAATTGCGCCGGCGCGGACACCGCGCGGAACTGACTGTGGCTGGTGAGTTTAGATGGTCGGGTGCCGCGCGTCAGGTGCATACAGCGATTGAGCGTGCAGGGGTGGCGGAGTGGGTGCGGCTGCGGCCCGCGTATTCGCAGGCAGAGGCGGTGGCGCTGCTGCAGGGAAGTCACGTTTTGCTTCACCTGAAATATGCCGATCCCTGCCCGACGGCAGTCATCGAGGCGCTGGCCTGTGGAGTGCCGGTGGTCGGCTCGCGCAGCGGCGGGCTGCCCGAGTTGCTCGCCACCGATGGTGGTCAACTGCTGGACGTGCCGACGAGCTGGCTCGTGCGCTTTTATCCAGCCGTGGGCGTTGTGGCGGATGCGGTGGAAGCAATCATGGCGCGCTGGGAGGAGGCCAGCGCCGGGGCGCGCGCACGCGGGGAGCGGCTTTTCGGACACGAGTCTTGGGTGCGGCGACACGGGGAGATTTTCCACGAGCTCCTGCGCCAGCCATGAGCAGCGCCGCCGCGACTTCGCCGCGCGTTAGCGTGCTGATGACGATGTACAACGCGGCACGCGACGTCCGCGCGGCGGTGGAAAGTGTGCGCGCGCAGACGTTCGGGAATTTCGAGTTCCTCATCGTCGATGACGGCTCGACGGACGACAGCGTCGCGCTCGTGGAAAGCTGCGCCGACCCGCGCATCCGGCTGGTGCGCAACGCGGTGAACAAGGGCCAGACGGCCTGTTTAAATCAAGGTCTGGCACTCGCGCGCGGGGAATGGATTGCGCGGCAGGATGCGGACGATCTTTCGCACCCGATCCGTCTCGACCGGCAACTGGCGGCGGTCGCGGAAGACGCGACGCTCGCGCTGGTGGGTTGCCAGGCGTGGATCATCAACGGCGCGGGTTCGTTCGAGGGCACACTAAATTTGCCGCTCAGACCGGCGAGCATCGAGTGGGCGGCGTTGTTTGAAAACCCGTTCATCCACACGGCGGCGCTGTTTCGCCGGGAGGTGGTCGCGCAGCTCGGCGGTTACGACGAATCGTTCCGCATCTGCCAGGACTACGGATTGTGGGAGCGCGTGTTGCAGACGCATCGCGGCCTGAACGTGCCGGACCGGCTCGTCCAATACCGGCACACCGCACAGTCGCTCTCGCAGGGCGCGCGTGAAACTACGCGAGCTGAAGCGCTGCGCGTGCGCACCACGCTGTGGGAGCGGATTTTTTCGCCGAGGGCGTTTTCCGAGGAAGAAAAGGCGGTGTTTCTGTGCGGTGGCGGACGGGCTTCGGCGAAGGAAGCCGCGACCTTCTCCCGGCTGTGCGCGCGAGTGCGCGCCGCATATCTCCAAGCCCATCCGCAACTCGCCGGCGACCGCGATTTTCGCCGCACCACTGCGCTCCAGCATGCGCAAATCGGCCGCGACGCGCTCGCCGGAAATCCGCGCACCGGACTGACGGAACTCGCTCGCGCCTTTGCGCTCGATCCCGCGCTGCTGGTGCGTCTGGGGGTTGATCGCATCATGGGAAGGAGGCTTTTTTCCCGGTGAAAATCCTGCTTTTTTCGAGCTTTGCGCATCTCGTCCTGGATCGCGATCCGGTGCGCGTTTCGGGTGGCGCGGAGTTGCAGATGGGGCTGCTCGCGCGGGAGCTGGCACAACGCGGACACGCGGTCACCCTGCTCGGCGCAGACGAGGGGCAGACGGACGGGCGCGTGCTCGACGGAGTGCGCACGCGGACTGGCGGGCGCTTTGACACGGGCGGGCTGGGTGCCACGCTGTGGGCGTTGGTGCGGGTCGCGCGGGTACTGGGTGAGGAGCGGCCGGAGTGGGTGGTCATCATGGGCGCGGGGACGTGGGTTTGGTTTCTGTGGCTGCTGAAGCTGCGCTTTGGTTTCGCGTTGGCGTTCATCGCGGCGAGCGATGTGGATGTGGACGGCGGCTACGGGCGGATGTTTCCCGCGCGCGGCTGGCTCTACGAGATGGCGCTGCGGCGCGTGGATCGCGTCATCGCGATGTCGGAGTACCAGCGCGCCGGTTTGGAAAAACTCGGCCTGCGCCCCGGCTTCTACCGGAATCTGCTGCTCAATGCGCCCGGCAGGGGAGCGGCGAAGGATATTGATTTCCTCTGGGTCTCCAGCGCGCAGCAACTGAAGCAGCCCGGCATTCTCCTCGACCTCGCGGCACGGCTACCCGACCGGAAATTCGTGATGATCTGCCCGCTGAAACAAGACCGCGCGTTTTGGGAAGTGGTGCGGGAGCAGGCGGTCGCGCGGCCCAATGTCGAGTTTCACGCGCTCGTACCGTATCACTCGATCCAATCCTTTTTTCACCGCGCCCGCGTCTTTGTGAACACCTCCGACTACGAAGGCTTCCCCAACACTTTTCTCCATGCCGGCCTGGGCCAGGCGGCGCTGCTTTCGCTGCGGGTCGATCCCGACGGGATGCTCTCGCGCGAAGGCGCAGGGCGGTGCGCGGGCGGTGATCTCGCGGTCTTTCACGAAGACGCCGCGCGGATGATTGAGGATGCAGCGGCGCTCGCGGGCATGCAGGTGCGCTGCGCGGAGTATGTCGCCGCGCGGCATGGCACGGCGGAGAATGTGGACGCCTTCCTCGCAGTGCTCGCCCGGCCATGAATCAGCCGCCGCGCATCCTGCATGTCATCGACAGCCTCGACCTCGGCGGCGCGCAGGTGGTGCTGTGGAATCTGCTGCGGCACGCGGATCGCGGGCGGTTTGCAATCGAGGCGGCGTGCCTGCACGGGCGTGGCGTTTTCTGGGAGCGCCTGGTGGCGACAGGTTTGCCGGTGCATTCACTTTCCTCGCACCGGCTCTGGCCCGCCTACGTTCCCGCGCTGGTCGGGCTGATCCGGCGGCGGCGCTTTGACCTCGTGCACTGCCATCTGCTCGGCGCGAATCTGATCGCGAAGCCGCTCGCGGCGCTGCTCGGAGTACCGGTGAGGATCAACCACGATCATTGCAACGACAAGGAGGCCGGCTCCCGCGGCTGGGTGGCCGCCGCCGATGCGCAGGCGAACCGCCTCTCCACGCACATCATCGCCGTCTCGGAATCAACACGCCACTTTCTCACCACTCGCGAAGGCGTGCCCGGGAACCGCACGACGACGATCTACAACGGCATCGACCTCGCGCTCTTTCAAGCGCGACCGGAGCAGCGCGCCGCCGCGCGGAAGCGGTGGGCGCTGCCGGACGAGGCGTTCGTCATCGCGGGGATCGGGCGGCTCATTTACCAAAAAAACTTCGCCCTCTTCCTCGAAGTTGCCGCGGAGGTGCTCAGGCGACATCCGCACGCTTTCTTTGTGCTGGCGGGCACGGGTGAGAATGAGGCCGCGCTCCGCGCGCAAGCCGCGCAGCTCGGAATCGCCGAACGCGTGGGCTTCCTCGGCTACGTCAGCGAGATGACGGCGCTCTATCCCGCGCTCGATCTGCTGCTGCTGACTTCGCGCTACGAAGGGCTGCCGATCACGATCCTCGAAGCGATGGCGGTGGGGCTGCCGATCGTCGCCTCACGGCTCGACGGCGTGGCGGAGGTTTTGCGTGATGGCGAGGACGCGGCGCTGGTGGCGGAAGGCGAGCGCGGCGGCTACGTGACGCGCGTCAGTGAACTGATCGCACAGCCCGCGCTGGCCCGGCGCTATGCGGAGGCGGCGCTGGCAAAAGTGCGCGCACAACATTCCGCCGAAGCGATGACCCGCGCGGTGGAGGGGGTCTATGCGGGGTGTCTCAGCTGTTAGCTTCGGCTAGTGAGGAAAGTGGCTCGATGAACTGCTCGCGCGGTTCAACGAGGACGCGACGCGTTTCGATCCCGATGGGGCCAACGGATCACGCCACTTCGGCGCGGGTGGGGATGAGCATTTGGAAGACGGTTTTTCCAGGTTTGCTCTCGTGGCGGAGAACGCCGCCGTGCTGCGCAACAAATCCGGCCGCGACGGTAAGCCCGAGACCCGCGGCGGCTTGTTTTTTCTTGGTGGAAAAGAAGGGCTGAAAGATGCGCTCGCTGAGGGCCTCGGGGATGCCGGGGCCGTCGTCGATGACGCGGAGGGAAATCATGGGCGTGGCCTGCCGGGCCCGTGTGCCGGGGGGCTGAGGTTCGGCCCGGAGTTCGATGCAGACGGTGCCACCGCCCGCAAAGGTGGCTTCGAGGGCGTTGCGGACGAGTTCGAAGACGGCGGTTTTCACGCGGGTGGCGTCGGCCCAGATCGGCGGAAGATCATCGTCCGTGTCGATCACGAGTTTGGTCTTGGGCCCACGCAGGGTATCAAACGACGGCTTGAGCATCTGGACGAAATCGCCGAGACGGACTTCGCGCCAGACCACCGTCGGCGGGCGGACGAGAGAGTTGGCGCGGTCCATGAGATCGGACGCGGCTTTGGCTCCGTCCTGGATTTTGGCAAGCCCATCGAGGGTTTTTTTGTCGAGGCGTTTGTTGTCGAGCAGCAGGCCGATATAACCGTGGAAAAGCGTGAGGATGTTGTTCATCCGGTGCGCAAGTCCGCGGACGAGCTGATCCTGAAATTCCGAGTGTTCAATCTGCATGGGGCCATTTCTGAGAAAGCAGGTGGTGTGCTTGCCTGGAATGATTTTCCCTAGCGGGCGATGACGGTGACTTCGCCGGCGGTGAGTCTGCTGAGAGTGCCATCGGCCTGCCGGAGGAGGAGATGACCGTTTTCGTCAAGCTGCTCGGCCAGACCCTCGGAGAGGGTTTCACCGGCACGGACCTGAATCCAGCGACCGAGGAGAAAGCTGCGCGCAGTGGCTTCAGCGATGATCGCGGAGAAGTTGTGGCCCAGGAGGGAAAAACGACGGTCAAGTGCATGGAGGATGGCGGCGGCGAGGGCGGGGCGATCGAGCAGTCGGCCGGTGGTTTCGCGGAGCGAGCCAGCGGTGGCGCGGAGTGCGGGGGGGAAGTCACCAGGTGCGTGGTTCACATTTACGCCGAGACCGACGACGGCGAAGGGGCGGCCCTGAGTGTCCGTGCCGCTTTCGGCGAGAATGCCGGCGATTTTTTTTCCGCCGAGGAAAACGTCGTTAGGCCATTTGATCGCGGTCTTGGCGCCGACGCTTTCCTCGATCGCCGCCGCCACGGACACCGCGGCCCATGTGGTCAGTCGGGCCCAGTGTGTCGGCGGGAAAGCCGGGCGGAGGAGCAGCGAAAACCACAGTCCGCGATGCGCAGCGGAAGCCCACCGCCGGCCAAAGCGCCCGCGCCCCGCGGTCTGGTGTTCGGCGAAGATGGCGAGGCCGCCGGGTGTGCCGTGACGGCCAAGTTGGGTGGTGAGGTCATTGGTCGAGTCGGTTTCCGCAAAGACCAGAATTTCGCGGACGAGCGGGCAGGGGCCGAGGCGGGCGGTGAGATCGTCGGCGATGAGCCGGTCGGGCGCGGCGGTCAGGCGGAAGCCGAAGCCGGGTCGGTCTTCGATTTCAAAACCGGCTTCGCCAAGCGCGGCGAGCCGGGTGCGGATGGCGACGGCGCTTTCCCCGAGCTGCGCGGCGAGATCGCTTGCGGGAAGATGCACGCGCGCCTCGCGGAGCGCGCCGAGGAGGCGGGCGTCGAGCGGGGTCACGGGAGGAGTTCGAGCGAGAAGTCGATGGCCGGTGCGGAATGGGTGAGCGCACCGACGGAGATCAAATCGACTCCGGTCGCGGCGATGCCCGCGACGGTCGCGAGGGTGACGCCGCCACTGGCCTCGAACTGGACGCGGCCCGTGCCGAGCGCCACCGCCTCTGCCATCTGCGCGCAGGTCATATTGTCGAGGAGGATGACATCCACACCCATCAGCGTGAGGAAGCGGCGCACCTGATCGAGCGTGTCGGCCTCCAGTTCGATGCGGCGGCCGGGGTTTTCGTCGCGGAATTTGCGGATGGCCGCCTGCAAATGATTCAGCCGAGTGCCCACGGCGAGGTGATTGTCTTTCACCATGACCATGTCATAGAGCCCGAAGCGGTGATTGACTCCGCCACCGGCGACGACCGCGGCTTTCTCCAGAGCGCGCAGGCCGGGTGTCGTCTTGCGCGTGTCGAGGATTTGGGCGCGGGTGCCGGCGACGGCCTCGACAAAGCGCCGCGTGAGCGTGGCCGTGCCGGAGAGCCGCTGGAGGAAATTCAGCGCGACGCGCTCGGCGGTGAGGATTGAGCGCACCGCCCCGGTGATTTCGAGCACGGTATCCCCTTTCACCAAAGCCGCGCCGTCCTCGCGGACGATGCGCACTTCGAGCTGCGGATCGACGCGCCGGAAGACCTCCGCGCCGGGGCCCACGCCCGCGGCAATGGCAGGCTCCTTGGAAAAGATGCGCGCTCTCCTCCGCTCGGTGCCGACGAAGTAACGTGACGTGAGATCACCCGGCCCGATGTCTTCGTCGAGAGCGATGGCGATGGGGTCGTGCGAAGTGCGGAGGAGATCAGCCACGCGGGTTTCCTAGTTCCGCGGTCCGGACTCCGCAATCCGCATTCAAAAGAGCTCCGGCTCAGGCGCGCGGAAGACGCTCTGGCCGCGGACGAAGGTTTCGAGGACGGCGTGCGGGCCGCCGCGGTAGATGCAGACACTGGCGAGATCCTCGCCGGAGACGTCGTTCACGGTCTTCGAACTCTGGCGATACGGGAGGAGCGCGGCGTAGTCCATGACGGTGAGGTCGGCCTCCTTGCCGATGTCGAAGCTGCCGATGACCGCGCCTTTGCCAAGCGCCTCGGCGGCACCCTGCGTGGCTAGGTAAAGCGCGGCGGTGGGCGTGGGGACGAGCGCGTCTTTTTCGTAAAAGGCGCGCGCTTTTTGTGTCTCGATGGTCGAGCGCATGACCTGCCACATGTTCAGTTCCGGGCCGGCGGCGACATCGCTGCCGAGGCCGATCCGCAGACCGGCGGCGCGCACTTTCTCCAGCGGGAGGAGGCCGCTGCGCAGGAAAAGATTCGCTGTCGGGCAATGCGCGACGCTGGCTCCGGCGGCGGCGATGGCAGCATACTCGCGCTCGCTGAGGTGCAGGCAGTGGCCGAGGACGGTTCGCGGGGTCAGCAGGCCGCATTTTTCATACACGTCGGTGTAATCGCGCGCCGCGGGAAACTGGTGCCGCACCTTCTCGATCTCCTCCAGATTCTCCGCGAGATGCGTCTGGAGATACGCGCCGTAATTCACGGCCAGTTCGGAGGCGGTGCGCATGAGTTTCTCGCTGCACGCCACGGCAAAGCGCGGGCTGAACGCATACTCGATCAGACCGTCCGCTGCGCCGTGCCAGGTCTTGCAGAGCCGCTCGCTTTCGTGGAGTGAGATGGAGGCGATCTTGGTCGGCTGGAGGTTTCCGTAGCTGCCCACGTCCATCATCATTTTGCCCATGATGATGCGCAGCCCGCTGGCGGCGGCGGCGTGAAAGGCGGCCTCGCAGGAATCCTCAAAGACCGCCGTGTAGAGCATCGCCGTGGTCGTGCCGTGGCGGGCCAGCTCGGAGAAAAACGCGCCCGCTTCGCGCCGGCCTTTGGCTCCGGTGAATTCGCGTTCCAGTGGGAAAATGTGCTGTCGCAGCCACGGGAGGAGGTCGCCGCCGCCGCGGGCGACTGCCGGGTATTGCGGGACGTGGGCGTGCAGGTCAATGAGTCCGGGGAAAACCGCGGAGCGCGGGGAGTGCCGCCAGCGCACCGGCTGCTCCCGTGGTTTACGGAAGAGTGTGGCGTAATCGCCGATCTCGGCGATGAGCCCGCCGTCGATGATCAGCGCGCCGTCATTCCAGGAGCGGAGGCGGCCAAATTCGGGGGCGTCGATCAGAAAGCCACGAATGCCGAGCAGGGAGGCGTCGGGGTTCATCACGCGCGGCGAGTGGACATGACGGGGAGGCTAGCGAGCGTGGCGAACGGGGTCAACGGGGAGAGCATCTGGTGAAAAAAGAATGCCGGGCCGCACACGCCAAGAAAACACACACAAATCAACGTGCACGACCCGGTCTAATTTCCCCTAAACAGTCACTTTCGACAGGACTCCGGGCGATGTGTTCAAAGCGTCGCCAACAATTTTTGCCGGCGATGATTCCTAAAGCCCCGCCGCCTCCAGCGCGAGAGTGGCGCTGCCAATGATCCCGGCGTTATTGCCGAGGGCGGCGGGAACGATGTGGAGGTTTTCGTGAAAAAGGGCCAAAGTCCGCTCGCGAACGGTGCGGCGGATCGGGTCGAAAAGAAGGTCGCCAGCCTTGGCCACACCACCACCGATGACGATGGCATCCGGGTTCAAAATCCAGATGGCATTGACGAACGCGCCGCCGATTTCGACTCCGATGCTTTCCCACAGCCCGAGAGCAATGACGTCGCCGGCGCGGGCCGCTTCTTCGAGGTCGCGCGGTGTGCAGTTTTCCGGTGGCACCTCCCGTCCCGCCTCGGCGTAGAGTCGCGCGGCACGCTGGGCGATCTGATGGTTGCCCACATATTCTTCCAGGCCGCCGGGATTGCCATAGGGGCCGGGGATTCCGCGGTAGTCGATACTCGCGTGCCCGATCTCACCGGCAGCGAGTTGCGCCCCGCGGTAAAGCCGTCCGTCGAGGATCAGCGCTCCGCCGACGCCCGTGCCGAGGGTGACGCACAGGACGTGGCGATGATTTTGTGCGGCCCCATACTTCCACTCGCCAAAAGCCATGGCCTTGGCGTCATTCTCGATGATCGCCGGCAAGCCACTGCGTTCGGTGAGGATCACCCGGAGTGGCACCTCGCGCCAGCCAGCGACATTGGTCAGCGAGTGCACGATGCCGTTGACGCTATCGACGAAACCCGGCAGCCCGACACCGACCGCCGCGACCTCAGGATGCGCGCTGCGCAGCGTCGCGATGACGCGCAAAATTTCGTCGATCAAAGACTCCGCACTGGTGTGCAATTGTGTGTCAATGATCTCGCCATGCGCGAGCAGACGGCCCTCATCCACGACCGCCGATTTGATAGTCGTCCCGCCGAAATCGATGCCGATAGCTTTGCGCGTAGTCTTCATGCGACAGCGGCGACAGTGCCCGCGCGAGCGACGCAAGGTCAATGCCGAGCCGGGGAATTCGCATTCATCGGAAAAGTCTGGAACACAACCATAGATAACATTACTGCCTTGCGCCCCTATGCGTGTCCGCCCCACCCTCCTGCCACCGCTCGATCCCGGATTCGTCCCCGCCGAACTCTGGAACCGCGCCTACCGCGAGCGCTGCGCGAGCGACCCCGGCGCGCAGCCGCTGGCGATCGCATTGGAGCGGACGGATGGGACGGTTTCGCGCTTCGACACGCGGGTGTTGCCGCATGTCGGGGGGAACGCGGCACTCAATCGCAAGTATGTGGAACGGCTCGTGAAGTTCCTGCTTTGGGCGCGCGGCGGCTGGCGTGTGACCATCGGCGGCGATCCGGCGATTGCGGAAACGGTGCGCAGCATTTATTCGGAGGACGGCGAGCGGAAGTTCGACTGTGCGTTCATGGGTGCGAAAATCTATGATCGCAAGATGCTCGTGGAGTCGCGCGGCCTGGTGGACGTGCCCGCGGCACGGGAGATTTCCATTCCGCTGGGCCGGCATCTCGACGGGTGTCGCATCGGCTTTGACCTCGGCGGATCGGATCGCAAATGCGCCGCGGTGATCGATGGCGAGGTCGTCTTCTCCGAGGAGGTGACGTGGGATCCGTATTTCCAAAGTGACCCGCAGTATCACTACGACGGCATCCATGACACGCTCCAACGCGCCGCTGCGCATCTGCCGCGGGTGGACGCGATCGGCGGCAGTTCGGCCGGCGTGTATGTGAACAATGAAGTGCGCGCCGCATCGCTCTTCCGCGGCGTATCCCCGCAGGACTTCGAGCGGCGCATTCGCCGCATCTTTTTTGACCTGCAAAAAGCGTGGGGCGGCGTGCCGTTCGAGGTGGTGAACGACGGCGAAGTCACGGCCCTCGCCGGCTCGATGAGCATGGGCGAAAACAGCGTGCTCGGCATCTCCATGGGCACAAGCGTGGCGGGCGGTTACGTGACGACCGACGGGCTGATCACGCCCTGGCTGAACGAACTCGCCTTTGCTCCCGTGGACTACCGTGACGATGCCCCCGCAGACGAGTGGAGTGGCGACCGCGGCTGCGCGGTCCAGTATTTCTGTCAGCAGGGCGTCGCGCGGCTGGCCACGCTTGCGGGGCTGCGCTTCCCGGCGGAGATGAAATTTGCCGAGCAACTCGTGGAGGTGCAGCAACTCATGGCGGCGGGCGATGAGCGTGCGCGGCAGATCTACGAGACCATCGGCATCTGCTTTGGCTATTCGCTCGCGCACTTCGCTAATTTTTACGAAATCCGCAACCTGCTCATCCTCGGCCGCGTGACCAGCGGCGAGGGCGGCGGGATCATCATCGAGAAAGCCGGAGAGGTGCTGCGCGCGGAGTTTCCCGCGCTCGCGGAGACAATCCAACTCCGCACGCCGGATGAAAAGGATAAGCGCCACGGCCAGGCGGTCGCCGCCGCGAGCTTGCCGGCGCTGCGTCCGTGACCTCACGCTCGGACCCCATGCATCTCCAGTATCCCACGGCCGACATTTTCATACCCGACGGCCAGCCCGCCGCCGCGGCGCTCGCCCGTATCACGCATCTCGGTATCGGTGCGCATCAGGACGATCTGGAGTTCATGGCTTTTCACGGCATCGAGGCGTGCTTTCACAGCGCCACGGATTGGTTCGGCGGCGTGACCTGCACAAACGGTTCCGGCAGCGCGCGCATTGGGGCTTACGCCAGCTTTACGGACGCGGAGATGATGGCAGTACGCCGTGAGGAGCAGCGCCAGGCGGCGATCCTTGGACGGTACGCCGCGATGGTGCAGCTCGATTACCCGAGCAAGGTGGTGAAAGACCCTGCTGATCCGCGGCTCAAGGACGACCTCAAGGAGATCCTTGCCGCCGCCCAGCCGCGCGTCGTTTACACCCACAATCCCGCAGATAAACACGAGACCCACATCGCGGTGGTGGTGCCGGTCATCCAGGCCATCCGCGAGCTGCCGCACGACCAGCGCCCGCAGGCCGTCCAGGGCTGCGAAGTCTGGCGGAATCTCGACTGGCTGCCCGATGCGGAAAAAACCGTTCATGACGTGGGTGGCCACGACAACCTCGCTGCCGCCCTCAACGGCGTCTTCGACTCCCAGATCGCCGGCGGCAAACGCTACGATCTCGCCGTGCTTGGCCGCCGCCGCGCCAATGCCACGTTCTTTGAAAGCCACGGAGTGGACGCCAGTGACGCGCTCGCCTTTGCCATGGACCTCACGCCGCTCATCCTCGACGATGCGCTCGACATCGTCGGTTATGTCATCGGCTTCATTGACCGTTTCAAAGCCGACGTCGCCGCCAAGCTCCGCCAGCGACTCGGAAGGTAATTCATGGAAATCATCGTCCAGCCCACGTTCGAAGCGGCTTCCCTCATCGCCGCGCGCCACATCGCGCGGCTGGTCCGGGAAAAGCCGCGCGCCGTCCTCGGTCTCGCCACCGGGAGCACCCCGCGGGCGCTCTATCGCGAGCTCGTCCGCATGCACCGCGAGCAGGGCCTCGACTTCCGTGGCGTCACCACCTTCAACCTCGACGAATACGTGGGCCTTTCGCCCGAGCATCCCGCCAGTTACCACGCCTTCATGCGCGAGCATTTTTTCGCGCAGGTGAACATCGCCGCGGAGCGCATCCACATCCCCGACGGCCTGACGCGCGATGTGCCGGTCTTTTGCCGCAGCTACGAAGACGCCATCCACGCCGCCGGTGGCATCGACCTGCAAGTCCTCGGCATCGGCACCGACGGCCACATCGGCTTCAACGAACCGTCCTCTTCCCTCGCCTCTCGCACCCGCATCAAGACGCTCACCGCCCAGACCCGCCGCGACAACGCGCGCTTCTTTGCCAGCGCCGGGGAAGTACCGCTCCACGTCATCACCATGGGTGTCGGCACGATCATGGACGCGCGCCGCGTGCTGCTCCTGGCCTTTGGCGAAAAGAAGGCCGCAGCCGTTGCCGCCGCTGTGGAAGGACCGATCACCGCGATGCAGCCGGCCTCGATCCTCCAGATGCACCCCGCCGCCCACTGCCTCATCGACGAACCCGCCGCCATCCGCCTCGCGCGGCTCGACTACTACCGCTGGGTGTACGGCCAGAAGCCCGCCTGGCAGAAGGTCTAGTGGCCCTCAAAAGCGCTCACGGATTCAGCGTGCCGATGATCCGCAGGCCGTCGAGCGTGAGTTCCGGCACCACTGCCTTGATCTCCGGCAGCTCCGCGGCGATCAACTCCGCGTAGCCGCCAGTCGCCACCACCGGCAGCTTTTTCTTCAGGCCGAGTTCCTTGCTCAGCTCGAGCAAGATTTGCCGCACCAGTCCGCGGTAGCCATAGACCGCGCCCGAGAGCATCGCGTGTTTGGTGCTTTTCCCGATCGCCGATGGCGGCTCCAGCAGCGTGATTTCCGGCAGCAACGCCGTGCGCGTGTGCAGGTAATCCGTCATCGCTTCCAGTCCCGGCGCGATCACTCCGCCCACATATTTTCCCTCCGCCGACACCACATCGAAGCTCACCGCCGTTCCGAAATCCACCACCACCACCGGCCCGCCGTAGCGCGCCCACGCCGCCGCCGCGTTCGCCAGTCGATCCGCGCCGATGGTCAGCGGCTTCGGGTAGTCGATCCCCACTCCCAGTTTCAGCTTCGCCGTGACTCGCAACACGGGCTTGGGCGCCAAATACTCCGCGATTCGCTCCCCCACCTCGGGCACCACCGAGCAGAGCACCGCCCGCTTCCACTCCCACTGCCGCAGGATATTGCCCATCGCATCCGGGGTCAGTGTGCGCGTGGCCAGTTTGCGGGACGGGCCCACCTCCTTGCCCACGCTGAGCGCAAACTTGGTGAACGAGTTGCTGTTGTCGATGAGAAGAAAGTCGGCAGCCATGGTGCGAGTGCTGCCGTCACCTGTGCGGTTTTCACGCCCGCTTGAAAATCAAAATCGCCACCGCCGTTAGGTGGTCGAGACGAAACCCGCCGGGCGGATACGAGAGCACACGGCTCACGATGTGCGGAGCAGTGCCTCCCTGCGGCGCAGCAAGAAACGCCTTTTGGCTACGGGACTTTGACGATTTTCAGGCGAAGGAATTGTTTGGTCCCCGCGACTGGCGGATTCGGTATGGGGTCTGGGTAGCGATAAGTGAGGATCTCGGTGCCGTCGCCGTTATTCAGCGGGGAGCCGACGGGCAAGGCGGCGGCCCAGATGGGGCTGGTGAGGTCGGTGGTGGCCTGGACGAGGAAGGTGGCATCGTCGCGGCCGAGGTAGCGGGTGAAGGTGAGGGTGAGGTAATTTGAGACGATGCCGCCGACGCTGACACTCTGGACGGCGAGGATGGGGCGGCCGGTGGAGGTCGGGTTGAGGGCGAGGGTGCCGTGGAAGTATTCCGCGAGGTTGCTGGTGCCATCGCCGTCGTCATCTCCGGCTTGGCCGCCAGTGACACCGGAGCTCGCGGCCCAGGAGGTAAAGCTGAGAGGCTCCACGACTTGGGTGACCTTCAGGCGAAGGAACTGTTTGGTCCCGCCGGTGGGGGGATTCGGCATGGGGTCGGGATAGCGATAGGTGAGGGTTTCGGTGCCGTTGCCGTCGCTCAGCGGGGTCCCGACGAGCACGGCGGCCGCCCAGGTGGGGCTGGTGAGGTCAGAGGCCGCTTGGACGGAGAAGATGGCGTCGTCGCGGCCGAGGCGGCGGATGAAGGTAAGGGTGAGGTAATTCGCGACGATGCCGCCGACGCTGACACTTTGGACGGCGAGGATGGGGCGGCCGGTGGAGGCGGGGTCGAGGGCGAGGGTGCCGTGGAAGTATTCGGCGAAGTTGCTGGTCCCGTCGCCATCGTCGTCGCCAGCCTGGCCGCCGGTGACACCGGACGTGGTGGTCCAATTGGCAAAGCTGACGGCGTCGCTCACGCCGGGACTGCCGCCGTTGGCGACGCTGGCCCGCCAGTTACTCGCCAGACCGTGGTCGGGGATGGGGATGGAGGTGGGGCGAAGGAGGACGAGGCACGGGCCGACTCCGTCGGGGGCGGTTGGCCAGGGGAAGATATCGCTGTAGGTAAAGTCGCGGATGACCCCACCGGAGGCATCCAGAAGCTGGATGCGCTCGCCGCTGTTACTGAGATTGGAGGAGTTTTCAAAGACGCCAGGGACAATTATCCCGACCGGCACTGCGGGGTGTGCGTTCTTAAAAGCCGTCGTGTCGCGGACCACGAGGGCGCGTGCACCGTGATCCAGCGTATAGCCGGGGGGAAAATGGAACTCGACGCCGAGGGTAAAGGCACATCCCGTCAAGTCCACGCTAACAGCGCTGACATTCATCACCTCGATGAATTCCTCCTGCTCATTGGATATAGGGTGGTAGTGGATTTTGGAGATAACCAGGTTCGCCGAGGATGCGAGTGAGCCAACGAGATAGCTGGCCTCCACGAGCGGGCTCCATTGGGTGGTGCTGACATAGATACGGGCGCGAACGGTGGAGGTGTTATTCAGGGTCACCGGAAGCGGGCTCGCGCCGGTCAGGGCTCCGGCGGTGAGCACACCGTCAATCCCGCGCGGGTCGGTGCCGTCCAGGGTGTAATAGATCGTCCCCGTGCCGTTGGGATTGGAGATGGTGAAGTTATAAGGACTGGCGATCAATCCGCCGAACTGCCCGCTGAAGGTCGGCGCAGCGAGCGTGGCGGCGGGGAAGAGCGGCTTGGCGCCGACATCCGTGTAGGCGCGGAAAAACTGGAGGAGCAGGGCGGTGCGGTTGCCGGGAGTCATGGCGGGATGGCCGCTCGGGATGGCGCCGCCGTTGTTCATAAAGTTGATGATGGTGTTTTTCGCACTTAGCCAGGACGTTTTGTTCAGCGAGCCGGAGCCCCAGCGCGCCGCCTCGGCGTGGATGATGGGATCGACCTGGCTGGCGAGGGTGGCGACCCGCCCCAGCGCGCCCGCTGGCGGCGAGAGGGTTCCGGTCGTGAGCGCGCCGCCGTTAAAGAAATGCCGCTGGACCCGGTCGGCGAAGCGCTGACGATACTCGGCGCTGTAGGCGAGCATTTCATGGAGATACTGCGGATTGCTCTTCGAGTAGAAGGTATTCAACAGGGTTTCGCGGGTGTTATACTCGCCCTGTTTCCAGTTGTTGGTGCCGGAGCCGCCCCAGGGGCCGACGCGGTTGTAGGCGCGACCGTCGGAGACGCTGTCCATGCCATGCTCGTTGTCGTGCGCGAAGAAGGCGAAGCCGCGGGAGCCCAGGCGGTCGCGGACGCCGAACCAGTTGTTCGACGCGTTGTTGAGGAACGTAGAGAGCGGAGCGTCGAAGCTGCCGTCGAAAAAGGTGACAAGCATGTAATCGATAAGGTTGTCCACATCGAGCAGGACTTTATAGCTGGCGTTGGGCGTGCCATTGGGATTGAGGCCGCGCATTTTCATGTACCTGCCCGTGCGGTTGGATTCGGCTCCGGTGTCGTTTTTGAGAGCGATAGCCTGCTTGTAGAGGTCTTGCCAGGCGGCGAAGTTGCCGTCGGTCATCTCGGTGTCGTAACCGCCGCTGCTGCCCGCGCTCTTGACGGTGTCGAAGTTATCTTTGAGCCCGCCGAGGTAAGTTGCGCCAAAGGCGGCCTCGGTGCGCTCTTCCCAGTTATAGACACCCCAGTAAATGCCGTTAATGTAAAGGTGGAAATAACCATTGCGCGCATAGGGCTGCCCCATGTCGCCCTCGGTTACGCGGCTCCATTCCTCGCGCATGAGGCTGTTCTGAGGATCGTTGCCGAAGCTCCAGGAATAGTTCTCCTCGCAGCGCATGTCGATCTGGTTGAAGTCGGACGCGCCGCTGGTGCCGAAGAGGGGATATTTCAAATTGCCGTCGTAAAGGCTGCCGCGGAAGTAGAGGTGGAAGGCGTGCTTCGGATTGCCTGCGCTGCGGCTGTAGCCGCCGCGGATGCGGGCGCCGCAGTTGATCTGGAATTCGGAAGTGCCGGCCTGGTTGATATATTCAATCGAGACAGGCCGCTCCCAAAACAGGCCGTGCCGGTCCGCATTGGCATAAATCCCGGTCGAGGCATCCATGAGGTTCGGAATGGCCGTCGTCATGCTGATGGTCGGTGCGGCGGCGAGGGCGTTCTTGAGGCTTTGCAGATTGCCACCGCCGGCGGTGACATTGCCGAGGGTCATGCCGTAGCGGAGCACCTGGCTGCGCGGGGAGATGGAGCCTGTGGGAAAGCCGAGCGCCGTGGCCGTGGCGGTAGTCTGGGTGGCGATATCATCGATGAAAAGATAGCTCTGCGTTTCGATGTCAGACGCCTTCCAGCCGATCTTGTACGCGAAAGCGCGGATGACTTTGGTGCCGCTGACCGCGAGCGGGCCGGAGTAAATCGTGCCTGTGTTCCGGGTTGGCGGACTGCCGTCGGTGGTGTAGCGGATGATCGCGCCGGGTGTGGAGGAGGTGATGGCGAGATTGAAAGGCGCACTGTAACGGCCGCGCGGGTGGTCTAAGCTAACTTTGCCCACGAAGCCCTGCACGGTCGCGGCGTTCGGCAGACCGGGCGTGGGTGTCTCCATGTAGCCGATATAGCCTTCCGCGTCGGAGCTGCCATAGCTAACGTCCTGATTCTGCGGCGGGTAGTTTTCGAAGGCGGTGACGACAGTGAAGCCGCCCGCGCCGTTGTCTTTGGTCAGCGCGAGGTAGCCGGTGTTTTTGTTGATGTTGAAGCTCGTGTGCAAGTGCGGTTGCGCGAGGGTTCCGGGATTGTCCTGGCCGGCCACGACCTGCGCGGGCCGGCGATCTTTCGACGAAGCAAAGGCGACGAGGTATTTGTTTGCGTCGAGCGTCCACGCGGGGAAGGCCCACTTGTTGGGAATCGCGGGGTCGTTGGTGAGATAATAACCGGCAAGGGTCACGGTCGCATTGGTCGAGTTCCAGATTTCCAGCCAGTCGGACGACGCGCCGTCCTCATCCAGCAGGGAGCTCTTGTTGTCCCCCACGAACTCGGAGAGCAGCACCTTTCCCTGCACCACCGGCGCGGCCGGCGTGGTCGTGCTGAGAAGCTGCCAGGTGAGGTTCGGACGAATCCAGCCGAGTTCCACTTCCGCGCCGCCGGTCACGTCATAATAGATCAGCTCGATTTGGGCGGTTGGCTTGGTAAGCGTGACCTTGCCGGAATTCGAACTCGGACTGTGGGTACCGTCATCGACGATGACGTCCTGCCCGTCCACGCGCAGCCGCGCTCCGTCGTCGGAGCTGACGACAAAGGTGTATTGCCCCGGCGTGTTGACGATGAGGGTGCCGGTGATCTGCACCGCGAAGTTGTCGCCGCTGCCGCCGGGGAAGCCGACGTTGCCGGAAGTGAAATCCCCCTCCGCGCCGTCGGTGAAATTGACCGTCGTGTAAGTGCCGGAGGTTTGAGTGCCGGCATTGGTTCCCGCCAGCACGGCGAGCGCGCTGTCGAGGTAGCCGAGGGGGGTGAAAGGAAAGGCCACGGTCGAGTTCACGCGCCGCACCGTGAAGCCCGGCGCCGCGACGCCGATCGGCGTCGGCTCGTTGGCTGTGACCGCGGCGGTGACGGTGCCATAGGAGTTCGTTGCCGAGAGCGTGTAGGTCGTCGTCTGGTAAGGCAGGATCGCCGCGGTGCCGGTGGTGGCCACGGTGCCGATGCCCTGATTGATCGAGATCGTTGTCGCGCCGAAGGCCGATACATTCCACGAGACGAAAGTCTCCGCACCGTAGAGCGGGTTTGCGTCGCCGATCGTGAACGAATTGATCACCGGCAGAGTCCCCGCGAGGATGATCATCGATTGCTGCACCATCCCGCTCGGGTTCGTCGCGCTGAGGGTGTAAGTCGTGCTCCCCGCCGGAACCGTCACCACCCGGCTGGTCTGGCCGGTGACGTCGATATTTCCCGGATTCAGCGTGAGCGTGACCGCGCCGTTCGCCACCCAGTTCAGGGTCGCATTGCTCCCGGTAGTCACGCTGTTGCTAGAGGTTGTAAAGCTGGTGATGCTGGGCGGCGTATTGAGGAGGACCGTGACGCTCTTCGTCGCGGAATCGGTCCCATTCGACGCGGTGATGGTGTAAATCGTCCCACTGGCGGGAGTGGCGAGGCTCATCGAGCTGGTCGGGACGGCCACGCTGCCGATGCCCTGGTCGATGGAAAGCGATGTCGTGAGCGCGTTCGCCTGCCACGCCAGTGTGATGGTCGGCGGCAACGGGTTGTGCAGATACAGGGAGGTGCTGCTGCCATTAGCGGTGAACACCTGCACTTGGGGCCAGGTGTCCGGATCGCGCACCACCTCCAGTCCGCCCCCCGCCGTATCGCCGATGAGCCGGAAGGTGCCATCGTTGGCCGCTTTCGCGCCGCGCGCGGCAAAGACCTCGACCGACGCGGGTCCGGTGCCTTCCCAGTAGGTCAGCTCCAGATTGTAATCGCCCGGCGTAAGATGGACGACGCCAAGCGTATTGCTGTCCGTGGTGGGATTGATGAAATACAGCCCGTCGCCGTCATGCGCGGGGTCGAGGTTGGCGGTCAACCCGAGACGCGTGGAACTGAGGAATTGTTTGCCCAGCACCCGCAGGCGCGCGCCTTCGTTTCCACGGAAACCAAAGGTATATTCATCCTCGACCGTGATCCGCACGGCGCACTTGGCCAGCACCAGGAAATTCTGGTCGTCAATCCCGGCGACACCCGTGCCGAAGTTCAAGTCGTCCGGGAAATAGTGGGATGCGCCGTTGTCCGGGTCGGCCATATTGATCACTGGCGTCTGATACTCCGCGACCGTGCCGCCCGGCGTGCTCGCGTAGGCGCGAATGATGCGATCCGCATTGACGAGCGAGCTGTAACTCAAGACTGGGTAGGCCTTGATCTCCCGCACGTTCCATTTGGCCTCCGCGTTGCTGTAATAGCCCGGCAGCTTCGGCGCGCTGTACGTTCCGGGCGCGGGCAGGGCGTTTGGATCGACGTCGTTGAAGAGCGCCTGGACCTGACCGGCATCGAGCGCCGCGGCGTACACCACCACGTCATCCAGGCGACCTTTCAAATCGTTGGTGGCGTGGTTGACCGTCTCCCAGTTGCCGAGATAGAGATCGGCGGCCTTGAGTGTATTGGTCACGCCGGTGCGGACGATCTCCGGCACGCCATTGATGTAGATCCGCTGCGTCTGCGCCACGGCGTCATAGACGTAGGCATAGTGAAACCATTGATTGGCCAGCACCGTGGTGGTGATGCCGTTGGCGTCGTTTCCGTCGAATCCGAAGTGCGCCCGGTTGGACCCATTGCCGAGCCCCGCGTGGAGCGTGCCGGCTCCGGTGCCGAGATTGCCAAACATCGTCGAGTAACCGTTGGGAAAAACGGCTGTGGAATAAGCCCATCCGGCCAGGGTGAAGGAATTGTTCCCACCCGCGCTCCGCAGACCGAGCGCCTCGTTGGAATTACCCACCATCGCCGCTGCCACGAGCTGCAGGCTGTGGCTGCCCCCGGGGAGAAAATCGATCGCCTTCCCCGCCACGCCGAAACGGTCGGTGTTGTAAGTCGGCGTGAAGCCGGCATCCGGAGTCACCGCGGTGACGATACCCGCAGAAGAGGAATCTGCGGTGTTGCCGTCGAATTTAAAATAAGCACGCGGTGTCTGGGCGAGCGCCGGGACAACTCCGCAAAGGCCGAGGGCGGCGGTAAGGATAAAACGGGAAATGGAGAGCATGGGAAGGAAAGGGAGACGGCGCAAAATGCCCCTTTTTTCTCCTTTGTCGCGGGGGTTTTTTGCCCGCCGGGCCCCGCTCGCGATTTTCCCCGTAAATCCCCGCCGCGCCGCCCGTCAGATCTGTGCCGGCCAGTCCAAAGCGTGGCGTTTGAGATCGTCGAGCAGGACAAACTCCAGCGCCGAGATGTGCGTGGCGGCAAGCACCACCCGCGGCGCACAGTCCGCCTCCAGCGCCTCCTGCCAGCGGGTAACGCAGAGGCACCAATGATCGCCCGGCTTCAACCCCGCAAAGTCATACTCCGGCACCGGGGTGGAAAGATCATTTCCCGCCAGCCGCGAAAAGCGCAGGAACTCCGCGGTCGCCTGCATGCAGACTGTGTGCAGCCCGTGGTCGCCCGGGCCGGTATGGCAGCAGCCGTCGCGGTAGAAACCGGTCAGCGGATCAAAGCTGCACGGCTGAAGCGGTGTGCCCAGAACGTTGCTGGCTTGGGGAGCGGGCATCAAATCTTGTCGCTGGAATACTCCCAGCCCGGCCGGTACTTCGCGCGCTTGATGAAGCGCGCCGCCTCCGGCATGCCCACGACTTCGAGCTTCTGCGAGTCCCATTCGACACGCTTGCCCGCCACGCGCATGGCGAGGCCGCCGATGAGCGTGAGTTCCGTCAGCGGCACCGAGTAGTCGAACTGCGACATGAACGGAAACGCCTTTCCGTTCTTGATCGCCAGCGTCCACTCCTCCTGCGGGTTGCCGGCCTTCGGGCTGCGTTCGAGCGTCTTCGCCGGCGGCGTGGCGAGGAACTCTTCGCGCCGCTTTTTCGGCCAGATTTGCGGGTCCCGCGCCTGATCGCTCTTGTTCAAAAGCACGCCCTCGGTGCCGACGATGAACCAACCGCCGTCGGTCGGCTTTCCCGATCTCGCCGGGTCTTTATTCACAAAGGCTTCCGCCAGGTCGATGACCTCCGGGAAGACCGGCAGATACGGCGATCCGTCCGGCTTTTTCCCCTCATACCAAGTGAGCGTGACGTCGCCGTGCCGGGCGACATTGGGAAATTCCATCTTCACGACTGCGCCGGTCGGCCAGGCGATGTCGGTGATGTCATCGACCTGCGTGGCCGTGATGAAACGAGGCACGCCGAGATCGAGCGCCCACGACGGCGCGTCGATCAGATGGCAGCCCATGTCGCCAAACGCGCCCGCCCCCCATTCGAGAAAGCCGCGCCATTTGAACGGATGAATCTCCGGTGAGTATTCGTGATCCGGGGTCTGGGCCAGCCACATCGGCCAGTCGAGTTGCTCCGGCACCGTGCCCGGCTTGAAGACGGCGGCTTTGCCCTGCGGCCAGATGGGGCGGTTCGTCCAGACGTGGACTTCCTTCACCTTGCCGATTACGCCGGCGGCGAGCCATTCCTTGACGAGACGGTTGTCGTCGTAGGTGTGACCCTGGTTACCCATCTGCGAGATGATGCCCTTCTTCTTCGCCGCCTTGTGCATCTCGCGGCCCTCCCAGAGCGTGTTCGCGAGCGGCTTTTGCACACAGACGTGCTTGCCCAGGGCGATGGCGTGCATGGCTGCGGGATAGTGCGCGTGGTCCGGCGTCGAGACGGTCACCGCGTCGATCTCTTTCACCTCGTCCAGCATCTTGCGGAAATCGCGATACTGCTTGGCGCCCGGATATTTTTCCGCGGCCCGGGCCAGCGTCTTCGCGTCCACGTCGCAGATCGCCACCACATCGTTGCCCTTGGCGGCGCCGCTCAGATCGGACTCTCCCTTGCCCCCGCAGCCGATGGCCGCGATGCCCAGCTTTTTCCCCGGCGAGCCGCCGCCCTCCTGCGCCCAAAAGACGCGGGGGACGATGAGGCCGCCTGAGGTGACGGCGAGGCCTTTGAGAAATGAGCGGCGGGAGGTGCGGAAGGAACGAGCTTTCATAGTTGTTGAAGGGGTGGTGGGTGAAAACGCGCGGCGTGCGCGGGTTGCGGGGACAACCAAGGCGGTGGCGAAAGTTTAGGCGAGCGAAACCGCAGAATTTATTTTTCACCCAAGACCGCATGAACCGCTTGCCCGCGTGGGAAAGAGGAACCACCATTTCGACACGGACATCCGGCTCGGAAAAACGAATCCAATTAAACCTATGGAACAACTCATTACCGTCGCCACCTTCAATGACCGCGAGCCTGCGGAAAAAATCGCGCTCCGGCTCCGGGATGCCGGCTACAGCGCCGACATTTACGACGAGTCTTACGAGCAGAAATGGAAGCTCTTCAACCTCCACCCACGCGCTCACATGCGCGTCCGCGTCCATTCCCACGAGGCGGATGCCGCCCACGCCCTGCTCAGGGAATGGCACGAAACCGAAGGCGCGCTTGCCGCCGCCGTCCATTGCCCCGAGTGCGGCTCCTCCAAGATCGAGTTTCCTCAATTCTCGCGCCGCACCATCATGGGCGCGTTCCCCGCGGCGCTCGCCGCGACCGGCATCATCGCCCAGGAGTATTACTGCGAGAGCTGCCACTTCACCTGGCCGGAGAAAGTTGAGGTCGAGCCCGAACTCGACGCCCTCAACTGGCCGAAGACCACGCCCGCGCCGTAGGGGCGTTAAAAATCGGTCGTTGCCGCGGGTGATCGGGCGAGATTTTCCAGCCAGTGGGCGAGGAAGAATTTCTTTTCCTTAGGCAGCCAGTGGTCGGATGTGCCGATGATGGGGCGCAGCGCCGTCGTCATTTGCAAACTCACGAGGACGAAGATCGCCGCCCACACCCGGAGGTGCGTGCGGTCGGTCACGCGCAGGACTTTCGTCATCAGCCTGAGCAGCCGAAGCCCGAACCAGGTGCCGATGAGCCAGAAGATGAGGTGCATCGTCCCGATGAAGGCGACCGAGTCCGTCGATTGCGAAAACACCCACGCCACCGGCGCGAAGCCGAGGAGCAGCAGGCCCGTAAGCGTGAGGATGGCAAAGAGCACGCCCGCCAATCCGCGCAGCGAAACCTCCGCGCCCGTCAGACACGCGAAGATGTAGAGGCTCGGCAGACAAATCAGCGCGCTGAGCAGCGCGCCCGCGCTCACTTTCACCGCTGCCGCCAGAAACTGCGGTCCGCCGGAAAACGAACCGACGAGCAGCCCGTAGAGCGCAAACGCCGCCACCGCGACGAGCGCGAGCAGAAGCCAGGCGCGCGACTGTTCCCCGCCGCACAGACCGTGGACGAGCGCTGCGGGACGCTTGAGCAGAGTGTCGAGGATTTCGCCGACACCCGCGCTGGGCGGCAGTGAGGGCGGAGTCGGCAGTGGCGGGATGCCTGCAGTAATGGACGGTTGTGGTTTCGTGGGATCGGTCGGTTGGTTCATGATGTTGCGGGTTTAGAAAAAAAGATGTCGCGCGGCCTTGAAGACAGCCTCGTAGAAATTGCCGCGCAGCGGATCGTCGCGGAGAAACTGGATCGCCAGCCCCGGCGTGCCGATGAACGGCCGCAACACCCACGAGAGCTGCGCGCCGAGGAAAAGATTGCCCGCCAGCCAGCACCAAAAAACGCGCCGCGCCGCCACTGGCGTGGCGCAGCACCGCTCCAGCAGACGCAGCAACCGCCGGTTCGCCACCACGCCGGCGTAGGCGATGAAGAGCACATCGCAGAGCAGCGTGAGACTGTGCCCGGTGCCGCGTGCTGCGGAGGCGAGCGGTGGGGTATTGAGGTAAATGAAAAACGCCACCGGGCTCAACGCCGCGAGCACCAGCGCGGCGATGGTGAAGCTCATCAGGATCGCCAGCGAGGTCTGCCGGAAACTCAACCCCGAGCCGAGCACCTGCGCGAGCAGCCCATTGAGCAGCGCATTTCCACCGCATGTCAGGAAAATCAGCAGCGGCATTTTCACCGCCGTAGAGGCCGCCTGCAAAGGCGCCCGCCACAGGCCTACGACAGCGCCATACAGCGCGCACCCCGCGGCAATCGTCAGCACACAGGTCAGCGGCAAGCGCGCCTCGCGCTCATCGAGCCACGGCGCGATGCGCTCCGAGTCGCCCCGGCAAAGGATCACGAGTCGCGTCAAGGATCGCATCAGACAGCGGCCTGAGTGAAAGCGGCGGCGATCTCCTCTAGCCGTACCTGCACGGCGGCGACGGTCTCTTTGAGCGTGGATGTGCCGGCGGTGAGGCCGACAATCTTCGCGCCGGTGAACCACGCGGGTTCGAGTTCCTCCGGGCGCTCGAGGTGAAAGACGGTGCGCCCGGCGGCGCTCGCGGCGGTCACGAGCTGGACGGTGTTGTTGCTGTTGCGTCCGCCGACCACGACGACCGTGTCGCACTCCGCGATCAGCTTCCGCAGCGCGTTCTGCCGGTTCTTCGTCGGCTGGCAGACGGTGTCGGTGAAGCGCACCTCGCTTTCCGGTCGGGCCGCGCGGAGTGCTTCGACGAGCGCCCACACCTTTTCCACTGGCTGCGTGGTCTGTGCGATCACGCCAAAGCGCTTGCGCTCCGGCAATCGCGCGATGTCGGCCTCGCTTTCCACCACCCACGCGCCGGGAAAATCGCCCGTCAGGCCCCGCACTTCGACGTGCCCCGCTTTCCCGACGACCACCGGGAAATAGCCGAGCCCGACGAGCACTCGCAGTTGCTCGTGTGCGTGTCGCACCAGCGGGCAAGTCCCATCCGCCACGCCAAAGCCCGCCGCGCGCCACTCCGTTCGCGCGCGGTCGGAAGCGCCGTGCGCGGTGATCATTACCTGCGGCGTCGCGGCGGTATCCCGCTCGAGCGAGCCCTCGCGCACGCCGCGCTGCGCGAGCCGTTCACGGACAACGGGATTGTGGACGAGTTCGCCGAGGATGGTCAGCGGCCCTTGGGCGGCGAGCCGCTCCGCCTGCGCGATGGCGTCGCGCACGCCGAAGCAAAGACCGTAGTGTTCTGCGAGTTGGATTTTCATAAATGGAACGTAGCTTTGCGAGGCAAAGCTTGAAGGCAGGCGGAAGGAATTTTGGGCTGCGTGGCGAGGCGCGGTTACTTATCGGAATCGCGGTCGGTGCCGGGGCGTCCGACTTTGAGGATCTGTTCGAGGATCGTGAGGTAGTCCTCGAACTGCTTGCGCCCTTTCGCGGTCAGCGCGTAGCTGGTCTGCGGGCGGTCGAGGATTTCCTTGGTCACGGCGACATAGCCGTTGTCGTGCAGGGTGCGCAGGTGCGAGACGAGGTTGCCGTCGCTGAGCGCCAGCTCGGCTTTCAAATCCTGAAACGTCCAACTCGGGCGGGCGGCGAGGAGCGTCATGATGCCGAGGCGGCCTTTCTCATGGATGAGCTTGTCGAGTTTCTCGAAGTCGAACATCGGTTCATGGCCGCGCGGCCACCGTGCTCCGAGGCCAGACCAGTGCGGCGTAGATCAGGTGAAAAACGCCAAAGGTCGCGCCCATGATCAAGTGGGCCGTGGCAGTCTGGTTGGTGCCCCGCCAGTGGTCGAGGCCCAGCGTAGCCGTAATCACGAGCAGTGCGCCCGCCACAAAAAAAGTGCGGCCCAGCCACTGGATGGACTTCGGCGCAAAGTGACTCGCGGAAAGCAGGCTCAGGCCGTAGCAAAGCACCCAGAGCGTGGCGGTCATCGGCGCGCGGCCGTCGGTCGCGACCAGCGTGCAAAGCCCGCCCGCCAGGAGTCCGGGGACCATGGCTCGCAAGGCCACTTTCATTCCCGGCGAAACAAACGCATCCCGGCGACGGCGCGCTTCGATCGCGAGAAGCGTGGCATTGACCGCGGCCGTGATTCCGAGCAACGCCAGCCACGGCAGGACGAAGACGACATGCACGCCCGCGCGGCTGAACCACCAACACACCGCCGCCAAGGTGACCGCCAGGCTTCCGCCAACCAACGCGCCGGGTGCAGAAATGGCGCGGTAGATGGTCGCCCGCTCCATCAGCGAACGGATAATGCGGAGATGTTCCTCGGCGTCGGCACGGGTGGGCATGGGCTTTACTTTGCAAGGCAAAGCTTACTTGGCAAGCGGAAATTTTGCGGTCGTTCGAGGAGTGTCAGCCGGCTGTCTGGCTCTTCGCTTCTTCCCACAGCACGTCGAGTTCGGCGAGCGGAAGGTTTTCCAGGGCGAGGCTGCGTTCGCGGGCGAGTTGCTCGACCGCGCGGAGGCGGGTGCCAAATTTGCGCGTGGCACGGAGCAGGGCGGTTTCGGCGTCGAGGTGGAGCTTGCGGGCGAGGTTGACGGCGGTGAAGAGGAGGTCGCCGAGTTCGTCCTCGGCGTCGGAGTTCGGCGCGCGCAGTTCGGCGATTTCCTCGTGGAGCTTATCGAAGACCGGCGCAGCGTCGGGCCAGTCGAAGCCGAGGCGGGCGGCTTTCTTTTGCGTCTTCTGCGCGAGCATCAGCGCGGGCAGGCCGGCGGGGAGCCCGTCGAGCACGCTGGCGGGCGCGTCGCCTTTTTCCGCGCGTTTGATTTCCTCCCATCGCTGGAGCACGGCGGCGCTGTCGGTGCAATGATCCGCGGCGAAGACGTGCGGGTGGCGGCGGACGAGCTTGGTGGAGATTTCGCGTGCCACGTCATCGAAGGTGAAGCGTCCCTCTTCGGCGGCGAGTTGCGCGTGAAAGACGGACTGGAGCAGGAGGTCGCCGAGTTCTTCGCGGAGGTTGGCGTCGTCGCGGTTGTCGATGGCGGCGACGACCTCATGCGCCTCCTCCAGCAACCCGGCGCGCAACGAAGCGTGAGTCTGCTCGCGATCCCACGGACAACCGCCCGGCCCGCGCAGCTTGGCGATGATGTCGGTGAGTTGGTCGATGCCAGGGAGGGCGGGATCGGGAGGCAGGATGACGGATGCGGACATAGGTGGGAGTGAAGGTGAAAGCGAAAGTGATGACGAGCGGAAGAAGGCCGGGTCCACAGCCACTCAGGCACTGCGCTGCATCCTCGATGTGCCGCCCAAGCTGCGACGACGCGTCGCTGTTGCGTGGGAAGGCTGAGCTTCATAGCGAGGGGTGGAATTGCTTGGGCTGCCGATGGCAATTTCATTGTGAACACCGCCGCACTGCAAGTGAGGGAGCTTTCTACATCCATTCTCCGGCTCGCATCAGTGCGATCGTCGAACCGTCTGCCCTGACTCCTTCAACGTCGATGCCGGCTGACCCGATCATCCAGTCCACATGGATGAGGCTGTCGTTTGCTCCGGCATCGAGGCGCTCCGATTCAGAAAGGCCGTCGTATCCTTCGAGGTTTTCGCCGTAGCAGGCTCCGAGGGCGAGGTGCGAGGCGGCATTCTCGTCGTAGAGCGAGTGGTAGAAAAGCAGGCCAGTCTGAGCCACCTGGCTGCTGTGCGGGACGAGGGCGACCTCGCCGAGTCGCTTGGCCCCTTCGTCCGTCGAGAGGAGCATCTGAAGGGTCTCGTTTCCTTGCGCGGCTTTGGCGCTGACCACTGCGCCGTCGCGGAACTCGATGACGATGCCGTCCACCAGTTGGCCGCGAACGCTGAGCGGTTTGGAACTGGAGACCTGCCCCTGGACGCGTGTGCGGTGCGGCATGGTGAAAATCTCTTCCGTCGGGATGTTCGGCGAGCAAGTGATGCCGTTTTTCATCGTGCTTTGCGCTCCGACCCAGACGTGATTTCTGACAAGTCCAACCCGCAAGTCGGTGCCGGGCCCTTTGAAATGCAGGCAGTCCAGTCGGAGCGAGTTCAGCCAGTCCTTGCGTCGCGCGACGGTCTGGCAGTGCTCGGCCCAGGCGGCGACCGGATCGGGTTCCAAGACTTGCGAGGTCAGGAAAATGGCGTCCCAGAGTTTGGCGACGGCTTCGTTCACGGGCAGTCCGGGAAAGACTTTGGCGGCCCAGCCGGGCGAGGCCGCTCCGACGAGGCACCAGTTGATATGGTCGCCTGCGACCAGAGCGCTCGTCGCTTTCGTGCTCCGGCTTCTGGCGCGGCTGCTGATCGCGACTCGTTGCGGATCGACGCCGGAGAGGAGGCCGGGATCGCTGCTGGAGATAGCGAGTCTGGCGGCGTTCTCGCGGTGGGCGCGGGTGATTCCGTCGTGCAGCCAGCTCGGAGTGGTGGCGATCGCTTCGTCGCTGCCCTCCCGGTAGCGCGTGAGGACGGTCTGAGGGTCGCTCCAGAGAACCTCGACGTTTTTTGCCCCGGCCCGGTAACCCTCCGCCACGATGTGCCGCACGAAGGGTGCCTGGTCAATTTCGGCGAAAACCAGCAACTCCTGCCCTGCGGCCAGCGCGAGCCCCTCTCCCACGACGAGTTTCGCATACAGGCTCAGGTTCTCTTCAAAGGATCGTCGCATGGGCCGGATTTTGCGGAGTGCCGCGGAGTTTTTCCTGGCGCTGCTAGAGCCGCCAGAGCGTCCGATGCGCGCCAAATTCGGAGATTTCTCCCGTGGTCTTTTTGGCGATGTAAATGGTGACCCCGATGACGCACACGAAGGTGCCGATGAACACGGTGGCGACGAGCCAGCTCGGGATGCTCGTGCCGACGCGGAGCGCGAGGTAGAATGACGCGAAGGAATCGATGGGCGGCTGGGCGTGGAGAAAGATTTTGGTAATCCACGCGACGAGGATGACGAGGAAGATGAAGGTGTAATTGCGTTTTAGCCGGCGGCCGACAGCCTCGAAGGTGCTGATCTTGAACGACGGCAGCAGCAGATCTTCGCAGACGAGCTTCTGCCACTCGCCCTGGAGGAGCTTGGTATTTTGCGCCACGATGGGGACGAGAAAATGCGCCTCCAACATGCGCACGCGGGCGCGGAAGGCGTCGTAGAACCGATACCGCCGGGCTTCGATCCAGAGCATGATCCAGACGATGGCGAGATTGAAAAAGAAGATGATGTGCGGCACCCGCTCGATGGAAAAGGCGACGGTGAAAATCGTCGAGGTGGTGGTGATGGCCCAGTTCGTCGTCGGGTCGAGGCGCGCGCGCCAGGCCATGATGCGCCCGAGTTCGCCGCGGTAAAAATGGGACATTGCCGCGACGTAGCTCGGGTCGAGGCGTGGCCGGTCCTTGGGCGGCGGCGTTGGGGGCGCGGCGTCTTCGTTCATTAGCGCCGATCCTTTTTTAGCAATTCCTCGCGCGCCGCTTCGAGCCGGGCGCGCTCTTTTGCCGTGAGGCTGTCCATGCCGGATTTGGCGATCTTGTCGAGCAGCGCGTCCATGTCGCTGGGGATGTCACTTTCCCGTGGGACGCTCCGGAGGGAGCCGGGCGACGGGAGTACGCGGAACTTCGGTTTGCGCCGGAAAAGCGCGGGCAGCGCAAAGCCCTCCCAAGCCCCCGCGCGCATCGCGCGGATGTAGGCGAAGGAAGCCGCGCAAGTCACGAGCGTGCACGCGAGGCCGATCTGATTTCCCCGGCTCAAGTCCCCGATGGCGGCGATAAACACGCAGGCGGCCGCCACGTATTTCATCGGGAGTACATTCCACCATTCGACGTTGGGATAGATCGTCGCAAAGGCGATGACGAGGCCGATGGACAAATACCTCGAGCCCGCGACCCCGCCGCCCACGCCAATAAGCCAGAGCACCGTCGAGATGAGCACGGGCGTGGCGATGAGTACCGCGAGAAAACCGAAGTAGCGTCTGCGGCCAAGCTCCTGCTCGCAGTTGCGGCCAAAGCTGAAGATGAAGAGGAGGCTGAAGAGGGTGAAAAAGTCCGGTTCATCGACGATGAGATAGCTCAACGCCCGCCAGACGTGCCCGTGCCGCCAGAACAGCTCCGGGCCGAATGCGAACATCGCCTTCGCGGCGAACGCACCCATGAGCGCGGAGACGACCAACCCCAGCACGAGCGCGGCGACAATGATCGTGGTGGCGTAGATCGGCACGTTGCCCAGACGGGTGAGTGGAAGGTTGTCGCGGTCGCGGCTTTCAAAAAACATCGAGCGAACGAAGTAGCTGCTTTCCCGCCGGGCCGCAAACGTGGAGTGCGTGGGCGCAAAGTAGCCTGGGCTTTAGCCCAAACTCCGTTCGACTCTGGGCTGAAGCCCAGGCAACTTTCACCCCCCACGCCTTGCCTTCACCGCAGGCGTTGGGCGATGCTCGCCGCCCAATGACTACTCATACTTTCGGGACGGGAGATCCCGCCAATCCCACGCTCGGCGCGTGGGTCGAACAGATCCGCAGCCTCGCGCAACCCGACCGCGTTTTCTGGGTCGATGGCTCGGTGGAGGAAAGGGATTACCTCCTCGTCGAAGCGGTCGCGCAGGGCGTGCTCATCCAACTAAACCCGGAGAAGCTGCCGGGCTGCTACTACCACCGCTCGAATCCGAACGACGTCGCACGCGTCGAGCAATGCACCTTCATCTGCACGCCGGCCCGGGATCAGGCCGGGCCGACCAACAACTGGGCGGCACCGCGCGAGATGTACGAGAAACTTTACGCCCTGCTCAAAGGCGGCATGCGTGGGCGCACGATGTATGTCGTCCCGTATCTCATGGGCCCGCCGGGCTCGCCGCTGACGAAGGTCGGCGTGGAAATCACCGACTCGATCTACGTCGTGCTGAACATGCGCATCATGTCGCGCATGGGCAAAGTCGCGCTCGATCAACTCGGGGCCAGCGATGACTTCAACCGCGGCGTCCACAGCGTCCTCGACTGCCACCCCGACCGGCGCTTCATCGCGCACTTTCCGCAGGACAATGCGATCATCTCGGTCGGCTCTGGCTACGGCGGCAATGTGCTCCTTGGCAAAAAATGCCTCGCGCTGCGCATTGGCAGCTACCTCGGGCGCGAGCAGGGCTGGATGGCGGAGCACATGCTCATCCTCTGCGTGGAATCGCCGAGCGGCGAGAAGACCTACGTTGCCGCGGCCTTCCCAAGTGCGTGCGGGAAGACGAACTTTGCCATGCTCATTCCACCTGCCGCGTTCGACGGCTGGAAGATCTCGACCATCGGTGACGACATTGCGTGGATGAAGCCGGGGCCGGATGGAAAGCTCTACGCGATCAATCCCGAGGCCGGTTACTTCGGCGTCGCGCCGGGCACGAACCGTAAATCCAACCCGAACGCGATGGACACCATTTCGCGCGCCACCATTTACACCAACGTCGCGCTCACCCCCGGTGGCGGCGTGTGGTGGGAAGGACACGACGATCCCGCGCCCGCGGAATGTCTTGATTGGAAAGGCCAGCCGTGGACGCCCGACTCGAAGGAAAAAGCGGCGCACCCCAACTCGCGCTTCACCGCTCCAATGACGAACAATCCCGTGCTCGCGCCCGAGGCCCTCGATCCGGCTGGCGTCCCGATTAGCGCGATCATTTTCGGCGGGCGCCGCGCCACCACCATGCCGCTCGTTTTCCAGTCCTTTAACTGGATTCACGGCGTCTATCTCGGCGCGACCATGGGCAGCGAAATGACCGCCGCCGCCGCCGGCACGCTCGGTCAGGTGCGCCGCGACCCGATGGCGATGCTCCCTTTCTGCGGCTACAACATGGGCGACTACCTGAACCACTGGCTCGGCATCCGCCGCGACCTCACCGACCCGCCGCGCATCTTTCACGTCAACTGGTTCCGCAAAGACGCCGACGACAAATTCCTCTGGCCCGGCTTTGGCGAAAACTTCCGGGTGCTCAAATGGGTCATCGACCGGACCAAAGGCCGCGCCCGCGCCAGCGAGACGCAGATCGGCTGGATGCCGCGCTACAGCGAGTTCGACTGGACCGGGCTCGACTACTCGCGGGAGAAATTCCAGCAGTGCATGAAAATCGACCGCGCCGAGTGGCAGCGCGAACTCATCTCGCAGACCGAGCTTTTCCTTACCCTTCACGACCGCCTGCCCAAGGAGCTCATCTTCCAGCGCGAACTGCTCATTTCCCGGCTGTGAAACTTGGAAGCGCGCCGGCTTCGACCTGGCAAAAAAATCGCCCAACATCATCCACGGGTGCGGGTTGTCACGGGGCGGAGGATTCGCTTGAATCCGCAGAACCCCCGCCGAACTTCCACGCCCCGTGAACCCAGGCACTCCAGCCCGTCGCATCCATCTCACTGCCGCCCTCGCCGCGCTGCTCCTCGCCGGCGCGGCCCTCGCGGCTGGTCTGGTCTGGTGCCAGCGCCTCGAACTTCGCTACGTCCACGAACTCGCCACCGACTTCTCGGATGCCAAGCTGCAGGGCGTGGCTCTGCAAAAGGCCGCCTTTGCCGAGGACGATCTGCTCCTGCTCTATGGCAGCTCCGAGTTGGTGATGGAGATGCCGAACAAGGCGAGCGATTTTTTTTATGAATACCCGACAGGCTTCCGCGTCTTCGCCGTGGGCAAGCCGGGCAGCACCGCCCTGGCGGTCCTGCAAAAGATCGCGGCCATCGGCCCCGAGCTGCGCGGGCGCAAAGTCGCGCTCTCGCTCTCGCCAAGTTCCTACTTTGCCGAGGAGGTCGATCCCGGATATTACGCCGGCAATTTTTCCGATCTCCAAGCCACGGAAATCGCCTTCTCTTCCGCGCTCAGCCACGACCTCAAGCGCGATGCCGCACGGCGCATGCTGGAATACCCGAAGACCCTGGATGACAACTGGCTCCTGCACTTTGCCCTCGCCCGTCTCGCCCGCGATACGGGGTTGGATCGCGCTTTTTACACCGCGATCCTCCCTCTCGGAAAACTCCAGGCATGGATTGGCCGCACGCAGGATCATTTTGAAGCCGCCACGCACATCGTCGATCTCGAGATTCGTGAGGATGCGGCGCATCCGGGCGGCAAGAAGCTGAATTGGGACGAGCTTTTCAAGCGTTCCGAGGAAGTGGCCAAGGCCATGCGCGCCAAGGCGAAAAAATCGCCCGCACCCGCGCTGGTCAAGCGCCCGCGAGGTTCGCGCGACAAGGCCTTTCTCCAGACGCTCGCCCGTGCCGACGAGTGGACGGACTGCGAACTCGTCCTCCGCGCGCTCCGCGAACTCGGGGCGAAACCGCTGATTATGAGCATGCCCGTCCACGGTTCCGATCTCGAGGCGCTGGGCGTCTCCGCTGAGGCCCGCCACGCCTACCTCACCCGTCTGCGCGAGCTCACCGCGCAGTACCGCGCGCCGCTCGTCTATTACGGCCAGCACGAGGAGGACCCGAATTTTTTTTACGACAACCTCGACCACCTTGGCGCGAAAGGCTGGGTTTATTACAACCAGACGCTCGACGACTTTTTCCACGAGCGCCTGACTAATCTCTAGACCCTCCATGACCGCAACCGAATCCACCGACAAACTCCTCGGCGTCCTCGCCGAAATCGCCGAGACCGAAGAGGTGCGCAGTAACCCCGACCTTGCGCTCTACGACCTGCAAATCCTCGATTCGATGAAGACTGTGCAACTCATCGTCGCCCTCGGGCAGGAGGTCGGCGTCGAGATTTCACCGGCGGAATTCGAGCGCGAGGCGTGGGCCACGCCGCGCGAGTTCGTCGAAGACGTGCTCCGTCGTCTCCGCGCGTGAAGACTGTGCAAGCCTGGCTGGAGGCTCACCCGCGCGCGCGCGCCGCACTTCTCGCACTCTACTACGTGGCCATCATCGCCGGTCTTGTGGCGATCTACGGGCGCGGGGATTTCTCGACACCACCCTTCGTTTATCAGGAATTCTAGGGCGTGCATCTGCTCGACCGCATCGACCACTGGGGCCGCGTCTCCCCGGACCGGATCGCGCACCGCAGCGGCGACCGCACGCTGAGCTACGGCGCACTCCTCGCCCGATCCGATACCGTTGCCGCCTGGCTCGATGCCGAACTCGGCGACAACCGCGGCCCGGTCGCCGTCCACGGCCACAAGGAGCCCGAAATGCTCATCGCCTTTCTCGGCGCGGTGAAAAGCGGACGCCCCTACGTGCCGATCGACATCTCGATTCCTGCGCAGCGTGTCGAGCGAATCATTCAGACCGCCGACGCCGCGGTGACGCTCACGCCCGCGCGCGTCGCCATGCTTTCCGTCGAGTCGGGCACGCGCCCATGGCGCCGTGTGGGAGGCCATGAGCCATTTTACATCCTCTTCACCTCCGGCAGCACCGGCGAGCCCAAGGGCGTTGTCATCACGCTCGCCAATCTGGAACACTTCATTGCTTGGATGCTCGCTGAGCAGCACTTCGCCGCACCCGGCGAGACCTTCCTCAACCAGGCCCCGTTCTCCTTCGACCTCTCCGTCATGGACCTCTACCCCAGCCTCGTCACCGGCGGCACGCTCTTCAGTATCACGAAGGATCACGTCGCCAATTTGAAGTCGCTCTACCAAGCCTTCCGCGTCTCCGATCTCACGAACTGGGTTTCCACGCCGTCCTTCGCGCAGATGTGTCTGATCGAGCGCAGCTTTGCCCAGCCGATGCTCCCAAACCTCCGCCGGTTCTTGTTTTGCGGCGAAACGCTCGCGCCCGAAACCGCTTCGCAACTTCTCGACCGCTTCCCGCAGGCCGAGGTTTGGAACACCTACGGCCCGACCGAAGCAACCGTCGCCACGACCTCGATCCGCATCACGCGCGAGGTTTTGGAAAAGTGGTCGCCGCTGCCCGTCGGTGCGGCGATGCCCGGTACGAGCGTCGTCATCCTTGGCGAAAAGGGAGCACGGGTGCACGACGGCGAGCGCGGCGAGATCATCATCGCCGGTCCCAATGTCAGCCCCGGCTATCTCGGCCGCCCAGACCTCACCGCGAAAGCGTTTTTCGACCACGAGGGCGCCCGCGCTTATCGCACCGGCGATTGGGGCCGTGAGCGCGCGACGCAGATTTTTTTTGAGGGCCGCATGGATAGCCAAGTGAAGGTCAACGGCTACCGCATCGAAATCGGCGACCTCGAAGCCGATCTCCGCGCGCTGCCCGAGATCGCGGAGGCCGTCGTCCTGCCTGTCGAGAAGCAGGGCCGCATCGACGCGCTCGCCGCCATCGTCGTCCTTGCCGTCGAAAAAGCCGGCACCGATTTCGCCTTCACCACGCTGCTCAAGACGAAACTCGGCGAGCGGCTGCCCGCGTATATGATCCCGCGGAAATTTCTCTACGTGGACGCCTTTCCCATGACCGCCAACGGCAAAGCCGACCGCCGCAAGCTCGCGGAGCTTTTGAGGTGAGGGAGCTGCGCTCGAATGATTCCTTTCGGCGACTTCACTTTCTTTGGCCTGCTCCTCTATGCGGTCGTGCCCACGATCCTGCTCGGGCTCTTCGGTCGCACCGGGCGCTGGTGGACGCTGCTCGTCACGCTCGCCGTGCTCGCGCTGCAATTCAGCAATGACCTCGCCGTCCGCCCTCACCTGGACGTGCGCGAGATTTGGATCGTCCTCGGCTACGCGGTCTTCGAGGGTCTTGTCGCGCTCGCTTTTCTCCGCTGGAAAACGCGCGCGACTTTCCATGCCGCGCTCGCCCTTGCGCTCCTGCCGCTCGTCGTCGCCAAGGTGCTGCCCTTCCTCACGCCCGACACTTCGTTCGGTTTCCTCGGCATTTCCTACGTCACTTTTCGCGCGCTCGATGTCGTCTTCAGCATCCACGACGGCGTCATCAAATCGCTTTCGCGCACGCAGTATTTCGCGTTCCTCTTTTTCTTCCCCGCAGTTTCGTCGGGCCCCATCGACCGCTACCGCCGCTTTGGCCAGGACTGGCTGAAGACCCGCTCGCGTGCGGAATTTCTCGACGATCTCGACTTCGCCGTGGAGCGCATCTTCCGCGGCTTTCTTTACAAATTCATCCTCGCCGCGCTCATCCACGCGTTTTGGGTAAAGCCCGCGTTGCGCGCCTCCGGCCCGCTCCATCAGCTCAGCCTGATGTATGCGGAGACCTTCTATCTTTTCTTCGATTTCGCCGGTTACAGCGCTTTCGCCATCGGCTTCAGCCGCCTCTTCGGCATCCGCACGCCGGAGAATTTTAACGCCCCGTTTCTCTCCCGAAACATTCGCGAATTCTGGACGCGCTGGCACATCAGCCTCTCCGCGTGGTTCCGCGATCACGTCCACATGCGCTTCCTCCTCGCCGCCGTGAAAGGCAAATGGTTCACCGGCAAACATACCGCAAACTATGCCGGCCTCTGCCTGACCTTTGGCCTCATGGGCCTGTGGCACGGACTTGAGCTGCGCTACATCCTTTACGGGGCCTACCATGCCGCGCTGCTCTGCGGTTACGACTGGTTCTCGCGTTGGAACAAGACGGCGCGGCTTTGGGGTGACGGCCCGGTGTGGCGGGCGGGGAATATCGTCCTGACGTTTCACGCGTTCGCGTTTGGCATTATGCTTTTCAACGGTCACCTGACGCCCCAGGTGGTGCCGCGCCGCGAGGAGACGGTGGAAACGTGCGACTGCCACACCATCACCGGCGTGCTGTGGGATCGCGCCAGGCCGGGCGTGAAACTGCAGGTCGATATCTACGTGGACTACACCTGGGTCGCGCGCGTGCCGGCGGATCAGTTCCGGGAGGATCTCCAGGAGCGTGGCCTCGGCGATGGCCGCCACGCTTTTAGCTACGCCTTCGAGAGCTACGTTCGCAACGGTCGCTCCCACGCCATCGAGGCCCGTCTCGTCGGCCCAAACCGCTACCTCCGCGGCACGCCCTCGATCATCACCTGCGCCCACGAAGAACCGGCGAGGTAGCCGGGCCTACTTCGGGGGCTTGTGAATCCGCTTCCGCCGCAGGCGCAGCCAGTTGTTCCAGGTCTTCCGCAGCGCATCGCGTGGGCTGAGGTAGCGCTGGTTTAACTCCGTGCCTTTGGCGATCTGTCCGAGGATGCCCTTCACGGAAAAATCGTCCGTGTGCAGAATCGTGTAAGCCGTCCCGATCGCCGCCTCGTGATGCGCGTCGCTGCCCGCGGTCATCGGCAGTTTCTTCATCGTCGCATATTCAAAAGCCTGCCGGTTGTAGCGCTTCAGCGTGGTCGCCGCGTTGAAGACCTCCAGCCCGTCGATCTCCAAAGTATCCAGCACCGACTGCCGGATGCCCGCGCGGAAGAGGTCGTACGGATGCGGTGGGATCGCTAGCCCGCCCATCTCGTGCACGAGCTTGCAAACCTCTACTGCCGGGGTGCCTTTCAGGTTATTCGGCAGAATCACGCCCAGGCAGAGCAGATGCCCTTCCGCCGTCGTCATCTCCACCCCGGGTATGACGAGGAAACCATCGATCGGCTGCCCGTCCTCGCGAGCCAGGCCTTGATCGACGAGGTAGCGGCAGCCGTCGCTGGTGTTGTGATCGGTCAGCGCAAAGCCATGCAATCCCTTCTTCCGCGCCGAGGCGATCAGCGACTCCGGGCTGCTCACGCCATCCCCGGAAAACCAGGAGTGGCAGTGGAGGTCGATGTTATATGGCATGGGGAAAAGGATGAAGGCGGAAGGATGAAGGCGGAAGGATTTTTCCGCACGGCAACATGTCCACAATCACTTCCTTCCCGCCGCCCTCGGAGACTCCGCAATAAGTCGGGAGCAGCATCAGGGAGTGGGGTGATTTCCCAACCACCGCTCTCAAATTCCACGGCACCTCTCGCCGCAGCTCTGGGCCAACGGATTTCCTTAGCCGCCGCGGATCCGCAGGATGCGCACGACACGGATGATTCTTTCCGGCTCGATCCAGTAGGTCACGGCGAATCGTCCGATCACCTTCACGCTGTAGTCGCGCCTCAGCCGCTCCAAACCGTCGAGCACCGCGGCCCCGGTCACGCGCCTTGGCTCCGAGCAGGAAATGCAGCGCTCTTCTCCGGGTGCTCGACGGGAAAGACATCGCCGCTGCTGCACCGGATCTGGAACGGCCGAAAAGGCGTTCGCTGAAGATACGAGCGAATCCGCTGAAGCATGTCCGCACCATACCTTTTCGGGCATCGGCGGCATCGCTCACTTCGGCCCTGCCGCTTTTAGCGCTTCGTAGTCGGCCCAGAGTCCCGATTCAGCTTCCGACTTGGGAGGCCGCGTGAATCGTGATCCGGGTGATCGAATGGGCGTCAATGAAGTGGAAATGCCCTTCGGCGTCCCACACGCTCAAGACGGCTCCGCCCGATGAAATCGAAGCGTAATCGCTATGCGTGACTGAGAGGGGCGTCCGTTCCGCGCCATGCACTGTGAAAGCCCCAGCGGGCAGTTCGCGAAACAGTTCGTGAAGGTCGTGCGCAGTCACGGCAGGAAGCTACCGGCCCCGCTTGGAAGCGCAAGATTGGTTCTCCTCCCTTCTGCCCCGCTGCCTTCAGCGCGTCGTATTCTTTCCAGAACTCGGCCGCGAGAATCAGCGGGTAGGAAATGCAGAGCCTTTTGAGCGACGGCATGCGCCGCAAGAACTCAATGTCGCGTGCCGTCCGGGGGAAGGAGAGTGATTCCAGTTGGGTGCAGTCCTTGAGCGGCGTGATGTCGGTGAGGTTTTCGCATGCGGAGAGTTCGACGGTTTTCACCGTACGCCCGCGCAAGAATTCCACGCTACGAATCGTCGACCCGACGTATTCCCCCGGCGGCAGCGTGGCCCGCGCCAGCTTCGCGCCCTCGTGGGTCAGAATGACTTCGGTCAGGGGGACGTGCATGGAGGGAAAGGATGAAGGATGAAGGCGGAAGGACGAAGGTTTTTTGCGCCGCCGCATTTTTCTTCATCCTTAACCCTTCATCCTTCATCCTTTCCAGCATGTTCGGTTTCAAAGAATGGACCCTGATCTGCGACGCGCTCGGGCGAGGGGAACAGAGCATCATCCTGCGCAAAGGCGGCATCGCCGAGGGGCGCGCTGGGTTTCGCTTTCAGCACGATGAGTTCCTGCTTTTCCCCACGCTCTTCCACGAGCAGGTCGCGAAGCTCAAACTGCCGCCCACCACCCCGCTGCCTGCTCCGCGCGCGGATGGACAACACGAAATCCGCTACCGCGTGCATGTCGAGTGGACCGAAGAGGTGAGTGACTGGGAGAAAGTGCGCGCTCTTGCGCCGTTTCATCTTTGGCAGGAGACGGAAGTCGAAAAGCGCTTTCGCCAGGATGAAAAACCGGGAGTCAGTCTGGCGTTCGTCCGCGTGTCCAAGCTCACTGAACCCTTGGTCTTTGCTGATTCCCCCCGTTTCGGCGGCTGCCGATCGTGGATTGCGCTCCCCGAACTTCCGCCGGGCATTTCTGCGACTGCGGTGCTCGATGACGCCACCCATGGCGAACGTCAGCGACAGCTTCGCGCGGTGCTTCAGGCGTAGAGCAGGCGGCTCACGCGCCGGGTAGTTTCAGTTCGTGCTGGCCGTGCGCGATTTCAAAAAGGATGGGCACGTCGAGCAGATCTTCGAGGATGGCGCGGTTGGTCGTCGCCGCGAGATCGGGCGCGTCGCCGGGCGGCTGCGTGTGGTTCATGATGAGGCCTGCACATTCGAGGCCGCGCGCCCGGATGGATTCGACGGTGAGCAGCGTGTGATTGAGCGCGCCGAGCCGATTCGCAACGACCACCGCCACGGGAACGCCGAACTCGGCGGCGAGGTCGGCGACAAAAAAAATGCGCGTGATCGGCACCAGCCAGCCGCCCACGCCCTCCACGATCAGCGACTCGTGAGTGCCGCGCAGCCGCCCGAAGTTTTCCCGGATGAGGGCGAGGTCGATGGGGCGGTTCTCGATCATCGCCGCCGGGTACGGCGCGGTGGGCGGTCGCAGCCAGACCGGGTTCACGTCATTGAGCGAAATCGCCCCGCCGCTGGCTGCGTGCAGGGTCTCGGCATCTTCGCGCCCGCCGCAGCAGATCGGCTTCAGGCCGACGGCGTCATGGCCCTTCGCGCGCAGCGCCCGAACGAGCAACCCGGCAACATGCGTTTTTCCGACGTCTGTGTCGGTGCCCGTGAGAAAGAGATTCATCGGGCAGCGCTCTGCGCTACGCGCCGATGGCCTCTTCAATCGCCCCGGCGATCCGATCCGCCTGTGCGTTGATCTGGCCATCATCCCGCCCTTCGATGAGCAGACGGATTTTCGGTTCCGTGCCGCTGTAGCGCAGGAGCACTCGTCCCGCGCCGACGAGAGCGTGCTCGGCTTCGGCGACGAGCCGGGTCACGTCGGGCATCTGCTCGAGCGGGCGCTTTTCGCGGACCTTCAGGTTGCGCTGGGCTTGCGGGTATTTCGCGAGGCACTTCTTGAGTTCGCTCAGCGGCGTGCCCGTCTCCGTCATGATGCGCAGGATTTGCAGCGCGCTGACGATGCCGTCGCCGGTCGTGGAGAAATCGCGGAAGATCATGTGCCCGCTTTGTTCGCCGCCGACGTTGAGGTCCTGCTTCATCATCGCCTCAATGACGTAGCGGTCGCCGACTTTCGTCCGCAGGACGCGGCCCTCGGCTTTCTTCAGCGTCTCATCCAGGCCGAAATTGCTCATCACGGTGGCGACGAGGGTGTTTTGCGCGAGTCGCCCGCGCTTGATGAAATCGATGGCCGCGATGGCCATGGTTTCGTCGCCGTCCACGACCTCGCCATTCTCATCGCAGAGGACCACGCGGTCGGCGTCACCATCATGGCTGATGCCCACCTGGGCCTTGGTTTCCCGGACGATGCGTTGGATTTCCTCGGGGTGCATGCTGCCGCAGTCGCGGTTGATGTTGCGTCCGTTCGGCGTGTTGTGGGCGACGACGGCATCGGCTCCGAGTTCGCGCAGAATACACGGTGTCGATTTGTAAGCGGCGCCGTTGGCGACATCCACGGCGATGCGCATGCCGTCGAGCGTGAGCCCGCGCGGAAAGCTCTGCTTGGCAAACTCGACATAGCGGCCAAGGGCGTCGTCGATGCGGGTGGCACGGCCGATTTTTCCCGCCGTCGGGCGGATGTTTTCGATCTCGCCGCTGAAGACCAAGTGCTCGATGCGCTGCTCAATTTCGTCGTCGAGTTTGTAGCCGTCGTGGCGGAAAAATTTGATGCCGTTGTCCTCATACGGATTGTGCGAGGCACTGAGCACGATGCCCGCATCGGCGCGCAGCGAGCGGGTGATGTAGGCCACGCCTGGCGTCGGGAGCGGGCCGATGAGGAGCACGTCGGCGCCGAGTGACATGACGCCGGCGGCGAGGGCGTTTTCCAGCATGTAGCAGGAAAGGCGGGTGTCCTTGCCGATGACGATGGTGGTGCGCCCGCTCGAACGGCCCGCGAGGACGCTCATTTGCGTGAAAATGTGCGCCGCCGCCCGGCCGAGTTTGAGCGCGGTTTCCACAGTGACGGGCTCGATGTTCGCGGTGCCGCGGACGCCGTCGGTGCCGAAGATGCGGCGCCCGCCGTTGGCGGGGAGGTTACTTTTTGGCGGGGTTTCCATAGCGGGAGGTGTCGAACTGAAAGCGGTCTTCCGCGGGGAAATTAAAACGCGAGGTGGTCGGTTCGAGGCTCTTTCGGATGACCGACCACAGAATGAGGGCGAGGACCAGCGAGAGCACTTTTGCCAGCCAGTTGTTTAGGATCGTTTTCATCTTTGAGGGCAAAAAGTTCGCTGAGCCGGCGGCCGAAACTTTCGGGCTCGAAGTTTCTTTCGATGATCCCGCGGTGACAAATGGAAACGACGCCGGTTTCCTCCGAGACCACGATGACGATGGCGTCGCTCTCCTCGGTGAGCCCGAGCGCTGCGCGATGCCGCAGGCCGAGCGCGCGGTCGAGATCGCCGCGCTGGGTGATGGGAAAAATGCAGGCGGCGGAGACGATGCGGTCCTCGCGGATGATGATGCCGCCGTCGTGCAGCGGGGTTTTTGGGAAAAAGAGGCTGACCACGAGCTCGGCGGACAGGGCGCAGTCGATCTTCACGCCACTCTCGGCGAAACTCTCGATATTCTGTCGGCGTTCAAGGGCGACGAGCGCTCCGAGTTGGCGGTTGGCGAGGTCGAAAGTCATCTCACGCACGAGGTCGAGGGTCTCGCGGTTTTGCTGGGTGCCGAGGAAAAGAGGGTTGCCGCCCAGCGCGGCAAGGCCGCGTCGCAGTTCGGGCTGAAAAATGATGACCAAGGCGATGACGAGCACTTTGGACAGGCTCTCGAAAATCGAGCCGATAACCATGAGACCGAGGAGTTGCGAGAGCATCGTCACGCTGAGAAAAATGATCACGAGACCCACGAGCACATTGGCACCCGGCGTGCCGCGAAAGAATTTCCACGTGTAGTAGATGGCCACCGCGAGCAGCGCGATCTCGACCGCGTCTTTCCAATGCAGCCGGGCGAACTCGGAGAGGGAGGCAAAGGTCATGCGACCGCCTCCGCGTTGAGGATCGCCTCGGTCATGCGCAGAGCCTCGGCATTCTTTCGAGCGTCGTGGACGCGGAAGACGCTGGCGCCTTTGGCCCGGCCATAGCTCGTGAGTGCCACCGTGGGCCAGGAACGGTCTTCGAGCGCGGTGGAGTTAAGCGTCCTGCCGATGAAAGATTTCAGCGAAACGCCCAGCACGATCGGACGCCCTCCAACCCTGATGGAATCGAGGTTGCGGATCAGGACAAGATTGTGCGCCAGGGTCTTTCCAAAACCGATTCCGGGATCAAAGGCAAGGCGCATAGGGTCGATTTGGCACCGTAGGCAAGCCTCAAATGATTGTCGAAAAAATTCCCCGATTTCCGCCTGAACGTCGTCGTAGTGCGGCGCAAGCTGCATGTCGCGCGGGGTTCCCTGCATGTGCATGGCGATGGCTCCCGCTCCGCTGGCTCGCACGACTTCGCGCATCGCCGGGTCACGCAGTCCGGTGACATCGTTGACGATTCCGGCCCCGGCGGCCACGGCGGCGCGGGCGACGGCCGGTTTCATCGTGTCGATGGAAACGACGAACCGCGGGTCGCCCGCGAGGCGCTCAAGGACCGGCAGGACACGCTGCAACTCGTCGGCCTCGCTGACCGGTTCCGCGCCGGGGCGCGTCGATTCCCCGCCCACATCGATGATCTCTGCTCCTTCCTCCGCCAGGCGCAACGCCTGACCGACCGCAGTCTCCGTGTCGGTGAACTGGCCGCCGTCCGAGAATGAATCCGCCGTCACATTGACCACGCCCATGATCAAGGCGCTGCGGGAGAGATCGAAGGTGCGGTTTTTTGTCTGCCAAATCATTTGCTCGAAGCCGGCCGGAATGTTGCAACATTCAGCAGGGGCTGGGCGTAAGGAATACGCGCTTGCCCAGAGTCTCCAAACCAAAACCAAACTATGAACGCCACGATTGCCCAGCCCGTCACCACGACTGTCCGCCAGTACCCGCCTTTCAGCCTGACCCGGCTGCTTCGCACCGTTTTTGACCCAAAGCCGGGTGAACGGGTGTGCGTGCTGATCGACCTCGAAGATCCGCGCGACGCCGAGGCATTTCATTTTTTGCAGAATCCCGACCTTTCCATTCAGCGCCACGCCTATGATGTGGTCTATCAAGGCCTGCGCCAGGGGACGATGGCGGAGCTTGGCTTGGAGGGCGGCGAGATGTTTGCCTACCAAGTCACGGGCGGCAGCAATCTTGATCTGCCAGAGACGGGCTTTGCGACGGACGGGCGCGAGATCAATCTCGCGGACGACGTTTACAAGAAATACAACCTCGTGCTCTGCGTCTCGACCTATTCCGCGACGGCTCCGCTGACGGCTTTTGCAAAGCAGTACGGTTTCCGTGGAGCGACGATGCATGGAATGAATCAGGTGATTCTCAGCTCGGGTCTGGCGGTCGATTACTTCGAAGTCAGCCGGCAGGCCGAGAGGTTGCGATTGGGCATGACGCAGGCTGACTGGATCGAGATCGACTTCGTTTTTGAGGACCAGAGCTACATTCTGCATCTCGATCTCGGCGGGCAGGAGGCGCAAAAAAGCCACGGTTTGTGCCGCGGCGGCCCGGATATTGCAAACCTGCCGGCGGGCGAAATCTATTACGTGCCCGAGAATGCGCAGGGCGCGTTTCCCCACAAATACGAAGACGGCACGATCGCGGTGATGAAGGTGGAGAAAGGCCGCATCGTTCAGGCGACCCTGCTTCGGGGCAATCAGGCGACCGTGGACGAGCACAACGATAAGCTCACCTCCGATCCGGTGACCGGCGAACTCGGTGAACTCGGTTTTGGCACGCAGGAACTGCCGGTCTCCGGTCGTGACATTCAGGACGAAAAAATCCTCGGCACGATGCATGTCGCCACCGGGCGCAGCGATCATCTTGGCGGCAAGCTGACCCCGGCCTGTTTCGCCAACAAGATGAACGCGACGCATGACGACATCCTGTTTTCTCCATCGAAGACGCCCGAATTCAATGTGCCGCAGGTCCGCATGCGCCGCGGCAGCCAGACCGAGGTGCTGATCGAAAACTTCGCGCCCGCAGCCTACCTGCGCGGATTGCTCGAGGAGTGAATATCTACGAAACCGACAGGCTCCTCGCGGAGTATTTGCTTTTCCACTATGGCACGGTCGAGGAAGTCCTGCCGTACGGTGCCGGCCCCCGCGACGCGCTGGGCTACCCGGTGCGGTGTGTGAGCGAGTGCCTCGAGACCGCGGACCTGCCGGCGCCAGCGCGCGCGCTGGATCTCGGCTGCGCCGTGGGACGTGCGGCGTTTGAGTTGGGACGGCATTGCTCTGAGGTGATCGGCGTCGATTTTTCGCAACGCTTCATCGCCGCGGCAAATCTGCTGCGCGCGGAGGGCGGACTCGATTATCTGCGCGCCGATGAAGGCGCCCTGACCACGCAGAGTCGCGCGCTGGTTCCGCCGGAGATCGACCGCCGCCGCGTGCAGTTTGAGGTCGGCGATGCCATGAATTTGCGGGCGGATTTGGGCGTGTTCGATGTCGTGCTGATGGCGAATCTCATCGATCGCCTGCGTGATCCGCGGTGCTGCCTCGATCGGCTGGCAGGATTGGTGAAGGCGGGCGGCCAACTCATCATTACCTCGCCTTACACTTGGCTGGAGGACTTTACGCCGCAGGCAAACTGGCTGGGCGGTTTCGAGTCCGAGGGCCGGCGAGTGACCAGCCGCGCGGGCCTCGAAGCCGCGCTGGGACAAGACTTCCAGCTTATGGCCACACGCGATCTGCCTTTCCTGATTCGGGAGCATGCGCGTAAATTCCAGTGGAGCGTCGCCGAAGCCACCATTTGGCGCCGACGCTAGCCTTTCACCTCATGCCGACCGACTGGGAAGCCAACTACCGAAACAAGGAAATGCCGTGGGACAAGGGCGCACCGAGTCCCGGTCTGATGGACTTCCTTGCAGCCGAGCAGGTGCATGGTCGCGTGCTGGTGCCCGGATGCGGACTCGGCTATGATGTGCGGGCTCTGGCGGCGACGGCGGACGAGGTCGTGGGGCTCGACATCGCGCCCTCGGGGGTAAAAGCGGCGCGCAATTTCCCCAGCGCGGGAGGAGAGAGCTACGAACTGGCCGATCTCTTCGCCCTGCCGCCGCGCCTGCGCGGGAGTTTTGACTGGGTCTGGGAACACACTTGTTTCTGCGCCATCGACCGCGAAATGCGCGCCGCTTACGTCGAGGCCGTCGCCGGAGCGCTTCGGCCCGGCGGACATTTGCTGGCGGTCTTTTATCTCGATCCCGGCCACGACGATCCTGATGACGGCCCGCCTTTCGGAGTCTCCCTCGCGGAACTCGACACGCTCTTTGCCCCGCGGTTCGGCCTCGTTCGTGAGTGGCTGCCACTGCGGGCATATCCGGGCCGGGAGGGGCGGGAGTGGATGCGCGTGCTCCAGCGTCGGGAGACCTAAAACTCGCTCCAGAAAAAAAGCCGCTGGCAGGACCGTCCTGCCAGCGGCAAAAGTGAGCGACTTCGACTAAGTCCGCATCTCTATTTTCCCCGGGGCGGGACGATGCCGATCGTATTCGTCTGCGTGGTCTGAGAGGTCTCGTCGCTGACCTCAATCGGCGCGGACTTGACCGTCTTCACGCGATGGGAGCGGATGACCATGTCGCTCATGCGCTCCTTAAACTCGCGCTGCCGCGGCCGGAAGGCCTCGCCTGCACCTTCAAATGGATTGCGTCCGTGAAGGAGATTGAAGAGGTCGCAAGGAACGTGCGCGCTGATGCCGCCGATCCAGTGGCCGCCTTGCAAATACGCGTCGTCGTAATACTGCACCTCGGCGATGAGGCCCGGCAGGAGGTGCGCTTCGAGCCGCGCTTTCCAGCCTTCGAAGTCAGCGCCAAACGGGTTGTCGTAGTGGTAATAGCCGGCGAAAATCCGGGTCTCAAGATAACGGTCGAGGCCGGGGATGAGGAAGCCGATCTCGGCATTCCAGCCTTCGAGCACGGCCTCGTAAGTGCGGAAACGCTGCGTCCGTGTGGTGGTCGTGGTCGTTGTCTGGATAAGATTGCCATTTTGCACCGCGCCGGTGGTCGTGCTGCTGCTGCGGCGGCGGTATTCGTTGCCGAGGAAGACGTCCTCAGCCGTGGGGAGATAGTAGTTAAAGCGGGCATCGACCCATTTCGTCAGGATTTCAGCACCGAAGCCGAAGTTGGCGAACTGGTTTTCATACTGGCTGTCGATCAGGTCGTAGTAACCATTCACGCCGATGATCACGTCGTGATCCGGCACGAGATAGCGGAGGGCGAGACCGGGGCTCCAGACATACTGCTGATTGTCGTCGTAGCTGTTGCGTCCGTTGTAAAAGAGGACGGCATTGCCGGGGCGCCAGAGCGGAGTGAGGGAATCGAGATAGACGCTGTTCAGATGCTCGGCGAACTGTCCGCCGAGGGTGATGGCGCCGAGCGGCACCTCCACGGGAGGAACGATCACATCTTTGCTTTCCTTGCCGGTCGGGCCGTAAAGCGGCTGGCCCGCGTGGATGAAACCTGGAACCACGAGGGCCGCGAGGCCGAGGGTCAGGGCGATAGACGAAACGAGTGGTTTGCGCATGGCGATTGGTTGGGTTGCAGTTTCGGGACGAAACCTCCGCGCGTTGTCCGTTCCCCACGTCGCGAAGTCAATCACCGTTTCACCAAGCGAACGCGGTTATTTCGCGGCGTCGATGGCGGCGCTGAATTTCTCCAGGTCGCGGTAATTCTGCTCCCAAGTGGTGTACATCACTCCGGTCACGCTGTCGGGCACCGCTTTCGCGGCGGCGAGCCACTCGGCGATGTGCGCCGGATCGCTGTCGTAATAGCCGGCGATGACCTGCGCATGGCCGCGCTCGGCGAACCACTTCAGGCTTTCCGTGCGCTTGCCGAAATTCCACTGCATGATCGCCACCTCGCGGTCGAGCCCCTCCCACGCGCCGGTCAGCGGGCCATTGACGAGATAGTACGGCCCGGGCACGGCGTTGTGGTGCGGGTCAAACATGTCGTTCCAAACGTAGATGCGCCCGCCGGGATTGACCTCGCGGAGGATGGCGATACAGCGCTTCACGTTATCCGCCAGCATCTGCCCTGGCGTGAGGTGACGCGCCGCGCACGCCGCGCACCAGTTCATCACGCGGATTTCATCGTGCGACATCATATAGGCTTTCGCGCCCCACGCCTTGTGGATGCGCTCCGCCTGCTCGCGCAGGAGCGCGTACGTCTTCGGCTCGGAAAGACAGATCGTCGCCTGGTTCGCATAGACCGTCGCGCCGTGAAAGTAGCTGACGAGCAGTTTGGTGCCGTCGGGCAGCTTCGTTTTCAGCAGCGGCGGCTCGTGAAAGGTGTCGTATTCGCCGCGCCACGGCTTCGCGCCGAGCAGGGGATCGCTCAACGACTCATAGTCGCGGCCTTCCAAGAGCGGCTTTCCGTCCGCCGTAGTGACCGCCAGCGGCGTGCCGGGCCGGCGGGTGAGATTCACAAACGCCACCTCTTCGAGCGTCGGATCGCTCCACAGCAGCGTCCCTTTCCCCGCGCCCCAGACGCCAAAGTAAAGCGCGACGTCCGTGAACTCCTGCGAATTGAAAACCGCGTGATGCACCATCCAATCCTGCGTTGACTTCACGCCCAGATGGTTCCAGTGCAGCGATGCGCCCCCGGCTTTCTCCGGCAGCACTTTGATCTCCGGCTGGCCGTGAAAATCCTGCGTCTTCACCCGCACTGAGACGTGATACTGCCGCCACGGCTGAAGTTTCAGCTTGAGGGCAATGCGGGCGTTTTTCCCGCCGCCGTCAGTCACCCGGAGCGCGCCGTTTTCCGGGATCAGATTCTCATCCTTCCACGACCACTTTTTTGGGTCGCTAAAACCACCGGTGGGCAGCATCGGAGCCGCCGGATCATCGACCCGTGCCACGCCGCCGCGCACGATGAGCGGCAGCGCTTTCACCGGCTGCGCCTCGATTAGATTCACGTCTTGCCCGAGGAGATCATTGGAGTAGCCGACCGGAAAAACCGCCGGCACGATCTCGATCTTCAGCTCTGCCGCGAGCTTCTTCACCCTCTCCACATTTTTGAAATATCGCGGCTCCATTTCGTGCAGCCGCGAAAATTTCGAGTCCGCCATCAGCACCTTCGTGTAACCAGCCGCCGTGGCCCTTCGCCAAAGCGGTTCGAGGTCGCTCACGTTTTTGTCCACGAGCAGATTCGTCGGGAAGTAGAACCACTTCTCGAGCGCCCGCGCAGAGGACGTGGCGAGCGAGAGAAGAGCGGCGGCGAGCAGGAAGGGCAGGGGAGATTTCATGGAGGGGAGCGTTGCGGCGGTTAGCTGACCGCTTCCCTACAGCAGGGCCTCAATTTGCGCGAGCGGCGGTTACCGGTTGCCATTCCTTCGGCTGGGCCGCCGCCGCAACGCGACATTTGAGGCGAAGCCGGGTTTAGCGTTAACTGCCCCACCATGCTGCTGCTGCCCCTTCCTCAATTTTCCCGCCGATCACTGGCCGCCTTGGCCATGTTCGGGAGCTGCGCGGTGGCCCCAGTGAGCGCGGGCCATGCGTTGCGTCCGGAGACGGCGGCGCGTTTTGAGAAAGAAGTGCGGCCAATTTTGGAGGAGCATTGTTTCGACTGCCACGGCGACGGCGAGAAAAAGGGCAGCGTGGCCTTCGATGCGTTCGCCTCGACGACGGAGCTCGCCGGGAAGACGGACTTGTGGATGGCGGTGCTGAAAAACTTGCGCGCCGGGCTGATGCCGCCGGCGAAGGAACCGCGCGTGCCGGCGGCGGCGGTGGAGATTTTGGAGGACTGGATCAAGCAGGGCGCGCTCGGCCTTGACCCGGCCAACCCCGATCCCGGTCGCGTGACGCTCCGGCGGCTGAATCGCGTCGAGTACCGCAACACCATTCGCGACCTCATGGGCGTGGATTTCCGCGCCGATGCCGAGTTCCCTGCCGACGACACGGGTTACGGCTTTGACAATATCGGCGACGTGCTTTCGACCTCGCCGCTCTTGCTCGAAAAATACATGGCGGCCGCGGAGACGATCGTCGCGCAAGCGGTCCCCCTGGTCAGTCGCGCGCTGCCCGAGCGCACGGTGGTCGCGCGTGAATTCAAAGGCGTGCCGGAACAGGGTGACACGCAGCGGCTCTCGCTCTACCGCGCTGCCGATCTCACCTACCGGCTGCGGATCGAGCAGACTGGGACGTATCGTGTGAACTTCCTCTCCACGATTTTTGGCTCCTTTGATTTCGATCCGGCGCACGCCGTGGTGACGGCTTTTGTCGATGGCCGCGAATGCTGGAAGAAGGAGCTGCACTGGCAGGACCGCAAGCCGCTCGACATCGCCGCCGAGCAGCGCTGGGAGGCCGGCGAGCACGAAGTCCGGCTGGTCGTGGAGCCGCTTGTGGGCGTGGAGAAAAAGCCCGCGGAGCGGCCCGGCGAGGGTGGGACTTATGTGAATGTGGATTTCGACGGCGTGAAGATCGCCGGTCCGCTGGAGCGCGAGCACTGGTCATCCCCGCCGCGCTACGACCGCTTTTTTCCACGGGTCGAGCCGCCCGCGGAGCGTGCCGCCTGGCCAGGCTACGCGACGGAGGTGCTGCAGCGCTTTGCTACGCGCGCCTTCCGCCGTCCGGCGGACGCGGCGACGGTGGAGAAGCTCACGGCCATCGCGCAACTGGCGTGGAAGGCGCCCGGCACAGGCTTCGAGCAGGGGATCACGCGGGCGATGACGGCGGTGCTGGCTTCGCCGCGGTTTCTATTCCGCGTCGAGGACGCCCAGCCCGGTGCGGCACCCGGCCAGCATCCGGCGATCGACGAGTACGCACTCGCGTCGCGGCTCTCGTATTTCCTCTGGAGCACAATGCCGGATGAAGAGCTGACCGTGCTCGCAGCGCGTGGCGAGCTGCGCCAGAACCTCGGAGCGCAAGTCCGCCGCATGCTGGCTGATCCGCGGTCCGAGGAACTGGTGCGCAACTTCGCCGGGCAATGGCTCCAGACGCGCGACATCGAGAGTGTGAGCATCGATGCCCGCGTGGTCCAGGCGCGTGACGCCGGGACGGAGCGCGAAGGCCGCGAGCGGTTCGAGCGTTTCCGCAAGCTCAACGAGGACATCGACATCGCGCAGCAAGCCGGCGACGAGGCCCGGGTAGCCGAACTGAAAAAGGAACTCGGCGAGCTGCGGGCAAAATTCCGCGGCCAGCGCCGCGTCGAGTTCAGCGCCGAGTTGCGGACCGCCATGCGGCGCGAGGCGGAGATGCTTTTCCGCCATCTCCTGCGCGAGGACCGCAGTGTCCTCGATCTGCTCGATGCCGATTACACTTTTCTCAACGAAGCGCTCGCGCAGCATTACGGCATTCCCGATGTGCAGGGCCGCGAAATGCGGCTGGTGAAACTGCCCGCCGACAGCCCGCGCGGCGGCGTGCTCACCATGGGCACCACGCTGGCCGTGACCTCGAATCCCAACCGCACGTCGCCAGTGAAGCGCGGCATTTTCATCCTCGAGAACATCCTCGGCACACCCACGCCGCCGGCTCCGCCCGACGTGCCCGCGCTCGAAGCCTCCGAGAAAGGCGCCGATGGCCGCGAACTCAGCCTGCGCGAGGCGCTCGCCCAGCATCGTGAAAAGCCGCTCTGCGCCTCGTGCCACAACCGCATGGACCCGCTCGGACTCGCGTTTGAGAACTTCAACGCGATGGGGCTCTGGCGAGAAAAGGAGCGCGGCCAGCCCATCCCGCCGGTGGCCGGCCAGCTCATCACCGGCGAGCGCTTTTCCAGCGTGCGCGAACTCAAGCACATCCTCACCCATGAGCGGCGTGACGACTTCTACCGCTGCCTGACCGAGAAGCTGCTGACCTACGCACTGGGCCGCGGCCCGGAGCCGTGCGACGTGCCGGCCATCGACGCGATCGTCGAGCGCCTGCGCCGCGAGGATGGCCGCCTCTCCGCGCTCATCTCCTGCATCATCGAGTCTGTGCCTTTCCAAAGACGCCGAACTGAACTATGAAACTGTCCATCCCATGAACACCACGTCCCTCTCCACCAGCCGCCGGCGTTTTCTGCGCGGGATCGGCGCGTGCCTCGCGCTCCCGGCCTTTGAGTCCTTCCTGCCGCGCGTCAGTGCCGCGGCGGCGGCCACCCTGGGCACCACGCCGGGCGGTGCGCCGTTGCGCACGGCGTTCGTCTATTTCCCAAATGGCGCGATCCACGAGCACTTTTGGCCGGAAGGACGCGGCGCGGATTTCAATTTCAAGCGGACCCTTTCCCCGCTGGAAAAGGTGAAGCACCGCGTGCAGGTGCTGAGCGGCCTAGAACACCGCAATGCCGAGCCCGGCCCGGACGGCGCGGGCGACCACGCGCGGGCGAATGGCGCGTTCCTGACCGGCGTGCGGGTCAAAAAAACCGCCGGTGCGGACATCCATGCGGGTGTCTCGATCGACCAGCTCGCGGCGCAGCACATCGGGCAGCTCACGCGGTTTCCCTCGCTGGAGCTGAGTGCGGATGCGGTGCGCAAGTCCGGCTCGTGCGACTCCGGCTATTCGTGCGCCTACGAATACAATCTCGCCTGGCGTTCGCCGACCACGCCGCTCGCGCCGGAGCCGAATCCGCGATTGGTTTTCGAGCGTCTCTTCGGCGGCGGTTCGCGCGGCGAACGGTCGCGGAATTTTTCCCAGCGCCAGGAGCAGCAGCGCAGCATCCTCGACTTCGTGCTCGACGATGCCCAGTCCCTTCAGCGGGACCTGACGCATCGCGACAAAGACAAGCTCGACGAGTATCTGACCAGCGTCCGCGCGATCGAAGAGCGCATCGCCGCCGCGGAGGGATTTGGCACTTCGCCCGATCCCGCGGTGGATACGCCCGCCGGCATTCCCGTTGATTACCAGCAGCACCTCCGCCTCATGTTCGAGATGCTCGCGCTGGCTTTTGAGACCGACAGCACGCGCGTCGCGACGTTGCTGATGGCACACGATGGCAGTAACCGACCCTTCCCGGAGTTGAACGTCGCCGAGGGACACCACTCGCTTTCCCACCATCGCAACGATGCGGCGATGATTGAAAAGTGCGCGCAGATCGACCGCTTCTACGCCGCGCAATTTGCGTGGTTCCTGGAAAAGCTCGAAGCGGCGAAGGACGCCGACGGCACCTCCGTGCTGCACAATTCCATGATCGTCTATGGTTGCGGCAATTCCGACGGCAACCGCCACACGCACCACAATCTGCCCGTGGTCCTCGCCGGCAATGGCGGCGGCGCCTTCCGGCCCGGCCAGTTTCGCACGCTCGAACCCGCGCCGATGTGCAACCTCTTCCTGACGATGCTCGACCAACTGCATGTGCCGTCAGTCGAGCGCTTCGGCGACAGCACCGGGCGGCTGGCGATGTAGAAGAGTCTATTCGCGGGGGGCAAGCGGTGAGAACAATTTAAGACATAGTCTTCCGCGATTGGGCAAAAACATGTCGCCACTCGGCGCACTGAGTGTCTAGCTTCCGCCATTTCCGGCAGAGCCCATCCTTTCATGAACACCCCAAGAGAACTCGACGACCAGGAGCGCCTTATCGTCCGCGCCCTCGTCCGCGACCCGCGCGAGAGCGACAATGGCATCGGCGAGACCACGGGTGTCAATGTGCGTACCGTCGGTCGCAAGCGCCATCGACTCGAGCAAGCGGGCATCCTCGCCTACTTTACCCACGTCGATCTTTCCCCTCGCGGCACGGGCCAGTTTGCCGCGCGCCATCTTTACATCATCAAATTCCGCATCGGCCTCACCTACCGGCAGCTCCTCGAAGACATCCAGCGCGAGCCTTTCGTTCGCTCCTCTTTTACCGAGGTCATCTTCGAGAGCCACATCGCCGAGATCGACGGCAAGCTGGCCATGCTCCTCTTCATCGACGGCACGGATGAGATCGACATCGTCCAAACGGTTCAGGAAACGATCATCCCCAGCCTCCTGCGCAACCACGGCGAAAACTCCATTGAGGAAGTCAGCACGGTTCGCGTGCTTGCTCCGGTTCGGCAGATGCGGAACTACGTTCTGCCCGTCAATATGCAGGCTGGCTACATCAAAAAGGACTGGCCGGACGAGGCGATCTACGTGGGAAAGTAGCTTGGGCTTCAGCCCAAAAGCGCGGTGAGTTCGGGCTAAAAGCCCAAGCTACTTTGGACACCGCTACTCCCGTGCGAGGCGGCGTTGGAGGGTGAGGAGTTGGCTTTGGAGAGGGGGAAATCGGTTGCCGGTGAGCCATTCGCGGGTGGCGGCGAGGATGACGCGCTCGCGGGCCGTGTCGTCGGGCGCGGCTGGCGTGGTGGTGAGGAGGTTTTCGGAGACGAAGCTGGCGGGGGTGGCGAGGGCTTTGAGGAGTTTCGCTTTCTCGGTTGCGGCGATATCGGGGCGGCCGAGGTAGTATTCGAGCGCGGTCTTTTGGCCGGGGATGGCGAGGTCGGCTTTGGCGAAGTAGTCGGCGCGGAGCATCGGGCGCTCGGCGAGGATGGCGGAGTGGGTGTTGAGGTAAGTCATCACGTCGAGCGGGCTGGCGGCGGCGAGCCGGTCGAGCGCGACTTCGGCGGCGTGGCGGAGGGCGCTGTTCGGGTCGCTCTGGGCGGCGGCGAGGTCGGGGGTGAAGCTGGCGTCTTTTGTGAAAACGATGACGTCGAAGGCTTCGAGCATCCCGCCGGTCGGGGCCGCGCGCCACGGGGCGTAGGTCATCAATTCCCGTGCTTTTTCGGAGAGGTACCGGGTCGCAGCGGGCTCGCGCCAGGCGAGGTTGCGGAGGGCGATGGCCCACTCGTCGGGCGAATCCTTCTTCTCCAGGGTCTCCCGCGCGAGTTTCGCCGCAGCGTCGGTCCCGTCGCGCTGGCCGATGCGCCCGAGCACGTCCATGAGCAGGACGCGGAGCGTTGGGGCGGTGAGTTCGCCGCCGGGGCGCAGGGTGAAGTCGAGGCCAGTGCGGGCATCGCGCCCGCTGGCGAGAAATTCCAATATAGCGGACGTGGCTTGCGCGGTGTCGGCGGCAAGCAGAGCACGCTTGAGGGCTTCGATGTCGCTCTCGGTGGCCGAGCCGCTTTCCAAAAGCGCGAGTAGCTGGTCGATGGGCGAAGCGCTGGATGAAGGTTTCGTTTTAGCCATCACGTCGGACTTGGTCCCGGGCGGTGTTACCGGGCGGGGCTTTAATTCGGAAGCGGGCGAAGGCGGGACGACCATTCGAACTCTGGACACATACGTTCGAGGTTGCGTGGCGATCCAGGTGATGCCGAGTGCGAGCAGCAAAGAACCGACAACGACCGCGAACCGGGTGCGGTTATCCATGCCGCTCCCCTATTTCAAATACTGCCGGATGAAGTCCGCCGCGGTGCGGTCGAGGATGCGGATGCCGGTGGAGGGCGGTTCATTCGAGCCGGCGACGACGATGCCGGTGAGGTAGAGCTTGCCGTCGTCGGCACGAGAGAAGACCGGCCCACCGCTCATGCCGAACTCGCAGTAAATGGAGAGATTGTCCCAGAACGCGCCGACGACGGGGGCGAATGGTGCGACGGCGGCGACGGAGAGGAGGTCATCGCCGCTGTGAAACTCGCCGCCGTAGCCCAGCGCGAGCGTCGGGGCCGAGCCACTGAGGAGCGAGGAGTTTGCCCACCAGCCGGCATTTGAGCCGCCGGCCACGGGGTCGCGGAAGATGAGCCCGCCGGTGTCGTAGGAAAAGGCGCGCGGGTCGCTGAGTTTGAACTGGCGCGTGTTTTCGCGGTAGCCGGAGAGGACGTAAACCCGGCTCGCATACTGCATCGAAAGCGAGGCTTCTCCGGCGAGACCGCGCCGGAAGAGGATGTCGGTGGAGAAACCGCCGTCCGCGTCCCAGAGATTGTGCGCGGCCGTAAGTACGGAGTGCGGGCGGACGACGGTGCCCGAACCGGTGAACCACGAGTCGCCATTGCCAAAGTGAAGCTGGCCGATCATCGAATACGGAAAAGTGTGGGCGAACGCCGTGCCGGTCGCCTGCGGGTTGGCTGCGGCCACGACCGCGATCGCAGGTTCGGCAGCGCGGACCAAAGGCGCGAGACCCAGCGCGAGGACGGGGATCAGGAGGAAGATGGGCTTCATAGCGGTGCGAGTGTAATGCGGGAACGGACGATGGCAAACGGACAGGCGTCTGCGGTGCAACCGCCGGGAGGACGGGTTGGTTGCGCGCTTTTCCTAGGGAAAGTGGCGGGCGGCGGGCGGTCGCTGCGGTGATCCGGGGCGGACGCCTCTGATGCGGCGGCGCTTGCGCGGAGGGGATTTGACTAAGAGAGTCCGCCGCAGCCGCTTTTTCACCAGCACACCCCGCCGATGAACTTTCGCTTTTTCCCCACCCTCGCCGCACTCACCGCGCTGACCCTCCGTCCGGCGCTGGCCGCGCAGGAAACCGCGCCGGATTTCGCCGCCGTCTTCAAGGTGCTCGACGAGCGCTGCCTGGAGTGCCACGCGCAGGATGATTACGAAGGCGGGCTGATCCTCGAAAACCACGCCACGCTGATGAAGGGTGGAGAGAGCGGGAAATCCATCGAGCCGGGGAAGAGCGTGGAAAGCCTGCTGATGAAATACGTGCGCGGCGAGGTGGAGAAAGACGGGAAGAAAAAGATCATGCCGCCGGGCAAGCGGCAGAAGCTCGACGCGGCGGAACTGCAGCTTTTGGCGAAATGGATCGACGCCGGCGCGCAGCCACCCGCCGCCGGGTCCGACAAACCGCGCGAGCTGAAAGTCGCGAAAATCGCGCCGAAGGTGCCGCCGCGGAACGCCGTCAACGCGCTCGCCTCCGCGCGGCAGACGAAGCTGATCGCAGTTGGTCGCTTTCAAACGGTCGAGTTGATTTCCACCGAGACGCGCGCCGTGATCCGGCGGCTGGAAGGCGCGCGCGGTAATGTCAACGCGCTCGCTTTTTCACCGGACGGCACGCAGCTCTTCGCCGCCTCCGGCGAGAATGCGCTGATCGGAGAAGTGCGCCAGTGGAGTGTGGCCGACGGCAAACTCCTCCGCACCTTCGAGGGCCACCGCGACACCATCTACGCGCTCGCGCTTTCGCCCGACGGCCAGACGCTCGCGACCGGCAGCTACGACCAGCAGATCAAGCTCTGGAGCACGTCCACCGGCGCCGAGCTGCGCACCCTGCGCGGCCACAATGGGGCGGTTTTCGGTCTCGCCTTTCGCCCGGACGGCAAGCTCCTCGCCAGCGCCAGCGCGGACCGCACAGTGAAGCTCTGGGACGTGGCCACCGGCCAGCGCCGCGACACGCTTTCGGACTCGCTCAAGGAACTCTACACGCTCGCCTGGAGCGCCGATGGCAAACGCGTGGCCGCCGCGGGAGTGGACAACCGCATCCGCGTTTGGGACGTGAGTGCGGAGGCGAAAGAAACGACCAACCCGCTCGTGTGGTCGCGCTTTGCCCACGAGGGGCCGATCTTGAAAATCGCGTGGTCCGCGGACGGCGCGACGCTGCTCAGCGCAGCGCAGGACCAGACGTTGAAGGCTTGGGAAACGGGCGAGGTAAAAGAGCGGCTGCTCTTTGAAAAGCAGCCCGACTGGGTCTCGGCGCTGGCTTTTGCGAATGATGGCAAGACCGTCGTCGCCGGGCGGCAGGACGGCTCGCTCGCTTTCTACGACGCGCAGACCGGCGCAAAGCTCGAGGCGAAACCCGCCAGGCCCGACGCACCCAAGCCGCCGACGAAAGCTGTGCTGGAGCGGCTGGATCCCCGCGGCATCCAGCGCGGCGGCGTAGCGCTGCTCCGGCTCACGGGCAGCAATCTCGCCGGGCTGCGCGTTGTCGCCTGCGCGGAGCCGGCGGTGCGCGTGGAGTTCTCCGACGGGGAAAATGCCAACGAAGCGCTGCTCACCATCCACACGCCGCCGACGTTGAAACGCGGCGGCTACGATATCTCGGTCGTCGGAGCGGATGGCCAGCCCGCCGGGATGGTGAAGCTGTTCGTCGATGATCTGGTGCAGACCGACACGACCCAGGGTGACGCCATGCGCGGCGGGCGCTTCGCCTTTCCCGCGAGCGTCTGGGGTGAACTCGCGCAGCCCGGCGCGACCGACCGCATCCCCTTCGACGCCGAGGCCGGGCAGACCCTCGTCTTCGATCTCGCCGCGAAAGCGCTCGGCTCAAAGGCGGACGTCGTCCTCAGTCTGCTCGACGCGCAGGGCCGCGTGCTCGCGAGCAACAACGACTTCGACGGCACCGGCGATCCCTTTCTCGCCCACACCTTCACTGCCGCCGGCCGCTACACCCTCGCCGTCAGCGACGCGCAGTTCGGCGGCTCGCGCGAACACTTCTACCGGCTCAGCATCGGCGAACTGCCATTTGTTACCGGCTGCTTTCCACTGAGTGTTCCGGCGAATCGCGAGAGCGAAGTGGAACTCATCGGCTTCCACCTGCCCGCTGCGCGCAAAATCAAGATCGCCGCCGGAGCCGCCGGGGAGATGGCGCTGCCGCTCGATCCCGAGCAGGTCCGCACCCGCCGCGGTTTCAAGGTCATGGTTAGCGACCTGCCCGCTTTCGTCGAAAGCGAGCCCAACGACACGCCCGCACAGGCGACCGCCATCCAAGCTCCCGCCAGCGTCTCCGGGAGGAGCACGAGCAGCCTTGCTCGCGCCGACACCGACTATTTCAAATTCGACGCCCGAGCCGGCTCCGTCTGGGCCATCGAAACTCAGGCCGCCCAGCGGGGCTCACCGATGGACACAAAGATCGAAATCCTCCACGCCGACGGCAAACCTGTTCCGCGCCTGCTCCTTCAGGCCGTGCGCGATTCCGCGATCACCTTCCGCCCCATCGACTCGACCACGAACGACGCCCGCGTGGACAACTGGAAGGAAATGGAGCTGAACGAATTCATCTGGCTTGGCGGCGAGGTCGCGAAAATTTTTCGCATGCCCGAAGGCCCGGACAGCGGTTTCCAGTTTTACTCGACGGGCGGCAAGCGCACCGCCTACTTCAACACCACCGCCACGGCCCACGCGCTCGACGAGCCGTGCTACGTCGTCGAGCCCCACCCGCCCGGCGCGAAGCTCGTTTCCAATGGACTGCCTGTCTTCACCCTCCACTATGCCAACGACGACGACGGCGACCGCGAACTCGGTACGGACTCGCGCCTGCTTTTCACCGCCCCTGCCGACGGCACCTATCTCGTGCGCGTGAGCGACAGTCGTGGCCTCAGCGGCGCGCTCTCCGCCTACCGCCTCGTCGTCCGTGAAGCGCGCCCGGATTTCAAGGTGAAGCTGAACGAAACTGCGCTCACCATCCCCGCCGGCAGCGGGCAGTCCTTCACCCTCGCAGCCGATCGTCAGGACGGCTTTGACGGCGACATCACCGTCGAGTTGGAAAACCTCCCCGCAGGTTTCAAAGCGCCCACTCCGCTGGTCATCCAAGCCGGGCACCAAGAGGCTCGCGGCACGCTCTCGGCACTATCCGGCGAAGCGGCGGATGCAGATTGGAGCAAGTTCCGGGTGACCGCGACGGCGGTTATCGGCGCGGAGAAGCGGACGCGGGCGGTGAACGGGTTCAGTGCCGTGAAGCTCGGGCCGGAACCCAAGCTGTTCGTCGCGCTCGAAAGCGCCGCGCCCGGCGATTCGCTGCAAAAAATCAGCGCGCCCACGCCGCTCCAGCCGCAGGATCCCGCGGAGCCTTTCGAGATCACCATCGCCCCCGGCGAGATCGTCCCCGCGTGGGTGAAAATCCGCCGCAAAGGCGCGGACGCCGATCTGCGCTTCGACGTGGAGAACCTCCCGCATGGCGTCATCGTCGATAACCTCGGGCTCAACGGCATCACCCTCCTCGCCGGCAAAAACGAGGGCGAGATTTTCCTCAAAGCCGCCCCGTGGGTCGCGGACCAGGACCGCCTCTGCTTCGCCATCTCCCGCGACGCCGGCAAGCAAACCTCTCTTCCCGTCCTCCTCCATGTCCGCAGGACGTCCGGCGGGAAAACCCTATCTGCGAAATGAACCACTCGATGATCGCTCTGCTCGCGTTTGGCGCCGCCACGCTCCACGCCGAAGACGTTTCCTACAACCGTGACATCCGCCCGATCCTCTCGGAGAACTGCTTTTCCTGCCACGGTCCGGACAAGCATGCCCGCAAAGCCGACCGCCGTCTCGACACCGCCGCGGGCGCGACGGCGCTGCTCGAAGGCATCCGCGCCATCGCCCCCGGCGATCTCTCCAGGAGCGACGCCGTCGAGCGCATCGAGTCGCACGATCCCGACGAACAGATGCCCCCGCCGAAGAGCGACAAGAAACTTCAGCCCGCGCAGATCGCGCTGCTCAAAAAATGGATCGCCCAGGGAGCGAAGTACGAGCCGCACTGGTCCTTCATCGCGCCGAGGCGTCCGTCGTCTCCCAGCCTTCAAGATGCGAAACTTATAATTCAAAATCCGCTCGACGCCTTTATCCTCGCGCGGTTGGAGAAGGCCGGTCTGAAACCTTCACCCGAAGCCGACAAGTCCACGCTCATCCGGCGCGTGACCTACGACCTCACCGGCCTGCCGCCGACACCTGCCGAAATCGACGCCTTCCTCGCCGACCAGGCGCCGGACGCCTACGCCAGGCTCGTGGAGCGCCTGCTGGCCTCGCCGCGCTATGGCGAAAAGATGGCCGTGCATTGGCTCGATCTCGCGCGCTACGCCGACACCCACGGGTATCATCTCGATGCCGGACGCGACATGTGGAAATGGCGCGAGTGGGTCATCGAGGCGTTCAACAAGAACCTGCCCTACGACCAGTTCATCCTCTGGCAGCTTGCCGGTGATCTACTGCCCAATGCGACGGCGGAGCAAAAAGTCGCGACGGGTTTTTGCCGGAACAACATGGTCAACTTCGAGGGGGGCGCGATCGCCGAGGAGTATCTCACGAACTACGTCTTCGACCGCGTGAACACCTTCGGCACGGCCTTCCTCGGCCTGACCGTGAACTGCACGCAGTGCCACGATCACAAGTTCGATCCGCTCACGCAGAAGGAATACTACCAGTTCTACGCCTACTTCAACGCGGTGCCAGAAAACGGGCTCGACGGCAGCAAGGGCAACGCCGCGCCGTTGCTTGAACTGCCGACGCCCGAGCAGCAGACGAAGCTCTCCGCGCTTCGTGCCAAAGGCGCGGACACGGAGAAGCTCGTGGCGGAACTGACGAAGCGTGTCGATCTCGAGCAGGCCGCGTGGGAGAAGACTGCGGCGGTGCCAACGCCGCGCGACTGGACCGTGCTCGCACCGGCGCAAGCGAAGTCGCTGAGCGGCGCGAAACTCGCGGTGCAGCCCGATCAGTCAATCCTCGCGAGCGGCGTGAACACCGGGACGGATCACTACGAAATTGCCGCGCGCACCGACCGCACCGGCGTGACCGCGCTGCGGCTCGAAGCACTCACCGATCCCTCGCTCTCCGGCGGCGGGCCGGGGCGCTCGGGCAATGGAAACTTCGTCCTGACCGGTATCGACCTCGAAGCGCAGTCCGTCGCCGATCCGAAGCAGACGCAGAAAGTGCGCTTTGTCGCTGCGGAAGCGGATTATGAGCAGGCAAATTTCAACGCCGCGAAAGTCCTCGACGCCGATGTGCGAAGCGGCTGGGCAGTCGATGGAGGCGCCAAGCACGAGACCCGGACGGCTTGGTTCGTTGCGGAAAAACCCTTCGGATTTCCCGGCGGCACCGACCTGCATGTGCGGCTCGACTTCGAATCCCCGTACACCAGCCACGGCATCGGTCGCGCGCGCCTCGCGGTGACCACGGACGCGGCCGCCTCCTCCATCGGCAAGGTGCCGGCAGCGATTGCGCAAATCCTCGCCATCCCTGCGGACAAGCGGGACGGCAAGCAGCGCGAGGTTTTGCAAAAGCACTACCGCGAGACCGTCTCGCCGCTGCTCCGGCAGCCCGCCGCGCAGCTCGAAGCGCTGCGCGCCGAGTTGAAGGCGCTGCAAAAGCAGGTGCCGAATGTGATGGTCATGCAGCAGATGGAAAAGCCGCGCGCGACTCACGTCCTCATGCGCGGCCAATACAATCAGCCCGGCGACAAGGTGGAGCCCGGCACGCCCGCCAGCCTGCCGCCGCTCCCCGCCGACGCACCGCCAAATCGTCTCGGCCTCGCGCGCTGGCTCATCGAGCCGCAGCATCCGCTGACCGCGCGGGTGGCGGTGAACCGGTTTTGGAAAAACTTCATGGGCACCGGGATCGTGAAAACCGTCAGCGACTTCGGTGCGCAGGGCGAGTGGCCGAGCCACCCGGAGTTGCTCGACTGGCTGGCGACGGAGTTCACCTCGAGTGGCTGGGATGTGAAGCGGATGGCGCGGCTCATCGTCACCTCGGCCACCTATCGTCAGAGTGCGAAGGTCACGCCCGAACTGCAGGAGCGCGATCCCGACAACCGGCTCTACGCGCGCGGGCCGCGCTTCCGCCTGAGCGCCGAGGAAATCCGCGACACCGCCTTGGCCGTGAGCGGCCTGCTCAATCCGCAGATCGGCGGGCCGAGCGTCTCCCCGTATCAGCCGGCGGGTCTGTGGGAGGAGCTGTCCTCGCGCAAAGACTCGGGCAACTGGACCGCGCAGCGCTACGAGCCCAGCCACGGCGGGGATTTGTACCGGCGCAGCCTCTACACCTTTTGGAAGCGCACCTGCCCGCCGCCGCAGTTGCAAACCTTCGACGCGCCAGACCGCGAAACCTGCACCGTCAACCGCGAGCGCACCAACACCCCGCTCCAGGCGCTCGTCCTCCTCAACGACCCGACCTACGTCGAATCCGCGCGCATCCTTGCCGAACGCATGATGACCCAGGGCGGCGCGACGCCCGCCGAGCGCATCCGTTTCGCCTTCCGCCTCGCCACCGCGCGCCCACCCACCGCGCGCGAACTCACCATGCTCACCGAGCTTTTTGAAAAGCAGCAGACCCGCTACCGCGCCGACCGCGCCGCTGCCGCCAAGCTCCTCGCCAACGGCGAAGCCAAACGCAACGACAACCTCGACCCCGCCGAACTCGCTGCCTGGACCAACGTGGCGAGCACCATCCTCAACCTCGACGAAACCGTAACCAAGGGCTGACCGGCCGGGAGATCGTTCGCTGATTCCCCACCGAACGGTTTTCCTCGTAGTGCCAGCCAGCGTGGCGCCCACATTGACCGTGCGCTTGTCCTCGACGGTGCCTACTTCACGAACCTGCTCGATGACGACATCGTGGCGAGGAGCTTCATGACCGCCGAAGGCGGGAAGTCCATGGCGCAATGGGGACAACCGAAGTCGGCTTCGCCGCTCACCCGAGCTGCCTCGCGGTCGCGATGCGCTACCCGTTCCCGTCGCCGACTACGACGAAGAGGCATGGCACGATCCAGTGTGGACTACGCGGAACGCGGAGCATCCGTTCGCCTACATTGCGACCGCCTTCCGCAACGCGGGCCTGCTCGCAGCGGAGATCGGGCGACTTTCTCCAGTTGCTCTGATCCGCAAAGGCAAACGGTTCGCACTCGTGCCCTTCGACGCCACGCCGCAACGCCGCCAGGAACTCCTCACCGCTCTCGAAAAATGAACACTCACTCCGCCAGTCCGGCATCGGACCGCATGCAAACCAACATCGACACGTTTATCGCGCCCACGCCCGAAGCCGGCGGCATCACGCTGCGGCCATTCTCGGCGGGCACACTCACGATCTGCTGGGCCGCTGGCAACCCGGGTGGTCGGAGCACTTCATCTTCTGGGAGCTGCCACTCGCGCGGCTCCTGCAATACCAGCACTGCGCATTGCGGGCGCACGATGTCTGGACGGTGCCGATCGCTCCGCCAGCGACCACTCAGCTCGAAACTTTTGCTGACGAATTGGAGGCCCGATGAACGGACGAATGCGTTTTGATCTGAAGCCGATCCAGCGCGGCATCAAGGCGCTCGCGCCGCAGGTGAAGAAATCGCGGCGCAAACTCGCCGAGGAAGCTGCGCGCGGCTTCGTGAAGGAAGTCGTCGCCATCACGCCGCCGGCCTCGAAGGGCAAGCGCGGTAGCGGCGCTAAGAAGGCCGGTGAAGGCGCCATCATCGCGGACCTCGCCCGCGTGATGGTCGCAGCAGCACGCAAGAAGGGCGTGAAGCTGGGCGACCCGGCGGAGATCCACAAACGCCTGCGCGATCCGCACACCGGCCACATCAACCCGCGCAGTCTCAAGAGTCCGTATCCGGTGGACGCATCGGCACTACGCGCGCTCAAGCGCGATCTGCTCAAGCGAGTCGGTGAACTTGCCGCCGGCTGGAATGCAGGCGCGCAGAAGCTCGGCGTGAAGCTGCCCGCGTGGGTTGCGCGCCACGGTTCAAAGCGCAGTTCTGCGGCAGTGCTCAACACGTTCCGCGTCTTCCGCATCATCCTCACCAACGCAGTGAAATACGTCACCAACGTCGAGAGCTATGACCGGCGCATCCAGGCGGCCATCAACATCCAGGGAAAGAAGATGCAGCGCCGCGCGGAGTTCCTTTTGACACGCGCTCTCCGGCAAGCGGGCTGGAAGTAATACCAAACACAGTTGAAAACCGACACCTTCCAAAGTCCGAGAACCGAAGGAAATCGCGCAACGCACCGATTCGTATCGTCCAGTCTTCAACTGAGTTTGGTATAACTCAGCCCACCACGCTGCGGGATAGAGCAGCGGCAGCTCGCCAGCCTCATGCGCTGGAGGTCGTCGGTTCGAGTCCGGCTCCCGCAACCATAGGCCGGAACGCAGTGGGAGTTCAGTTTCGCCGAAGGATCGTGCGAGCGATGCCGTAAAGCGTCACGAGAATGAGCAAGGCACCGAACGTGCAGACGATCGCCGCACCGGAGGGCAGGTCGAAGTAAAACGAGAGGAACAACCCGGCGACGCCGCCAATGAGTGAGAGTGCCCAGCCGATGAGGAGGCGGTTGCGAAAGGAGCCTGCGAGATTGATACCCCACACCGCGGGCACGATGAGGTAGGTGAAAATGAGGAGCACGCCGGCGATGCGGACGAAGCTCGTGACCACGAATCCGAACGACGCGTAGAAAAGAAAGTCCCACAGGCGGACACGCAACCCCTGTTGGAAGGCGGCTTCGCGGTCGAAGGAGACGAGCAGGAATTTTTTTCGGAACGCGAAATGGAACGCGCCCACGAGCGCAAAAAGGCCGAAGCATTTCCACACGTCGGTCGGCGTCACGAGCAGGATGTTCCCAACGAGCATGTTCTTGATCTCTTCGTCGCCTTCCGCGGCGCGGCTCAGAAGCAGCACAGCCGCCGCAGCGGCGACGACGTAAGAGATTCCAATGACGGCCTCCTGCGGCACTTTGCTTTCACGCTTACCGGTGAAGGAAAAGATCGCCGCGCCGATGAGCGTGAACCCGAGCGCGATGCCGAAAGTCGCCGGGCTTTCCAAGTCCAGGCGCAACAGCACGGCGACGCAGATGCCGAGCGAAGCCATCTGCGCCATCGCGATGTCGATGAAGATGATGCCGCGCTGGACGACATGAATGCCGAGATAGACGAGCAGCCACGGCAACAGGACACAGGCCACGATGGGCCAGAACATGACTTCCCACATAGGTCAGTTGGCGAGAGCGGCGGCAAGGCGGGAGACGAGCGTGTCGATGAGCGCCACGTAGCCGTCGGTGCCCGGCAGCGCACCGGGATACTGCGCGAAATCGACGACCTTCGCGCCGGTCGAACTGGCGACTTTCTCGGCGATCTTCCGGTTGTGGAATGGCTCGACGATGATCGCTTTCGATTTCTGCGCCTTCATCGCGGTGATGACCTCGGCCAGGTGCGACGGCGAGGGCGGGATGCCCGGCTTCGGCTCGAGGAACGTCTCGATGTTGAAGCCGAAGCGGTGCGCGAAATAGACCCATGAGTCGTGATACGCGACGACGTTGGCGCCTTTGAATGGGAGCATCTTCGCGCCCCACTCCTGGAGCTTCGCGTCGATGGTCGCCTCGAACTTTTTGTAGTTCGCCTGATATATTGCCGCGTTCGTCGCATCGACTGCGGAAAACGCCTGCGCGATGTGCTGGGCGACCGCTTTCGCGATGATCGGATCGACCATGAAGTGCGGGTTGCCGAGCGCATGCACGTCGCCGGCGGCCCGCGTGACGTTCGCGGGCACGTTCAGCAAGCGAATGCCTTGCGAGGCGACGACGCGGCCCGGCGCGCCGGTCTCGATCTTCGCGTTGCGCGCGTTTTGCAGGAGTGGCGGGAGCCAGCCGATTTCGAGTTCTGCACCACCTTCGATGAGCACATCGGCGCTGCGCAGCTTCACGACGAAGCTCGGCCGCGCATCGACGAAATGCGGGTCTTCGGTCGGCTTGCCCATCGCGGTGATTTCGATCTTGTCGCCACCGATGGCGCTGGCGAGCGCCGCGTAGTCGGGCAGCGTCGCGACGACGTTGAGTTTCGCGTGCGCGGTGCCAATGAAGGCGAGCGCGGTGAGGAGTGAGGTCAGGATTTTCATGGATTGGTCAGGTTAGAATTTGTGGGCGGCGTGCGCGCCGAGGGCGAACTCGAACTGGAGAAACACGGAGTCGGCGCTGCCGCTGCCGAGGAAGTCATTCGCTTCGAGAATGTCGTGGTTGTATTGCAGCCGCAGCTTCGAGAATTCCGACGGGTAATAGGTCAGGTCTGCTGATATTCGCCATCGGCTCTGGCGCTCGGGATCGTCGGTGTATGCGGAGTTCTGCATGTCCAGGTAGTCTCCACGCACGCCCGCGCTCCAGCCTTTATGAAAGCCCCACACGACTTGCGAATACAGGCCCCAGTCCTTGAATGTCTCGCTCACCAGAAACTCGTCATCTACGCCGCGCCCGGCCTCGTAGCGGCGATACATGGCTTCGGTCTGCCACTTTACAAACGGCCAGCCACCCTCGGCATTCGCGGGCTTCCATTTATAGAAGACGTCCGCGCCGTAGATCTGCGTCTTAGCCGTGGCGCCGGTGTCGTTCGGGCCGAATGCGCCGGAGACGCCAACGACCAGCGTTTGCGTCGGGCTGAGGTCGAACGAATTCTCCAGGCGCGGAGCGAAAACCAGGTCTTGCGGCCCGCGCAGGATGCGGTCGAACGTGGTGCGGTTGTAGAAGGTGCCATCCTCGCCACGATTGCGAAACGAGAAGCCGGTGTTGCCGTTCCCATTCTGGATGCCGAGCGAGAGTTGCGAATACCACGGGAGCGGTGCGAGCCACGCGATTTGCACGCCGACTCCACGCAGTCCGTCCGAGCCGAGAAGCCGCCCCTGCACGAGCGGAGCGTCGGCGAAGTCCCAGACGTGGGGGTGCTGCGGATTGATCCGCCCGACCGCGGTGAAAAACTGCCCGCCCTTGAGCTGAAAGTTCCACGGCAGCGTGGTCGTCTGCATGAACGCCTCCTCCACCTCGACCGACGTTTCGTTGTTGTTATCAAGCTTGAAGACAATGTTCGCGAAGCCTTCAAAATACGGGTCCACCGCACCATCCAGAGCGAGTTCGGTGTTGCGCGCATTGAACCCGCGTTGCTGCGGATCGTGGTCGCCGACTTCGAGTCGATCGAGATGCTTTTCGGTTGAGATCGCCCCGGCGAACATTCCGTCGAACGAAATGTTGAGGTAGGTCTTGCCGCCACCCGCAAGCGTAATCGGCCCGGCGAGCGGAGACGTGCCCGGCATGGCCGTAACCGCCGCGTTAGTCGTCGGAAACGCCGGGGCCGCACCAGTGCCTGATGACGCAGGCGGTGGTGTCGCTAACACCAGTGATTCATCCGTCGTGGGGAAGAGCGGAGCGCTGGGAGGCGGCTCACCGGCCTTCGCTGGCAATAGCAGTGCGCCTCCGGTTTTCTGGATGTCGGCGATGGTCTTCTGCTGACTTTCGATCTGCGCCTTGAGCGCCTCGATCTCTTGCTGATGCTGAGCTTGCATCTGCTGGATGCTCGCCTGCATCTCCAGCATCTGCTTTTTCAAAAGCTGCATGTCGGTGTCCTGCTTCGGAACGTTCGGCTCCTGGGCGCAGACGAGGCCCGCTTGAAACAAACCCACGCAAAGAATGGGCAAAATGGATGTGTAAATCTTCATGGAAAATCTCCTGGTTGAATGATGCGAAATCGCGCGGCCTCACGCGGTGAGGGGCGCAGGGATGAGGATCAGCGCGAATGCGCTGACAAGGGACTAACTCAGGAGATGAATGGCGGAGCGTGCTCGAGGACGCTGCAACTCAGAAACAGCGCCTCCACGACGCAGGCGCAATCCTTCGGCGCGATTTCCAAAAGCACCGGCAAAAATGCCGTGACCGCGGGAGGGGCGGGTGCATTCTCACACCCACCGTTGCCGATCGTCGTTGCAAGGCACTGATGATCCTCCTGGTCCGCATCGTGATGAATCCGCTCGTGTAGCTCCGGCAAAGCCGCGAGGGCCAGCGCCAGGACGAATCCCGCGAGCACCGCGCCGAAAAGCGTGAGGCGAAAGATTCCTACATGGCGAAAGGACTTCATCATGGGCGAGTGGCCGATGCCTAAAGCCTAGTTCAGGGGCTGCCAAGCCAATATCTGCAGACTTCGCACGGACAGCTCGTTGACGCGGTGCGGTGGTCATGCCGAAAGCCACCGCCGTATTCGATGCCGACGACAGCCGTCTGACCAGCGCGCTGGCGCGGATCAATGGCAAGATGCTCGCGCTCCAGTCGCGCATCGCGAGGTTCGCGGCGGCATTCATCGTGGTAAAGGCGGTCGCGGGTGTGGTGACGGCGGGCTTCGATCAGTGGCCGCTCCGGCGGCGATGCAGTGAGCGATCCGCGGTTGGTCGAGGGCGCTTCCGCGCGGTGCGTTCCGGCAGGCCCTCGATCTCGGCGGGTCATTGAGCGATCTTTCGGCCAATACCGGCGTGGCCATCGGCGATCTCGTCGTCCTGCAGTCAGGAGTTTGCCAACGCGGGAAAATCGGCTGAGGACATTGGCCCGGTCTTCGGCAAGATGGCGAAGACGCTCCAGAACGACTCCGCTGCGGACACGGTCGCCAAACTCGGGATCAAGCTCGAGGACCTGAAAAAAAAGACGCCCGCCGAACAATTCCGCGCGCTCAGTGCGGCGATTAACTCGGTGCAAGACCCATCGCAGAAGGCCGCGATCTCCATGGAACGCACCGCGCGGCAGCGCACCTCATCAACGCGGAGCGGTAGCTGCATAGCCGCCGGAGCGGCAAATTTTCGGGCGCAGCGGCGCGGAACTCCTCGCGCTCTTTTCGTCCGATGGATTCGGCTTGGCCGCGACGGAAGTCGGCACCCAAGCCCAATTGCTGGGGCCAATGATTACTCCCGAGGAAGACGCGAGCAAAGGCAAGAAGCCCGCGATCTCCGCCATTCAACGCATCGGCTGCCGCCTATGGCGCGGTGCGCCACTTCCCACGACCGGCATCAGCGGTGGCATCTCCGAAACTGGCGTCGCCACCATCGAGGTGCCGATGCGATACGCTCGCCGAGGCGCTGAGCGTGCTGCCGAATCTCGGTATCGGGATTGCCGCTCCGGCGGCTATGCGGTTTCCGCTCCGCGTTGGGGCGTAGGCGCTACGCGCGGTGCGTTCCGTATCGCTCGTGCTCTTTCACGCAGGAGGACAATGGCGGCTCCAAAGTGACTTCGTTGAGATCGGTATAGTCGCCCGCATTCCAGACCATCCGGTCGTTGTCCCCTTCGCCAATCATATTGGCCCTGGGCATCGCACCGTTCGGCTCGTCCAAAGAAAGCCGGTCGTTTCCCACCCGGCCGTAGATTTCGATCAGCGTCGTATTGGCAACCGTGGGCACGCCACCGGTGTTGGCCACCGCGCCATTGTTTAATCCGAAGAAAGCCAGATGCATTACGGCTCACGAAGATTGTGTTAGCCTGGTCATCCCCGGCGGAGGAATTCGACAACGCGAAAATTATGAAAAACCGGAGTCCAGTCCGCGACACCGTGGTGATTGCGAAACAGCCGGACGACGCGCTTTGGAAGAAGAAGCTGGAATTCATCCCTGGGAAAGGCCTGCCGGGCAGTCCTGGCCGGTGCGATTCGATCAACCGCCGCGCCATTTTCAAAAAAAACTGGCTTCGAAATGTATCCAGTTGCACAACCGAAACGTAGCCGCGTCTATCAAACACCACCTGCCGTCACTCTGCTCTCCTATGCTGAACGAATTTTTACAGGACCAAGCCGCCCTTTACGCCTCCGGTGCCATGACGGCAAAGGACCGTGAGCCGTTTGAAGTTATCCTCGAATTTCACCATGAACTCCGCGATTTCGTCGCGGGAATGGAGGAAACGGTCACGTCCGTCATGCTGGCCGCCCAAGCTCCTGCTGGCGTCGCGGCTTCGCCGGAACTAAAGGCTCGTCTGACCAGCCTGATCGCCAGTCGGCCGCAGCTACCGACCGCGGAGGGGATGGTGCTGTCCAGCCCCGACGGCTTGGTGCAGTGGATCAATCCCGCCTTCACCGCGATGTGCGGATACACGCTCGGTGAACTGCGCGGGAAGAAGCTCGGTCCCATCCTCCAAGGCGCGGCGACCGATCGCGAGACGGCGGCGCGGATGCGTCGTGCGGTGCAGGAATACCGCCCTTGTCGCGAAACGATTTTGAACTACCACAAGAACGGCACGCCTTACTGGGTGGAGATTGCCTTCGCGCCGATTCTCGATGACGCGGGCCAGCCGCTCTGGCTGGTGGCCCGCGAACGCGAACTGGTCGACCGGATCGCGGCGTAGGGAGCTCCAGGAGAGGCGGGCCGCTAAATCTCCGGGTTGAGGACCTCTCGCAGCTTCATCATGCCGCGCCGGATGCGTGCCTTGATCGTGCCTAGCGGCTCCCCGAGACGCTCGGCGATTTCGGTCTGGGTGAGCGAAGAAAAGAACGCGAGTTCGATGGCCTCGCGCTGATCTTTCGAGAGTTTCCCGATCGCCTCGCGGACGAGCGCATTGGTTTCCGCCGAGGCCACCGCATCGAAGGAGCTGCGGTCGTCAAACTGCTCAAGCGTCTCCGACTCGCGCTGCGCGTCGTCCTGCAGCCGGCGGCGGCGCTGCGTGGAGCGCAGGCGGTCGATGGCTTTGTTGCGCGTGAGCGTCATGGCCCACGTCATGGGCTTGCCGCGGGCCGGGTCGTAGAGGGGTGCTTTTTCCCAGATTTGGATGAAGACATCTTGCAGCACGTCCTCAGCAGCCTCCTGATTGTTCAGCACCCGATAAGCCGTGGAAAACAAGACGCCCGAAAACCGATCGTAAAGTTCCTCGAAACCTCGCTTGTCGCCCTGCGCGACCCGCCCCAAAAGCGCGATCTCGGCTTCGAGTTGGAGAGCGGGATCGGCTGCCATGAGCAGTGATGATGGAGCAGGGGACTCACGCCGACAATAGAAACAACGGTCCAGCGCAGGGGGTTGTCGGGCTGGCTTTTCCGGGGTGTTGTGGGATGGTCGGCGATGTTGCTTTCCCTCCTCCGTCTGCTCTGTCTCCTCGGCGCTGCCTGCGCCGTGACGGCCCACGCAGCGATCACCATCACCGGCGTCGCCGACAAGACCAAATACGCCAACACCGTTTCCTTTACCGTGACCGCCGATCCCAGCGCGGCCACGACGACGGCCACGCTCGATGGCGTCGCGACGACGGTGGGTGCGAGCGTGACCGTGAACGCCGTCCGCTACCATGAGTTGAAAGCGGAGAGCCGCACCGCGGGCAATGTGCTCGTGGACGCGAAAACCGTCCGCTTCATCGTCCACGACTCCGCGCGCAACGGCACCGAGGACGGCATCCCGCAGCACACCCCGTATCGCGCGGTCAATGACGCGCCGTCGGCCTTCGCCGGCGGCACGCTGCGCGTGATCGCGCCCGCCGCCTGGCCCGCCGGGCTGCCGATCCCCCTCGCCACGGTGCTGCGGACGGCGGCGAATGAACCGCTCTGGCTGAACGGCACCGTGACCTTTGGTGGATTTCCGGCGAGCGCCTTGCAGCTGCGCCGCGGCTGGGGCTCGCTTGTCGCCCCGGCCGTAAGCACGGCGGGCGCGCTCCAGTTGAACGCACTGGTCGCCGGCCTGAGCGACAATCCCGCGATCAATATCGAGGCGGCGCCGGTTTTCACCAACGTCAGCGGCACGCTGGCGGCGAATACCGTCTGGCCGGCCAACTCGCGCATCCGCGTCAGCGGCACGCTCACCGTCAGTGCGAGCGTCACACTGACGGTTGGCGCGGGCACCATTGTGAAGATTTACACGGGTAATGGCACCGCGGGCAGCGCGGCGGAGATCGTGGTCAATGGCACACTCCAGAGCAACGGCGTGGCGGGAAATCCGGTGGTCTTTGCGCCGGACACCGCGGGGGGCCACTGGGGGGGGATCGAGCTGCTGGCGGCGACTTCCAATGTCACCGCGCAGCACACCATTTTCACCGGCTCGGGCGAGGACGCGACGTGGTTTGACACCCACTCTGGCTACTCGACGCACAAGCCCCAGCAAGCGCTTTTTCTCCTCGCCGGCAGCGGCTCCGGCACCGCCGTCGGCGCGCAGCTTCACCTCACCGAATGCTACTGCTTCAGCCTCGCCGGGCAGGAGATGAACAGCAAAACGAACACTTGGGTCGATCTCCAGCGCACGCTCATGCAGCACGCCGTGACCTGCGGGGAACTCAACGGCAGTAAAGTGACCATCGACCGCTCAGCGCTCGTCGAGTTTCCCAGCGAGACGGGCGATTTCGTCGATGCCGATAACGACGCCATCTACCTTACCAACGGCGACCTCGCACTCACGAACAACGTCATCGGCTTTTGTACAGACGACGGTGTGGACTCCGGCGGAGGCGGCGGTGACAATCCCTACACCGCCGCCACCGATGTCACGCCCTACCTCTCGCAGAATAACTGGTTCGAAGGCACCTATCATGAAGGCAACTCGCTCTCCGGCACGCGCAACGTCAGCTTCCTCGGCTGCGTCTTTTTCAACTGCGGCCAGGGCGTCGAGGACGGCTACAGCAACAGTGGCACCGCCGACGGCCCCAATGCCACGGTCGATGGCTGCCTCTTCGCCGGGAACATGGTGGGCGTCCGCTGGGGCGATAACTATGGCTCCGGCTACAGTTACAATGGCTCCATGGAAGTGAAGAATTCCTTCCTGCTGAACAGCCTCTTTCGCGATGCCTTTAGCGGCCAGTGGCACCCCACTCAAGCCAACGCCTGGATCTATCAGGACGCCACTGCCGTCAATTCCTTCGGGCGACCTTATTTCAACGTCCATAACAACCATCTCTCTCAGCCCGACCCGCTGCATCATCCGGCGAACACGACTTGGAATCCGGCGATCCACGGCAGCCTCATCGCCCCCTTCATGCCCGTGCCCGGCTCCGCTGTCGGCGTGGCCATCAGCAGCTACGCGCCGCCGCAGAGCGACACCGCGGCGTTTCCCGGCACCTTCACCGTGCGCCTCAGCACCTTCAGTTCGCAGCCCGTTGGCGTCGCCTGGTCCGTGTTGGGTAAAATCGATCCCCTGGGCGGCAGCGAAACGGTTCTTGCCAGCGGCACGGTCAGCTTCGCCGCGGGTGAAACCCTCAAGACCATCGCGCCGGCAGTTGCCTCGCCCGGCAGCTACGCGCTGCTCCGCGTGGCCCTGACTGATCCCGTGAACGCCGAGGTCACCGGAGAAGCCTGGTATTTCAAAGCCCCGCCAACCCCGAACCCGAATCTCGTGTCCGCAGGCGCTTCCGGCTGGCGCTATCGCGAGACCCGGAGCGAGCCGCCGGCCGCCTGGAAAAGCGCGGCCTTCGACGACACCATTCCCGAGTGGCTGCCGGCGACGCTGCCCGCGGGCTTTGGGGCGACCGTCAGCACCACCGTCGCCGCCGGTCCCGCCGCCGACCGCACCCAGGCGTTCTATTTCCGCAAGAAATTCACCGTCGCCGATCCCGCGAAGGTTACCGCGCTGACCTTCCGCATCCGCCGTGACGACGCCGCCGTGATCTGGCTGAATGATGAAGCCAGCCCCACGCTCGTCTCCGCCGACGGCACTTTCGCCCCGCCCTACACCTACGCCGCGACGACCATCGTCGCGGGCAATGTCCCGAGTTCCACAAACATCGGGAACTTTCTGACCGTCAGCATCCCGCCGTCAAAACTCGTCGCCGGGGAAAACATCCTCGCCATCCAACTCCACCAGACCTCGCTGGGCTCCAGCGACATCCTCCTCGATTGCGAGCTCGTGGCGACCTACGACAACCCGCTCCAACTCGTCCTCGGCACCGTCGGCGGCCAGGCCGTGCTCTATTGGTTTGACGGCGCTGCGATCCTGGAGACCACGACCGACTTCACCGGCTGGGCACCGGTGATCGGCGGCCTCAGCCCGTTCCCTTTCTCCTCCGACGTCCCGAAAATGTTCTTCCGCCTGCGGAAATAGCGGGAGCGGGGAAAACTCCACGCGGGGGGAAAGCGCCGCGCCGCCTCCATATACGACTGCGTTATTTCGGAATGAAAAATTTACAGCTCTCTCACAGTTGCTTGACAATTTGCGCCGCCATCCGCCCGACACTCAAGCCATGAAACTCTTTCGACACGTCGTCATCATCGCCATTCTTGCAGCCCAATCCGCCAATGCTGGCGACCAGCCATCACCGTCCCCAGAGAAGCCGCGTGCGATGCTCTCGGCGTTCTCCTCGCTACCTGGGGACATCACCTTTGCCAAGCTTATCCAAAGTGTGGGAGAGTCTCACGACGACGTCGGCAGCGGCATCCATATCTATCGCTACTATCTCGTCGATGGCACTACCGTTCTTGTCGGCACGCCCGACCGCAAACAAATCATCTACGTTACCCACGTTTCCGGTGCAGTCCGCACGCGGCTTTTCCCGGGCAGCAAATGATCGAACTCCAAACACCCGCAGCGCCTGATTAGGCCGCTTCATGGTGTTTCCCATCTCCATACTAATCCGTCGTTCGGGTCAACAACTTCTCCGACTCGTCGAAAACCACATTTGGTCAAGACTCGCGTCGAGGCATTCGGTTCCGGGAGAGTGTGCGCTCGGACAACGCGAACCTGCTCGTGGCTAAAGGCGTAGCTCACCAACGCGGCGGCTGCTTCGGTCGCGTAACCCTTGCCCTGATGCTCGGGCGCCACGTCGTAAGCAATCTCAACCGCGCCGTCGGCTCCGGGAGGCCCCGTGAAGCCACACTTGCCGATGACGCCCTCGGTGGCCCGATGCAACAGCGCAAAACCATGAACCCATGGATCGATTGAACTCGAACCGTCCAGTAATGCCAGCCATGCTGGTGAAACCTCTGCCCTCTCGTGCGGCTGCATTTGCTCGATAGACACTCGTGACTCCTGGCGAGTCTGGGCAACCAACTTCAGACTTTTTGTTTCGAGGTGCGTGCTGCTCATATGGTGTGGATCGGGCGGCCTAACGTCCCAACGACCGTAAGCTCAGCGACTGCGGAGGCCGGCGCGGGAGTTGCATGGTGGGTCGAAAGGCGGCGGTGGAAGCAGCTCCCGTGACGCACGGAGCAGTTCGCTGAGTCGTCGTTAATCGTGGGGAGAACATTGCTGCGAAGCCTAACGCTTCGCAGTGCGAAGATCAATTCCATGAAAACCATCCTCGAATCCAACATCCTCACCCGCGCCGAAAACTTCCGCCGCTACGCCGGCCTCGATCTGCACTGCGCCCGCAGCGTGCTCGGCTGCATGGAACGCGACGGGAAGTGGCGCGGTTGCCACCGGTTTCCCACGGATGCAGAACACCTCATCCAGGCGGTGCGCGTCCTTGGCCCGGATGT
>JBBQCM010000005.1:0-92749 GCA_038318725.1 Chthoniobacterales bacterium
GATGACTTACGATCACGACGGCGCGCTGTGGGTTTCGTGGGAGAATGGCGGGCCGACCTGGGGCAAAGATTTTGGTGCCTATGCGAAGCAAGGCATCGGGCTGTATCGCCAGCGGCAGATCGGGCTCGCGATTTTGAAGGACGGCCAGTGGATGGAGCCCGCGGGCGATCTGACCAGGGCGCTGCCCGGCGCGGTGAAAGGCCGACGGCAAAACAATGTGCGCGTGCCGACGCTCGAGGAAGGCGGCGAGAGCCGCAAAGCCGGCGAGGAAGCGGAGGCGGCGAAGGACAACACGCACAACAACATCGCGCGCATCGTCTGCGATTCGACGGGCCGCGTGTGGCTCTTCGCGCGGGCGCGTCAGAATGACATCCGCACGCCGCTCGGCTCGCTGTGGTTCAACTGGGCGACGTATCTCGACGGCGATAAATGGGTCGGCCCGATCCTCGTCCCGCACAGCGACAACCTGCTCTACAACACGCCCGCCGTCGTCGCGCTGAAGGAAGGCGGCCTGCTCATCGCGCACTCCAGCGATCACCGGCAGGATCGCCACATTCAGCGCAAGGCCGGCGGCGGCAACGCGGCGCTGGATAGCGATAATGACCCGTTCGACAACGACCTTTTCTTCAGCCACCTCAGCCAGCCCGGCGCGAGCAAACCCGCGCAACTCGTGGCCTCGAAGCACACGCCTGCGGCGAAAGTAGAACCCGCGCCAGCGACAACGGCGGAACTCGCGGCCATCGCGCGCTGCCGCGAGTATCGCGTCAAGTCCGACGGCAAAGACCTGCGGATTTTGCGCGGCGAATTCCACCGCCATACCGAGATCAGCGGCGACGGCGGCAACGACGGTCCGCTCGAAGACATGTGGCGCTACGCCATCGACGTGGCCGGCATGGACTGGCTCGGCTGCGGCGATCACGACAACGGCGGCGGTCGTGAATATCCGTGGTGGCTCACGCAGAAGACGACCGACGCATTCTTCCTGCCCGGATCCTTCGACCCGATGTTCACCTACGAGCGCAGCGTGAAATATCCGGAGGGCCATCGCAACGTGGTCTTCGCCAATCGCGGCATCCGGACGCTCCCGCGCCTGCCGATCAGCGCGCGCGACTTCGATGGCCACGCGCCCGACACGCAGATGCTCTACAAATACCTCCACCTCTTCGACGGCATCTGCGCCTCGCACACGAGCGCCACGGGCATGGGGACCGACTGGCGCGACAACGATCCGCAGGTCGAGCCGATGGTCGAGATCTACCAAGGCTGCCGCCAAAACTACGAGTACCCCGGCGCCCCGCGCTGCCCGACCGCGGCGGATGCGATCGGCGGCTGGGAGCCGAAGGGCTTCGTCAACCTCGCCTTCGCGAAAGGCTACAAGTTCAGCTTCGAATCAAGCAGCGATCACGGCTCGACGCACATCAGCTACGCGATGGTGCTCGCCGAGGATCACTCCCGCGAGGCGATCGTCGCCGCGATGAAGAAGCGCCACACCTACGGCGCGACCGACAACATCATCGCCGACTTCCGCTGCACCGCCGACGGGAAGGAGCACATCATGGGCGATGAATTCACCACCACCACCGCGCCAAAGCTTACCTGCAAACTGCAAGGCACCGCGCCCTTCGCGAAGGTCACGATCATCAAGGACGATGTGGAAGTGGAGGTGCAGACGCCGAACACCGACAAGGTGGACCTCACCTGGACCGACCCGAACCTAACGCCCGGGAAGACCAGCTACTACTACATCCGCGGCGAGCAGAGCGACGCCGAGAAGCAGCTCGTCTGGGTCTCGCCGATGTGGGTCACGTTCGAGCCGAAGAAGTGACTGCACGCTGGTGGAAGTGCGGGTGGCTGATCGCGATCACGCTGCTCTTCGCGAACGCCGCGCAGGCGCACAATCCGGACACTAGCTACGTCCGCATCGTCATTGGTCGCGAGCGGCTCGACGTGCGGCTGACGCTTGATCTTTTCACGCTGGAAAAAATCACCGCGATCGATGCGGACCACGATCAGAACGTGACGCGGGCCGAACTCGCGCAGGCGGGGCCAGCCATCGAGCGGTTCCTGCGCGAGCATGTGCGAGTGGACTTGGATGGAAAAGTCGTGCCGCTCGGGGAGGCGCGGGCGCCCGAGTGGCCGCGCGATGCGGGCAAGTCACTCGCGGCGAAGGACTGGCACAGCGCCGCGTCTCTTGTCGCCATCACCTTCTCGCAGCCGCTCGCGCAGCCCGCGCGGGAAGTGTCGATCGCCTTCGAGGTCTTTGATTCCTTCGGCGCCCGGCACACCGTGCTCGGTGCCTTCGAGTACGGCGGCGGCAGCGAGGAGGTGACCTTCACGCGGGAAGAACCGGACTACCTCTTCGACACCGCCTACGCCGATGCGCCGTCGGCGGACTCCGCAGCGCCGCGCAAGGAATCACCACTGCTCGCGAACCTCACGCGTTTCCTCAAGCTCGGCGTCGCGCACATTTTCCTCGGCTACGATCACATCTGCTTTCTCATCGCGCTGCTCGTGGTCAGCCGCTTTCGCGAGCTGGTGAAAATCATCACGTCCTTCACCGTCGCGCACAGCATCACGCTCATTCTCGCGGCAACGGGCGCGGCGCGGCTGCCATCGCGCTTCGTCGAGTGCGTGATCGCGCTAACCATCGTCTATGTCGCGGCGGAAAACTTCTGGCGAAAGTCGATGTCGCACCGCTGGATGCTCGCCTTCGCGTTCGGGCTCATCCACGGCTTCGGCTTTGCCAATGTGCTCGCCGAACTCGGCCTGCCCGCGCTCGGTCGCGTGCGCTGCCTGCTCGCCTTCAACGTCGGCGTCGAGCTGGGCCAGCTCGCCATTGTCGCAATCGCCTTCCCGCTCATCGTGCTGCTCGCACGCGGGCTCCACGGCCGCCGCGTGGCGCTCGGGATCAGCGCCGCCGTCGGTCTCTTCGGCCTCGGCTGGTTTGTCGAACGCGCCTTCGGCCTCGGATTCATGCCGTTCTAAATCACGGCTCGGAGGCCCGGCCAGGCTCGCGCGTGCCTTTGCCGATGCCTGTTCGGCGAGGGCTTCGCGGGAATTGGGGTCAGCGCGGGAATTCGGTCAGTCAGCAAATACTGACAGGCGGCCGTGGCTCGGCAGGAGCAGCGCCATCCCGCGCAGCCTTCGCCTCGAGTATCCGGCCGCGTTTTACGATGTGATGGCGCGCGGGAACCGCCGGCAGGAATTTTCCGGGACGACGAGGACCGGCGCTTTTTCCTTAAGAAGCTGGGTGATGCGTGCGGGATGACGGGCTGGCGGGTGCAGGCGTGGGTGTTGATCGGCAACCACAACCATCTCTTCATCGAGACCCCGGAAGCGAACCTGTCGGCGCGGATGCGATGGTTGCAGAACACTGATCCGCGGCGCTGCAACACGCGGCACCGGCTCAGGGGACCGTGGTTCGGGGACCGCTCCAGCCGAGCGGAGCGAGACAGCCTGCCCAACGGCAGCCCGAAGGGCGCACGCGGCGGTGTGCGGCAACGCGGTGCTGGTCGAGGGCGACCGCGGTTATTACTACGAGACGTTCCTGGATGACATTAACCTCGACCCGGTGAGGGCCAGGCGGGTGAAGTCCGGGCGCGGGCAGAGTGTGCCTTTCCCTGTCAACAATTGCTGACTGACCCCTATTCCTTCGGAACCCCTATACGGCGAGCGAAACATCACAGCCGGAACGGCACCAACAGGCTGGAATTAGGCTTGTGGCTGATGTTCGGCTTGTGCGGACGCGGCGGTCTCACAAGGGTCGCGCGCGGTGGTGGGTCGAGGCCTTCCGTCGTTTCCGGGTCGTCGAGCGTTTCGACTGGCATCGGGATGCCGACGGGGATCGACTTGTAATCCACCGCGGCGATTGGCGCGAAGCTTCCCACAGCCGGCGTCATCGCGACGACGCCCGGATCGTAGCCGTGTTCGAGCGCGAGGCTCTGCTCGAGGATGCGCTGCGCGATCGGTGCCGCGACGCCGCCGCCGGATTTGGCTCCCTGCACCAGCACGCACAGCGCAAACTTCGGTGCGTCGTAAGGTGCGAAGGCGATGAACCAGGTGTGGTTGTCCTGGATGTCGCCGCGCCAGAACTGCGCGGTCCCCGTTTTCCCGGCGACCTCCACGCCCTTGATCTGCCCGCGTTTGCCAGTGCCTTCGGCCACGACGCGGCGCATGCCTTCGCGAACCGACTCGATCTGCTCCGCACTGAATCCGTCATCCCTCAAATCGGAGTGCACCTTCGATCCGGATGGAGCGATCACGCGCTTGGTGTCGGGGTCGATGGCGTCGTTTCCTTTTTGATCGACGACGCGATGAACGAGCCGCGGCGTGAAGGCGACGCCGCGATTCGCGATCGTCGCGGCGACCATCGCCATCTGCAGCGGTGACGCGAGGACGTAGCCCTGGCCGATCGAGACATTCGCGGTGTGACCGTCGGACCAGCGCTCGCCGGGATTCTTCATCTTCAGCCAGTTCGGTCCGGGCAGCACACCACCGCTCTCGCCGGAGAGCGGAATGCCGGTCTTTTTCCCGAGCCCGAGCGCCGCGCCGATGGCGTCGATTTGGTCGATGCCCGCGGCGTTTCCCGCCTGGTAAAAGTAGGCGTTGCACGAGTGCTTGAGCGCGTCGGGCAGCGTGAGCGGTCCGTGCGTGCCGCGCCCGGCGATCCAGCACTTCATGTATTTGTTGCCGTATTGCACGCCACCGGAGCAAGAGAAGGTGCGGGTCGCGGGAATGCCTGCGCGCAACTCCGCGAGGGCCGTCACGGTCTTGTAGATGGAGCCCGGCGCGTAGGCCTGCACCGCGCGGTTCGTCAGCGGGTCCGTCTCGTCGGCGGTGAGCTTTTTCCAATCCGTCACGGAGACCGATGGAATGAACACGTTCGGGTCGTACGACGGCACCGACGCCATCGCGAGCACGTCGCCGTTGTTTGGATCGACCACGACGGCGGCCGCGCGGCCGACGCCAGCGTCGCGCAAGGCGTGCTCCACTATGCACTGGAGCCGCGCGTCGATCGTGAGCAGGACGTTGTTGCCCGGGACCGGCTCGATGCGCTGGACTTCACCCTCGATGACGCGCTTCGCATTGCGGTGCAGCACGCGCGCGCCCGGCGAGCCGCGCAGCCACTTATCGCATCCGCGCTCGACCTGCGCTTTTCCTTCGAGGTCGGGCTCGTAGAAGGTGAAGTCGTCGATGTCCTTTTGCTCCTCGAGGTGCTTGATCGCGCCGACGTAGCCCAGTAGGTGCGCGCCGAGCGCGCCGAGCGGGTACTGGCGCTCCGGCCGCTTCGTGATCTCCACGCCAGGGACTTTGGCGCCGCTCTCGCCGGCTTTCGCGAGCATCGAGACGTCGAGGTTTTCACGATAGACGAACGGGACTTCGCTCTTGTTGCGAAAGTGCTTCCGCAGCCGTTCCGAGTTGTCGTCCTCGGCGAGCCCGAGCTGAGTCAGCCGCGGCATCACGGTCTTGTTGACGACCTGCACGATGTCCGGTTCGCGGAGCACCTTCTTCATTCCACCCACGGTGCCGAGATACTCGATGGTGGGCACTTTTCCAAAGTCGTCCCGATAGCTGCGAATGAGGTCCGGCAGATAGAATTCGATCGCGTAGTTCGCGCGGTTGTCGGCCAGCGTCACGCCGTTGCGATCGCGAATTTCCCCGCGCACGGCTGGGAGGCGCACGGTGACGTCGGTGCCATTGCTGATCTTTGCCACCCAGCGCTCGTGCCGGACGATCTGCTCGAGGTAGAGCTTCGTGAGCAGAATCCCGAGCCCGACGAACATTGCGCAGCCGACGAAGACGAGTCGCGCGGTCGCCTCCGGTCGAGGCTTTGACGTCTGGAACCATGGTGCGCGGGTCAGCTTTTCGATCGTTCGCTTGATCATGGAGATCGCTGTCCTTCCCACGGCGCCCGGCGTGCGCCCCTGCGGGTGCTTGCGGCCCCACGTTTCATCTGCGCTCTGGCGGTGCTCTTCACGAAGGATTTCATAAATTGCCGTGCAAGCGCGGGCGATAGTCAATGTGGGACAGATGAAAGGCCGGAGTGATCCTCCGATCGTGATTCTGCGACGAAGGTTCGTGAATCGTCCATAAGACCAAAGTCCGATGGTCTTGATCGCCGTCGCCGACTCTGATCTTTGATCGCACGCTTGTTCGATTCGCATTCCAACTTCCCCGAGACGCAACCCGACGCGCATGTCGCTTGGATGCACGCGTTTGTGTGCGTATGCGGGATGACGCTGCCGAGGAGGCGTGTCCTTGCCTTTCGCATGGAGGCGCTTGTGCGATGAAAACGGTGCACATCCTCGGCGCTGCGCTGGGCTGGCTCGCAATCGCGATCGTCACGATCTGGGCGGCGGCGGCGTTGTATTTCGATCTGCACGCCGCGGCCGCGGCGGCGTATGTGCTGGCAATTCTGGTCGCGCTGATTTTCCTCCGCGGCTCGTGGAGCCGGGTCGGCGCGACGGTCGGCGGTTTTGTCATCGTGCTCGCGTGGTGGCTCACGCAGAAACCTTCCAATGATCGCGCCTGGCAGCCCGATGTGGCGCGTACGGCCTCTGCGGAAATCGATGGCGATACCGTGACGATTCGCAATTTCCGCAATTGCGACTATCGCACCGAGACCGACTACACGCCGCGATGGGAGACAAAGACGGTGCGCCTCTCGGAGCTGCGCGGTGCGGACCTGGCGATCAACTACTGGGGCTCACCCCTCATTGCGCACCCCATCGTCAGCTTCCGATTCGGCGACGACGATCAGGTCGCCTTTTCGATCGAGACGCGGAAGGAAGTCGGCGAGAGTTACTCCGCCGTGCGCGGATTTTTTCGGCAATACGAATTGATCTACGTCGTGGGTGATGAGCGCGATCTCCTGCGCGTGCGCACGAACTACCGGCAGGGCGAAGACGTGTATCTCTACCGCTTGAACCTTCCGCCAGCAGAAGTGCGCGGGCGCTTCCTCGAATACCTCGCGCGGCTCAACGAGATGCACGCGAAGCCCGTGTGGTACAACGCGGTGACGACCAACTGCACGACGAGCATCCGCACCCAACGCGCGGGTGCGAAGCGCGCGCCGTTCGACTGGCGCATCATCGCCAACGGCAAAATGGACGAGGCCCTTTATGAGCGTGGCGTGTTGGACCGCTCGCTGCCGTTTGCCGATTTGCGGCAACGTGCGCGCATCAACGAGCTGGCCCGCGCCGCCGATCACGCACCCGATTTTTCACGTCGAATCCGGGTGGACATTGCCGAACCGTCACTGCCCAGTAATCACCGATGAAAACCGCTGCCTGCTCACTCGCCATCGCCGCAGCGCTCGCCCTGGCCGGCGCGCCGACTGTCGCCACGGGCGCGGGATGAAACTCGCTGAAGGAGCTGAACGAAGCGTACTTCATTCCGTTCTTCATCGGCATCGCGCTCGGGGTCGCGCTCGGCACGCTGCCGATCCCCTTCCCCGGCATGCTGCAGCCGATCACGCTCGGCCTCGCCGACCGGCCGCTCCTCGCAGCGCTCATCCTCGGCCGCGTCCGCCGTCAGGTCTGGCACATGCCTGTGAACACGAACCTCGCCTTCCGTGAGTTCGGAATTGCGCTGTTCTTCGCCGCAGCCCGGAGCATAAGACCAAGGTCCCAATATTTTTTTTTGGCATTCGCCGAGGTCATACCTTACATAGCTGAGAAACCCTTCGCCCCAACGGGACGAAGACATTCCTCATCACCTCGAACTCACAAAAGATATGTCATCGAACAACACCCTCACTCTCGATACGCCAGCACCGCGTGTGGACCGACGCACCGCGATCCTCGGCGGATTGATCGCAGCCTCCACCGCTGCCGCCCTTGGCGCCACAGCGTCGGCGGCCGACGCCAAAGCTGAAAACCCGGAATTGGAAGCCGTCCGGGCGCTTCTCAAAGCCCACGATGAAGCCATGACCAACCAGGACGTGAAAGCTGTCTTGGCGACCCTCGCGGAAAAGCCCGCGCTGATGGGCACCGGCCCCGGCGAAATCTGGGTCGGCCCGGAGGAGGTCACGGCGGCCTACGAGCATTTCTTCAAGGGCTTCGACAAGGGTGAGCAGAAGTTTGATTACCAATTCAAGATCGGCGATCTCGGCAAGGACTCGGGCTGGCTGATGGCGTCGGGAAATATCTCCGGCAAAAAAGACGGCAAGGACTTCGAGTTTCCGTTGAACCTTTCGCTCACGGTCAGCAAAGCCAGCGGAAGCTGGAAGATCAGCGCGATGCATTTCTCCACGCTCACCGGCGCCGACAAAAAGTAGGCCGGCAACTCACTTCGAATTATGAGCGACGAAAACCTCGATCAAACGACGACGCCTGCGGCTGAGCAGGTCGCGCAAGGCCGCCGACTGTTCCTCACGAGTCTCGGCAAATGGTCCGGCGCGGCCATCACGGCGACGATCACCGGCGCATGGCTCGCCAACCCATCGAAAGCGGAAGCTGGCGCGTGGATCAACCGTAGGGGCGGTGGCGGCGGTGGGTGGATCAACCGAGGAGGAGGAGGAGGTAGTTGGCTCAATCGCGGTGGTGGCGGTTGGGTGAACCGCTACGGGGGCGGCGGCGGTTGGGTCAATCGCTATGGCGGCGGTGGGGGCTCGTGGATCAATCGTTTTTAACCGCGACGGCGCCCGATCCTATTCCGTGCAGCAGGAACCTGATGCGGCCCTCGCATTCCTGACGGCGGCGCGGGCGGAGGCGGATCGCGACGGCCCGTACGTGGTGATCGTGCGAACGCGCGAGGAATTCGTGCGCTGGTTGCGCGAACCCGCGCCGGGCGTGGAGTGGTTGCAAGTGGAAGGTCTGCTCGGGGATCAAGAGGTGTGGGCGACGGCTGCGCAGGGGGCCGCGACGCCTGCGCTGGATGTGATTCTCACCGATCCGGCGACGGAGTTTTCGGGCCTCTACCGGTTGGCCGATGTCCGCATCGTGCGCGAGGTGCGGGTGACGATCCCCGCCGCACCCGGCTTCATGAAAGCGCTCCGACTAGCCGCAGCGTTGCAGCTTCCGGTGCGACTGCTTCCCGGCCAGCCTTCCGCGGAAGCGCTCGCCGAACTGACCGAGGCAGCGCATTTCTATCTCCACGATCCGATGGTCGAAACTCCCGTTGAGTTCTTCCACTCCCTGCTCGCCGCCTTTCGCGGCACGGGAGACGGCACGCTCTGGCGATTTCTCGAAGAGGATCCCGCCGTCTTCTCGCACCGCGATGCCGCGGGCCGCGCACTCCACGCTCCGGACTTTGTCGAAAGCCATCACGCGCGCCTGCTCGCCGACGGCGCCGAGTGCGCCACCTGCCGCTGGCAGCCGGTTTGCGCGGGCTATTTCAAATGGCCCGACCCCGCCTATGCCTGCGCCGGCGTGAAGCAACTCCTGGCCACGCTCGAAGCCGCCGCCGAAGAAATCGGCCGCGACCTCGCCAGCCAGGAAACTTCCTCCGTACCATGAGCGACCGCGTCTTCAGCGTCATCCTGCTCCCGACGGCGGAGTGCAACGTGGCTTGCACCTACTGCTTCGAGCACAAGGAGCCGCATCGCCTTTCCATGCTGCTCGTGCCGTTGCTCACCCGGCAGCTCCTCGACCACATCGAGCACGAAGGCATTGAGGAATGCGAAATCTACTGGCAGGGCGGCGAGGCGATGATCATGGGACCGGCCTGGTTTGTGGAGGCCGGCAGGATCATGGACGAAGCCGCCGCCGCACGCGGACGACGCTTCACGCATTACCTCCAGACAAATCTCATCAGCTACTCGCCCGCCTGGAATGACGTGCTCCGCTCCATGTTCGGCGGGTCCCTCGGCACGTCGATGGACTTCCCCAACCTCCATCGCAAACTCTTCAGCGGCAGTGCTGATGCCTACACCGCGATTTGGACTCAGCGGCTTCGCGAAGCCCAGGCCGCCGACCTCGAAATCGGCGTCATCGCCGTGCTCCACCAAGGCAGCCTCGACGCCGGCCCCGACGCTTTTTACCGCTACTACACCGAGGAACTCGGACTTACCAACTTCCAGGTCAACACGCCATTCCCCGGCGGACCGGCCAAGCAGGTTGAAGCCGAATTCGATCTCGATAAAACCGCGCTCGCCGAGTTTCTCGCCGGCCTCTTCGACATCTGGATGGAACGCGGCCATGCCAATGGCGTCGCGCTCGGCCCCTTCGATTCCCTCATCCATCACTTCACCGGTGCGCCCGCGCGGCTGCCCTGCATTTGGAAAGAGAACTGTTCCAACCAGTTCATCTCCGTCGATTCCAAAGGCACCGTCGCGCAGTGCGACTGCTGGGTGACCAGCTACCCCGAATCCTTTTTCGGAAATGTCTTCCGCGACCCCGACCTCACGCAAATGCTGCGCACCAGCCCGGCCCGGCGCGAGTTCGTCGAGCGGCCCAAACACCTCGTCGAACACGAGGACTGCCTCGAATGCCGCTTCCTTTCCATCTGCCACGGCGGCTGTCCCGTCCGCACCTACAGCGCCCTCGGCACCATGCTGGCCAAGGACCCGTATTGCGAAGTCTATAAAGCCGTCTTCGGCCGCGCCGAGACCCACAGTCGCGCGCTCCTGCGCCGCCAGCTCCTCACCGGTGCAAAAAAGCCGGCCGTGAATTCCGGTCCCGCACGCCTCACGACGGTCGCCACGCCATAACCACCGGATCGCCGCAAAATTCCGCAACGCATAGCGCGGCCGTTTTTGTCGCCCGGAGGGCGAATGGAAATTTACCGGTGGTGAAGCGAGTCCGCGAGCGAGAACCACCGGCTATCAAGACCAAACACGACCCGCTCCGGAAGGGGCGGTGGAAATTCCCGTCCGCACGCTTCCGCCGCCCCTCCGGGGCGGGTTCCGTTTGCGGATGGTTCCGGTGGTTCCCGCTCGTGGACTCGCTCCACCACCGGCTAATATCTGTGGTCCCTCCGGGACGCCCCGGCTCCTTGATCTGCTCCCAGCCATCAGGTTGTCACATTCGCGCGGGTTTTTCGGCTTGCCTTGCGCGGGCGCGCCTGAAAATTTTCCCAGCCGGAACCCATCGTTGTTCCGCCCATCGGCGCGCCGCCTTATTCTTTTTTCCGATGCGCGCCGCGAAGTGGGGTGGCGGTGAAATTTCCACTCACCCGCAGTCCTGATCTTTATGAAAACGATCCTTCACCTCCTCCGCCTCGCCCTCGCGCTCGCGTTCACCCTCAGCCCGCTGCACGCCGCGCCGCCGCCGGGCATCCTCAATCACCAGGGGCGCATCGCCGTCTCGGGGGCGAACTACACCGGCACGGGGCATTTCAAATTTGCGCTCGTGGATGCCGCGGGCACGACCACGCTCTGGTCGAACAACAACTCCAGCGCCGGCGGCGGGCAGCCCACGGTGGCGGTGCCGGTGGTGGTGAGCCAGGGGCACTACGCGCTCGGGCTGGGCGACACGGCGCTGGCGAATATGACCGTGGCCATCCCGGCCAGCGTCTTCACGGGGAATGCCGACGTGCGGCTGCGCGTCTGGTTTGCCACCGCGGTCGCGGGACCCTTTGAGCAGCTCACGCCGGATCGCCGGATCACCGCCACGGGTTACGCGCTGACCGCGGGCGCGGTGGCCGACCCGAGCTTCGTCGGCACCACGGGCAATACGCCGCTCGATCTCTCGGTGAATAATCAGCGCGCCTTCCGGCTGCAACCGACCACGAGCTTTTTGAGCCCGCTCACCCCGAATCTGGTGGGCGGATTCAGCGGCAACTCCATCGCCTCAGAGGCCCGGGGAGCCGTGATCGCCGGTGGCGGCGGTGCGGGCTTCGCCAACACGATTACCGAAGGCGGCAGCTTTGCCTTCCTCGGCGGAGGGATCAGCAACACCGCCAGCGGATTTAAGTCCGTTCTGGGGGGCGGCGAATCCAATGTCGCGGACGGACAGCTCGCCACGGTGCCGGGAGGCGCCGCCAACACGGCGAGCGGCTTCGTCTCCTTCGCCGCAGGCTTCCGCGCCAAAGCAATCCACACCGGCGCGTTCGTCTGGGCGGATGCTCAGAGCCTCGACTTCACCTCGACGGCCGCCAACCAGTTCCTCATCCGCGCGGCGGGCGGGGTGGGGATCAACAAGGACAACCCCGCGGTGGCGCTCGACGTGAACGGCACGGTGCGGGCCACCGCCTTCCAGGGCATGGGCGCGCCGCTGCTGTTCGCGACCACGGACAATCAGCCGCTCGACTTCTCGGTGAATGGACTGCGCGCTTTCCGGTTGCAGCCGGGAAACACGAACGGGGCCGGAACGCCGAACCTGATCGGCGGGGATGCCGCCAACTCGATCGAGGCGGCAGCCCACGGTTCTGTGATCGCCGGAGGAGGCGCTGGCGGAGCCAATTCGGTGACCGCATTTTCGGACAACGCGACGATTGGCGGGGGCAAGAATAACACCGCCAGCAACAATGATACGGTCATCGGCGGCGGGGCGAACAACATTGCCAGCGGGCCAGCTGCAACGGTGGGCGGGGGCAATACCAACACCGCAAGCGGCGCTTTTGCTACTGTTCCCGGTGGGCAGAATAACACCGCCGACGGCTTCCATTCTTTCGCGGCCGGCCAGCAGGCCAAAGCGATCCACGATGGCGCGTTCGTCTGGGCGGATTCGCAGAATGCCGAGTTCGCCTCGACGGCCGTCAACCAGTTCAACGTCCGCGCCGCGGGCGGGGCGCGGCTCTTCACCGGCGGCACGGGCTTGAGACTCGACACCGACACGGTGGTGTTCAGCGGTTCCTCGCAAACGGCGCGTTTCGGCGACGCGGCCAACGTGGATTTCAATCCCCTGACGAGCCTCAACGGATTGCTTATCGAGCAGGGCAACAGCGAAAGCTCCGGCATCTTCTTCGATGGCGACTCGATCACCATGTGGAGCCCCGGCGACAACGGCCGCCTCTTTCGCATCCTCGATGAGGACGCCATGGCGGGCGGCGCGGTCGCGGCGGAGAGGTTTTACGTCGATGGCACCGGAGGGATTTTCTCCGCCGGTGGCGCGAGCATCGCGGGCAATGTCAGTATCGGCACCCCGAGTTCCGTGGCGCGCCTCGTCGTCACAGGCACTTTAAGTGGCGATCCCGAGGCGAGCCATTTCCAAGTTCGGGCGGCGGCGGGTAAGCTGTTCGAAGTCTTCACGACGTCCGCCAATGTCACTGGGTTTTGCCGGCTGGGCGGGGGCACGGCCTTCAAATTGGGCGGCGGCAGTTGGTCCGTCGAGTCCGATGCGCGGCTGAAGAAGAACGTCGCCGACCTGCACGGCTCGCTCGACCGGCTGCTGCGGCTGCGCAGCGTGAGCTTCGAGTATCTGGACCCGGCGAAGGGCGTCGGCCCCGGCCCGCAGATCGGCTTCATCGCGCAGGAAGTGCGGGAGGTTTTGCCCCAATGGGTCACCGCAGGCCCCGACGGCATGCTGGCGGTGGGCGTCACCGGCTTCGAGTCGCTGACCGTGGATGCCCTGCGCGAACTGCGCGCCGAGAAGGACCGGCAGATCGCGGAGCTGAAGGACGAAAACACCGCGCTGAAGCAACGCCTCGACCGGCTGGAACGCGCCGTCGCCGCGCTGCCGCCCCCGCCCGCCGCCCCGGTGGCGGTGCTCGGAAACCAATAGAGAGCCGATGAAGCCGCCACGAACCAACCGCCGCCCCACATCCACGGGGCCGAAAAAATCCGCGCCGAGCCAGCACGGAACCCCAACACCAACGGCGTGGTATCATCCGGTGCCGAGGCGGCGCGGAACCGCAACGCCAACGGCGTTTCATCGTCCAGTGCCGAGGCGGCGCGGAACCCCTACGCCAACGGCGTTTCATCGTCCAGCCCAGGGTTGCGAGGCACGAGCTACCCTGGGAAAACCGCCGATGCGCCCAACCCTGAAGGGGTTGAATCCCGGCACCGCAGAGGGTGCAACCCCTTCAGGGTTGGGCCGTGGTTGCAGGGAACCCAGGGTTGGCGCTCGTCCCTCGCGCCAACCCTGGGCTGACCGATGGAACGCCGTCGGCGTTGCCGCGAGATCGCCGCACCTGCCAGCGAAACCGCTCGCCCTTTGCGTCTCTAATTCCCGGCCCAGGCATCCGCCCATTCTTACCATGAAAACCCTCTCCCTTATCACCGCCGCGCTGCTCGGCGGACTCGCGCCGGCCTTCGCGCAATCGACCCTCTCGAACGCCAGCGGCAGCGTCGTCGTGCTCCTCGCCCCGCCCGGCGACCTCGCGGGCGGCGGGCGCGTGAGCAATGCGGGCGGCACGTTGGTCGTCGATGTCTCCGTGGGCGATCCGGCCTCGGGCGTGGTCTCGAATGTCACGGGCGGGGGCGTGCGGACCAAGGGCAACTTCATCGGGCAGCTCGTGGACCCGGTGAGCCTGGCCATCAACGGTTCCCCCAACCCGGTCAACGAAGGCGGCACCAGCCAGCTCTCGGGAATCGTCACCATGGACGACGGCACCACCCTCCACCCCTCCGCCACCGCGATCGCCTGGAGCGTCGGGTTCGGTCCCGTGGCCAGCCTCACCCTCGGCGGTCTCGTGACGACCGCGCCGGTCCTCGGCCCGACGAGCGCCCGGCTCAATGGCACCTTCCAAGGCGTCGCCGATCCCGACGGCACCCTGCTGAACGTGATCGACACCGGCGAGAGCGACACCTTCCAGCAATACGCCGCAGACCAGATCGACGACGGCTGGCAGATCGCCTACTTCGGCCTGCCGCCGAACGCCAACGCCGCGCCGACCGCCGACCCCGACGGCGACGGACGCAACAACCGCTTCGAATTCCTGAGCGGCTTCGTGCCGACCGACCCCGGCTCGTTTTTCCAATTCACGATCACCGGCCTCAACGCCAGCGTCGCGGACTTGCGCCTGAACAAGGTCATCCCCGGCCGCACTTATCGGGTGAAAGCGAACACCGATCTGATCGCCACCCCGACGCTGGTCGGCGCGCCCTTCACCGTCGCGAGCGAGCAAACCGACCGCCTCTTCCAAGACGCGGCGGCCACCGGCGGGAAGAAGTTTTACTACCTGGAAATCAGCAAACCCTGAGCGAACCGAGTCTTGCCGAGGCCATTGGACAAGGCATCGCGAGTGTCTGCGCGGGAAGTCTTCATTTGTGAAAGGTGGACGCGGCTGCGCCGCCATTTCCAGCGCGAGCGCTTTTCGTCACATGCCCTCACGTGAGGCGTAATACCAAACACAGTTGAAAACCGACACCTTCCAAAGTCCGAGAACCGAAGGAAATCGCGCAACGCACCGATTCGTATCGTCCAGTCTTCAACTGAGTTTGGTATAAGACTAAAGTCCGATAGACCGGTGGGCGAGTGTCGGAACACCGTTTGATGAACCTCCAACATGCAAACACCCACCCTCGGCGAAGCGCGCTTCGCTTCCGCCAAAAGTCATACAATCCGCGACGACGTCCGCATCCCGGAGCGCATCGAAATCGGAGCGGAGCCGGGGTTGCAGTTCGAGCTGGCGGGACCGCGCGAGAAACTTTTCTTCGACGCGAAGCAGACACGTGCGGGTATCGTGACGTGCGGCGGATTGTGCCCAGGGCTGAACAACGTCATCCGCTCGCTCTTCCTCGAACTGCACTACGGCTATGGCGTCGCGGAGGTGCTGGGCTTTCGCGGCGGCTACGGCGGGCTCGATCCGGCGAACGGCGTGGAGCCAGTCGTCATCACGCCGCGGTTCATTGATGGAATTCATCAAAAGGGCGGCACTATTCTCGGATCGTCGCGCGGACCGGTGGATATCGGGCGCGCCGTGGAAAACCTCATCGCGCGCGGCGTGAACATCCTCTTCACCGTCGGCGGCGACGGCACGCAGCGCGGCGGGAACGAACTCTTCCAGGAAGCGCGCAAACGCGGCCACGCGCTCTCGGTCGTCGGCGTGCCGAAGACCATCGACAACGACGTGGGCTTTGTCTCGCGCACGTTCGGCTTCATGACCGCAATCGACGAGGCGGCTCGGGTGCTCGACTGCGCACACACGGAGGCGCGCAGTGTTCCGGGGGGCATCGGACTCGTGAAGCTCATGGGCCGCCACGCCGGCTTCGTCACCGCCGGTGCGACGGTCGCGAGCCATGACGTGAACTTCGCCCTCATCCCCGAGGTGCCTTTCACGCTCCCGAGTTTTTTAGCCGCGTTGAAAGAGCGGATGCTCGCGAAATCGCACGCGGTCATCGCCGTCGCGGAAGGCGCGGGCCAGGACTTGCTCGCCGCCGACGCCAGCGGACGCGACGCCTCGGGCAATGTGAAGCTCCAGGACATTGGCCCGTTCCTGCGCGAGAAGATCGAGGCGTTCTTCAAGGCCGAGGGCATCCCGGTCGTGCTCCGTTATTTCGACCCGAGCTACCAAGTCCGCAGCCGTCCCGCGAACTGCGAGGATGCGTTGCTGTGCGACCTCTTCGCGCGCTACGCCGTCCACGCCGCGATGGCCGGCCGGACCGGCGTCGTCATCGGCTTCCTGCACGAGCGCTTCATCCACGTTCCCATCGAGCTCCTCGCGACGCACACCAAGCGCCTCGACCCCGCGAGCGGTTGGTGGCGCTCGGTCCTCGCCGCGACCGGACAGCCAGAGCGCTTCGCGTAACCTTTCCGACGGCATTGACTCGCGTTCCCTGTGCGGGCAAACGTGGGATTGTCTCTTCGCAGAAAACTCGGCCGCTGGATGATCTCGACGCTCGTTTGCTGCGGCCATGGTTTGCTGGCGCTTTCGGCGAGTGCCGCCACGCCGAAGCGCGTGCTCATCGTCCATTCCTTCGGAAACGCCGCCCCTCCTTTCACCACGCACTCGACCGCGTTCGAGACTGAGCTGACCGCGAAGATGGGAGAGCCGGTCGATCTCGACGAGGTTTCGCTCGATGTGGCGCGCTACGCTTCGCTCGATATGGAGGAGGCGCTGGTCGATCTCCTGCGCGCTCGCCAGGCCAAGTGGCAGCCGGATCTGGTCGTGCCCATTGGGTCGCCCGCGGGAGTTTTTGTGGCCCAGCATCGGGAGCGTCTTTTCCCGGCGAGCACCCCGATCATTTACGCCGGCATGGACAAGCGCCGGCTGCCACCCGGTTCTCTTGAACAGAATGCCGCATTCGTCGGGGAAGATTTCGACGTTCGCGGCTGGGTGGAAGACATCCTGCAAATTGCGCCGGACACCAGAAACATCGCCGTGGTCATCGGCGATTCTCCGCTCGAACGGGTGTGGATCGACATCATCAAAAAGGAATTTCAGCCCTTTGCCGATCGCGTAAGCTTCACCTGGCTCAACGATCTTTCGCTCGACGGCATTTTGCAGCGGACAAAACTTTTGCCGCCGCATTCGTTCATCCTCCATGTGCTAATGATGCGCGATGCGAATGGCGTGACGCACGATGGGGATGAGGCGCTCCGGCAGATTCACGCGGTCGCCAACGCGCCGATCAACGCTCTTTTCCAGCATCAACTCGGCCTCGGCATCACCGGCGAGCGGCTCTACCAGGCCGAGGCCGAAGGCGTGGAAGCGGCCCGCATCGCGATACGCATTCTCCGCGGTGAGCCAGCGTCGAGTTTCCCGCCGATGATTATTGGACCTTTGCCGCCCCGCTACGACTGGCGGGAGCTGCACAGGTGGAAGATCGACGAAAAAATTCTACCGAAGGACAGCACGATTCTCTTTCGCACGCCGACCGTCTGGCAGAAATACCGCGCGTGGATCGTTGGATCGATGACGCTGATCCTCATCCAGGCGGTGTTGATCGCCGCGCTCATCACGAATCTCGTGCGCCGCCGTCGTGCCGAGCGTTCCTTGAGCGAAAGTGAGGCCCGCGTCGGGCTCGCCGCCGAGGCGGCCCGCCTGGGCGTGTGGGAATTGAATACGGCCACGAGCGAGAGGTGGATGACCGACAAGACCCGCGAGCTTTTTGATCTCGATGGCGGGGCTACCGCCGATCCGATGACTCTCGGAAACCGCGTGCATCCCGAGGACCGCGCGGCGCAAGCCGCCGCCATCGATGGCGCGATCGACGGGCAGAACGAATACGAAGCCGAATACCGCATCGTGCTGCGGGATAAAACAGTCCGCTGGATCAGCGAACGGGGCCGTTGGGTGCAGGGTGCCGAGGGGAAGCCGGCGCGGGTCCTGGGCGTTTCGCGGGACATCACGGAGCGAAAGGAAGCCATCTCTGCACGGCAGCGCGCGGAGGAAGAAACGCGGCGGCAGCGCGAGCAAATCGATCTCCTCGGGCGAGCCAGCGTGCTGGGCGAAATGACGGCCTCGCTCGCGCACGAACTCAATCAACCGCTCACGGCGATCGTGGCTAACGCCAGCGCGGGCGTGCGTTTCATCGACGGAGGCGAAACCGAGCCCGGCGGCTTGCGCGAGATCTTTGCCGATGTCGGAACGGACGGACGACGCGCGCGCGACATCATTCAAAGCGTGCGGAACGCCATCAAGAAAGGCGACTCGGTGCGCGGCCGGATCGGCCTCAACAGCGTCATCACGAGTGTCGCGCTCATGGTTCGGCCCGACGCCGCGGCTTATTCGTGCAAGGTGGAAACGTCGCTGGCCGAAAACCTTCCCCGCATCGAGGCGGACCCGATCCAGATGCAACAGGTGCTGATCAACCTCGTGACCAACGCCTTCCACGCCATGAGCGAGACGCCGGCCGCCTTGCGCAAAGTCGAGATCACGACCCGACTGGATGGAAGCGAGTCCGTTTGGGTGACGGTTCGCGATCACGGCACGGGCATCTCGGCAGAAATGCAGGAGCGACTTTTCGAGCATTTCTACACGACGAGGGAGGATGGCCTGGGGATGGGGTTGGCCATCGTGCGATCCACCATCGAAGCGCATGGCGGGAAGATCACCGCCAGCAATGCCGAGGGCGGCGGTGCCTGTTTCGACTTCCGGTTGCCAGCAATGGCCGACAAAGCCGGAGCCGCATAAGACCAAGGTCCTATGGGCAAATGCATGCTCAGGTCACATGGTGCGGTTTGCTCGAAGTCACCCCAACCAACCAAAAAAAAGATGAAACCAAAACTCCACCACTACAGCCTGTCACTTCTCGTCGCTGCTCTCGGCCTCGCGGGCCTCGCTGGCTGCGCGAGCATGGGATCGTCCGGGACGAAGAGCCTGCTTTCCGCCGCGGGCTTTCACACGCACGCGCCGGCCACGCCCAAGCAACAGGAACTCTATGCGGCCATGCCCGCTTACAAAGTTGAGCGAGTCACTTTCAACGGTAAGACGTTCTACGCCTACAAGGATGAGCGGGACGGCGTCGCTTACCTCGGCGATGCGTCGAATTATCAGCGCTACGAAGCCCTGGCGATTCAACAGAGAATTGCTCAAGACCAATACCAGGCCATCGAGATGGAACGCAGCATGGCGACGGGCTGGTATGGGGCTTACGGGCCCTATGTCGGCGGAGCATATCGCTACGGCGGAATGCACCACTACGGTCGCTACCGCTGAGTCCCCCTACTGCACCGGCGCCAGCAGCCGCGACGTGCGGGCGGCGAGGCGGAACCACCACGGGCGCGCGGTGAAATCGGCGGCGGTTGCGCGGGTGCTGCGGGCGAAGTCGGCGGCGAACATCTTCTCGGCTTCGCGCACGGTGGATGGCTCGGAGAAGAGCAGCGTGATCTCGAAGTTCAGCCGAAAGCTGCGGTTGTCGAAGTTCGCCGTGCCGATGCCGCAGTAGTCATCCACGAGGATCGCCTTCTCGTGCAGGAAGCCGGCATTGTAGCGCCACGTCTGCACGCCGGCTTTTTCCAGCTCGGGCAGAAAGGTGAAGCCCGAGAGATACACGAGCGTGTTGTCGGCTTTCGCGGGCACGAGGATGCGCACGTCCACGCCGCGCAGCGCGGCGAGCTGAAGCGCGGAGATGAATTGTTCGTCGGGCACGAAATACGGACTGGCGATCCACACGCGCTTCTTCGCCGCATTGATCGCGTGGAGGAAAAAGAGCATGCAGGTCTCGAACTCATCCGCCGGTCCCGATGGCAGGCAGAAGGCGAGGCCATCTTCGCCGCCGGGCGCCGGCGCAGGCTTCCAGTTCAGAGCGAGGCGGGTGCCGGCGGCCCAGTTCCAATCTTCGAGCCACGCGATTTGCACGCACTGCACGACCGGTCCCTGCACCTTCACATGCGTGTCGCGCCAAGCGCCGATCTTCGCGTCTTGGCCGAGATATTCGTCGCCGACATTGTGCCCGCCGACGAACGCCGTGAGGCCATCGCAGATGACGACTTTGCGGTGGTTGCGAAAGTTGAGCTGAAAGCGATTCGAGTCGCCCTGGCGCGTGTTGAAGTGGCGGATGTCCACGCCCGCGGCGCGCAGTTCATTCTCGTAAGCCGCGGGCAAATCGTGGCTGCCGATCTCATCGAAGAGCATGTAGCAGCGCACGCCGGCGCGTGCCTTCACGATGAGCGCATCCTTAAGCCGGCGGCCCAGCCCGTCGTCGTGGACGATGTAAAACTGCACGAGCACGTATTCGCGCGCTTGCTCGATGCTCTCGAAGATCGCGCGGAAGGTCGCCTTGCCGTCGATCAGCAACTCGGTGTGATTGCCGCGCGGCGCCGGAAGTTTCGCGAGCTTCTCCAGCAACGTCGCGCTCGGCGGCTCCGCGTCGGGAGCGGGTCGCATGGCGAGAAGATCGCGCGCCACCTGCCGCTCCGCGTCGCTCAGCTCCGCCTCGGCCTTGCGCCGCAGCACGACGTAGCCCTCGAAGTTCGACCGCCCGAAAACCCAATACGCGGGCACCGCGACATACGGAAACGTGTTCAGCGAAACCGCCCATGCGATCGCGCCCTGCGAAGTGCGCACCGCCATGATGGCATGAATGGAAGTCAGCGCGCCGAGCACATGCCAGAACGCAATGAACAGCGCGCGCCGGGTCTTCCGATGCTTGCGGAGCCAGAGCAACGGCGCCGCACCGCGCGGAAAGCGGGTGGCGAGTTTGTCGATGAGCGCGTCGAACACCGGCACATCGTAGCAAACGCGCGCCGTGTGTGGATACGCCCAAGGTCCTATTGGTGGCCGCGCACGGCTTTCCGTACGATCATGCGAGACTCGATGACCGACGCTGCATCCACTTCCATCCGCGAACCGCAGAGCGTCGCGCGCCTGAGCCGCACGTTCTCGCGGAGTTTGACCGCGGTGGACCTCGCGGAGCCGCTGCTGTCGCTGGATGAAAATCAGTCGGTGACGCTCGGCGCGGAGTTGCTGCGCAAACGCGGGGTCGCGGTTCTCGGCGTGCGCCGGGATGGCTTGGTCCGCGGCTGGGTGGGACCGGACGATCTGACGACAGGCACGCTCGGCGAACATCTGCGCGAGTTTCTTCGCGACAATGTGCTCGATGAATCCGCCAGCCTCGCGCTTGTGCTCGGGGTCTTTGGGACCGCGGATCAGGCGTTCATCGAATGGCGCGGCGAAGTCGCAGGCGTGATCACACGGCGCGACCTGCAAAAGCCCCCGCTGCGCATGTGGCTCTTCGGCGCGATCACCGTGCTCGACGCCAACATGACCTGGGCCATCGAGGAACTTCATCCGGGCGAACGCTGGCAAAGCCTGCTCTCGCCGCGGCGTCTCGAGAAGGCCGTCGCGCTGAGCGAAGAAAGGCGGCGCTCCGGTTCGGCGTGCCGGCTCGTGGACTGCCTGCAGATCGCGGACAAAGCGGGCATCCTCACGCACGACCGCGCCCACATCGCGGCGCTCGGCCTCCCGTCGCGCCGCGAAGCGGAGCGCCTCATGCGCGCGATCGAGAGTCTCCGCAATCACCTCGCACATACGCAGGAACTCGAGGCGGACCATCTCGCCACGGCGACAAAGCTCGCAGCGCTCAGTCTCACATCTCTGATTCCCGGAGGAAGCCGTTTGTCTGCTCTCCGCAGGAAAACGCCCCCCAGCATCTCCCCGGCCCGGCGCACCAGCCCGGCAAGGATGCGCCGCCCGCACCGCGCGAAGTCATCCTCTTCTCATATTTGCGTTGCGCCCCTCAAGACTAATGGTATGCGTGATGGTATGGCTACCATGACTCATCGCACGACCTTTGCTTTGGACGAAAATACGGCTTCCCGGCTCAAACGCCTGGCCAACCGTTGGAAGGTCTCCCAAGCCGAAGTCGTTCGTCGCTCTCTGGAGCAAGCGGAAAAAAAGATCGAGGAGGAAAAACCTGATCCCATCGCCATGCTGCGTCGCCTTCACGAGAGCGGCGGAGGTCTCGATCCTGCCACGGCTGACGCCTGGTTGGCAGAGATTCGGGAAGATCGGAAACACTGGCGGGGCGAATGATCTGCCTCGACACCAACTATCTCATCCGCGGTATCGCCCGAGCGACATCGGAGGCTGGAGAATTGTCGGAATGGTTTCGGGGCGGCGAAACACTCATCACGCCGATGCCTGCTTGGTTTGAATTTCTTTGCGGGCCACTCACAGAAGCCCAGGAGGCTGCCGCTCGCGCTTTCCTCTCCCGCATCGTGCCGTTTGGCGAACGGGAAGCCGTCGAATCAGCGCGTCTCTTCAATGCGATCGGACGCAACCGCAAATACCGCATTGATGCCATGATCGCCGGGACAGCCATTGCCTCCGGCGCGCGACTGGCCACAAACAACCACGATGACTTCAAGCCATTCGTCGGCCACGGGCTCAAGCTGGTCTGATACCGCGGAACTGCTGCGCGGCGACACGACGCTGCGCGCCGACCCTAATCTCGCCCGGCATTTCTGCCTGAGCGCGGCGCTGACGGTGCTGCAAAATCCGGCGTTCAGCGATGGCGGTGGGCTGATGAAGGAGCTCGCGGATTTCCAAAAAGCCGGCAGCGGCTTCTCCTTCAACGACATCGCGGCCGATCGCGCGGGCGTGCGTTTCGCCAACGCGGCCACGCAGTCGGAAGCAGCGGCGAAAGCGATGCAGGCGCGGCTGCGCAATGGATTTATCGTGGACGATTTTCTCCCGCCGGTGGCCGATCTGCCGGAGCACCTGACGATGGAGCAGTTCCGGCGCGACTTCGGCGGCGTCGGTGCGCAGCGTTACCGCCAGCAAATCGCGGAGATCGAATCGCGTCTCGATAGTTGCGCCGCGCTTTCGCCGCAGGCTTCCAATCAATAACGCCCGATGCTCTCGAAACTGCTCCTCGCCTTCGCGCTCATGGCGCTCTGCGTCACGATCCACGCGATGGGCATCACGCTTGTTTTCCGGTGGGTGCATGTGCGAATCGCGCGCGGTGCGCGGGGCTTCGGACCATCGGCATGGCGGCTCATTCGCGTTGCCTCATGGACGGTACTGCTGCACATGCTGCAGATTCTCGTGTGGGCAGTTTACTACAGCATGCGCGGCGCGATTCCGGACTTCACAACCGCCGCGTATTTCAGCGCCGTGACCTACACCACCACCGGTTACGGCGACATCGTGCTGCCCGAGGAGTGGCGCCTCGTCGGTGGCGTCGAAGCGCTCACCGGCATCCTCATGTGCGGCCTTTCGACGGGCATGTTCTTCGCCGTCTTCTCGAAAATCTTTCGCCTCCACGAGAGCCACACCGCAGCGAAATGAATCGCCTCGCGCCCATCGCCCGCTGAGTTTTCCAAACATCCAACCAACACCACATCACTATGATCCAGACCGTTGTCTTCGACACCAAACCCTACGACCGCGCTGCCCTCCAGCCCGCCTCCGCAGGCGGCGAAATCGAATGGCGCTTTATGGATTGCCGGCTCTCGGCGGAAACGGCGCCCGCCGCCACCGCCGCGCAGGCGGTGTGCACCTTCGTGAACGACCGCGTGGACCGCGCGTGTCTCGAAGCGCTCGCGAAGCTCGGTGTGCGGCACGTAGCGCTGCGCTGTGCCGGCTTCAACAGCATCGACCTTACGGCGGCGAAAGAACTCGGCATCACCGCCACGCGTGTGCCCGCTTATTCGCCTTACGCCGTGGCCGAACACGCCGTGGCGTTGCTGCTCGCGCTTAACCGCAAAATCCCGCGCGCCAACAACCGCGTGCATGATCTCAATTTCTCGCTCAGCGGCCTCATTGGCTTCGACTTGAACGGTAAGACTGCCGGCATCGTCGGCACCGGGAAGATCGGTCGCATCACCGCGCAAATCCTGCGCGGCTTCGGCATGCGCGTGCTGGCCTTCGATCCGTATCCATCGCCCGAGTGGGCGCAGCAATATGGCGTCGAATACACGGAGCCGAAGACGCTCGCGCGGGAGAGCGATGTCGTTTCGCTGCACACCCCGCTCACGCCGGAGACGCACCACTTCATCAACGCGCAAACGCTCGAACTGATGAAGCCCGGCGTGGTGCTGATCAACGTCAGCCGCGGCGCACTGATCGACACGAAAGCGCTGATCGAAGCGCTCAAATCCGGACGGGTCGGCGGCGTCGCGCTCGATGTGTATGAGGAAGAGGAAGGTGTCTTCTTCGAGGACCTCTCCGGCCAGATCCTCCACGACGACGAACTCGCCCGCCTGCTCACCTTCCCCAACGTCCTCATCACCGCCCACCAGGCATTCCTCACCAACGAAGCGCTCAGTGAGATCGCCCGCGTCACCATCGCCAACCTCACTGCCCTCTCCACTGGCCAGCCGTTCCTCGAAGGGACCGCGCTGTAAGTTGGGTTCACTGAACCCGGCCACAAGGTGAGCGCGTAAGACCAAGGTCCGATAGGCGCGGGGTCGCAGTGGGGATTTGATTTCCGGTGAAGCGCAGCGTGACGCGGCGTCGATGACCGATATCCAAATGCGGCGCAGCTTTCACAACTCACCCAACCACCAAAACCACATCACATCATGCCACCCGAAAATTTGAACATGGACGAGATCACCGAAGAGCGCCGCAAGGCGCTCGCTGCGAGTATTCATACAATCAGCATCGAGGAGTTGAAAACCCTCGGCGAGGGACTCTTCCCTTCATTTGAGCACCCGTGGCGCGCGACGTTCTTCGACTTCATCAAGGAGAATTCCGGCGCCACCTTCCATCACGCGACGACGCACGATAGCGTCCACATCATCTACTGCGGTGCGAAGGACAAAGGCATGTGGTTCCTGGCGGGAAGCGGAAAGGGACCGCTGCAAGCGAAGGGGCTGGCAATCATGAAACAGCTCGCTGCGGGAGCGTAGTGATGTGAAGGCCCGCGCGTCAGGCTAGCCAACGATTGCCGCTCAGCGTAACCCTCGTCGGCAGCCTGGCCCTCGTCGCTCTGCATGCCGCACTCCTCAAACCCCAAACACGCCATGGGCACAGAACATCCGGCCTTCGGCCAAACCAACATCGTCAAACTCAGCGACGAAGACGCGACGGTCGCGGTCTTGGAGCGGGCCGTCGGCGGCCTGTGGGAAGTCGTCAACGACCTCACCCGCCTCCGCCGCACCACGCGACAAAACTATCGCGTGACCATCTTCGGTTCCGCGCGCCTCAAGCCTGGCACGCCCGCCTACGAGGGCGTGAAGAAACTCGCCGCCGAACTGACCACCATGGGCTGCGACATCCTCACCGGGGGCGGGCCCGGCCTCATGCGCGCGGCGAACGAAGGCGCCCACTCCGTCGATCCCGCAGGGCTGCGCCGCTCCGTCGGCATCAATATCGAGCTACCCTTCGAGCAGGAGGTGAATCCGTTCGTCACGCACGCGATCGAGCACCGCACCTTCTTCTCGCGCCTCCACCATTTCATGATCGCTTCCGACGCCATCATCGTCACGCCCGGCGGCATCGGCTCGCTGCTCGAACTCTCGCTCGCCTGGCAGCTCCTCCAGGTTCGCCAGCTCTACAACACGCCGCTCATCCTCGTCGGGAAAATGTGGGCCGACCTCGTCCAATGGGCGCGCAACGCGATGCTCATCGAAGGCAGCGAACTCGCCAGCGCCGTGGATTTCAAAATTCCGCACTGCGTAAACACGATCGAGGAAACCGCAGCCCTCATCCGCGAAAACCGCGCTGCCTGGCTCGCCACGCAGCAGGCGAAATAGGCGTCATCGTCGCCGGGGCACTGACCCCGGCCACAGCCGCATCAAGAACCCGCACATGGCAGACCTGCTGCACCATATCGAAAGGCTGTCGGTGCTCGCCTTTCTCGTCAGCAGCATGGCGGCGATGGGGCTGACGCTCACGTTGCAATCCATTCTTGCGCCGCTGCGCGATCCGCGGCTCGTGCTCCTCGCGCTCGCTTTAAACTTCGTCCTCGCGCCGGCGTTCGCATGGCTGCTCACCCTCGTCATCCCGCTCGATCACGGACACGCCGCCGGCCTGCTCCTGCTCGGCGGCGCAGCGGGCGCGCCCTTTCTCCCGAAGCTCGTCGAAACCGCGCGCGGCGATTTGCCGCTGGCCGCCGCGCTCATGGGTTTGCTGACGCTCGGCACGATCCTTTTCCTTCCACTCGCGCTGCCGCGGATGATCCCGGGACTCGCGGCAAACGCGTGGAGCATCGCGCGCCCGCTCGTGCTCCTCATCGTCCTGCCACTCGCTGCCGGGATGATGATCAAGAGCCACGCGGCAGCGCTCGCCGCCTGCGCCGCGCCCGTGCTCGCGAAGATCGGCAATGCCGCGCTGCTGCTGCTCTTCGTGCTGCTCATCGCGCTGAATCTCCGCGCGCTGCTCGGCGTCGTGGGCAGCGGTGCGATCCTCGCCGCGCTGCTCTATTTCGCCGGCCTTTTCATCATCGGCTGGCTGCTCGGCGGCTCGAAACCGGAAGTGCGCGGCGTCCTCGGCCTCGCCACCGCCGCGCGAAATTTCGGCGCCGCACTGGTCCCCGCCGCGAGCAGCTTCAGCGATCCGAACGTCACCATCATGGTCATCGTCGGCGCCATCGTTTGTCTCGGGGTGACTTTCGTCGCTGCCCGATGGGTCGGGATCCGTCGCGGCGCCACTGCGTAGGACCAAAGTCCGATTGCCACCATGAGCTCGGGCACAGATGATCGCCGCGTGAATTTCGTTTTTCCCGGCCACAAGACCAAGATCGTCGCCACCATCGGCCCAGCATCCGAATCGCCAGAGATGCTTGAGCGTCTCATCCGCGCGGGGCTGAATATTGCGCGGTTGAATTTTTCGCACGGCGAGTTTGCGAAGCACGCCGAAGTCGTGAAGCGCATCCGCGCTGCGTCGCAAGCCACCGGTCGCCGCGTGGCCATCATGGCCGATCTGCCGGGGCCGAAGATGCGGGTCGGAAAGATTTCGCCCGAGCCGATCCAGCTCGTGCCGGGGGACAAGTTTACGCTCACGAATGAAGACATCGTCGGGAACGAGAAGCGGGTCTCGATGAGCTTCGAGCCGTTGCCGCGAGTGGTGAAACCTGGCGATCGGCTGTTTCTCAACGACGGGCTCGTGCAACTCGTCGTCGAGCGTGTCGAGAGGAACGACGTGCATTGCCTCGTCGCCGTCGGCGGCGAGCTGCGGTCGAAGAAGGGGCTGAATCTGCCAGGGATCGACCTGGGCATTAGCGCTTTCACAGAGCGCGACCGTGAGTGTCTGGAGTTCGCGCTTGCAGCGGGAGTGGATGTGGTGGGTCAGTCGTTCGTCGAACGCGCGGCTGACATCGAAGCGGTCCGCGCGGCCGCGGCGAAGATCGGGCGCGTGCCGTTCATCATCGCGAAAATCGAGCGCTCCGATGCGCTCACGCACTACGACGAAATCCTCGCGGCGGCGGACGGTATCATGGTCGCGCGCGGCGATCTCGGCGTAGAGGTTCCGATCGAAGAAATCGCGCATACCCAGAAGATCCTCATCGCGAAAGCGAATCTCGCCGCGAAACCGGTGATCACCGCGACGCAGATGCTGGAGTCGATGGTCACGAGTCGGCTGCCCACCCGCGCCGAGGCGACGGACGTGGCGAATGCGATCCTCGACGGCACCGACTGCGTGATGCTCTCAGGCGAGTCCGCGATGGGCAAATTTCCCGAGGAAGCGGTGACGATGCTCGCGAAGATTGCCTCCTTCACCGAGACCCATCGCGTGCGCGCCGCGCTCGCCGCCCGGCGCGCGGCGGTGAAAAAGGAAGCGGAGCCACGACGCGGCGACCGTATCGCCTCGCTGGTCGAACATGCGCTCGACACCGTCCCCTGCGACGCCGTGCTCGTGCCAACGCGCGGCGGCACAACCGCTCGTGTGATCTCGCGCTGCAAACCGAACGTCTGGATCATCGCGCCGAGCGGCGATCCCGCGGTTTGTCAGGGCCTCGCATTTTCCTACGGCGTTCACCCAGTCGATCTCGCGGAGGAGCCGGAGGACTGGCGTGAATTTGTCGCGACGTGGCTACGCGAGCGCGGAGTCGCTGCGGAATACGTGATGCTCGTCGCCGGCCCATCCTCGCGAAACCCAAACGCCAACCATCGTATCGAGTTGATGCGCCTCGGCGCACCCGCCAGCTAACCTCCACGCGAGTTTCGCTGTTGGCTGGGTGACCACCAGCCAGCTTGCTTCGGCCCTCCACGCGAGGCTGAGGGTGGACGCGGAACGCGCTGAGCCGAGTGGAGGGTGTTTTACCGGAAAAGGACGATCGCGAGCACCTGCGCGGACAGAATGCGCAGGAGCGTGGTGAGCGGATAGACGGTCGCGTAGGCGATGGTCGGTGCGTCCGATTTCGCGATATTCGACGCAAAGGCAAGCGCGGGTGGATCCGTCATGCTGCCGGCGAGCAGACCGCTCAGGTCCATGAAGTTCATCTTCCAGACGACGCGCGCGAAGATGCCGACGAGCAGGAGCGGCAGCACCGTCACGCACGCGCCGGCGAGCAGCCATTGTACGCCCGTTGCGCTGAAGACCGTGGCGAAGAATTTCGCGCCCGCGCCGAGCCCGACGGTGGCGAAAAACAGCGCGATACCAAATTCACGAAAGGCGAGGTTCGTATTCACCGGCATGTGCCAGACCTGACGGCGGATGCGGCCAATGCGGCCGAGGATGAGTGCGACGATGAGTGGCCCGCCGGCGAGGCCGAGCTTGATCGGCTGCGGCAGGCCGGGGAACGGGATCGGCAGCGTGCCGAGCGCGACGCCGAGCGCGATGCCAATGAAGAACGGGATGAAGTGCGTTTCGTTGAGTTCCTTCAGCGAGTTGCCGACGACGGCGGCGGCTTTGTCGAGATCGGCGGTGGTGCCGACGATTTGCACCTGGTCGCCGAATTGCAGGCGCAGCCCCGGCACGGCGGACATCTCGAGATCGGCGCGCGTGACCCGCGTCACCGCGACGCCGAAGCGGTCGTCGAGATTGAGTTCGCCGACGGTCTTTTCGAGCACGTCGCGATCGGTCACGACGACGCGGCGGAAGGTGATGCTGCTCTCGGCGAGCACGAGGTCTTCCTCACTGCGCTGGCCGATGACGCGCTCGAATTGATCCAGCCCGGCGCGCGTGCCGACGACGGCGAGGCGGTCGTCGCGATGGATCACCGTGGCGTCCGTCGCGGCGTGCGTTTCGTCGCCGTGGCGCACGCGGGAAATGGTGACGCGCGATTCGAGGCGGCCGGGGATCGCGTCGAGGCGCAGGCCGTCGAGATTCGGATTCGTGACGACGAGGGTGCGGCGTTCGAGTTCCTCAACATGGCGTTGATTCTTCGCCGCGAACTCCGCGGCCTCGCGCGCCGGATCGATGCGGAAGAGCGCCTTAAGCAGCAGCAGCGTCCCGATGATGCCGACGATCGCCGTCGGATACGTGACCGCATACGCCAGCGCCGGCAGCGTCAGCCGATCGGGCGCGATACCCGGCACCATGCTGAGCGTCTGCGTGCCGGCGCCGAGCGATGGCGTGTTCGTCGAGGCGCCCGAGAAAATGCCGAGCACCGCTGCAGAGTCGAAGCCCGCGAGCCAGCCGATGAGCGGCGCGCTCACCGCCCCGAGAATCACGATCGCCGCAGCGAGCGCGTTCATCTTCACCCCCTGCTGCCGCAGTGCGGCAAAGAATCCCGGCCCGAGCTGGAGGCCGATGGTGAAGACATACAGAATCAGCCCGAATTCCTTCACGAAGTGCAGGGTGTGCTCATCCACCGGCTCGCCGAAGTGGCCCACGAGAATCCCCGCAAAGAGCACGCCCGCCGTGCCGAGCCCGATCCCGCGGAACTTCAAACTGCCCAGCGCCATCCCTAGCACGCAGACAAACGCCAGCATGCCGATGGCATGAGCGATGGGCTGCGTTTTGTGAAGTTCGAAGAGCCAGTTCATCGCGTGGCGTTTTCCGCAGCAGCGTCAGCCTTGCCCGCGTCGGGCCAGCCCGGAGGGCTGACGGAAATTAGCCGGTGGTGAAGCGAGCGCAGCGAGCGAGAACCACCGGATAGGAATCCACGAACGGATGCGCCCCGGCAGGGGCGCTGGAAACACCAACGGTTCCACCGCCCCTGCCGGGGCGGATTCCATTTGGGGGCGGTATCCGGTGGTTGGCACCACCGGCTAATTTCCGTCACGCCTCCGGCGTGCATTGCGGTGGCGAGCATTCGTGCATTTTTCATCACCCCGCGGGCGCTGCCGCCTTCACCTCGGCGCTGGCGCCGGCGGCGTAGGTCTCGAAGTTTTTGTTGAAGAGGCCGGCGAGTTTTTTGGCGGTGGCGTCGTAGGCGGCCTTGTCGGCCCAGGCGTTGCGCGGGATGAGGATTTCCGCCGGCACGTTCGGGCATTCGGTGACGACATCGAAGCCGAAGACCGGGTCCTTCACGGTCTTCGCTTTCGCAAGCGAGCCGTCATGGATCGCGTCGATGATCGCGCGCGTGTTTTTGAGGCTGATGCGTTTGCCGCCGCCGGGACCGCCGCCGCCCCAGCCGGTGTTCACGAGCCAGACGCGCGCGTTGTGCTTCTTCATTTTTTCGGCGAGTAGCTCGGCGTATTTGCTCGGATGCCAGACGAGGAAGGGGCCGCCGAAGCACGGCGAGAAGGTGGTCTGCGGCTCGGTGACGCCCATCTCGGTGCCGGCGACCTTCGCGGTGTAGCCGCTGATGAAGTGATACATCGCGTGCGCAGGTGAGAGCGCGCTGACCGGCGGCAGCACGCCGAACGCATCGCACGTGAGGAAGATCACGTCGGTCGGGTGCCCCGCGATGCAGGGGATTTTCGCGTTGGCGATGAACTCGATCGGATACGCGCCGCGCGTGTTCAGCGTGATGCTCGTGTCGGTGTAATCCACGTCGTGGTCGTCATCGAGGACCACGTTTTCCAGCACCGCGCCGAAGCGCAGCGCCTGGAAAATGTCCGGCTCGCTTTCGTGCGTGAGGTTGATCGCCTTCGCGTAGCAGCCGCCTTCGATGTTGAAGATGCCGTCGTCGCTCCAGCAGTGCTCGTCGTCGCCGATGAGATGCCGCTTCGGATCGGCGGAAAGCGTCGTCTTGCCCGTGCCGCTGAGGCCGAAGAGCAGCGACGACACGCCCGTCTTTTTGTCCGCCGTCGCCGAGCAGTGCATCGAGAGGATGCCGCGCTTTGGCCCGAAGTAGTTCGCGACGGTGAACACACCCTTCTTCATCTCGCCCGCGTATTCAGTGCCGAGGATGACGAGCTGCTTGTCCTCGATGCTGAGGTCAATGCTCGTCGTCGAGCCCATGCCGGTGGTGAGCCGGTTCGCGGGAAAGGCGCCGCCGTTGATGATGACGAAATCCGGCGTGCCGAAGCTTGCGAGTTCCTCCTTCGTCGGGCGGATGAGCATCGTGTGCATGAAGAGCGCGTGATACGGCCGCGAGCAGATGACGCGGACCTTGATGCGCGTGGCCAGATCCCAGCCCGCGAAACCGTCGAAGCAATACAGCCGCTCGCGCGTGTTGAGGTAGTCGAGCGCGCGCTGGCGGTTGACGTCGAAGGTGTGCTGGTCGCACGGGATGTTCACCTTCCCCCACCAGATGTCTTTCTCGGACGCCGGATTTTTCACCACACGCTTGTCATTCGGCGAGCGCCCCGTCTTCGCGCCCGAGTAGGCGACGAGCGCGCCATTCTCCGCGATGCTCGCATCGTTCTCGAACCGGATCGCGTGCTCATAAAGCGCGCTCGGCGGGAGGTTGCGGTGGACGGTGGTGACGGTGAGCCCGTGCTGGCTGAGGTCGAATGTGGCGGGTGTCGTGCTCATGGATTTGTGAGGTGGTGAGGACGCACGGTCCCCGAATCGCAGCCCGACGGACAAGGGGACCAAGGTCCTATGCGTTACTCAATATGGTTGCACGCCTCCGCCCGAACCTAGTTCCCCGAGTCATATTTGCGCGTCACCTTCTTACCCGTGGCGCTCCCGTTGACTATCGTCTCACCCTTCAACGTCACCGAATCCACGGCAGGCGGAAAGGCGCGACCTTCGGTATAGATGGAAGACAGCTTGATCCGCATATTTCCATCCGATGGCCCCAAGTTCATTTGTGCTTCGACGCTCATGCCATCGCCGGCCTTTCCCGCATAGACATCCATCCTGGGCTCCTTGATATCGGATTTCATGACCTTCAGATCGTTCACGTTCAGGATGAAGGCGGCTCGATCCTTCGAACTCCATTGCGCGGTGAATCTCTTGCGGATCTCGTTTTTGATCTTCTCATTCACCGGCTTGTAGTTCTTGCCGTCCATCAGCCAGTAAAAGTCGAGCACCGGCTGATTCCCATCGGCCACAAAGCGCCCGTTCGCATCCAGCTTGGTGTAAACGACCATTTTGTTCTCGGGATTGACGTTCTTCTCCACGATCAGGATGGGCTGATGGGCGCCGATTTCCGGGATATTCGTCACCTCTGCCGAACGGGCGTGCAGGGCCGTCGCGACGAACACGAAGAAGGCGAGACAGACTTTGGGAATGGTCATGCTGGTGAGTCCTTTCGAGATCGTTTCTCGGGACGGGCACTTCAGAATAATGCCGGGATGATGTCCACGAAGAGGATTTTCACGATGGTCATGCCGGGGAAGATCATCGCGTAGCCGATGTCGGGGCGGTCGGTGGGGGTGAGTTTGTTGGTGTAGGCGAGGATCGCGGGGTTGCCGCAGGCACCGGCGACGATGCCGGCAACTTCGTCGTAGGGCATTTTGAAAACGAGGAGGCCGAGAATGAGGATCGGGACCACGAGGGCAATCAGCACGAGGGCGCCGAGGCCCAGCATCACGAAGCCGGTGTCGGTGACGGTCGCGGCGAATTTGGGGCCGGATGACATGCCGACTTGGGCGAGGAAGAGCGTGAGTCCGAGGTTGCGGATGACGACGTTGGCGGAGAGCGGGATGGTCCAGCTCATGCCGCGGGTGCGGCGCAGTTTGCCGAGGATGAGCGCCATAATGAGCACGCCGGAGAGGCCGACGGAGATTTTGCCAATGGCCGGCAGCGGGATTTGGATCGCGCCGATGAGGAAGCCGAGCGCCATGCCGATGCCGATGCCGATGTAGCTGAACTCGGCGGTCGTCTTGATCGAGTCGCCGAAATGTTTGCGCATGGCCGCGAAATCGCCGCGATGGGCGAGCAGGCCGACGCGGTCGCCGGACTCGAGAATGAGGTCGGGGCGCGGCTGGATGTCGGTATCGCCGCGGCGCACTTGCACGATGATGCCGGCCTTTTCTCCCGGCAGATTGAGTTCGCCCAAGGTGCGGCCCACCACGGTCGGGCGGGAGGCAAAGACGCGGAGATAGTCGAGGTCCTGGCGGTCTTTGAGGATGTGGCCGGGCGCGGCTTCGCCGAGGATTTTGCCGGCTTCGGCGAGCGCGGCTTTGGACGCCGCGACGATGAGGACGACATCGTTTTCGGCGACGACGAGATTGGGCGAGGCTGGCTCGTTGCGGCCGTCGCGGCGCAGGGCGACGATCCGCACCGCGGCGGGCAGCGCGGTCATGATCTCGCCAAGCGATTTGCCGGAGAGTTCCGGATTGCGCACGGCGACTTCGAGCAGCTCCGAGCCGCCGCCGGTGGGCGCTTCGATCTTTGGCTTCAGGATCATGAAGGCGACGTAGAGGAACAGGATCGGCCCAGCTACGCCGAACGGATACGACACCGAGTAGCCGACCGCGGGGTCGTCGTTGCCGAGCGTCGCGATCGCTGCTTGCAAGGTGGGCGTGCTGGTTCCCGAGCCGGCGAACAAGCCCAGCGCGTAGCCGAGTTTGAGGTTCATCATCTTCACGAAGGTGAGGCTCACCGCGCCCGCGCATAGCACGCCGGACAGCGCGATCATGTTTGCTTTCAGACCGGCGCGGCTGGCCAGCCCGATGAAGAATTGTTTCCCGTATTGGATGCCGGTTCCGTAAAGGAAAAGCGCGAGTCCGAGCGTCCCGACCATCGGCGCGGGCACCGATTTCGGCGCGAACCAACCGATGCCAAGCGCGACGAAAAGCACCGCGCCGACGCCGAGGGAGAAGCCCTTGATGTTGATTTCGCCGACGAGGTAGCCAATGGCGATGGTGAGAAACAGCGCCATGAGCGGCTGCTGTTCGAGAAGCGTCCTGATGGATTCCATGAAAGTTCTGCGTTGTGAGTTAGCGCGCGTTGCAGCCCGCAGCGCGGAACTGTCCGAGGACCCGCGCGACAAGCTCAGGCGATGCCGGCGGTGTATTTTCGAGGCTGTAGTCCATTCCCAGCGCCTTCCATTTGAATGCGCCGAGCTGGTGAAAAGGCAGCACCTCGACCCACTCGACGTTCTTCATCGGGGCGACGAACTTCGCGACGGCTTCGACATTCGCCGGATCGTCGGTCAATCCAGGCACGAGCGTGAAGCGGACCCACACCGGTTTGTTCATCGCCGACAGCCGCTCGGCAAAGCGCAGGGTCGGCGCGAGATCCTGACCCGTGACGCGACGATAGGTTTCTGGGTCGCCCGACTTGATGTCCATGATGACCATGTCGAGGTTCTGCAAGTAGTCGTCGGTCGCGCGCGTGCCGAGAAAGCCGGAGGTTTGGATCGTGGTGTGGAGGCGCAGTGATTTTGCCGCGGCGAGAATCCGCCGCGAAAACGCCGTCTGCAGGAGCACCTCACCGCCGGAGATCGTGAGCCCGCCTTTCATCGCACGCAGCGCGGGGGCGAAGTGTCCGAGCCGCGTCACGACTTGCTGGAGCGAGATTTTCACCCCGTGCTTCAGCCGCCATGTGTCGGGGTTGTGGCAATACTGGCACTTCAGCGGACAGCCGGAGAGGAAGAGCGTGATGCGGATGCCGGGGCCGTCCACGCTCGAGCCGGTCTCGTAGGAATGCGCATAGCCATACGACCCGTCGCCTTCGCTGTAGTTCTCGACCTCCGGCGCGCTGGGAGAAAGGTCGTGCCGCAGATCGTAGCGACTTCCTTCCGGAAGTTCGGTCGCGTCCGCGGCGGCGAGGTCGGGCGCGCTCACGCTCAAAATTTTCCGTGGAAGAAGCTGCGGTTGACGACATCGAGCTGCTGCTCGCGCGTGAGGCGGACGAAATTCACGGCGTATCCCGAGACGCGAATCGTGAGCTGCGGATACTTGTCCGGGTGCTCCATCGCATCGAGCAGCGTTTCCTTGCGCAGCACATTCAGGTTTAAGTGGAATCCGCCCTGCCCGAAGAACATGTCGAGCCCGGTGACCGCGCGGCCGATGGCTTCCGCCTCGCCCTGCCGGTCCTCCGCCGGCACGACCGACAGCGTGTAGCTGATGCCGTCCTGCGCTTCCGAGTAGGGAATGCGCGCGACGGAGAGGCACGAAGCCAGCCAGCCATGGGAATCGCGGCCATGCATTGGGTTTGCGCCCGGCGCGAAAGGCTCGCCCGCACGACGGCCGTCCGGCGTATTCCCTGTGCCTTTTCCATAAACGACATTCGACGTGATGGTGAGCACGGACTGGGTGTGCACCGCGCCACGATACGTGGGGTGTTTGCGCAGCTTGCCCATGAAGCTCTTCACGAGGCTGACGGCGATTTCGTCCACCCGCGGGTCGTTGTTGCCGAACTGCGGGAATTCACCGGTCGTCTCGTAGTCGATCACGAGGCCGCTCTCATCGCGGATCGGTTTCACCTTCGCATACTTGATCGCGGAAAGGCTATCCGTGGCGACGGATAGGCCGGCGATGCCGAAGGCCATCGTGCGCAGGATGTCGCGGTCGTGCAGCGCCATCATGAGCCGCTCGTAGTTGTAGTGATCGTGCGCGTAGTGGATGCAATTCATCGCGTGCACGTAGGTCTGCGCGAGCCAGTCCATCATCACGTCGAACTTCGCCATCACGTCGTCGTATTCCAGGAGGTCGCCCGTCACCGCGCGGTAAGTCGGCGCGACCTGCACGCCGCTCTTCTCGTCGCGCCCGCCGTTGATTGCATAGAGCATGCACTTCGCGAGATTCACGCGGGCGCCGAAATATTGCATCTGCTTGCCGAGCCGCATCGCCGAGACGCAGCACGCGATGCCGTAGTCGTCGCCAAACTCCGGCAGCATCAGGTCGTCGTTTTCATACTGAAGCGCCGAGGTCTCGGTGCTCACCTGGATGCAGTAGCGCTTGAACTCCTCCGGCAGATTTTTCGACCAGAGCACCGAGAGATTGGGTTCGGGAGCCGGCCCGAGATTCTTGAGTGTGTGCAGCAGCCGGAAGCTCGTGCGCGTGACCAGCGTGCGCCCGTCGAGCGCCATGCCGCCGATGCTCTCGGTCGCCCAATACGGGTCGCCGGAAAAGAGCGCGTCGTAGGCCGGCGTGCGCAGGAAACGCACGATGCGCAGCTTGATGACGAACTGGTCCACGAGCTCCTGCGCCTCTGCTTCGGTCAGCGTCTTCTCTGCGAGATCGCGCTCGATGTAGATGTCGAAAAACGTCGAGACGCGCCCGATCGACATCGCCGCACCATTCATCTCCTTGATCGCGCCGAGGTATCCAAAATAGGTCCACTGCACGGCTTCGCGCGCGTTCGCGGCGGGCCGGCCGATGTCGAAGTCATACGAGGCCGCCATTGTCTTGAGGTCGGCGAGCGCGCGCAGTTGATCCGCCATTTCCGAGCGAAGCTGCATCACCGATTCCGACGGCCACGAGGCGTCGATCTGCGCGCGCTCTTCCTTTTTCACCGCGATCAAACGATCAACGCCATACAGCGCCACGCGCCGGTAATCGCCGATGATGCGCCCGCGCCCGTAGGCATCCGGCAGCCCGGTGATGATGTGTGATTTCCGGCACGCGCGAATCACCGGCGTGTAGAGATCGAACACCGCATCGTTATGCGTCTTGCGGTATTTGGTGAAGGTCTCGCGCACCGCGGGATCGGGCTCAAAGCCCGCCGCCTTCAGCCCGTCCTCGACCATCTTATACCCGCCTGTGGGCATGATCGCGCGGCGAAACGGCTTGTCGGTCTGCAGACCAAAGATCACCTCGTTGTCGCGGTCGATGTAGCCCGGCCCGTGGGCCGTCAGCGTGGACGGCGTCTTCGCATCCACGTCGAGGACACCCTTCTTCTGCTCCTCGATGAAGTAAGGCTGGAGCTTCTCCCACACCGCGCTGGTGCGCTTGGTCGGCGCGGCGAGAAAGTCAGGACCGCCGACATACGGCGTCACGTTGGAGACAATGAAATCGCGCACTTCGATGTCGCGCTTCCACGCTGCGCCCTCGAAATTTCGCCATGGGTCGGGTTGCTGCGTCTTTTCGGGTTGCTGCGTCTTAGGTTGCTGCGTCTTAGGTTCAGTTGTGTCGCTCATAGGGATGGAGATTCGGGGTTGGAGGTAAAATGAAAGGGGCGCTCACGCCCCGCTCCGGATGCCGCTCGCGCTTTCCTTTTCCCGCGATGCCGGTAGCTTGCGGTTTGTGAGCACTATTACCGCCATTCTCGAACCCGACGCCGACGGCACCGTGCATCTGCCGCTGCCGACGGAATTGCGCCATGGAAAAGTGAGGGTGGAGGCGAAGGTGGAGGCCGTGGAGACGCCGGCCATCGGTGAGGAGCAAAGGAAAAGGGAGTTGCTCGAACTCATGAAACGGATTCGCGCAAGAAACCCTTTCAAGAACATTGCTGATCCGGTCGCCTGGCAGCGCGAGATGCGCGAGGACGTGGAGCTGCCCGGAAGGGAGTGACGCGGGATGCACCTGCTGGATAGCAATATCCTCATCTATGCCAGCCAGCCGGGAAATGAGTTTCTCGATGCTTGGGTCACTGCGGAGGGCGCGCGAATGTCTGCGATCAGCATCCCTGAGGTGTTGGGATTCCCCGGTCTCAGCGCGGAAGATGAGGCGGTCTTTGAGGCGTGGTTTTCCCGGCTCTTTGTCCTCGCCGTGACGGAGCCGATCCTCCGCCGGGCCGCGGCACTGCGCCGGCAGCGGCGGATGAAACTCGGGGATTCGATCATCGCCGCGACGGCGCTGGAGGTCGGCGCGGAACTGGTGACTCGCAATGTGGACGACTTTAAGCACAACGCCGGGCTGAAGCTGACCAATCCGTTCGCCCCACCGGGGAGCGACTGAGAGCAAGCGTGAGGTCGGCTTTGGAATCTCGCCCGTTCCGCTAACTGTTCCCTCTTCCATAGTCGTATTCGGCGTGGCTGATGACGGCGCGACTGTAAACCCTCTGTTTTGCGGAAGGCTAAACTTCATAACATTCTTCACGCCTCGCTCTGGATGCGATCGATGAATGAATCCGTGAGCGCGATGGAGGCACCGCGCTCACCGTTGATTCACTTCTCAGCAGAGGACCAGGTTCGCGGCGAGTCCGCCTTCGCTGGTTTCCTTATTCTTTGCGCCCATGTCCCGGCCGGTCTCCGCGAGGGTCGTGATGGTCGTGTCGAGATCCACGCGGTGCCGCGACGCGATCTCGTTGGTGGCAACCAGGAAGGCAACCCAAGCCTTCACCGCCCCAAACGCGCAGCGCTCGATGCAGGGCACCTGCACATAGCCAGCGACGGGGTCGCAGGTCATGCCGAGGTGATGTTCGAGCGCGGATTCGGCGGCGTTCTCGGTGACTTGGGGCGCGCTGTCGTGGACCTGCGCGATGAACGCCGCGGACATCGCCGAAGCGACCCCGATCTCGGACTGGCAGCCGCCCTCGGCGCCGGAAAGCGTGGCGTTGTGCTTGCAGAGGTAACCGATCGCCGCGCCAGCGAGCAGACCCTCCCGGGCTTTTTCCATCGTGAGTTTCCGCGGGCTGTTGACCAGAGCATAAACGATGGCCGGCATGACGCCCGCCGAACCACCCGTCGGCGCAGTGATGACTAAGTGGCCGCGGGCATTTTCTTCCGAGGCGGCAATGGCGAAGGCGGCAACCAGCGCGATGGCTTTGTCGGCTTGATACTTATCATCCTGAGCGCGCTCGAACACAGTGGCAGCCTTGGAGTGCAACTTGATGGGGCCGGGCAGGACGTCGTCCTTCATGGAGAGACCGGCCTTGACCGTGGCGAGCATGGCATTGGTGATCTTATCCAGGAACACGTTGATCTGTTCCTCGGTTTTGCCGGACACCGTCAACTCGTTCGCCAGGATCACTTGCGCGATGGATAGCTTGTTATCCTCGGCGTGCTTGCGCAGTTCTTTCATGGTCGCGTAGGGATACTTCGGTTGGCCTTTCTTCGGCGGCGTGTAGCCCTTCCACTCGTAGAACCCGCCGCCGGGCGAGTAATACTCCTGTTCGAGGATTGCCTTGTCGCCGGCCATGAGTTTGCAAGTCATGGTGTTCGGGTGCGGGAAATCGCCCTTCGGTGAATCGTAGATGATGTCGGCCAGCGATAGATTGAACGTCTTGTCGCCGAGCTTGAGCGGATACTTCTCGTCCGGCTTTTCTTTCATCGCGTCGAGGAACAGCGGGTCCACCGTGGCCGGTTCCTGGCCGATGAGTCCCGCCAGCGACGCGCGCTCCGTGCCATGGCCTTTGCCGGTGGCGCTCAAGCTGCCGTAGAGATGAACCTTCAATCCCGTTGCCTTGGCGAGTTGGTCGGCGGGCAACTTGGTGCAGCGCTGATAGAAGTCGTAGGTGATGCGCATCGGTCCGATGGTGTGCGAACTCGAAGGGCCGGGGCCGACCTTGTAGAATTCGTCAAGCACGGTCATCACCGGGCCCTTGGATCTCTTTACGACGTCCAGGTCGGGTGAAAGTGGGCTGGCGCCCAATTTGGGCGCCCCTGCTTCCTTCTCGGCTTGCGCGGCGCGCGCTTCGGGCGTCCAGATGCGGCCGGTCATCGCGGCCGCCGCGCCGATGACGGCGTTGCGGACAAGAAAAGACCGGCGGTCAATCCCGGCCGGAATCTGTATTTCCTCGGGCACGGCTGGAACCTCATTGCTGTTTTCGGGATTAGAATTCGTGTTCATAATTTTAGGTCGCTTGGTGTTTTGGGGTTGTTGGGTCGATTGAATGTGGCGTCACGCCTCGCTCTGGATGCCGTCGATGAAACCCTCCGCGCCGTTCTTGAGGTTCGCGGCGTTGGCTTCGTCGGTGTCGATGTGCATCGCGAGGGCGAACGTCGGGTCCACGCGGATGAGCACGTCGCCAAAGACCAGCTCGCGATCGCCCGCCACGCGCACGCGCACAATCGACTTGTCGCGCACGCCGTAGCGGAGCGCGTTCTCGGGCGTCATATGGATGTGGCGGAACGCGCAGATCACGCCGCGATCCATCTTCACGCTGCCCGCCGTGCCTTCCAGCGTGCAGCCCGGCGTGTCCGCGATGTCGCCGCTTTCGCGGATCGGCGGATGCACGCCGAGCTTGAACTGCTCGGTCATCGCGATCTCGACCTGCGAATATTTCCGCGCCGGCCCGAGCACGCGCACGCGTTCGATGCGGCCTTTTGGCCCGACGATGGTGACCTGCTCCTTGCACGCAAACTGACCGGGCTGCGAAAGGTCGGCGTGGTGCGTGAGCTGATGCCCCTGACCGTATAAAGCCTCGACGTGCTCCTGCGTGAGATGCGCGTGGTGCGCGGAAACCTCTACCATGAAAGGCTGCTGCTTTTGCGCCTCCAGCACGCGGGTGATGTAGGAGCGGCTGATCGTGCGCAAGGCCTCGCGCGCCATCATGCGCTCCTCGTCCGTGGGCACCACGAGGATCTCCACCGGCGAGTCATCCGCGGAAATGCGGCAGACTTCATCAAACCCGCGCGCGTCGCGATTGCGCTGATCGTCGAGCCGGAGCCCCATGCAATCCAATCCCTGCAACGCGAGCGCGCGGACTTCCGCGCTGCCCTGGCCGATGCCCGCGGTGAAGATCACCGCATCGAGCCCGCCCATCGCGGCGACGTAAGCGCCGATGTATTTCCGCACGCGATAGCAATACGCCTTGAGCGCGATCAGCGCCCGCGGCTCGCCGGCGTCGGCGGCTTTCAAGATCTCGCGCATATCGCTGGAGACGCCCGAGAGCCCGAGTAGGCCGCTCTTCTTGTTAAGCAGTTCATCGATCTGCGCGCCGGTCATGCCTTCCTCACGTTCGAGAAAAGTGACGACGCCCGAATCGAGGTCGCCGCAGCGCGTTCCCATGATGAGTCCTTCGCCCGGCGTGAAGCCCATCGAGGTGTCCACCGAGCGGCCGTGATCCACCGCGCATAGCGAGGAGCCGTTGCCGAGATGGCAGCTCACCAGACGCAGTTCATTCGGGCGGCGTTGTAAGAACTCGGCGGCGCGCAGGCCGACAAAGTTGTGCGACATGCCGTGAGCACCATAGCGGCGGACGGCCTTCTTTTCATAAAGCTCGTAAGGCAGGCCGTAGAGATAGGCGTGCGCCGGCAGCGTGTGGTGGAACGCCGTGTCGAAGACGGCGACGTGCGGAACGGCGGGAAACAGCCGCCGCATCTCGCGAATGCCGGCGACGTTCACCGGGTTGTGCAAGGGGGCGAGCGGATTGAGCGCTTCGATCTGCGCGAGCACCTCGTCCGTGATGAGTGTTCCTGTCGTGAATTTCTCCCCGCCATGCACGACGCGATGCGCGACGAGACTCACTTCGCCCGCGCCGCCGATGACGCCCGATTCCTTGGAAGTCAACGCAGCGGCCATTGCCTTAAACGCCTCGGCGAAGCCGCCCTTCGGCAACTCCTGCTTCACCTCGCCCTTTGGGCCGACGTGTTTGAGCCGCGTGCCGTCAATGCCAATGCGCTCCACCGCGCCGTGCGCGTGCCGCGATTCATCGGTCGTGTCGTAGAAGCTGTATTTGAGCGATGACGATCCGCAGTTGATGACGAGCATTTTCTCGGGCCGCTCGCCCTTGAGCTTGAGGCCGTAAGGATCATCGCCCTGCCGCAGCGCCGCCGCGGCCTTGGTCGGATCGGCGAGGATGGCTTTCATCCGCGCGGCGATGGTCCGCGAAATGTGCTGCACCGCGCCCGGCTCCGCCACGATGACAGACTGGAACAGCGACACCGGAATGAGCAGCACTTCGCAGTGCGATTCGGCGATGAAATCCGCTATCACCGCATCACCCGTCATCAGCGCCATCTCGTTGAAAGTGTCGCCGGCCTGCAAACGTCCGAGCGACTCCCGCGCGCCGCCATCGCCCAGCGCCGACGCACCCACCACGCCGCTCAACACCACGCCAAAGTGCGTGGCCTCCGAGCCGAGGTGCATGATGGCTTCATTGGCCTCAAACGATCGCACGGGAGACCCCGCCACCAAGGCATCGAGACGCTCGACGGAAATGTCGCGGAAGACGCCGACTTTTTCTTTTAGGAATGATCCAATGGCTGAGGCATTCATAATGCGGGGATGAATGGGCGAAGGCGGGATACGTTTCCTAGAACTTGTGTCCGTAGTTGAGAATAACGCGGAAATCTTGGAGATCCTGAACACTCCCTCCGTCTTGCTGGACGAGCGCGTAGCGCAGCCGAACTGACAAGCCTTCAAGGACCCCCTCGGGTGGTTCCCATTTTACACTAACATCATACTCGTTCTGCCGATATTGCCCTATATCCTTCGGTTCTGTCCCAAACACCCCCAGCACATAGGTGCTAAGCCCTTTGACCTTCGTAAACTCATAGCCGGCCCGGACAATAAACGCGTCCTCGCCGGCCCGGTTAAAGTCCTGGACTTGGACACTGGTATAGCCGGGATAACTGCTCCACGGGTTCTGCAGGTTAGTGCCGTCCGTGGTATGAGTATAACCCACGGTAAACAGCGCCTGCTTGAATGGCAGGTCCGCTTTGATGCCGAACTGCCGGCCCGAAAAGCTGTCGCCCTGGAGCAGATCATCCCCGACGCTGCGCTGATCCACGAATTGGACGGCAAGTTTCGGCTCCCAGTGGGCACTAAATGGGACCTTTAGCGTGGCTTCGGCATAGCCGATATTGATGATATCGGGGCTGTAATAGTCGATCGCACCAACGGAGAAGTTTCCTTTCTCAAAAAAGGCACCGGCTGTGTAAACGCCCCGATCGACACTGGCACCCGCATCCTCCGACATCGAGACGAACCTGTCGGAATTCCACTCCTTGATTCTGTCGAAATAGCCCGCCCCATATTTTAGAACCGCAACATCTTTGTGCGGGTCCACGCCGTCTTTGCTCGCGTCCGTGCTGGCTTTGCCAAATTCCGTGCGGCCCTGCAGCACGATCGCCTCAAACGTCTTGGGCGTCATGCGGGTGTCGTCACCGTTGATAAAGGGAGTCTCATACTCCTTTCGCCCCACATAGAGATTCAAGTCCTTGATGATCCGAATATCAGCATAGGCTTCGCCGAGCACCGTATATCCCTGCCCCCCGGGTTTAAGAAGGCTGGTTCCATCCTTGTTGTCAGGGGCAGATAGTGGCTGCGAAGTGTAGCCCGTCACCCCGAACGAAATATGGTCGAGAAAGTATCCGGTTTTCAGTCCCAACCATCCGCCGACGGCCCATGCTTCGCTCTCGGAACCGTCGAACTTCTCTCGATTGAAGTAGGCCGTGCGAAAGTTAAATCTGAACTCTGTATCCTGCAGGGCACCGCGGCGCTTTTCGAGGCGCCATTCCCGCCCCGTTTCAAATGAATCAACAAGAGGGACTTGGCCTTGTTCGACAGACGATGCTGCGTATCCGCCGGAAGCGTCCGGCGGGGCTCCCGACTCCTGGCCTAGGACCGTTCCCGCGCCGCACCACACGGCCAGGAATGTCACTGCGGCACATGAATATTTACGAAGAGGCGTTCGCATGGTCGTCATAGGGCTGCTCGGTTTTGGGGTGGCGTTGGACTGAATGACAGGGGCGGCATCTACCGGTGTGCGGACATTGGCAAACTCCGCACTCTTTCGCCTATGGGACCAAAGTCCCATAGGCGCTGGCGCTTTGATGCAGAGAGAGTCGTTATCCAAAGATCGCGCGCATGCGCGGCAAAGGCAGGAACCGCTTATCGGTTTCGGGCCACTCTCGACGCGCGCTTCGCTTTCCAAGCCAGATAACCGTTCACATTTCACCCCACAAAAAACTATGAGCAAGAAAGACAAACCAAACGACGTCGAACCCGAAAAACTAAAGGGCAAGGAATACATGAAGGAGTTGCGCAAGCTCCAAGGCGAACTGTGCCACCTCCAGGAGTGGGTCAAACACAAGGGGCTGCGCGTGATCATCGTCTTCGAGGGCCGCGACGCCGCGGGCAAAGGCGGGACCATTCGCGCCCTGACCGAGCGGGTTAGCCCGCGCGTGTTTCGCACGGTCGCGCTGCCGGCGCCGTCCGACCGCGAGAAGTCGCAGATGTATATGCAGCGTTACATGGCGCATTTCCCGGGAAAGGGTGAAGTCGTGGTTTTCGACCGCAGTTGGTATAACCGCGCGGGCGTGGAGTATGTCATGGGCTTCTGCACGAAGGAGCAGCACGCGCGATTCCTCAAGATGTGCCCCGAGGTCGAGAAATACCTCGTGGACGGCGGCATCCAGCTCATCAAAATCTGGCTGGATTCCAGCGACGAGCAACAGAAGCTCCGCTTCGAGGCGCGTATCGAAGATCCTCTCCGCCAGTGGAAACTCAGCCCGATGGACCTGCCCTCGCGGAGCAAGTGGTATGAGTATTCGCGCGCCCGCGACCTGATGCTCGACGCCACCGACACGAAGCACGCGCCCTGGCACATCCTGCGTTCCGACGACAAGAAACGCGCCCGCCTGAACTGCCTCGCGCACATCCTCAGTCTCATCCCTTACAAGAAACTTCCGCGCGAGAAGATCAAGCTTCCGGAGCGCTCAAAGAAGGGAGCCTACGATGACGGGGCTTCGCTGAAGAAGCGGAAGTTTGTGGCGGAGAAGTATTGAGCGATCATCCGCAAGCCGAACGGCATTGAATCCGCCGACCTCACCTCGTAGGACCAAGGTTCCATAGCCGCGCGCCGGCCGCACCGGCATCGTGACACCAATGAGCAATCTTATCGTCATTGGATTCAACAACGAGGCCGACGCTTTCGCCATGCGCGCGGAACTCGCGAAATTGCAGGCGCAGTATTTGATCGAAATGGAGGACGCGGTCGTCGTCACGCGCGACGCGAAGGGGAAGCCGCAACTTCACCAGGCCGTGAACCTCACGGCCAGTGGTGCCGTCGGCGGGATGTTTTGGGGAACGCTGATCGGAATGCTGTTCCTGAATCCGCTGCTCGGTGCGGCGATCGGCGCGGGCTCGGGCGCCCTTTCCGGCAAGCTCTCGGACATCGGGATCAACGACCAATTCATGAAGGACCTCGGCGCGACGATCACCGAAGGCACCTCCGCGCTCTTCGTGCTCGTCCGCAAGTCCACGCCGGACAAAGTGCTCGAAGCGCTAAAGCCCTTCGCCGGCAAAGGCCGCGTGCTGCAGACCTCGCTGACCAAGGGCAAGGACGAGGAACTGCGCGCGTTCATGGAAGGCAGGTAACGCTGCGCCGTTGATCCGGGTGGCACTGGAAGAGCCGAAGGCCGAGGACAAGCCGCGACTCCACAGTCGGGTGCGTGAGCTTGGGGGAAGTGGGATGCCCGAGCGATTTACGGCCGCTGCTCAGCCGAGGTGGATGAGGTCTTTGGTGTTCGTGGGTTTGGTTTGGATGAAAATGGTGTGCGCTGCGCGCGGACACACTCCGAGTGCGCAGCGGTATTTGTTCTTTTCTGTCGGAAGGTCTGCCCACAGGAGCCGTAGTTTAGCTCCGTGGTAGAGGATGAGGCGCACTGGTAGTTAAACTGCGTGCTTCAGAAAAAGCTTGGCAGACGTATCGCCGACCTCCGTCGAGCGAAAGAACTCACGCAAGAGCAGCTTGCGGAAGCCGTTGATTGCTCCGTGGAGTTCATAAGCCTTGTCGAGCGCGGTGTGAATGCGCCGTCAGTCGCCGGTCTGGAAAAGTTCGCGGAAGCGCTGAAAATTGAGGTTCGCGAGTTGTTCACTTTCGAGGGCAAGAAGCGATGAGTGGATACCTCGATCAGTTGAGGGCCACCTTGGAAGGAGTCGTTGCACACCTGACTGCGAAGGGAATCGAGCAGCGTCATCTCGCCTTTGGAGGCGAAGGCGTGGTGCCGACGCGCAAGCCAACCGTTCCCACAGACGCGCGCTCGGAGTTTCTCGCCAATCGCGCGATGGGTGATTGGGCCGAACAGGCGTTGAGTGCTGCTCTGCTCGGAGCGTTGCCAGAATGGAGAGTCGCACAGTATGGCGACACCAATCGTATCTCGGCGGGGCATCCCGATTTCAAAGCGTCGTATCTAGCGGGCATTGAGGAAACTCGCCGATATGGGAAACGTCCTGATTTGCTTTTGTTTCCGGCATCTTTCGTGGTGGACTCCAATCTGTCGGCACTCGCCCACGCCGAGACAGAATTCTTGGTGAAGCAAGCCGCTGCCGCAATCGAAGTTCGTTCCAGCAAATTCGAGGCTTTGACTTACATCGCCGTGCGCCAGCTTCAGCGCGAAGCCGGCAATTCGACAGGGCGCGAGACGCCGAGCTTCACAGTGAAAGTCGAGGATCTCATTATTGTCTATCGCTGGTTGGAGCGGCACGATGTGCCGCAAAGCTATTGTCAGGTTTTCTTCGACTCGGTTTTTGCGATCAACTTCCTCGACATCTTTGCCACGATTGCCAGTGGCACCGGCTACGCGATTGAAACTCCGGCCAAGAGCCAGGAAAAGGCGACGATCATGATTCCGATTACGCGAGGCGTGCAGGTTGGCGCGGCCAACGCGTTACCTTCATTTGCCGCAGAGCATCGCGTCACTGCACTCGGGAGACACGATGCGTATGTTGTCCCATGCGGAGGAGGATTCGTGTTGGACGCAGACAGGATGCGTCAGGTGTTGCTTCCTCGCTAACGACGGACCACCGCCGCGTGGACGGGAAACTTGAAATAGCGTGCAACCAGCGCTTCCAATTCCTCACTTCGCGTCGTTCCTACGAACGATTCCAGTTGCTCTAGTCGTCGCATGAGCCTTTCGGCATTCGCCTGAGAAACCGTCGGCATTTCTGGGCACGGCATCGCCTCGACATCCTTCGGTTCGAGCTTGTTGAGGCCATCGCCATAAAATCGGTTCACCTGCGTGAACGCTTCGCGTCCTCCGGAGCTATTGAGGAAGAGCACCAATAATGGAGCGAGTTGTTCGTAACCGGGCTTGGCATAAAGACCGTGGAAGCACGTCAGGTTTTTTGCGCCGGAAGTATTGAGGATGAACTTCACATTCTCGCGCGAGAAAACCGCGACCCAAATATCGGCAACGGTGCGATTTTCCGGCAGATACCAGACGGGACGATGACTTGGCAAATGGCGCTGCGGAATGCCGAGACGTTCGCCAGCCTCAAGATACCGATCGAGTCCGCGCCCATTGCGGCGAGGATTCAGCAAGTAGCAGCGGCGATCCGCCGCGGCGAGCTCGCTGAACTTCTCGGTCGAAAAGACAAGCCCGTTCGCATCCACCGCTTTCGTTACACACGGCTCGACGTGTTCCTGATCCAGAGCGTGGTCGCGCAACCCCGATGCGCTCAGGCAAAAGAATTCGTTCGCACCCGTCGCGATACCGCGACGACAGTCGAAATAATCGCCGATGCGTCGCGGAAAACGCTCAGTGTCAAACGGCGCTGAGCCGTTCAGCAAGACGTTGAGCCACTTATCGCGTGGCTTGAAATGAGCAAGATCGGTGTAGCGCACGCTGCGCTCAGCGGCAGGATGTGCGAGCAGTTCGTCCACGAACACCACCGCTTCCTCAATCGTATCCACCTTCGTGGCAAGCAGCGGCCGCGCCGCTGCTCCTTTGTGCAGAAAGACGATGGCGCTAGTCGTTAAGGCGTCAGAAAAGACGTTGAGCGACGGCGAGAAAATCGCGATCCCGGACGGACGCAGCTCCCGCACGAGCCGTTCTTTGATCTCCTCGCCAAAATTTGCGTTTAGAAACTCGGCTGGCAGAAGCACCGCCGCACGTCCGCGCGGTGCGAGATCTTCCCAAATCTTGAGCAGGAAAAGCGCATAGAGATTCGTGAGCCGGTCGAGCGGTGTTCCAAAGCGTTCCTCGAAGTAGCGCCAGTCGGACTCCGCGTAGTCGAGTCGCTGGGCCTTCACGTAGGGCGGGTTGGCGATGATGCCCTCGAATATTCCCGCGTCGGCGAGAAGATAATCAGCGAGGATAAGTTTCGTCCCGCACGGCGCTTGCGTCTTCGCGCGCCGCAGGGTTTCGGCGTCGCGCTCCACTCCGACAAGCAGCGCCTCGCCGCATTCCCGCCGGCACGCGTCCAAAAGAGTGCCGAGGCCAGCGGCAGGATCGAGCACGCTGGCCGGCTTCATTGACATCACCCAACGCGCCATGAGTTCCGCCACAGGACGCGGTGTCTCGACCTGACCGAGAGATTTTGTGTCTCGCTTCCAAGCTTCAACGCCTGTGTCGCCACGAAGCTCGCCAGTAGCCACTTCCACAGCGCCCGGCTCATAGTAGAGCGAGAGAAATGACTGGCTGTTTTTGACTTTCATCACGGCGAATAGTTCACGGAGTTAAACTACGTGTCAATCGCCGACTTCGTTCGAGAAATTGCCCCGCCAGTGCTGCCGGATTGCAGACACCGACGGGGCTTTTTTCCTCCTGTTAAGCAGCGAGCGCGTAGCGACGGAAGAAGCCGTTCAGCTCCTCACTTCGCCTGCGGCATCATCCGGCTCGTTGAGCGATTCGAGCCTTGGCAGCTCGGCCTCGATGAAACGCGTGAGCGCTTCATACCGGCGCTCTCCCAACGCGCTCCAGTTTGCGGATTTGCATTATCAAGGCGCGCTCCGGCTTGGCGTAGGACCAAAGGCCCATAGCAGGCAGCTTCGCGAAGGCAGAAGATGGCGGACATGAATGCGAACTGCTTTTCACCCGCATGAGCGCCGCGACTTCTGCCAGCGCTGACGCGCCTGTGGCGCCGAGCTGGTGGCGCGGGATGATCTTTGCGACGCGCTGGCTGCGGAGTTACGATCGGAAATGGTTTCGCCCGGATCTCGCCGCGGGCGTGACGCTCGCGGCCTATCTGCTGCCGGCGGCGCTCGGTGATGCGTCGCTCGCGGGGTTGCCGTCGGAGGCGGGGATTTATGCATGTCTCTTCGGTGGGCTGGTCTGGTGGCTGTTTTGCAGCTCGCGGCAGACGGCGATCACGGTCACGTCGGCGATCTCGCTGCTCGTTGGTTCGACGCTCGGCGGCCTGGCGGGAGGCGATCCGGCGCGCTACTCGGCGCTGGCGGCCTGCACGGCGATGCTCGTCGCGGCCATCGCCTTCCTTGCGTGGCTGGCGCGCGCGGGCTCGGCGGTGAACTTCATCTCGGAAAGCGTGATGCTCGGGTTCAAATCGGGCGTCGCGCTTCACCTCGCGAGTACCCAATTGCCGAAGCTCTTCGGCGTGAAAGGCGGGCACGGCGATTTCTGGGAGCGCATGCACATTTTCCTCCAGCATCTCGGCGAGACGAACCGCACGTCGCTACTGCTCGGCGGCGTCGCGCTCGCGGTGCTGATTCTGGGGAAGAAGCTGCTGCCGAACAAACCGGTCGCGCTTTTCGTCGTCATCGGCGGCATCGCCGTGGCGTCGTTCATCGATTTCGGCGCGCTCGGCGTGAAACTGCTGGGCGAAGTGCCGCGCGGCCTGCCGTTGCCCTCGCTCCCCGCGGTGCATTATCCCGACATTCGCGAGCTAATGCCGCTGGCGCTCGCGTGCTTTCTCCTTGGCGCAGTCGAGACGGCGGCGATCGGGCGGATGTTTGCCGAGAAGCATGGTTACCGGATCGATAGCAACCGGGAGTTTCTCGGGCTCGCCGCCGCAAATCTCGCGTCGGGGCTCGGCCACGGCTTCCCGATCAGCGGCGGCATGTCGCAATCGCTCGTCAATGAGAGCGGCGGCGCGCGCACACCGCTCTCGGGCCTGATCGCCACCGGGCTGATGCTCGTCGTCGCGCTGTTTTTCACCGACCTGCTCAAGAACCTGCCGCAGCCGGTGCTCGCGGCGATCGTGCTCATGGCGGTGGCCAGCCTCATCAAGGTGCAGGCGCTGAAACGGCTGTGGCAGTTTCACCGCGGCGAATTCGTGGTGGCGATGGCCGCGCTCGCGGGGGTGCTCTGGGCCGGCTTGCTGCAAGGCGTGATGCTCGGCGCGATCATTTCGCTGGTGCTTCTCATCCGCCGCGCCTCGGCTCCGCACGTCGCCTTCCTCGGCCGCATCCCTGGCGCGCGCCGCTATTCGGACCTCGAACGCCACACCGACAACGAGCCGATCCCCGGCGTGCTGGCTTTCCGCGTCGAGTCGCCCATCGTCTATTTCAACGCCGAACACATCTTTGACGCCGTCATTGGCCGCCTCGATGCGGCGCGGGAAGGAGTGCGCCTCGTCATCGGCGACCTGTCCACTTCGCCGAATATGGACATGGCCGGCGCGCGGATGTTCCTGAACCTGCAGGCGGAGATCGCCAAGCGCGGCTTCGCCTTCCGTCTCGTCGAGGCGCGCTCGACGGTGCGCGACATCCTGCGCACCGAAGGCATCGAGGAAAAGATCGGCCGCATCGACCGCTTCACGATGCTCGCGGACGCGATCGACGGATTCGAAAACGAAGCCGCACCCCAACCATGAACCTCTCCACCGGTCGCAACCGCGTCCTCGACCCGCTCGATCGCTTCTCCGAGATCGTCTTCGGCCTGATCATGGTGCTCTCGTTCACGTGCGCGATCAGCGTCGCGGAAGCAGGGCGCGAAGACGTGCGTGCGATGTTCATCGGCGCGATCGGCTGCAACCTCGCGTGGGGCATCATCGATGCGGCGTTTTACCTCATCGCCTGCCTGACCGAACGCGGCCGCAGCTCGACGCTCCTGCGCAGCGTGCAAAGTTCCGAATCCACGCAGGCCCGCCAGACCATCGCCAACGCACTGCCGGAGAAAATCGCCGACGCCCTGCAACCGGCCGACTTCGACCGCATCCACGCGCACCTCGCACAACTCCCGCTGCCCACCGAACGCCCGCGCCTCACCGGCGAAAACTGGCGCGGTGCGCTCGGTGTCTTCCTCCTCGTCTTTCTCTCCACGTTCCCGGTCGTCATCCCGTTCATCTTCCTCCACGAAGCACACCTCGCGCTGCGCATCTCCAATGGCATCGCCATCGTGCTCCTCTTCGGCACTGGTCACATGCTCGCCGGCTACGCCCGGCTGCGCCGCATCCGCACGGGTCTAGCAATGGTCGGCATCGGGGCTGTGCTGGTCGCGCTCACGATCGCCCTCGGCGGATAGGACCAAAGTCTGATTTCAATTCTCTCCGACTCCACACCACACTGCACCTCGCCATGCCGACTCCAACCCGCGCCCTCACTAACGACTACAACGACTGCAAGCTAATCAAGCTCGACTCCGACGACCCGAAGAGCCCGCTCGTGGTCATGCAGGAAGGCTACTCGCCCAGCGATCCGAACTGCCGGATGCGGATGTTCTACCTCCAGCACGACGGATTCTGGATCGACGAAATCGCCCGCAGCACGCGCCCCGACACCGAAGCCGGCGACGTAGTTTTCGAAACATCCGCCGATGCGCTCCGGGCCATGTCCGGCCTCCTCGGAAAGCCGCTGATCCGCGAACTCCCGGTCACCCAAGCCGACGCCCAATCCTACAAGTCACGGGTGCAAGGCGGATCGCCCGAAGACCTACTGCGCCAATTCCTCGCCCGCTACCGCGCCGCCAAAGGCAAGGCCTGATCCATTCGCCAATCATGAAAACACTCGCCCGCCTGATCGCCGCCATCACCCTGCTCGGCTCCTCCATTTTCCTCTCCGCCTGCTCCACACCCGGCGTGCTGGATGCGCGCGGAGGCCGCGGCAGTTGCGGCCACCTGCTCCCCAAAATAGAGCGAAATCATGTAATCATACTGGAGTATGGGACACTGCGGCGGGACAGCGTTTCAAAGAGCATGGCGGCGTTGCCAACGAGAGTCGAAATGCCATCTGTGTCTTGACGGAGCGCGGCACGAGAAGGCCCGGCTCCGTCGCAGTAGTTTGGATGCACGCTGGGCACCCCGCGCCCGCGATAGTTCTTACAAATGAGCTGCGCGTCGCTTTCAGCGTTTCGGAACACCAATGTGATTGGATTCCAAAAACAAGCTGGCGGATACACCCAGGGGATTTTAACCATGCGAATTTTCTTCATTCCCGTTTTTTGGGCGGCGCTGCTGTTTTGCGGGTTCTGCGGAGTTTCCCTGGGGGATGAAGGCGCGTTCGACGAGATGAAGCAGATCATCCGAAAGCGCTTCCCGCAGGTGTCGCAGGTATCCACCGCGGAGCTGGCCGCGTGGTTGCAAAACAAATCCCGCGCGCAGCCCATCCTGCTCGATGTGCGGACGGCGGAGGAGTTTCGCGTCAGCCATCTGCGGGGTGCCATTCAGGTCGATCCATCCGCGAAAGCCGCGGACCTCGGGCCGGTGGTGAGTAGCGGGCGTCCGGTCGTGACTTACTGCTCGGTCGGCTATCGGTCGTCGGCGGTGGCGGAACGTCTGGTGAAGGCGGGTGTGCCGCAGGTGCAGAATCTCGAAGGTTCGATCTTCCAGTGGGCCAATGAAGGCCGCCCGCTGGAGGCAGAGGGTAAGCCAGTCGCGAAAGTGCATCCCTACAACTCCAAATATGGCAAGATGCTCGACGAGGCGAAACGGGCGGTGGTGAAATGAATCCCACCGTGATCTTGATGCTCAAAGCGCCCCGCGCTGGAGAAGTCAAAACACGCCTCGGTCGCGAGATCGGCGATGCGGCGGCGCTCGGTGCTTACCGCGGGCTGGTGGAGCATCAGCTTCGTCACATCCCGGAAAGCTGGCCGGTTCGGGTCGCTTATTCGCCAGCCGATGCGGAGCCGGAAATGCGGACCTGGCTCGGAAACCAAATCGAGTATTTCGCGCAGACGACGGGCGATCTCGGACAGCGTCTGGCCGCGGCGCGCGAATTCCATTTTTCCCGCTCGGCGGCGCCGCTCCTCTTCATCGGCGGCGACTGTCCCTACCTGACTCGCGAGTACCTGCGGCAGTTCGCCAAGCGTTTCGCCGACTTCGACGCCGCGCTCGCGCCCGCGGTCGATGGCGGCTATTGCCTCATCGGCTTGCGCGCTGCGTATGACGCGCTATTTGAAAACATCGCGTGGAGCACCGCCGCCGTGCTCGAGCAAACGCGCCAGCGCCTCCGCGCTGCTGGTTTGCGGTGGGTGGAGGCGGAGATCGTCGAGGACGTGGACGATCTTGCGAGTTGGCAGCGCGCGGTCGCCGCGTTTCCCGCGTTGGGATCGGCCCCGCCACTCCGCTGATGGCCGATGCGACCATGACTTCCGCGCGCCGCGTCGTGCTCGTCGGAGCCGGGCACGCGCATTTGCACACCTTGCAGCACGCGGCGGAGTTTGCGCGGCGCGGGGTGGAACTCGTCGTCATCGCGCCGGGGAATTTTTGGTATTCGGGCCTCGCGACCGGCATGTTGGGCGGGCGCTATTCGCCGGAGCAGGATCAGGTGGACATTGCCGCGCTCTTGCCGACGGGCCGTTTCGTGAAGGATCGCGTAGTGAAGATCGACGCTAACGAACGCCGCGTGAATCTCAGCAACGGAGAGTCCATCAGCTTCGCTGCGCTGTCGGTGAATGTGGGCAGCGAACTGCGGCCCCTTCCCGGTGAAGCGGACGGCGTGTTTCCGATCAAACCGCTGCACGAGCTGTGGCGCTTGCGCCGCGAACTGGAGCAGGCGCGTGACGCACGTCGAATGGTGCGCATCGTCGTCGTGGGCGGCGGCCCCTCCGGCTGCGAGATTGCCGCGAATCTGCGCGCGTTGATCGGTGCCGACGCGGCGAAGATCACGCTGCTCGCGCGGGGCGAACGGATCGTCGAAAACTTTCCGCCGCGCGTTTCCGCACAGCTTCGCGACTGGCTGCACGCCCGCGAGATCGCCGTGCAAATCGGCAGCGAACTGGAGCGGATCGACGGCCACACCGCCATCACCGCGAACGGCGAGACGATCCCTTTCGACTACCTCGTCAACGCCACCGGCCTCGGCCCGCCGGCCTTGCTCGCAGCGTCCGGACTGCCGTGCAGCGAGCGCGGCGAACTGCTCGTGGACAAGCATCTCCGCACGCTCGCTGGCGGACCGATCTTCGGCGGCGGCGACTGTGTGAAGCTGCGCGACCACGACCTCGAAAAAATCGGCGTCTATGCCGTGCGCCAGTCGCCCGTGCTTTTGCACAACCTGCTCGCCACCCTCGACGGCGCGCCACTTCGCGCCTTCGTCCCGCAGCGCCATTGCCTGCTCATCCTGAATCTCGGCGGCGGCCTTGGCCTCGCGCGCTGGCGCGGCTTTCATTGGTTCGGACGCGCCGCCTTTTGGCTGAAAGACAGGATCGATCGCCGTTTCCTCGCGCGCTACCAGCGACAACCATCGTAAGCCCGATGAATTCAGGGTGGCGCGGCAGGGGCGCGCTGCGTGATCGCTGTGCGGATGGCTGCCAAAGGCGCGGCGTCGTTGAAGAAGATCTGCCGTCCCCGGCGTTCGATGCCGAGTTGTTTCCAGAGCGCGTTGAGGTCCGTCTGGACCGGCGCGGCCCGCATTTTTTCGTAAAGCTCGCGGAGCACCGGCACGCCGGTCGCACGGTCGCCGACCTCGATGGCGCGCTCGATTTTCCAATCCGCCTCGATGGTACCACCGGCGCGCACGATCGCGCGCAGGGCGTGCTCGAAGCCGAGGCGGTTGCCAGTGCGCCGGCGAATCTCGACATCGGCGAGCAGACAAAATATCGCGCCGCCCCAGTACGTGCGGCCCCAAGTGGGCGTGCCGTCGAGTCCGCGGTCACCGGCCTGCGGCTGGCCTTGCGGCAGCCCGCGCACGAGATCGCCCCACGCCTCCTCCGCGCTGATCAGCCCGGCGCGCGCCCGCGCGATGGGCTCCACGTAAGTCGAGATGCCTTCCTCGATCCAGTGGTGCCGCTCGGGCACGGAGGGAAAACCGAGGTGCAGCATCTCGTGCGGCATCAGCCAGTCATCCGCGAAATCCGCCGCTGTGCTCGCGCGCCCGACGGTGATCGTGATGAGCGCGCCATTCCAGCCGTAGGCCATGCCGTTGCTTGGCCCACGCCCCTCGCCGAGGCGCACGCGAATCTCCGCACGCCGCACCGGAAAGCCCTCGTGATAAGCCGCGACCGCCCGCGCGGAAGTGCCGATCCAGGCGAGCACCGCGCTGCGCAGCGGCTCGCGCGGCGTTTCGCTGAACGCGACCTCGAGCTTCCCGCCGCCGGCCGCGAGCGGCGTGCGATCCTGCGCGCAGAGCAGCGGAGCGCACGCCAGCACCGCCGCCGCGATCGCGGCGCGCGTCACTTGGCCTTCTCGAATTTCAGCGAGACCGAGTTCATGCAGTAGCGCAGGCCGGTCGGCGGCGGGCCGTCGTTGAAGACGTGGCCGAGATGTCCGCCGCACCGGCTGCACACCACTTCGTCGCGCTCCATGCCGAGGCTGCTGTCGGTCGCGACGGTCACTTTGCCCGGCGCGACCGGCTGGAAATAACTCGGCCAGCCGGTGCCGGATTCGAATTTCGCCTCCGAGCTGAAAAGTTCGAGATCGCACGCCGCGCATTTGTAGATGCCGCTCTCGTGGTTGTTCAGGAGTGCGCCGCTGCCTGGGCGTTCGGTGCCCTTTTTGCGCAGCACGCGGAATTGCTCGGAGCTTAGGATTTTCTGCCACTCGGCGTCGGTCTTCACGATTTTGTCGCTCATCATCTCAGGTGTTTGTTGATTGAAAGAGGCTTTGATCTGCTCTGCCTTCGGATCGCGCTGGCAGGCGGAGAAAACGAAGGCGGTAGCGAGGAAGAAGCTGGCGAGGTGATGTTTCATGGAAATCGAAAAGGCGAATTTCACAGCTTGCCGCCGACGGCCTGCGCGGATTGTGGCTTGCCTGCTTCCGTCACCCACACCGCCACGCCGAGTTCGCCAGCGCCGCTCAGCGCGGGCAGCGAAATCTCGACGCGCGCGGAGTCGGCGTCCTGCGCCATCGCCTTCGTCTCATGCGCGAGGACGACGAAATCGTGCTGCAATTTCCGCCCGTTGTTCTCCCCGGCTTTCACGTCGGAATTCAGACCGAAGCCGAGCACCGCGACATGCGCTTCCCATTTCCCCGCGCGGCCCGGCGTGTACGTGACCGCGACCGCCCGGCGGTCACGAATCGTCGCGCTGAGCAGTCCCGCCGCGCCTTCCGGTGCGGCGATGCGATCAACCATGCGCTCGCGCCACTCCTTGCCATCGAGCACAAAGCCGGGCGTGTAAACCGTCCCGCTGCCCCACGCTGTGGCGTAGGTGCGCTGGCGTGCAGTGTGCGCCTTCGATGCGAAGCGATCCGGCCAGCCGAGGCCATCCCAGTAATCGACGTGAAACGCGACGGGCACGAAATCCGTCCACAAGCGCGGGCTCGCTTGCAGCGCGGACATCCATTTCTCCGCCGGCGGACAACTGCTGCACCCCTCCGACGTATAAAGCTCCAGCAAATGCGTGCGCGCCGCGGTGCTGCGCAAAGTAACCTCGGCTCCGGCGCACATTGCGCCGCTCACGAGCACGGCGAAGCAGGCGGCCCGTTTAAGCGCAGCCCTCATCGGTTACTTGAAGAGCGAGTCAAAATAAAGATTGGCGCGGCTGTAGTCCTCGCCGTGTTTGCCCTGGTCATTCAGCCCCCAGCGATACGCCTTGTAGTCGATCTTGTATCCGCCTTTCGCGAGGAAAGGGCGCACCGCGGCGGGGCCGCGCTCGCCGAGAATTTTCGGCACGCCGCCGGCTTTCTCGAAGTCTTCCTTGAACCATTTGAAGATGCTCGAAACCTCAACGCGATTCTTCGCCGGGTCGTATTGGTTGAGGTCTTCGCGCCCGAGCCAGGCGGTGTAGGCGGCGTCGATCTGTCCGTCGAGGCCGGACGCGGTGTAAGCAGTGCGCTGGAGCGGCGGGCAACTGCGCGCGCAGCAGACGAGCGCCGCGTGGGCGCGGTAGCCGAGGAGCGGGCGCATGGTGCCGTGCTCGACGTCGTCGAGCGCGATCTTCGTTCCCCCAACCATGTGCGCCTTGCGGCTGAAAGAACCGGGCAGCGCTTGAATGCTCTCGGTCGGGTAGTTCTGGATGATCCACTGGATCGCAAAAGCATTGTAGGCATTGATCGCTGACGCCGCGAGGTCGTTGCCCGCGGCGGCTGTCGCCGGCTTGGCGGCGAACTGCGCGAGGTAGCTGTCGAGCGCCTTGCGGTCGGCGTCGTTCGCCTTCCACTTTTCGTAAGCGATGAGTCCGCGCTCGTTCACGTATTTTTTCAAAAGCGCATCCCAGGCGTCGTGGTGCAGGCCGGCGGGGAAGGTGACGGGCACGGGTTTTTCTTTCGCGAGCACGCGCGGTGCACCGAGGGCGAAGACGAAGAGCGCGCTGGTAAGCGCGATGAGGAGGCGGGTGGTTTTCATGGTTTAGTGGTCGGTTTTTTGCGTCGCGGGAATCGCCTTTTTGGCGAGACGGGAAATCCAGATCGTGACCGCGACGGTGGCGGCGAGGCCTGCGCCGAAAAGCACCCATTTCCACGGCCCGGCGGCGTTGCTGCTCGAGGCCTCCCGGCCCGCCGCGCCGAGATAAACGTAGAGAAAAGTGCCGGGCAGCATCCCGACCCAACTGGCCGCGAGGTAAGGCCAGAAGCCGATCTTCGTCACGCCGTAGAGATAGTTGCTGAGGTTGAACGGGAGCAGCGGACTGAGCCGCAGCAGCGCGACCATCTTCCAACCTTGCTTGCCAATTGCCTCGTCGATGGCGGCAAATTTCGGATTGTTCTGCGCGGCCTTTTCCACACGGCTGCGGACGAAATAGCGGGCCACCAAAAAGGCCAGCGCCGCGCCGAGCGTCGCGCCCGCGGAGACGACGGCGAAGCCGCGCCACAAACCGAACGCGAGGCCCGCGCCGATGGTCATCACCGAGCCGGGGAAAAACAAAACGGTCGCGACGGCATACGCCAAAACGAAGACGAGGTAGCCCCAGACGCCGCGCTGCTCGACCCAGCCGTTGAACGCCTTGATCCAATCCTTCACCGGCAGGAAATGCCAAGCCGCGCCGACAGCGATGAGCGCGAGCACCAGCAACACCCACTTTCCGTAGCTGGACCAAAATGATTTCTTGTCGCTCATGATTTGCGGTTCCTTGCGTAGAGCCACGCAAAGAGCTTTTTGGCGGTCGGCGTGAGGCGGGTTTTTTGGAAAGCGTCGCCGGTCTTGCGCGCGAGTTCGGCGAAGGTCGGGTAGGCGTGGATGACGCTCGATAGTTTCCCGAGACCGATGCCCGATTTCATCGCGAGGACGTACTCGTGGATCAGGTCGCCCGAGTGGCTGGCGACGAGGGTGACGCCGAGGATGCGGTCGGTGCCGCGGGCGGTTAGCACTTTCACGAAGCCCGCGGTCTCGTCTTCGACCACCGCGCGGTCGAGGTCTTCGAGTTTGGAAATGTAGAGGTCGTATTCGACGCCACGCTCCTTCGCTTCGGTTTCACTGAGCCCGACGCGGGCGACTTCGGGATCGAGATAGGTGCACCACGGCACGGTCACATAGTCGGTCTTCGAGCGTAGAAAGCCGAAAGGCACGAGGATGTTGCGCGCGACGATGCGGGCCTGGTAGTCGGCCATGTGGGTGAAGCGGAACGGCCCGGCGATGTCGCCCGCGGCGTAGATGTGCGGCTGCGAGGTCTGGAGTTGCGCGTTCACTTCGACGCCGTGTTTGCCGGTGCGCACGCCCGCGGCGTCGAGGCCGAGCGCGTCGGAATTCGGCGTGCGCCCGACGGCCACGAGCAGCGCTTCGGCGCGGACTTCGCGGGTGCTGTCGCCAAGCTTGAGCGTGGTGATCGTTTCGTCGCCTTCCTTGCGCACGCGCTGCGCTTCGGCGGCGGTCAGGCACTCGATGCCATCGGCGGCAAGCGTGCGCTGGACGAGGTCGGATACTTCGGGGTCTTCGTGTGGCAGCAGCCGCGGGCCACGATGGGCGAGCGTCACTTTCACACCGAGGCGCGCGAAGGCTTGTGCCAGCTCGCAGCCGATCGGGCCGCCGCCGAGGACAAGCATCGTCGCGGGGCGCTGGTCGAGTTTGTCGAAGATGGTTTCGTTGGTGAAAAAGGGCACGTCGCGCAGGCCGTCGATGGGCGGGAGCAGCGGGCGCGTGCCGGTGGCGATGACGAAATATTTCGCGCGCAATTTTCGCCCCTCAACCGCGACCTCGTGCGGCGAGACAAACGCCGCTTCGCCGCGAATGACCTCGACGCCAAGCCCCTCGAAACGCTCCTGCGAATCGTTCGGCGCGATCTGCGCGCGGCGCGCCCGCATCCGCGCGATCACTTTTTCAAAAGCGAACGCCGGCTCGCTGGCTTCAAGCCCCCAGCGGTCGGCGTGCCGGATGCGATCCGCGGCGCGTGCGGACGAGATGAGCGCCTTGCTCGGCACGCAGCCGAAATTCAGGCAATCGCCGCCCATGTGCCGCCGCTCGATCAGCGCCACGCGCCCGCCGAGGCCCACCGTCGCGGCCGCGGTGACGAGGCCCGCCGTGCCCGCGCCGATGACGACCGCGTTATAAAGCGGTTCGCTCACGGGTCGGAGCACAGGCTTCCAGCCTGTGGGGCCGGCAGGCATCCTGCCTGCCGAGTGGATTCGATGTCCGAGCAGGCTGGAAGCCCGCTGGCTGCACAGGCTGAAAGCCTGTGCTCCCGTCCCGGGAGATAGCGCGCGGTCAGCGCGAGGTCGCGCCAGGTGGTGCACACCGCGCCGCGGGCGGTGAAGCGGCGCGCGGCGGAGATCACATGCGGGCGCAGCGTGACCACGCGGCCGGTGCGCGCGAGGCGGCGGGAAAAATCGAGGTCTTCAAAAATGTCCCACTCGTGAAAGCCACCGAGCGCAGTGAAGGCCGCGCGGCGGGCGAAGATCGCCTGATCGCCGAGGAACCAGCCGCAGAGCCGGGTGCGCGCCCCGGCGAGCGCGCAGGTGGCGCGGAGGAAAAGCGACCGTGATTGGTAACGGCGATCGAATCCACCACCAACGACCTCCGGCTGGCGTAGCGCCGATTCGATTCGACGCAGCGCACCGGGTGCGAGGCGTGTATCGGCGTGAAGAAAAAGCAGCGCGTTGCCGCACGCCACTGAAGCGCCAAAATTCATCTGCGCGGCCCGCTGTTTTCGCGGACTCGCGACAATCCTTGCGCCCGCCTCGTGCGCGACGGTCGCAGTGGAGTCTGTGCTCCCCGCATCGACGACGATCACCTCGTGCGATAGGTGCTGCGCCCGCAGCGCGGCGAGTGTACCGGGCAGCTCGGCGGCCTCGTTGAACGCGGGAATCACGACTGAAATCGTCACGTCAGCGCGCCTCCGCAGCTCGATCCGGCCCCGGCGGTGCAACCGAAGCAGTGATTGCCCGTGGCGATTTCCAAACCGGAGAGCGCCTGCGGATCAAGCTCCCACACGTAGCGGCGGCCATCGCCCGCGAATGGCAGCTTGAGCATTTGGTTGAAATCGCAGTCGTGCGCCTCGCCCTCCCAACTAACGTTGATCGTGTTCCGGCACATCAGGCCCTCTACCGTCGCGGGGTTGAAGGCGGCGACGAGCGTTTCGAGATACTCCTCGTATTTCCCCTCGTGCCGCAGCCAGCTCGCGAAGCGGGCGATGGGCAGATTCGTGATCGTGTAGAGCTTGTTGAAGACGATGCCGAAGTGCTCCGAAAGCTCGCGTTTGTAGTCGGCTTCGAGTTCGGCCTGCGGGCCGGGCAGGTTCGCGCCGTTGGGATTATAGACAAGGTGGAGCGGCAGCTCGGGGCGCGTGCCGTAGCCGAGGCGGTTGAGCAGTTGCAGGGCGGTGATGCTCGCGTCGAACACGCCTTCGCCACGTTGCGCGTTCACATTTTCCGGCGAATAGCATGGCATCGAAGCGACGATCTCGACTTCCTGCTCGGCGAGAAATTCGGCGAGCCCATCGCAGCCCGGCTCGAGCAGGAGGGTGAGGTTGCAGCGGTCGATGATCCGGCGGCGCGGGGTCATCGCGCGGACACGCAGGATCGCTTCGCGGAAATCCGGGATCATCTCCGGTGCGCCGCCGGTTAGATCGAGCGTCGGCAGGTCGGTCGCGGCGAACCAATCGAGGATGCGGTCGAGCGTTTCGCGCGTGATCACTTCCTTGCGTTTTGGCCCGGCGTTCACATGGCAATGCGTGCAAGTGAGATTGCAGAGTTTGCCCACATTGAGCTGTAGGACTTCCGGGCGCGCCCGGCGCATGCCGATCCCGCACCTGGCAAGCGTGGTGTCGAAACGATTCATCGGCTTTTAGCAGCAGGCCCCGCCATCCGAGCCGCAGCAGGACGCGCCTTCGCTGGTCGCGTCATATTGCTGGCCCTTGGTCTCGCGCGGATGGCGCAACGGCGGGCGGTCGGCAGTCGAAAGGCAGCGCGCTCTCCGGCGGCACAGGCGTGAGCGGTTCGATAAACTCGAAGTGCTCGCGGTAGGGCGCTTTTTGCAGGAGATGGAAAGTCTTGTCGCAGACCGCCTGGCGCTGGCCGCGCACCAGCAGATGTTGGTCGTCGTCGAGCACTTCCTTAAACGGCCCTTTGTAAACCACCGCCTGCTGGCGCTCGAAGCACGGACCTTGTTTGCCTTTCCACGCCTCGACGGTGAGGGAGCGGAACTCGATGCCCTGCACCGTGCGCCAAGGCGCGGCGTCGCGTTTGACGATCTGGATGCCGTAGAAACCGGCCTGCTCAAACGCGGCGAGGAAACCCGCTTCGGTGAGCGCGCCGGAGATGCAGCCGCTCCACAGCTCTGCGTCGTTCTGTAATTCCTCGGGCACCTCTTCGTCGGCGACGATGTCGGAAATCACCGCCCGCCCGCCGAGCCGGAGCACGCGGAAAATTTCCTCGAAGAGCTGCCGCTTGGCGCGTGGCTCGACGAGGTTGAGCACGCAGTTTGAGACGACCACATCGACGGATTCCGTGGCGACGAGCGGCTGCTTCACGCGCAGCTCCTGGGCGAGGTCTTCGGCGGCGAGAAAGGCGTCGGCGCTGGCGATGGGGCGCGACTTCAGCTCGGCGTCGAGCTTCTCCAAATCGAGCGCGAGGTCCTGGATGCGGCCTTTGCGAAACTCGACGTTGGCGAAGCCGAGGCGCTCGGCGACGACGGGGGCGTTGCGCCGTGCCACGTCGAGCATGGCGTCGGTCATGTCCACGCCGATGACGCGGCCTTCCGGGCCGACGACTTGCGCGGCGATGAAGCAAATCTTTCCCGTGCCGCTGCCGAGATCCAGCACGGTCTCGCCGCGGCGGACGTGCCGGCTCGGATCGCCGCAGCCGTAGTCGCGCTCGATGACTTCCTGCGGAATCACCTTCAAATATTGCGGATCGTAATCGACCGGGCAGCAAAGCGCGGCTTCCTGGGCTTGCGCGCCGTCGGCATAGCGTTGTTTGACGGCGGCTTCGACAGGCAGGGTGGTTTCTTTCATGGGCTGTGGAGTGAGGGTTCGGGTGAGGGTTTAATTCCCGCGGATGTGATCTGCGGTTCGGCACGGAGCGCGGGATCGGCGAGGCGCTCGTCGTACACTTTGCCCCAGCGCTCCTGATTCATCTGGCACATCGGCACGCCGACCCACTCGCCATCCTGCTTCACCGCGCCTTTGAAAACGCACGAGTCGAGCCGCGCTTTGATCACGGGATCGTGCGGCGCGGTGGCGGTCACGGCGGCGTCCATAAAGTTGTGCATGCCGACGCCGACGGTGTGGACCCGGCCGCGCAGCAGCGCGCGGAAAACGGAGCGGGGCATCTTGCCCGCGCCGGCGAAGGCGACGAGGTGCGAGGCCAGCCGCAGCGCGAGCACCGGGTTTTGCGCGAGCGCTCCGGCGAGGCGATACGGCGCGGTGCCGGCGTCATCGGTGACGAGTGAAATGCCGCCGATGCGTTCGAGCACGCGACCGAAGACCTGATCCCATTTGGGATCGTCCGGCAGCGTCGGATAGACCTCGCCGGAATTCTGCGCGACGAGCAGCGAAGCCCAGCTATTGCAATCGGGATGGCCAAAGATGCTCGCGTCGCGGCGGAGCGGCAGGCCGGTGCCTTCGCGGATTTTTTCCCAAGTCAGCGCGGGCGTGATCGGCTGCTGGGAAAAGATGGTGCGTCCGGTGTCCGCCTCGGGCTGGAAACTCAGCATGCGCCAGAGCTGCGTGCGCTTCGGGTCGGCGAGAAACCAGCGGATGATCTCCGCGACGCCGTCGATGTTCTTGCGCGTCACCGTGCAGTTGTGCGCGAACTCCAGCGCGACGCCCGTCTTCTCCCGAATGCGCCAGCCGAGTTCGGTGAAGGCCGCGCGCACCGGATGCAGGTCGGCCTCCGTCTTGATCCGCCCGATCGGAAATCCGTGCCGCCCGGCCTGCGTGACATCGACATGTACCGCGACCTGCCGCAACCCGCCTTCCACCACGAGCCGTTCCAAAAATTCGGGATGCTCGATGAGCGTCTGGCCGTGGGTCATGAGCATCGGCACGAGGCCCACGGAGTAGGCGTAGCGCACGATTTCCACGAGTTCGTCCTGCCGGCCGGAGCGCCAGTAGGCATCGGCCACATCGCCGCCGGTGAGTTGCAATCCGCCACCCGGCCCTTGGAGCCGGCGGTTCGCATCGATCTGCTCCTTCATCTGCGCGAGCGACGGCAGCGGCACTTCGTTCGCGTTCTTCGGTAGATAGCAATGGGTGCAGTGAAACGAGCAGAAGCTCGCGCCGAGCGTGAAGCCGCAGTGCGTGAGATGCCGCCCGGAGATTTGATTCGGGGTGCGAAGTTCCGCCGGAAGGTCATTCCAACGCTGGCGGAGAATTGCGGCTTTTTCCTGATGCACCGGCTGGCGAAAAGCCGCCCATCGGGCAGGCCACTTTTGTCGGGTGGTTAATTTGGTGGTCACGATAATTATCGGATTGTGCCGGACACGGTCGCAGAATCCACGGTGCCGGGGCCACCGCTCGAGTTTTCCGTCCCGAGGGGATGTTTCGCTCCGTAAGTGCGTTCGGATGCAGCCGCTTCCGGGTAATACCAGCGGTGCAACCGACGCGGCGAAATGCCCAAGTGGAAAAGCGCGAGCAAAGAGGCGTTCTTAAAAGTGGTCCTCCACGGACCGCGCGCCAGATGCCGGCGCGGCGAAGAGGCGATGGGCGGATCGAGCAGCACGATCGTTCCCGCACGCCGCAGGCGCAGCGAAAAATCCACGTCTTCCATGAGTGGCAACCCGCGAAAGCCACCGAGCCGCGCGAACACCTCGCGCCGGACAAAGATCGACTGATCACCGTAGAGCGCGCCAAAGGTGCGGTTGTGACAGCGCTCGACCGGCTCCAGCCAGCGCAGCGTCGGATGCCGCTCGTCGAAGCGCCGATAAAACGCGCCGCCCACGACGGCAGTGTTCGCCGTCAGGCTCACCAGCGCTTGCAGATGAGCGGGTGTGAGATCGGTATCCACATGGTGAAAGAGCAGCCATTCACCGGTGGCCGCCGCCGCTCCGAGATCCATCTGGCGTCCGCGACTTGGCTGGTCGGACTCGACGAAATGAGCGCCCAGGGCGTGCATCGCCGCCACCAATTCCCGATTCGCGGAGGCGGCTGACACGATAACTTCGCGGACACCGTGCATTTGCCGCACCCGCACCACGCTCGCGGTCGCCGAAGAAAGATCCCGCCAGACGGGGATGATCACCGAAATCATGCGGGGCGCATTCGCTGTGCGAGGTGAAGCAACGAAATTCATAACGACCAAGATATCGCGAGTTCAGCACGTCGCTGTCCTCGTAAATCGCGTACCATGGCCCTCGCCACTATGCGAACCTTCATTGATCCACGCCTGCTTTTAGTATTGGTGCCGCTTTCACTCATCCCCTGCACATCGGCTGGGGACACCAAACCGGTCTGGTTGGTCAGCAATGGATTTCACACTTCAATCGCTTTGCGAATTACAGATGTCCCGCGACTTGCCGACGGCGATCCGGCGGCCGATCACCTTCTCGTCGGCTGGGTCATCGCGCCTTTTACCAGCGGCAGATCAATCCCTGCACCACCCTTTCCGCAGGATTTTGGGTAAATTCGAGCATGTTGCACGTCGTCTCGTTTCATGGACCTGCAAGACAACGCTTCGCGCACGCCGATGTCATCCGACTCACGCTCTCCATGCCGCAATATCGAAAGTTGATCGTGCAGCTAGAAGACTCGTTCACCCCGCGATCAGTGTGGCCTCAGAGTTTGATGAGTTTGTTCCCCACTTGCTTCACCGCCCCAGCCTAAATGCTCCGTGGCCACGAGAAGGTTCCTTGCTCCACTCACACGCCGAGCGGCATGGTGTAGATCGACACGGCGCACCGTTCGCGCCGGCCCGCGCTCGAAGCTCTCGCGAAACTCGACCCACGCGGCGGCGTGTGGACCGATTGCGTTTCTTCAACGCCGCGCGAACGCAGATCTGCTTTTTTCCGTCGGCACAGGTGGCGGGGGAATTACCGGGGCGCTTTGTCCTGCTTGATCTTCTCATCGTCGCCCGATGGTTTGGCGGCTTTAGGACGATAGTCGGGATTGGGCGTCATCATTTGCGCCTGGACCGCCTCGCGCCAGGCGTGGAGTTGCTCGCGGAGGGCGGCGGCCTTCTCCGGCATTCGCGCGGCGAGATCGTGCTCTTCTCCCACGTCGGTCTTGAGGTTGAACAACTGGACGCGCATGTCCTCGAAGTCCTCAATCAGCTTGAAGTCGCCCATCTGCACCGCACCGCCGGGACCGCCGCCCTGGTTGCTGTAATGCGGGTAGTGCCAGAATAAGGCACGTTCGTTGGGCGCGGTGCGGCCTTGCAGCAGTGGGACCAGACTCACGCCATCCAAGTGCTGCTGTGGACGCGGCGGCAGCAGCGCCATCTCCAGCAGCGTTGGGTAGTAATCAGTTGAAATCATGGGCACGTCGCAAACGCTACTGGGCAGCGCGACGCCGGGCCAATTCACCAGCAGCGGTTCGCGCACGCCGCCCTCGAAGTTCCAACCCTTGCCCATCCGCAGGGGAAGGTTGGAGGTGGGTGAGCCTTCGGCCGTGGACAAGCCGCCGTTATCCGAGGTGAAGATGATGACGGTGTTCTGGTCGAGGCCGAGTTCCGCCAATTTTTTCATGATCCGGCCGACGCTGTCGTCGAGACTTTCGACCATCGCGGCGTAAATGGCGTGCCGCTGGACTTGGCGAACCTGGCGGCCTAGGTCGGAGCTAAATTCCGGTCCAGCGGACGCGAGCCGCGCGGCCTTGGCTTGGTATTTCGCGATGACTTCCGGCCTGGCCTGGAGCGGCGTATGCACGGCGTAGTGCGAGAGATAAAGAAAGAAGGGTTTGCTCTTGGAAGACTCGATGAACTTCACCGCCTCGTCGGTGAGCCGGTCGGTGAGAAATTCGCCCGGCGGACCATCGGGCAACGTCGGGATGCGGTAGGGGCTGAAATACGAGGGCGGATGACCCTTGTCACAACCGCCGACGTTCACGTCGAAGCCCTGTTTTTCGGGGTAAAGCGCCGGCCCGCCGAGATGCCATTTGCCAATGAAAGCCGTGGCGTAACCGCCCTCCTTCAGCGCCTCGGCGATGGTCACTTCTTCGAGCGGCAGGTGCTGGAGGATGATGGGGTGATTGAGCTTTTGGTCCGGGCGATCCGGGCGACCGGGCAGCCAGTCGGTGAGGTGCAGTCGGGCCGGATACTTCCCGCTCAGGACGCTGGCGCGCGTTGGCGAACACACGTTGCACGCTGCGTAAGCGGCGGTGAAACGCATGCCCTGCTTGGCCAGGCGGTCGAGATGGGGCGTTTCGTAAAACGTGCTGCCGTAACAGCCGAGGTCCGCCCAGCCGAGATCGTCGGCGAGGATGAAGACAATGTTGGGGCGCGTCTCTGCGGAAAAAAGACCGGGAGCGAGACCCGCCGAAATCAGGAGCAAGAGGAGAAGGCTCCGGCGGAGCATCGCGCAGCGCAGGCGGAAACCGGGGCGGAGGAGGCGCTCTTTCATGGGAGGTCGGGAGGCGTTTATCATCATAGCTTGGGGCTTCGCGGAGGCTTTCCAAAGGGCATCTTTTCCAACTGTTCCACCGGGGTTCCACCAGTTTCCTTTTTCAGCACTTCATACCGCGCGCGCAGCTTCGCGAGTTGGGAAGCATGGGCCGGGTCCTTGCTGAGGTCGCGGACTTCCTGTGCGTCGCCGCGCAGGTCGAAGAGTTCCTCAGTGTCGGTGGCCAGCCATTTGATGTATTTCCAATCCTTGCTGCACACGCCTTCGGAGGCCGGGATGATTTCGCTGCTCCACTTGAACTGATAGAGGAAATCCGTGCGCCAGTCGGCGGGCGTCCGGCCGTGCAGGAGCGGAGTCAAGTCGCGTCCTTGCATCGCCGCGGGTGACTGCAAGCCGGCCAGTGCGCAGAAGGTCGGGGCGATGTCCACATTCAGCACCCAGTCATCGCAACGCTGTCCGCGCCGGGCGGCGGGCAGGCGCGGATCGCGCACGATCAGCGGCACGCGCAAGCTTTCCTCGTAGGCATACCATTTGTCGGCCAGGCCGTGCTCACCGAGAAAGTATCCGTTATCACCGATGAAGACGACGATGGTGTTCTCCGCGACGCCCTGCGCCTTGAGCTGATCAAGGATTACGCCAATGCTGCGGTCCAGACCGCTGATGAGCCGGAAGTAGTTCTTCGTGTAAGTCTGATACTTCTCCGGCGTGTCGAAGCGTTTCTCCCAGCGGACGCGGCTTTCATTAGTCGCCGTGTGGAAGAACGAGGGCAGTTTCTGCCAAGCTTCCTCCGTCGCGGTTTCGGGAAGAGGCACGGTGTCCTTGATGTAGAGGGTTTGCTCCTCTGGCATCGGCAAGTATTGTCGCGGATCGCCATCCTCCGCGTGCGGAACGGTGTAGGCGACTTGGAGGAAAAATGGCTGGTCCTTGGGACGCGTGTTGAGAAAGCGCAATGCTTCATCCGTGTCCTTTTGGAGGCTATGGATCGTGCCACCCGCATCGTCCTTCAGCCAGGCGTAGCCACCGCGCCCCGCCCAGAAATCATAACCGCCTTTCTCCTGCCCGGACACATGCACCTTGCCGATGTGGCCGCCAAAATAGCCTGCCGCGCGCAATCGTGCGGGCCAGGTATCGGGCCACGTCTGCGGCGTCACCCGCGCGCCGCCCATTTGACTGAGCCAGCGCCCAGTCAGCATGGAAGCGCGGCTCACCATGCAAATGGAAGTAGTCACCGCCGCGCGGGTGAAGACCACACCTTCACTGGCGAGGCGGTCGAGGTGCGGCGTCTTCACCACTGGGTCGCCCGCGAATCCGGCGGAGTGCCAGCTCAAGTCGTCGGCGATGAAGAAAAGGATGTTCGGCTTTGTCTCCGCAGCCAGGAGCGCCGGGGCGTGCATAGCCAGGAAAAGGAGGAGGATAGGTTTCATGAAAAGTGAGTGGACGGATTGCGGTTCAAAGAATGGGGAGGGAACGGTTTCTTCAATAACTCCACTCCGCCTTTTGCATGGCTTTCAGACGTTCTACTTCATCAGGCCGCTCCGCAGCGATATCATGTTTCTCCAGTGGGTCGGATTTCAGGTCGAAGAGTTCAACGACCTGCGGCGCCGAAGTGTAGGCCTTGTCCGGGCGAACCGGGCCGGGCAGCAGCAGCTTGGACCAGCCATCGATCACCACCTGCGTCACAAGGCTTTTCTCCGGGTGACTAAGGTCGGCAATGTCGTGGGTATAGCCTTCCACAAAGATGGACTTCCGCGCGGTCATCATGGCGCGGTCGAGCAGGTCGAGTCCGGGAAGGTCGGATGGCACCGGCAATCCGCATATCTTCAAAACGGTGGGAACGAAATCCACGATCGCGGCCAGCGTTTCGTCGTCGCGCTGCGGCTTCACTTTCCCCAGCCAGCGGACAAACACTGGCGCGCGGATGCCCATTTCATACGGTGAAAGCTTCGCGCGATTTCCCTGCTCCGCGTCCCAGCCATTGTCGGCGAGATAAATGACCACCGTGTTCTCGGTGAGTCCACGCCGCTTAAGGAACTCGTCCAATTCCCCGCAGGTGTGATCGAACCACTCGACCATCGCGTAATATTTCTCAGCCTTGGGACTCAATCCCTTGCCTTGATACCGCGCGAGAAACTCCTTTGGCGGATTGTGCGGCTCATGCGGCATCATCGGCGCATACCAGACGAAGAACGGTTTGTTCTGGGACTGCGCTCCCGCGATGAAATCATACATCGGCTGCATGGTCTTCCGGCCGATGGCCAATCCATCTCCGCCATGGCGGCCTTCCGTATTCGTCATGCCCGCAGTGAACCCCACTTCTTCCGCGGTTACATTCCAGAGCTTGCCAGTCTGGAACGTCAGGTAACCGGATGCCGTCAGCACTTTCGGCAGGATCATCGGATTGCCAAGAAGCTGATGCGAAAGCGGCGCGCGATCCATTTTCCCTTTTGCCTTCTGAGCTTCGATTCCGGCCTGACTCAAATCGTTGCCGGTGATGCCGTGCTGGTGCGGCAGCCGGCCGGTGAGCAGACAAGCCAAAGACGGCGAGCAGACCGGCATGACGTAGCCACGCGTATAGAGCAGGCTCTGCGACGCCATGCGATCGAGGTTCGGCGTCTGCACGATCTTGTGCCCCATGAATCCATAGTCGGTGAACCCATGATCGTCGGAGAGGATGAGGATGACGTTCGGCTTCGCGCCCTCCGCACCGGCCGCCAGATAGGCGAGGCTGAAGGACGAAACGATGAGGGTGAGGAGGATCGATTTCATAGGCTGGCAGGAACCCGGGATGCATCGACTCGGCGGCACTCGCCGATGAGGATGCCCTGGCCAACCAGAGAGATCTCACACGCTTGCGCCACGGCAGCGAGGCTGACGAGGCAGGGAGCAAGTAACAGATTGGTAACCACGAGGGAGTGGGAATGGAACCGCGTGAGAAGAGGGCTCATAGTTGTTGCTCGATTTCGCCGATGATATTCCGAATCAGCCCGCGCTCCGCTTCCTGGAATCGCCGGGCGGGTTCGGCCATGAAGTCGTCGCAGATCCCGCGGAGCGAGAGGGCGCACTTCAGACTCGTGATCAGCCCCGAATGGTAGCTACTGACGCGGTAGAGTTGTTCGCTGACATTCATGACCCAGCCATGTAATGTGCGGACCGCTTCCAAGTCGGCGACTCGGGCGGCGGAATAGAGCTTCACGTAGAGGCTGGGAAAAAGGTTGGCACCACCGTTGATCCCGCCATGACCCCCGGCGAACAGAGCATCGGGGAGCAACTCCTCCGGTCCCATGAGCAGCGACCAATCGGGCCGGTTTTTCAGCAGCGCGGCGATACGGTGAAAGTAAATCATGTTTCCCGAGCTATCCTTAAAGCCGATGATGCGAGGATCGTCCATCGCACGCCGCACCGTTTCTGGCTCGAAGATTACCTTCGTCAGCGCCGGCATGTTATAGAGAAAGAGCGGCAGCGGGAGTTCGGGCACGAGGTGCTGCAAATACTCCCGCAATTCGGGCTGTGCTGGTGGCAAGTAATACGGCGGCGCGACGACCACGGCATCCGCGCCCGCGTCGGCGGACCAGCGCGCGACATTCACCGACTCGACGAACGCGGTGTCGGTAATGCCGACGAGCACGGGCACGCGGCCTTGCACTTGGCGGCAAGTGCGCTCGATTAACTCCTTGCGCAGCCGGTAGCTCAGGCTCGGCCCTTCGCCCGTCGTGCCGAGGATGAAAAGACCGTGAACACCTCCCGCGAGGATGTGCTCGATGAGGCGCTCAAGCCCGGCCACGTCGAGCGTGTCGCGGCCGCTTAGCGGCGTGATCATGGGCGGGATGATTCCGTGGTATTTGGGCAGGTTCATGTGGAAGGGGTCGCTTCGCGCGGGCGGATGAGCAGCACGAGGAAAACGGAGAGCAGCGCCACACCGGCGAACGCGCCGAAGATGACATTGAGCGCCACGTCGCGGTCGCGCAGCGCGCCAAAGGCCCAGTCGCCAAAGCCACCGCAGGAGATGCTCACGAGATTCATGATGCCGTAGCCCGTTGCCCGTCCCTCGGGCCGCGCGATCTGGCAGAGGATCGGCATGTTATTGCAGTCAAAAAATCCCCAGCCGAAGCCGAAGACGATGAGCCCGGCAATGGCCACGGTCAGCGTACCCGCATTGCCCACGCTGAAGAGCGCGGGAAGAAAGAGAGCGACGCCAATGGCGCTGGTGAAGATGCGTCCGCGCGAGGTGGTGCGCATCCAACGGTCGGCGAGCGTCCCGCCCACGATGACGCCAATGATCGCCGCGATTTGCACATAAAGGACCGCGCTCACGCCCGCCTGCCCCTGGCCCAGGCTGAACTTATCCTTGAGGATCGCCGGCATCCAATCGCGCACCACCCAACCGGCGATGGCGGGCAGCGTGAAGTAGAGCACGAGGAGGAGGAAGTTGCGGTTCGTCAGCAGGCCGCGGAGGACGTTCTCTTTGGGCGCAGCGACGACTGCGGACGTTGATTCCTCCTGGACGCGCGCGGGATCGCGGAGCAACGCGAAAAGCGGCAGCGCGTAGATGACACCGATCAATCCGCACGCGCTGAAGACCCAGCGCCAGCCATGCGCCGGCGAATCCGCCGCGTAGCCCGCGAAGCCTCCGAGAATCTGCCCGACATAGATGCCAGCCTGATGAAAACCGATGGCGCGCGAGGAGGTCGGCCCGCGGTGATATTCGGAAATCAGCGCCAGCGCCGTCGGAATGTAGAAGGCCTCGCTCACCCCCATCACCGCCCGCGCCGCGATGAGTTCGTGGAAGCTCGTGACGTGGCCGGTCCACCACGTCACCGCCGACCACACGAGCAGGCTCGCACAAATGACGACGCGCTTGCTAAAGCGGTCCGCGATGTAACCGCCGAACGGACTGAGCAGCGCGTAAGTCCATTTGAAACAGGCGAGCACCATGCCCCAGTCGGCGCTGCTCGCGATGCTTGGAATGTCGCCGACTATCGACGCCTTCATCGTCGCGAGCATCTGCCGGTCGAGGTAGTTCAGCAGCGCGACAGGGAAGAGCAGCGCCACGATGCACCACGCGTAGCGGAGAGATTTTGCAGCGGTGCTCTCGTTCATGGAAAAATGTCGAGTGCTGACTCAGTTCCAGCCGCGTTTCCGGTCCCGCATGCCGCAGATGTTCACGCGGACGCCGAGCGCGCGTGCGAAGGCGGCTTTCGCAAACATGCATTCATCCGCCGCCGCCGCGTCTTTCGCGTAGGCGACCTGGATGTGATTGGCCTGATGCTTCGCCATGAGCTGATCGCGCGACACGCCATAAGTCACGGCGTGCATGATCGGCCATTGCGGTGTGGTCGCCTGCCAGCGGCGCTCGGTTTCTTCGCGTGGCACCTCGACGACTCCGCCGCGCCCGAGGTCCATGTGCAGCGCCTCGTCCTGCACGTAAATGCGCGACCAGACGATCTCGCCGGGCTTGCTGATGCCGCGCAGCGTCGAGCCGCCGTTCGGAAAATACATCGCGGGCTGGCGGTAGCCTTCCGCGCCTCTCCACCCGCCGATGAAATGCGCGGGCGGCGCGGCTCCGCTGATGAGGAAGACCCACACATATTCGCCGCCAAACTCCGCGCCCCAGCGGACATCGTGCAGCGTGTTTTCCACCGGCTGGCCGAGCGCCGTGTGGACGCGCTGGGTGAGCAGTCCATCGAGCCCGGCGCACTCGTCCACTTCATTGAAATGCGTGAGCGGCTGACCGCGGAAGAGCACGCGCTTTCCATCGCGCGAACGCACCGGCGGGCGGTCCGCGTTGTTGAGCGTGCCTTCCACGAGATCGCTCGCAGGCAGCAGATCCTTCAAGCCCTGCTGATACTGGATGCCGATGGCGTCACACCCGAAGTCATCCGCGAGGCGCACGGCGGCGACATACATTTTGCACTGCAAGCGAAGCTGCGCGTCGGTCAGATCGCGCTCGTGCGTCGGCCCGGTGAGGAATTTCATGCCGCGCTTCTCGACCCACGCGCGCACGGCGTCGGCCTCGGCGTCGGGCACGCGCAGCGTCTCGGCGTAGAGCGCGGACTGGCTGAGCCGCTCCTTGAAGACGCCGCAGGCGTGCAGCGCGTGGTCGGGAATGATCGCATTGAACATGCCCATACAGCCTTCATCGAGAATGCCGAGGATCGCCTTTTCGCCGCGAAGCTTCGCGGCGAGTTGCTCCCCGAGCTTCGCCGCTTGCGCAGGCACCTTCACATTCTCCAGCGGACGCGCGTGCGAAGTGTCGTGCGTGAGGCTCCCGCTCTTCAGCCATTCCCGCAGCTTGGTGAGAAAGAAATCGTCGGTGAAATCCTCGCTCCAGAGCGTCGAGTAGCGCACGCCCGCCTTGGTCAGCGAACCGTTGAGATTCAGCATCCCGACGAGCCCCGGCCACCGCCCGCTCCAATTCGCCACGGTGAGGATCGGCCCCCGATGCGTCGTGAGTCCTGCAAGGACGTGATGCGAATACTGCCACACCGCCTCGGCGACGATGAGCGGCGCGTCGGGATCGACGTTGCGAAAGACATCCAGCCCTTCGCGCTGGCTCGCGATGAAGCCGTGCTTCTTCGTTTTCCTAAAGGGATGCGCACGCACGACCCCGAAACCCTCCGCCTCCAACGCGGCTCCGAGCGCCTTCTCCATCGCCGCCTGTGCTGGCCAGCAGACTTGATTCGCAGAAAGTCGCAGGTCGCCACTCGCGACGAGTTGGACGGTTTTCGATGAAGATCGTGTTTTCATGGTCGGAGGGAAGGGTTCGGTGGTTCGGGGAGCAGTCCCGCTTGCGGCCAGGCTCCGTCAACGATCGGGTGCAACTCGAGCTTTGCCGGATCGACCACCACATGACGGATCTTTTTGCGGTTCCAAGTGTAGGTGCAATGCAGCAGCCCGTCGCCGGTCTGAATGATGGCCGGATAGCTGAATTCGCCGGGCTCGCTTTCCAAAACGAGCGCCGCCGCCCAGTCGCGGCCGTTGCCCGAAATGGCGACGTTCAGCGGGGTGCGGCCCTGCTTCGTGTGGTTGTAAACCAAGACGTGCCGACCGTCCCGCAGGGTCACCGCGTCGGTGCCGGAGTTTGGATTCGGCAACGCGGTGGCACTCATCGCGCCCCAGCTTTTTCCCGCATCTTCGGAGGTCACCTGGAAGATCGCGCCTTGCCGGGTGCGACCGAGCGCGAGGAGTTTTTCCCCGCCGAGTTGCAGGATGCTTGGCTGGATCGCGTCGAGCGGTGGCCCGCCGGCCGACGCGGGTTCGGAGGTCGTCCATGTCTTGCCAAGGTCGCGTGACGTTTCGAAATGCACGCGCCAGACACTCGGCTCCGTTGCCGTCTCGGCGCTGGACGGGGAAATGATCGCGCCATCCGCGAACTGCACGGGCTTGTTCTTGATCGGTCCGAGGATGCCCTCGGGCAGCCGCGTTGCATCGCTCCAGCTTTTGCCACCGTCCGTGCTCGTGCGCAGCAATCCCCACCACGTCTGCGGAGACGGCCCGACTTTATAGAAAAGCAGCAGCGGTCCAGTCTGCGGCTGAAAGAGCACGGGGTTCCAACTCGGCAGCCGCGAGCCGTCCGGTTGGACGCCATTGGCCACTTCGACTGGTGCGGTCCATTGCCCATTTTCCAAGCGCGAAAGCCAGATCCCGACATCGGGATTTTTTTCCCGCGTCCCGCCAAACCATGCGGCGACCAGGCCACTGGATGTCTCGACAATCGTCGAAGCGTGGCATTCCGGGAAGGGCGCGGTTTCAAAGATGAACTCGCGACGCAGCACTCCCGGTGATTCAGCGGCATGGAGTTTGAGCGAGAGCACGGCGATCAAAAGGCAAATGCCGGAGAGAAACTTCGTGGAGCGCGGTCTGCGGTTGAATCGTTCAATCATCGGTGGTGTGCAGAAGTTTCCCGGGGATCAGAAACATGCGCCCAGCTTCGTTGCAGATGAGCAGATTCGGGCCATTGCCGCCGAGCATGGTGCCGACTGCGCCCGTCTCGTGCGAGCCGCCGGGCTGGATGATTTTTCCCGCTTCGTCTCGGAAGGGCACCGGGCGCGCAAACTTCATCGCCTCATTGGTTCCGGTATTCAGCATCAGCAGCGGAGTTCCGAGCGTCTTCTTCGCGATGCCCGGCATCGGCAGGCCGGTCTCGGGATCGGGGATCGAATTCACCCGCCCGGTGCCGATGACGAGGTCGAGTTTCCCGTCCGAATTCCAGTCGAAAAAGTCGAGCTTGCAGCGACCGCTCAAGCCCGCCGGACCGCTGTTCGAGCCGATGGGTTTTCCGTCTTCGAGCACGAGATCGCCGCCGTCTTCGACGTTGTAATCGTCGATGCGCCAGTAGAGGTGAAAGCGATTGTTGCCATCGAGAATTGCGAGCGCCGTGCGGTCGCCGATCTTCGCCAGCGCGGGCCGCACGCGCCACATGCCGTGGAGATCGACGCCGTCGCAGTAGAGCGGATGCGCGGGGTCGAGCCGCGGTTCCTTCGGCGTGCCGCGATTCAGGTAAATGTGGTAGTTACCCGTGATGTCACCGGTGATGAGGTCGGGCGCGCCGTCGCCGTTCCAATCAATCACGTTAGGCGAAACATAACCCCAGCGCGCTTCCTGCAAGCCCTGCAAGCTGCCCGCGTAGCCCGCCTGCACCTGGATGTCGCGCCCGCCTGCCTGTACGCGCGGCGGGGGGAAAAACTTCGGCTCTTCATTGCTGCCAATGTTTTGGAAAAACAGCCCGAAGCCCTCGGAATTGCCGGCCAAAATATCGAGCACGCCATCGCCATTCCAATCCACCGTCGTAGGTGTCGGCAACGTGCCCGCGTAGAGGTCGGCGTCCTCTTCCAAGACCGGCGTCGAGTCCGCATAGATCGGTCCGCCCGCGGCCGTGAACCTGCCCGCGAACTTGTAGAAATAGAGCGCGCCTTCTCCACACGCGATGAGGTCGGACGCACGTCCCGCGGCGCTCGGATAGGCGCAGACGCTGGGATTGATGGTCGGATGCCGCAGCGCGTTGCCGTCCTCGCCGGCGATGAGCCGCTTCTTTTCCAAGTCGAAACCAACCGGCTGTCGGTTGTGGTAAAAGAGGAGATTTCCCTGGTGCGATCCTGTGACAAAATCGCGCTCCTGCCCTGCGCCGAGACTGATCGGCGTGAGTCCGCACATGGAGTGGTAAACCTCCCGCTGCGTCGCCGTGATCTGCCCCAGCGCCTCCATCTTTCCACCGCGCAGCGTGGCTCCGACGAGATAGCGGTAGCGCCTTCCTCCCGCGGCGATGCCCGACGAATCAAAAGGTCGCCACTCCTCCGTCCACGCGCTGCCGCCCGGCCCTTCCGAGCCGTTCGACATTTCAAATGCAAGGTCGTAGCTACCGTCGGCGTTCGCGATTATGCTGAGATTGGCCGGCGATTTGATCGCTTGATCGAGCGGCACGCGCCGCGTCTCACGGAACTCCAGCGCCTCCCGGTCGAACGGCGTTTCCACCAACTCGCCGTTCCCGATCCACAGCCCGTGCACGATGCCGTCGGGCGTTTGGAAGACGGTGCCGTTTTTGACGAATGCGCTCTTTACTTCGACCGGATGCGCAAACACCGGCGCGTCTTTTTCCGCTGTATCGAACCAGCGGAAGAGATGCACCGCCGCCGGTCCGCCGTAGCCCGCGACGAACAAGTCCGCACCCCTCCCGCCGAACACCTCCGCGTAGCCGAGCACCTGATGATTCAGGTTCACGAGCGCCAGCGGCCTGCGCCCGCGCGGAGCCGCCGACGGCAGCGCCTTGATGCCGGCTGGCAGGTGCGGCTCCAAGCCAAACACGCGGACCAGCGTCATCAGCGTGAGCGCGATCAAAGCGGTGCCGAGCTTGATGTGTCGCCGCGTGGAGTGGGCCTGGATCATGGGTTGGGCTTGGTGGAGAAGAAATCGCCGAGACGCCGATACTCGCGGTAGAGCGCATCGTATTGGCTGCGGTGCGAGCGGTTCGGCTTGAAGACCGGCGCAGTTCCCCGCTTCGGCGTGGCCATCGCGCGGATCGCATCGCCGGGCGACGCGAAAGCGCCCGCCGCCAGCGCACCAAGAATTGCAGCGCCGAGCGCGGGGCCTTGCTTGCTCGGGTGGACGGAAATCATTTCGCCGAGCACATCGGCATAGACTTGCACTACGAGCGGGTTGTGATGCGGCAGCCCGCCGGTCGCGACGAATTTTCCCACCGGCACGCCGCCGTCGCGCAGCCGCTCGACGATCCAGCGCAGGCCAAACGCGGACGCTTCGAGCAGCGCGCGGTAGAGATGCGCCGGGCCGTGGCGCAGCGCGAGCCCGGTGAACGCGCCCGTCAGCGAGCCGTTCATGAGCGGTGTGCGGCAGCCGTTGAACCAATCGACGCAGAGTACGCCGTCCGCGCCGGGTGGCAGTGCGGCAGCTTGGCGACCGAGCGCGGAAAAATCGCGCTGTCCGGTGAGCTTGCGCAGCCAATCAAAGGCATCGCCGACCGCGGCCTGTCCCGTCTCGTAACCGAAAAAGCCGGGCAAAATTCCGTCTTTCACGACGCCCGCCACGCCAGGAACGCTGCGCTCAACCTCGCTGTTCATCATGTGGCAGGAACTCGTGCCCATCACCATCACCAGCGTGCCCGGTTCCGCCGCGCCCGCGCCGGGGACGCCCGCGTGTGCATCGATAATCGCCGCGCTGACCGGCGTGCCTTCGCGCAGGCCTAACTTCTTCGCCATCGCGCTCGTGAGCTCACCCGCAGAGACGCCCGGCGCGAGCAGCCGTCCGGGCATTTTGTCCTGCACCACGCGCGCGAATTTCGGATGGACTGCACGCAGAAAATCCTCCGAAGGATAACCGTCCGTCGCACTCCACATGCCCTTGTAGCCAGCCTGACACGTCGAGCGCGGCAGCGCCTCCGCCGCGCCGACGACGAGTTGCCACACGAACCAATCGCCCCCTTCGAGCCACACCTCGGCGGCTTCGTATGCGCGCCGTGCGCATTCGAGCGTCTCCAGCATCTTCGGGAAAAACCACTCCAGCCCGATGATGCCCCCGTAACGCTGGAGGAAAGTCTCCCCGCGCTCGCGGGCGACGGCGTTGATGCGATCCGTCTGCGCCTGCGCTCCGTGATGCTTCCAGAGTTTCGGCCACGCGAGCGGCTGGGCTGCGAATTCTGGGAGCAAACAAAGCGGCGTGCCGTCGCGCTTGGCAGGCAGCATCGTACAACTCGTAAAATCCACGCCGATGCCAATCACTTCAGCATCTTTCGCGACACGCAATGCCGCTCGCGTCGCCTTCGCCGCCGACTCAATCCAATCCACCGGATGCTGAAGCGCATAGTGCGGAGGCAGCGCGCGCTTTGAGCCGGGCAGACTTCTGACGATTTGCCCGTGCCGATACTTCGCCCTCGTGGACGCCAGCTCGCGCCCGCGCAAATCCACGATCACCGCGCGCACGCTCTCCGTCCCAAAGTCGAGTCCAAGCGCCGTTTTCATTTCGCGCGTGGATTCTTGAGGTAATAGAAGTGCCCGTCCTCCGCGCCGCCGAGGAAATCCGGGATGCCGTCGCCGTTGAAGTCCGCGACGGTCGGGCTCACGTCGTGTCCTTCGATGTTTTGCTGCACGAGCGGGCCCTCGTCCTTGAAGAACCATTTGCCATCGCGCGCCTCCACCTGCCGGAGGAAGTTGGCGCTCGATGAGTTTAAGAGGATGTCGAGCCTGCCGTCGCCGTCCCAGTCCGCGATGCAAAGCTTGCGGCGGCCGCTCTTGCCGGCGGTGCCTTTGCTGAGTTGAAGCGGATGGCCCTTCTCATCGCACAGCACACGCCTGGGCGGGAGCAGCACGAGTCTGCCGTCGCGTTTCACCCGCTCGAAAAACGCGAGAAAGCCCTCTTGGTCGAGCATCACGAGGTCGGTGAGGCCGTCGCGATTCCAGTCCACGGCGGCCGGCGTGGTACGCCATTGGGTGAGCAGCGCCTTGCCCTCGGGGCGCAGCCAGCCGTAGGCGAGCGCGGGCTGCGCGCCGTCCCATTCGACCTCGATGGGCTGGGCCTCCGCGAGCTTCGGCGCCTTGCCAGTGCCGATGTTTTTGAACCACAGCACCCGTCCGAGGATCGAATTCATCAGGATGTCCGGCAGCCCGTCGCCATCCCAATCCGCGATGCTGACCGTGGTGTAGCCCCACTTCGCCTCGGCGGGGCCTTGGATGCTGCCGTTCTCGCCAGCCTGCGCGCGGATGACTTTGCCATCCGCCTCCAGATTTTTCGGCGCAGCCCACGTTGGCTCCTCCACGCCGGGGCCACTGAGATTTTCGAAAAAGACGACGTATCCCGCGGTGTTGCCGCTGACGATGTCGATGTCGCCGTCGCCGTCCCAGTCAGTGCCGACGGGCGTGGCGAGGGCACCACATTTCAAGTCGTCCGCCTCCTGTTTGAAATAAACCGGCGGGAGAAACTGCGGCGTGCGCCCGGCGGTGAAACGGCCCGTGTTCTCGATGAACGCGACGCGCCCGTCCTCGTCGCCGACGATGAGATCGAGGTCGCCATCCTTGTCCCAGTCGATTGCAGTCGGTGTGATCATCTCCAGGTCCATCGTGAGCGCGCGCGGAGCGCCGGGGAGTCTCGCGGCCTGCTGCGTTGCCAGCCACGCGGAGGGAAAACCGGGCGCGCCCTCCGGCAGCGTCAGCCTGCGCCCCGCAGCGTACGCCGGCGTGGTGCGCGTACCGGTGTTTTCGAAATAGGTGAAGCCATCCAGGAACTCGCCGCAGAGCAAGTCGAGGTCGCCGTCGCCGTCGAAGTCCGCGAAGTTCGGCGATGGCCAGCCGAAGGTTTCCAGTGGCCTGCCGTCCGCCGTCACTTTCACCGGCGTGTCGTAGGCGGGCTTTTCCGTCGTTCCGGTATTGCGGATGAAATAGACGAAGCCGCGCAGCAGCCCGGCGGTCCACTTGCCATCCGGCGTGTAGGCGTTGTCCCAGCCATAATCCTTCCAGTCGCCAACGCCGACCACGATGTCCAGATTTCCATCTCCGTCGTAGTCCGAAGAGCGCCACATATTCGCGCGGACCTTGCTCCCGTGGATGTTCGCCGGCAGGGGAAGTTTTCGGCCCTTCTCCAGTCCCGTCTCCAGGAATTCCGGATACTCCATTCCCGCCGACAGCACGCGCGGCTTTCCCTCGACATAGCTGATCTGCACGTTCTGAAAGCCCTTGCTGATGCGCTGCGCGGCCTTGAAAACCGGCAGCTTGTTCGTCCCTGTATCGCCGCTGCCGTTCTTAAAGAAATAAACGCCGTTGGATGGCTTGTCCGGGCAGTTGACGACGAGATCGAGATCGCCATCGCCATCGAAATCCATCGGCAGCGGCCACGCCCAAAGCCCGGCCCCGAGATCCACCACGAGGCCGGGATGGTGGTATCGCAGCCGTTCCAGTTCTCCCGCAGGCACCTCGCGAGGCGCCAGGGAAAGCAGCGCGAGGCTGGTAAAAGCGAGCGGGAGCGTGCGGGGAATTTTGCCCTGATACATGGGACGGTCAAAGTATGGGCGGCGTGGAATAGTGTCTTCCAGAATCGTCTGGCGGACGATATTACAACCCGCAAAATGCGTCCTGCGAATCTCCTGTTTCCAGAGCATCGGGTGCATGGTGCGGACATCGCCCTGCCGCTGGTCGAGGTGATCTCGGCCATCCGAAGCCATAGCGCGTCGCGCATTACCTGGCACAAACACGCACGGTTTGAGCTGCTGGTTCTGCTCGAAGGGTGCCATTGCTTGCGAATTCCCGACGAGCCGCTCGGTCGAGCTGTTGAACGGCGAACGGCGGAGGCTGGATCTTCCGCGGCGTCAAGGAAGCAAGCCGTGCCTTACCTGGGATACGTGAAGATTTTCAACGGTGCGAGCTTCGAGGGTTGGGAGGCCGAACCCTCGAGGGGGAGTATTGCAGATGGAGCGATGCGCGGCACGGGCGGCACTTCTCGCATGGCCTGCACGAAGGCTGACTACGGCAGCTTCCGGCTCATCTTCACTTCGCGCATGAACCCTGCGAATGGAGATCACCCTGGAGTGGTGTTTTGGGGCGATCCGCCACAGGACGTCGCCAGACCGAAAACCGGCGGTGCCGGCTGGATCATGTTGGCGCCGCCGAGCGGATGGATGTGGGACTACCATCCGCCGAAGGGCCGCACCCCTCCGCCCGAAACGCTGGTGAAGGGGCCAAAAGATTTCACCCAGTGGAGCACGACGGAAATTCTGTGCCATCTGGAGAAGGGAACCATGCGCGTCCGCGTAAATGCTCATTAACAGACACGTCATCCCTCACTACCCATCCACCTTCAGAATGCAAAACCGCGCGTGAAATCGAAGTTCCTCCGCACCGCGCTTCGCCTCGGCGCGATCTATGCGATCTTCCTCGCCGTGCTCTTCGCCTTGCAGGATCGCCTGATCTATTTTCCCCGCACCGACCCCGAACCACGGCTGCTCGACAAGGCGCAGGCCGCGGGGCTGGCACCGTGGCGCGATGCTGGCGGGCAGATCATTGGCTGGCGGCTGCCCGGGCCCGCCGCGCGCTTTCGAGTCGTCCTCTTTCATGGCAACGCCGGGTGCGCCCTCGACCGCGCGCCGTTTGCCGAAGCGCTCGGCGCGCTCGCGAATGGGCGGACGTGGGAGGTGCATCTCTTCGAGTATCCCGGCTACGGCGCACGCTCCGGCAAGCCTTCCCGCCGGGCCATCGAAGAAGCCGCCCGCGCCGCGATCAAGGAACTCTTCGCGGCGGACGAGCGGCCCCTTTTTCTCCTCGGCGAGTCCATCGGCAGCGGACCCGCCTGCAGCCTCGCCGCGGAGTTTGGCGAACGCATTGCCGGCGTCGGCTTGATCGTCCCGATGTCGTCAATCGCCGATGCCGCCGCGCATCACTATCCATTGGTCCCTGTCCGCTGGCTGCTTCGCGGACAGTTCGACAACATCGCCGCCCTCCGCACATATCGCGGTCCCGTCGCCTTCATCCTCGCAGGTGAGGATGAAATCGTCACTACCGCGGACGGCGTGCGCCTCCACGACAGCTACGGCGGCCCGAAATTCCTCAAGGTCCTGCCCGGCGTCGGCCACAATGAAATCGACTACTCACCCGACGCGCGGTGGTGGCGGGAGATGAGCGACTTTCTCACAAGCGGCACGCCCTGAATCGCGCCGCGGAACAAGCGGGCGCGTCTTTTCACTCCCCACGCGGACGTGGCGCGGCTACGAGATCGCACCTCCCATGAACCGCATCCTCATCCTCTACGACTCCGCTTCCGGCAACGTCGCCAAAATGGCGCGCCTCGTCGGCGAAGGTGCCGCCTCGATCCCCGAAACCGAAGTCCGCGTGCGTTCGCTCGATGAAGCCAGCGCCGACGATGTGATCTGGTGCGATGGCCTCGCCGTCGGCAGTCCGACAAACATGGGCATCCTCTCGTGGAAAATGAAACGGTTCTGGGACGAAACCATGCGCCCGCATTGGATGCGGATCGACGGCAAGATCGCCTGCGCTTTTTCCTCCGCCGGCGGCTGGGGCGGCGGCATGGAACTGGCCTGCCAGTCCATCCTCACGGTGCTGATGAACTTCGGCTTCCTCGTCTTCGGCGTGACCGATTACGCCGCGAAAATGCTCACGCTTCACTACGGTGCCGTCGTCGCCAAGGAGCCTCGCGGCGACGCCGACGAAGCCGCCTGCCGCCTCCTCGGCCAGCGCCTCACCGAATGGGTCGCGACCTACATCCACGCCCAGCGCGAGCAGCATCCGCAGACGAAGCAGGCAGAGCGGATGCGACCGTCATAAAAACAGGTTCAGCCTTGCTTCCACCCTTTGGTTCAGACTAAAAAAATTCCAAGACTTAGCGTTATGCGGACGGTATTTCTCTCCTTTCATTTTGATGACCCAGACGAAAATCTGGCACGGCAGTGCGAAGGATTGCTCGCCAGCCACGGCTTGCGAGTTCTTACCGGCCAAGTGCTCGGCGGCGGTGGGCTGACCCCCGAAGTAATGAGCCGAATCGTCAAAAGCGACGCGCTGGTCGCGCTGATGACGAAATGCGTCACGCCGCCCGATTACGGCGGAACGCACCCGTGGGTTGTGGATGAATTCAAACACGCAAAAGGTTTGAGCAAGCCAGCCATCGCCTTGGTCTGGCCCGCGGTTCAGGTTGTCGGCGCTTACGCGGATTCAGAGCGGATCGACTACGATCCCACGGACGGCCTAAAGGCCTTTCTCAAGCTTTCCCAGACGATCGGGCTGTGGAAAACCAACGCGGGCAAAATGCTGAAAGTGCAGTTGTTTCCCACAGCGCTAGCCGATCAGGTGGCCGCGGCCAACGGAGGCTCACAGTGCAAGTATCGTTTCTATGAGGAAGGCACGGCGGATCACTGGCGTGACGCTGCTTCAGTCCCGGAAGGCGATGGCACGTATGTCTATCTCAAAGGTGTGACGGAAGAAGCGCGCATCCAACTCCGCGTCGAACTGAATGGAACGATCTGGATGTCCAAAGTTCTCGCGCAAAGCATGTCGGTCCAATTGCAGAAGCCAATCCCATGAACGACGAGACGCCGGTTAAAATTAGAAATTCCGCGGAGTATAAAGGGAAAGATCGCTGGGAGTGGTCGGTGTGGATCGACGGGCCGCCCGAACGCCTCGATGAAATCGCCTATGTCGAATACATCCTGCACCCAACGTTCGCTCAACCCGTGCATCGCATTGGGGATCGCAGTTCGCAGTTTCGATTCAATAGCCGGGGTTGGGGCGAATTTATGATTCACGCAAACGTGGCTTCGCATACTGGAAAGATTCAGCGGCTCGATCATTGGCTGAAACTTGCGGATCGAAATCGAACCGCAGGGTTTCGAGTGGCCGATGTGGAAAGGCCGACGATCTTCGTTTCCTACAGCCGTGCCGATTCGCGAATCGCCGAGGAGTTGTGCCGTTTCCTCGAAGAAGACAGGAAATGCGAAGTATTCACGGACAACCAATTAAACGCCGACGAACCCATCCAGCGCGCCGTCAAATCGCTGATCAGCCGGACGGATGCGTTGGTAGCCCTGATTCCAGAGGAGTTATCGAGCCGTTGGGTGCTGGATGAAATCGCCGAGGCCCTGCATCAGCAGATTCCGGTCGTGCCGGTACTCCTCGGTGCGGAGGCGGTCCTACCGCCTTCGTTGGCGGATCGGAAAGCATTGCGGCTCCCCGATCCCCGGAATTCAGAGGAAGCGCTTGCCGTCGTGGGCGAGGCGCTCGACCGGCTCAATTTGTAATTCAGCCATCCGCAGCCTCGCGAATCATCCTCTCGTTACGAAGCTGAGAGATTTGTAACGCCAACTCACCGGGGAAGCTGCGCTACGTTTCACGGAAGATGACGGCGCATTGGCAAACGGCGCGTGACTCCATCACCCATCCCACGCCACAGAAGTGGGCCCCCGGTAGCGGATGCTCCGAAGTCCTCAACTTCACCCTATGGCGTTTCCTCATCCGCATCTTCGTCGGTGTCCAGTTCGAGCGCGGGGATGTCCTGCAAGGCGTTGCCGGAGATCGCCTGCACGTCGCCGATCATGCCGGCCATGTTTTCCACGACGGCATTGATGTGCTTCTCGCGCTTGGCCCACGCGCGCGTCATGCCACGCCGCTCCTTTTCCAAGTCGGCGCGCATCATGCCGAAGGCCTCGATGACCGCGCTAACGCGCTGGCGGAATTCGACGCCGGTCAGGTAGGTGTAGAGGAGCTGCATCTTTTCCTGCGCGCCCTCCTGATGCCCGCGGGCGATGGACAGCTCCTGGACCATGCGCCGCAGGGTGTGCACGAGCGGGATGGCGGAGGCGAGGTCGCAGACGAAGACGCCCTCCTGCTGACCGAAGCGTGCGACGCCGCGCGGCAGCACCTCCGTCACGATCACGCCGATCTCCACCTTCGCGTTGCGCATGTCTTCCTTCAACTTGGCGACCCAGCCATCGCTCCAGTTTTGCGTGCGCTTGAGCTCGTAGAGGATCAGGCCGCATGGGCGTCCGAGGTTGCTGCGCACTTCCTGGAGGACATCCGCGCCGCGCACGCCTTTCGAGATTTCGTTGATGGCATCGATGGGAAAAGTCCGCCGAAGCTGCTGCTCGAAATCGAGTTCGAGCACCTCGCCCTGAGTTTGCTGCGAACCCTGCGTCGCCTTCCGTTGCGCCTCATCCAGCTTGAGCATCAGGTCGTTGATCACCTTTTCCTTGTCCGCGATCTTCAGCCGGTTCTCTTCGTCCGACGCGGCGCGCAATTGCTCCTTCAGCTTGCCGCGCTCGCTGTCGAGCGTGCGCTGCACCTCCAGCTTCAACGCTTCCTTCGCTTCCTCGAGCTGACGCTTTTCGCGGCGCAGTTCGAGTTCCTGCTGCTGCGCTTTGCGCAAAGCGCCCGCCTTGTCCGAAAGCTCCGCGCGCAGTTCATTCATCGCCAGTTCCTGGGCCTCGGCGGCGTGCTGCACGGCCCTGATTTTGATCTCCTCCGTCGCCCGCGCGAGTCGCTGCTTCACCTGCGACTCCACTTGCTGCTGCTGTTCCGCCGTCTTTCTCTCCAGCGCGCTGCGCTGCTCGCCGAGCGTCTTGAGGTTTTCCGCGAGCGTCTTTTCACGCCGCTCTACATCGGCTCGCAGTTCCCTGGCCAGGCCGTCGCGGACACTGCCGAGGACGGCTTCGCTCATCGGAAACTCGTTGCTGCATGAAGGGCATCGGACGGCGATCGATTCAGTCATATTGAAGTCAAAAAAGCCCAACCTTGCGGACAAAGCGAGCAGCGGCATTTTGAGCCCGTGAAGCGTTTCCCAAAAGTCCTGCTCTGCCTCGCCGCATTGTTCGTGAGGGTGGAAAGCATGCGCGCGGAATTGCTCGTGAGCGGTTTCAACTCGGGGCGGGTATATCGCTACGATGAGACGAACGGGGCGTTCATCGACATCTTCATCACAAATGGCAACGGCGCGCTCAATCTGCCGCACGGTCTCGCCTTTGGCCCGGATGGAAATCTCTACGTAACCAGCGCCGGCAACGATCGCATCCTTCGCTACAACGGGACGACCGGCGCTTACATCGACGCATTCATCACCTCCGCCGGGGAGCTGGATTATCCCGTTGCGCTGATCTTCCGCCCGGACGGATACCTTTACGTTTCCAGCCAACTCAACGACACCGTGGTCCGCTACGATGCGACGACGGGTGCGGTGGTGGATACGTTTGTGACCGCGAACGCCGCGCTGGAAGGGCCATCGGACATGGTGTTCGGGCCGGACGGGAATCTGTATGTCGTGGGCCGTTTCAACTATCGCGTGGTGCGCTACAACGGGCAAACCGGTGCGCTGATCGATGTCTTTGTGACGACGAATCTCTCCCAGCCGTTCGGGCTTCGTTTTGGTGCCGATGGCTTTCTCTACGTAGTCAGCGGAAATGGCGGGAGCGTGCAGCGGTTTCACGGCACTACGGGAGCATTCGTCGATACCATCGTGCCCGCTGGCGCCGGCGGCCTGAACCTGCCGATCGGCATCCTCATCGGCACGGATGGCAATCTTTACGTGGCGAGCTTCAACAACAACAAAGTCGCGCGCTATGACCCGACGACTGGCGGGGTGCTGGGGGATTTCGTGACCGGCGGAAGCGGTGGAATTTCACGGCCTAACTTCATGCTCTTCCGTCCACCTTCCCCGCCGGTGCTGCCGGTGCCGGGCATCTCGCCATCGGGCGCAGATGTGACGCTGACCTGGCGCACAGATGCCGTCGGCTGGTCGCTGCAAAGCGCGCCCACGCTCAACCCGCCGACGTGGAGCGCCGTCGTCCATTCCATCTCCAAAGACGGCGGCAATTTCCAAATGACGCTGCCACGGACGACAGACGCGCAGTTCTACCGGCTGATCCGGCCGTGACTCGCTACGCCAGGGCGTAAGCCGCGTGATGCTCCACGTCGCCCGCCTCCGGGCCAGCGCAGGCAATGAGCGGAGCCGTCGGGTTCTTGAAATCGATGCCGGCGAACTGCGTGTAGTGGACATACACGTCCGTATTTTGCACGATGCCGCGGAAGAGTTCCGCGCCGGGGCCGGTGGCGCAGAGGGTGACGTAGTCGGAGGTGTGCGTGTTGCCCGTCCAGCCGATGCCGATGTGGTTGGCGAGGAGTTGGCCGAGTTGGGTCACCGTTGAATTCATCTGGTCGTAAAGCGCCGTGTTTTCTCCCGCGAGGACTTTGGCGAAAAGCGCAGCGCGGCGGGCGGACATGCGATAGCCGGTGGCGTCGGCGATGATGTCGATGATCGCTTTCGGCTCCACGGTCAGCGCGCTCGACATCTGCACGGCGGCGGTGAATTTCGTTTTGTCATCGTCCTTCGCAGCGTCCTCCTTTTCCTTTTCGCCTTCGCTCTTGCCGCCGGGATCGACCTTGGCCATCGGGTCCGGCACGTCGAGTTTGTCCTCCGGATCGGCGATGAATGAGGGGACTTTTATTTTCTGGCCCACTTTCTCAATGCGCTTGATGATCTCGGGAAAGGACATCTTCACGTCGGCGAGCGTGGTAAAACGCTGCGAGCTATTGCGGTAGCCGCCGCCCATGCCGTTGAGGCCGAGGTTCGAGTTGGCGTGGTCGGTGGTGATGACGAGGAGCGTGTCGGGATGCTTGCGCTGAAATTCGAGGCAGGCCTCAAGCGCTTCATCGAGCGCGATCTGATCGTGGATGGCGGCGGCCGCGTCAGAATTGTGCGCGGCGTGGTCGATGCGCGCGCCCTCGACCTGGAGGATGAAATGCTCGTGCCGCTCCAGCCGCGCGAGCGCGGCGCGGGTCATCTGCACGAGAGTCGGCGTGCTGGCGATGAGCTTCGGATCGGCGCGGTGGTCGATGGTGTAAGGCAGATGCCCGTCGGCGAACGTGCCGAGCAATTTCGTGTCGAGCGGGGCCTTGGCCAGTTCTGCGGCGTTCAGCACCACGGTGTAGCCTTCCTTCGCGAAATCCCCGCGCAGATCGCGCTTGTCCTTCCGCGCATTCGGCGAAAAAAAAGGCCGCCCGCCGCCGAGCAGCACGTCCACTTTGCGGTCGAGATACTGCGCGGCGATCGCTGCGGAATTCCCGCGCGACTTCACCGCGACCGCGAAGCCGGCCGGCGTCGCATGCGTGATCTCCGCCGTTGTCACCAGCCCGGTCGCCCAGCCTTTATCCGCGAAGAGGGCAAAGAGCGGGGTGAGCAGTTGACCGTCCGGCAGCACATTGACCGCACCATTGACGACCCGCGAGCCGCTCCCCCAAGCCGACGACGCCGCGGAGCTGTCCGTGACCATCGAGTTCAGCGAGCGCGTATTCATCAGCGCCTGATGTCCCACCGGATTGTTCAGCAATTCCACCCACGCCAGCGGGCGCTGGCGCGACCGCTCGGAAAAAAGATTCGCGCACGTCAGCGTGCCGATGCTCATCCCATCGCTCACCAGATGGATGATGCGTTTCGGCTTCTGCCCCGGTGCCGTCAGCAGGGCGTCAGCCGAGCGCGCGATGTGCGGGGCGGCGAAAGTCGTGGCGGCAGCGGCGGCCAAGCCGGAACGGGTGAGGAAGGAGCGGCGGTTCATAGTGGGGAAAAGGAGCCGCAATTAAGACCGGTTGGCGCGTTTGGCAAGGGCCGCGCCTGCGAGGCCACCAAACCCACGCCGTCATCCTGAACGCAGTTCCGGGAGTCTGCGACCGGACGGAGTGAAGGACCGCTGACTGTAATGGGCGGCGGCGGTCTGGTGGGATGTGCATGCTTTTTCCCCCGCCTCAGCCCGTTACTTTCGGCGATCCTTCACTGCGCGCGAACCACTTTCGCCCGCGCGGCGCTCCGTTCAGGATGACGACATTGTTTTTTCGGAGGGCGGCTTCGCCGACGCTCGCGCCCAGCCCACGCGATGCCGTCAGGTCTGCGACTTCTTCAGGAATGGCGCGAATAACTCGATCGGGATCGGCAGAAACGTCGTCGTATTCTGCTCGTTGGAGATTTCCTTCATCGTTTGCAGGAAGCGCAACTGGAGCGCGATCGGCTGCTCGGCGATCATCGCCGCGGCCTGCACGAGCTTTTCCGCCGCCTGAAACTCGCCCTCGGCCATGATGATCTTCGCCCGCCGCTCGCGTTCGCTTTCCGCCTGCCGCGCCATCGCCCGCTTCATCGTCTCGGGCAGCGCCACGTCCTTGATTTCCACCACGGTGACCTTGATGCCCCACGGATCGGTCTGGCGGTCGATGATCTCCTGGAGTTTCTGGTTCAGCTTGTCGCGCTGGGCCAGCAATTCATCGAGTTCGGCCTGGCCGATGATGCTGCGCAAGGTCGTCTGCGCGATGAGCGACGTGGCTTTCAAATAACTCTCGACCTTGGTCACCGCCGACGCCGGATCGACGACGCGAAAATACACCACGGCGTCCACGGTCACCGGCACGTTGTCGTGCGTCATCATTTCCTGCCGCGACACGTCGATGGTCACAACGCGCAGGTCCATCTTTACCATGCGATCGACAATCGGGATGAGGAAAATGAGGCCGGGACCTTTGGTATCGAGCAGTTTGCCCAGCCGGAAGATGACGCCGCGCTCGTATTCGCGGAGGATGCGCACCATCTGCGGCAGGATGATCGCGCCGAGGATGAAGACAGGGATGAGCCAGGAAGCGAAGCGGGCGAGAAGTTCAACGATGGGCATGGTGGGTGGAGTTATTGGTTAATCGGGCGCGCTCGCAAATCAGGATGTCGTGGGTTCGACCTTCAGCGTGAGGCCTTTCACAGACACGACCTTGACCGGCCGGTCTGCGTCGATCGGCAAATCACTGACCGCATTCCAGTATTCGCCTTCGATGAAAACCTTGCCGCTCGTCCCGTCGATGCGGGTGACCGCGCCGACCGTCTGGCCGATCATCGTTTCGAGGCCCACCTTCACCGGCAGGGTCTGCGCGCCCAGCCCCTTGCCGACGATGAAAATGAAAAAGAGCGCCGTGAGCGCGGTCGCCGGAATGATGTAGGCGAGCGAAAGGCGGAAATACGGCTCGGCCCGGTCGAAGAGCATGAGCGAACCGAGCAAAAACGTGACAATGCCGCCGCCGGTCAGGATGCCGTGGGTCGGCGCGAAGACATCGACGACGAAGAGCGCCAGGGCGAGGCCGATGAGGGCAAGGCCGGCCACATTCACCGGCAGCACCGCCGCCATGTAGAGCGTGAGGATCAAGGCGATCGCCCCGAAGACGCCGGGCAGGATCGCGCCCGGATTGCTCAGCTCGCCAATGATGCCGTAGATCGCGACGAGCATGAGGATGAACATCACTTCCGGCCGCCAGAGCTTTTGAAAAACACGCTCCGGCAGCGACATGCCGATCTCCGCGACCGTCGCGCCTTTGGTGTTCAGCATCCGGCCATTCACCTCGCGCTGGTCGAGTTGCGCGAGGAGATCGCCCATGTCTTTGGCGATAACCTCGATGACCTTCAATTCCAGCGCCTTGTCCGCCGTGATCGACGCGCTCTCTTTCACCGAGGACCGCGCCCACTCCACGTTGCGTTTCCGCTTCGCCGCGATCATCTCAATGTAGCTGACCGCGTAGTTTTCGATCTTCGTGTTCATCGTCGCATCCGGCTTCTGCTCGCCACCCATGCCGCCGCCCATCTGCACCGGATGCGCCGCGCCGATGGTGGTGGTCGGTGCCATCGCCGCCACGTCCGCGGCCAGCGTGATGAAGCAGCCGGCGCTCGTCGCCGTCGCCCCGGAAGGCGCGACGAAAACGACCGTTGGTATGGGCGAAGCGAGGAACTCCTGAACGATGGTCTTCGTCGAATCGAGCAGCCCGCCGGGCGTGTCGAGCTGGATGATCAGACACTGCGCACCCTGCGCACTCGCCTCATTGATGCCCCGCGCTATGTAGCCCGCGGTGGCCGGGCCGATGGCACCGTCGATCCTGATCGTCGCGACCTTTTCCGCACCTGCCGCCACCGCGGAAACGCACAGCAGGAAGACTGCGGATAGTGCTGCCCAAACCTTCATGCCGCCATGCTAATGCCGGCGAGCAAGGTTTTCAACAAGCCGGGCCGTCAGCTTCCCGCCACGTCACGAAAGTCTCGACGAGCAGGGTCGGCTCGTCTCCGAAATCCCCGCCTTGATCGATGTGCACCCTGCCCCGCTGCCTTCGGCGAACTGCTCCGGGCGTCACGGCACCTGCTTCCGGCGCCACCTTTCCGCCCATGCCGCGCCGCCCTCCGCTGTCGCTGAGCTTGGGGTCGTTCGCCGTTGCCCGCACCATCTTTCGCGGATAGTTGAGGTTTATGGAGATGACGAGACATCCTGACGCCGCCAATCCCGCTCTGACGAGCAACCTGCTCGGACTTTTGGCAGTCGCGGCTGGGCTGACCGTCGCAAACAATTACTACAATCAACCGCTTCTTTTCGAGATGGGACGAGAGTTCCACGTATCTCCTCCGGCTGCGGCAGGTATTGCCGTGGCGACACAACTCGGTTTCGCCAGTGGGCTTCTGCTGTTGGTTCCGCTGGGCGACATGCTCGACCGCAAGACGCTCATTGTTGCATCTGCCGCCGCGGCTGCCGCCGCAATGCTTGCCGTCGCCCTCGCTCCCGGATTCGCTTTCGTCGTATGTGCAAGCTACATCTTGGGCCTGATTTGCATCACGCCGCAACTCATCATCCCCTACGCCGCCAACCTCGCCGCGCCCGAGAAGCGAGGTCGTGTGGTAGGATTAGTTATGGGAGGGCTTCTGGTGGGCATTCTCTTTTCACGCAGCCTTGCCGGCTTTCTCAGTCATTGGCTGGGCTGGCGAGCGGTTTTCGTGGTCGGCGCGGTCTTGACGCTTCTCGTCACGCTTTCCTTGGTTACGTTGCCGCGTTCTATCGCCCCGACTCGGAACCTTTCGTATGCGCAGCTCCTCGGCTCGCTTGCCCCTTTACTTGCTCGGGAGCCGATTCTTCGCCGTCATGCACTACTCGGCGCGCTCGGCTTCGGTGCTTTTAGTGCCTTCTGGACTACGCTTGCATTCTACCTCGCCGCGCGACCGGAACATTTCGGAAGCAACACCGTGGGATTCTTCGGCCTCGTGGCAGTTGCCGGAGCGATGGCGGCACCGCTCTCTGGCTATCTCTCAGACCGCCATAGTGCCCGAACTGTGAACGGCACGTCGCTTGCAGTAATGACTTTAGCGTTCCTCGTCATGTTGTTAGCAGATTACTCCCTGCTGTGGCTCATCGTTGGCATCTTTGTCATGGATGCAGGCACTCAAGGTAGCCACATTTCCAATCAGACGCGCATCTACAAACTAGCGCCTGAGCTACGGAACCGGATTACATCGGTATACATGGTCACGAGCTTTCTCGGCGGGGCCGTGGGTTCGGCACTCGGTTCATGGGCCTGGGCCGGCTGGCATTGGTCGGGCGTCTGCCTCTTGGGTGCGGGCATGGCCGCGGCCGGTATCGCAATCCTATTCACTCAAAACTCTGACGATGACCGCAACGGCTGACCCTGCGCTGCAGCGCCTATGAAGGATTGTCAAGGGTCGTGGTAGAAGCGACAGCATTTGGGCGGAGCTTTGGGGGTAAGTAAGGAAGTTCGCGTGCGTCCTTCATGTTCCCCCCGAACCGAGACTAATGGAGTGCGGCGTCGCCGCGGTAAAAGTGGTGGGTGGGTTAGAACAT
>JBBQCM010000006.1:0-91519 GCA_038318725.1 Chthoniobacterales bacterium
GCACGCGACCCGGAGGCGCACGCCCGCTACCATGAACTCGCCGCCGAGGCTGATCTGGGGCCGATCGACGAGCTGATCGGCGAACTCGAAACGCTCCTCGACGTGGCCGGCATGCGCAACGGCTTGGCTAAGCTCGGCATCTTGCCAGGCGCGCTCCCGCAACTCGCCGCCGAAGCCGCACAGCAATGGACCGCGACCTTCAACCCGCGCGCGATCGCGGCGGAGGATTTCGAGCAGCTTTACGCCGACGCGCTGGGCCTATGAAGCTGCGCGTTCTGACGCTGGGATTCATCGCGCTGGCTGCTCACGCTGCCGACTGGCCGATGCACCGCGGCGGGCCGGAATTGCGCGGCATTGCGCAGATGGTCGCGCCGGCGAAGGCGGAACTGCTGTGGCAGTTCAAAGGCGAGCAGTCGGTGAAAGGCGCGGCGGCGATTGCGGGCGGGCGCGTTTTCTTCGGCGACGACGGCGGCAAGGTGCATGCGCTCGATGTCGCCACCGGCAAAGAGCTGTGGGCTTTCAAAACCGAAGCCGCCATCGAAGCCACGCCGCTAGTGCTCGACGGCACGGTCTTCATCGGCTCCAGCGACGCCTTTCTCTACGCCCTCGACGCCGCGACCGGCGCGCTGAAATGGAAATACGAAACCGGCGACAAAATCCTCGGCGGCGCGAACCATGCGAAGAACCCGGCGGGCGCGGGCGAGTGGATTCTCGTCGGCAGCTACGACTCGAATCTGCACTGCGTCGATGCCGCGACCGGCAAGGCCGTGTGGACGCACGGCACGGACAATTACATCAACGGCACGCCTGCGCTCACGCCCGGCGGGGAGATCATCTTCGGCGGCTGCGACAGCTACATCCACATCCTCGCGCTCAAGGACGGCGCGGAGCTGCGGCAGATCGAAAGCGACGCTTACATCGCCTCCTCCGTCGCCACGGCCGACGGGCTTGGCTACGTGGGCAACTACGGCAACATCGTCATCGGCTTTGACCCAAAAAGCGGCGATGTGAAGTGGAAATATCGCGACCGGAATTTCCCTTACTTTTCTTCCGCAGCGATCACGGCAGATCGCGTGATCCTCGGCGGACGCGACAAGCGCCTGCACTGTATCGACCGCGCCTCCGGCAAAGGCGTGTGGGCTTTCCAGACGCGCGGCGAGGTCGAAAGTTCGCCCGTGGTTTGCGGCGATGCGGTCATCGTCGGCTCGGCGGACGGCCGGCTTTACTGCGTCGGGCTGGCCGACGGAAAAGAGCGCTGGGCCTACGAAATCGGCGCGCCCGTGACCGCATCCCCCGCCTTGGCGGATGGCCGAATCGTCGTGGGCGCAGAAGACGGCAGCGTCTATTGCTTTGGTGTGAAGTAACGGGCTCTGCCGCCAAAGTAAGTGCATCTCAAACAGGCGGCGATGGCGAAAGCTCACAGACACGGTGCTCCAAGTACCCGCTCCCAGCGCGGTGTCCGAACTGTAAAAATCTCGGCCCCGTCCGTCTTCCCCACAGGGCCAAAGGCCCGCCGGCAAGCCAGCTTAGGGCAAGCGAGGAACGAGCGCCGCCCTCGGTCTGGAAGTATGGAATCGGGTAAGCCCCAACGGGGCGTAAGAATCTTACTCCGTCATGTCGCAATCCCTCGCCCGCGTCGTCGTGCATGTCGTCTTCCGCACGCGCCGGCATGGGCGGTGGCGGCAGGGCGGCTTCGATCCCGCAGGGCTCGTCTTCCTCGATGAAACGGGGGCGAAAACGAACATGACCCGGCGGCGGGGCCGCGCTGGCGCGGCTCCAGGCCAGCGCCCTGATTCAATAGCTGCACGTTGCCGAATAGTTGGCACCCAGCGCGGAGGACGAGGAGCTGGAAGCAAGTTCAACAACCTTGCCGGGTGGCTGCGGGGCGTCGTTGGGGCGCCGCCATGGGCTATTTATTGAGCTGCGCACTAAGTCCGACAGGCGGCTAGGAAATCGTCGTTGCGAGGGCCGCGTCGTGCTGGTCATGGGCTTGGGCTTCGGCTTTGCTCGCGCGCGAAATCCCTCCATGACCTGGCCGCAAAACTACGCCCCGCTCGACAGTGGCTTTCTCTCCACGCTCGTCGCCGCGCTGCCCGTGCTGGTGCTGCTCGGCCTGCTGCATTGGCGTGCCCATTGGGCCGCGCTCGCCGGGCTGGTCACCGCGCTGGCCGTGGCCGTCTGGGCGTTTCACATGCCCGCGACGCTGGCGCTTTCTTCCGCCTGCTTTGGCGCGGCTTTCGGGCTCTTCCCGATCGGCTGGATCGTGGTGAATGCGATTTTCATCTACGAGCTGTCCGTCGAGACGGGGCAGTTTTCCGCGCTCAAAACGCAGATCGCCGGCTTGGCGGATGACCGCCGGATTCAGGCGCTGCTCATCGCGTTTTGCTTCGGGGCGTTCATCGAAGGCTGCGCCGGTTTTGGGGCGCCGGTGGCGATCACCGGCGCGATGCTCGTGGGTCTCGGTTTCAAACCGCTCGAAGCCGCCAAGCTGGCGCTCATCGGCAACACCGCGCCGGTCGCCTTCGGCTCGCTCGGAATTCCCATCACCACGCTGCACAGCGTCACCGGTCTCGATCTGCACGCTCTGAGCGCGATGGTTGGGCGGCAGTTGCCGGTCTTTTCGCTGCTCGTGCCGTTCTGGCTGGTCGCCGTGCAGGTCGGCTGGCGCGGCATGCGCGAGGTCTGGCCCGCCTGCCTCGTCTGCGGCGCGAGCTTTGCCACCACGCAGTTACTGGTCAGCAATCTGCATGGCCCGTGGCTCGTCGATCTCGCGAGCAGCATCGTCGCGATGCTCGCGCTCGTCGTCCTCCTGCACTTTTGGAAACCGGCCGGTTCAGCTCCGCAAAACCGCACGAAGGAATACACGGAATCCGCCACCGGCTTTCGGCCGTGGCTGCCGTGGCTGCTGCTCTCGGGGTTTGTCGCGACGTGGAGCATCGCGCCGGTCAAGGCCTGGCTGTTCGCGCTCACGCCGTGGAAATTCTCGGTGCCGTTTCTTCACGCCGCGGTCGTGCGCATGCCCCCGGTCGTGCCGCTGCCGAAACCCGAGGACGCGATTTTCAAACTCGAACTCGCCGCCGCGACCGGCACCGCGCTGCTCTTCGCGGGGATCGCCACCGGGCTGCTCCTCGGCCTGCGGCCCGGCGGGTTGGTGCGGGCCTATGGCCGCGTGGTCTGGCGGCTGCGGGTTTCGCTGCTCACGATCATGCTCATGCTCGCGGTCGGCTTCACCACGCGCTACTCGGGCTCGGACACGACGATGGGCCTCGCCTTCGCGCACACCGGCTGGTGGTTTCCGTTTTTCTCACCACTGCTCGGCTGGCTCGGCGTGGCGCTCACGGGCAGCGATACCTCGTCGAATGTCCTCTTCGGCAACCTCCAGCAAGTCACCGCCCAGCAGCTCGACCTCTCGCCGATCCTCACCTGCGCGGCGAACAGTTCCGGCGGCGTGATGGGCAAAATGATCGACGCGCAAAGCATTGTCGTCGCCGGTGCCGCGACCGGCGCCTCCGGTGCGAGTCCGCGGGCCGGCGACATCCTGCGCGAGGTTTTCCTGCACAGCCTCGCGCTCGCCCTGCTCGTCGGCGTGGTCGTGCTGCTCCAGGCCTACGTTTTCCCGTGGATGATCCCAGTTCAGCCCTAGTGCGGATTAAATAAACTGCAGCCATTTTTGGGAGGGAAGTTCGGGTCTGGGCATGGCTGCCGTTTCGCTCGATCTGCGCACGCGCATTGTCACCACCGACGTCGCCGGCCGTTTTCACGTCTCGCTGGGCTTGGTCAAAAAACTCCTGCGACAACGCCGCCACACCGGCGATATCGCCCCACGTCAGCGCACGGATGGCCGCCGCGGGCGCCCAAGCCCTCTTCCTGCCGGCCTCCTTGCCGGACCTCAAACCCCCATCGAAAAAATGGGGTGCAAGCTCAAGAACGCTCTGCGGCGGCAGGAAGCCCGTACCCTGCCCGAACGGCTCGCCGCCATCGGCACCGCCCTGGCCGAAGTCACCGCTCAAGACGCCGCCCAGCGGTTCGCTCCCTGTGGCTCAGTTTTATTTAATACGCTCTAACTGTCATTTCGCCACAACGATGCCGCGCCGTCCCGTTACTTTTTCTCCACGAGCCAGATGTTCCGGTAGAAGACCGGGTTGCCGTGGTTCTGGAGCTGGATGGGACCGGTTTCGGGACCTTCCTTGCGCCCGGCGGCGGTGGTGGTTTTGGAGAGTTCCACCTTGTCCTGCACGAGGACACCGTTGTGGCGGACGGTCATCGTGGCGTGGCTGAGCTTTTTCTCGCCGTCGTATTTCGCCGTTTGGAAGTCGATGTCGTAGGTCTGCCAGGAGAGCGGAGGGAAGCACATATTCACCTTTGGCGCGGAGATGGTGTAGATGCCGCCCGCTTCGTTGTTTTCGCCTTTGAGGCCGAAGGAATCGAGCACCTGGCACTCGAAGCGGTCCTGGAGATAGACGCCGCTATTGCCCCGGCCCTGGCCGCGGGCCGCGGGCATGAACGGTGTGCGGAACTCGACGTGGAGGGTGCAGTCGCCAAAGGATTGCTTCGATTTCGTGCCGGCCGCGAGGAATTGGCGGGCGTCCATTTTGCCTCCTTCCCAGGCGTCGGTGCTGGTGCCGTCGAAAAGGATGATCGCGCCGGCGGGTGGCTTGGCGCCGAGGGTGGGGGACTCGCGCAGGGTGCGTTTGAGGGACCACGACTGGCCCTCATCATTGGTGCCTTTGAGTTGTCCACTTTCGATTGCCCCCTTCCAGCCGTTCCCGTTGAAGACGACTTTCTCCCCGTCGCGCTGGGCATCGACCTCCACCTTTTTCTCCACGTCCGCCACTGTGCCCGGCAGCCCTTTGCTCCAGCCGACGATGTGAAATTTTCCTCCGCCCAGCGCAATGACCTGGGCGGCGCAACCCTCGCCCACATATTCGCCCTGCACCGCGAAGTCCGGCCCGGCCTGTTCCGGTTCGGTGAAAGTGGTCTCTTCGGCAAAGGCGGTGAACGCGGCGCAAGCGCTGGAGCAGACGACGGCGGTGAGGAGGCGGGGAAACGGCATGGCGGGAAGCGAGAGTGGTTTCATGGGTGTGGAGCAACAACCGTAGATCAGCCTACCTCCTTAGGCGGGGCGGCGTCGCCCGGACACCGGATGGGAGCTTATTTTCCCGATTGACACGGATTTTCGGCCCCGCTCTCATCCACCGCACTTCGCCCCCAAGCGCGGATTCATTTCATTCGCCCCACTCTCCATGCCTCAAAAACAAGTCAACGTCGCCATCGTCGGCCTCGGATTCGGAGCGGAATTCATCCCCATTTACCAACGGCATCCGCAGGCCCATATGTATGCGATCTGCCAGCGCACGCCGGAGAAGCTGCACGCGGTGGGGGACGCCTACGGAATCGAAAAGCGCTACACCAAGTTTGAAGACTTGCTCAAAGACCCCGCGGTGGATCTGGTGCATATCAATTCGCCGATTCCGGATCACGGTTGGCAGAGCATCGCCGCGCTCAAGGCCGGCAAGCATGTGAGCTGCACGGTGCCGATGGCGACGAACGTGGCGGAGTGCAAGCAGATCGTGGATCTGGTGAAAAAGACCGGCCTGAAATACATGATGGCCGAGACGGTGGTCTATGCGCGCGAGTATCTCTTTATGAAGGAGCTGCTGGACACGGGTAAGCTGGGCAGGCTGCAGTTTGTCCAGGCCAGCCATCAGCAGGATATGGATGGGTGGCCGAACTATTGGCCGGGCCTGCCGCCGATGTGGTATGCGACCCACTGCGTCGGCCCCGTCGCCGGGATGATCGGCCAGTCCGCGGATTACGTGAGCTGCTTCGGCAGTGGCACGGTGCGCAAAGAATTGGTCAAGTGCTATAACTCGCCCTTCGCCGTCGAGACTGCGCACATCAAGTTTGCCAATACCGACGTGAACGCGCGGATCATCCGCAGCCTTTTCGACACGGCGCGGCAGTATCGCGAGAGCATTGACGTCTATGGCAGCAAGGCGTCCGTGGAATGGCCGCTCATCGAGCACGAGCCGCTGGTCCTGCACACGGCGAAGCAACCCGAGCCGAAGATCCCCAAGCCGATCAAGACTCCGGATTTCGCCAAGCGTCTGCCGAAGCCGATCCAGGCCTTCACGACCGGCGGCGTCTATGGAGGCAAAGGCAAGAAGTCGCATCTGAGCTTTGTCCAAGGCGGCGGCCACGGCGGCAGCCATCCGCATCTCGTGCATGAGATCATCGACGCGCTCGTCAAGGACCGCGACCCGTTCCCCAACGCCAAACAATCCGCCAATTGGACCAGCGTCGGCCTCTGCGCCCACGAGTCCGCCCTTGCCGGCGGCAAGATCGTGAAGCTGCCGAGTTGGAGTATCTAACCGCACGAATCTTACTTTTGATCCTGAGCTTCATCCTTCGGGCTGACTGTGGGAAGTAAGATTAAGATGACGATCAAGAGTAAGAAGAACCCAAACCCCTAAGACCACCCCAAGCACCCATAACATGAGCACACTAGACAACCTCGCAGATACCAACGATCCGGGCATTGCCCCCAACGCCAAGCGCCTGTTATGGGCTGGCTTTCTAGCCATTCTTGCCGCTGGCATCGGCTTCGGCATCCGCGGCGGCATCCTGGCCAACTGGGCGGCCGACTTCGGCTTCACCGGCGCGCAGCTCGGGGCGATCGGCGGAGCGGGTTTCACCGGCTTCTGCTTCGGTATTATCATCGGCGGCGTGATCGTGGATAAGATCGGTTACGGCAAACTGGTCGTCGCCGCCTTCCTCTTCCATGTGCTCTCGGCCTTCGTGACCTTTGCTGCGACCAAAGGTCAGGCACCGGAAGCAGCCTATAACTTCCTTTACTGGGGCACGTTCATCTTCGCGCTCGCCAACGGCACGCTCGAAGCCGTGGCCAACCCGCTCGTATCCACCTTGTTTCCAAAAAACCGCACGCATTACCTGAACATTCTCCATGCAAGCTGGCCCGCCGGTCTCGTCATCGGCGGCCTCGTCGGCTGGATTCTTGGAGATCGCATGCACTTGAGCTGGAAGCTGCAGCTCGGACTCTTTCTCGTGCCGACAGTGCTCTATGGCATTGCTTTCTTTGGCCAGCACTTCCCGAAATCCGAGGCTTCGGCCAAAGGCCTGAGCGTGGGTGACATGCTCAAGGAAGTGGGCATCCTCGGCGCGGCCGTTGCCTGTTATTTGCTGGCTCGCTTTTGCATGGACGCCCTGAAGCTCCCTGAGCTGGCGTCCTATGGCGTCGGCCTTGCCATCCTGGTCGCTGCGGCCGTCCTCACGCGGGGATCGCTTGGCTCCATTCTTCTGTTTGTCCTCTTCATAACTCACGCGCTCGTCGGTGCGGTGGAACTTGGAACGGACGGTTGGATTCAAAACATCACCGGCAATATCCTCACTTCGGAGCAAGGCAAAATTCTCTTCGTGTTTACCTCGCTCCTTATGTTCTCACTGCGCTTCTGTGCCCACTTCATTGAGAAGAGCCTGAAAATTTCTCCGATCGGCCTGCTCTTTATTTGTTCCGTGCTGGCCTTCATTGGTTTGCGCATGGTCAGCGGCATCGAGACTTTTGTCGGCGCTCTGGTTGCGCTCGCTGTGTATGCGCTGGGCAAGACCTTCTTCTGGCCCACCATGCTGGCGGTTGTGGGAGATCGTTTCCCGCGCACCGGCGCGATTGCGATGTCGATCATGGGTGGCATCGGCATGATGTCGGCCGGCCTGCTCGGTGGCCCCGGTCTTGGCTATGCCAAGGATCGGTACACCACCGAGCATCTCAACGCCACCAACCCGGCCCTCTACGAACAATACAAGGCATCGACCTCGAGCAAATTCCTCTTCCTGAATGAGGTGACGGGCCTCGACGGCACCAAGCTCTCGGACGCACAGCACGCTGTAACGAAGACGCCCGACCAGCAGACCGTGGCTGACGCCAGCATCGTCGGCGACCGCAAGACCCTGAAGGCTGATTCATTCATCCCTGCGGCCATGGCTGCCATCTACTTGTTGATCTTCCTCTACTTCAAGGCAATCGGCGGCTACAAGCCGGTGCATATTGCCGAGGACTTTACTGGTGGAACCGACGGGCCGATGCAGGCCTGATCTGAGCCGCACAGACTTCACTTCACGAGGGACGGGGCTCAAGCCCTGTCCCTCGTTGCTTTTTGGGAAAAGTTGGCAGACGGCTAGCTTGGAAAGAATCCGTGCTCATGCCCGACCCACCCGCCTCCTGGCATTCGCCCGATCTCGCCGCGAAGTTTCTCCAAAACGTCCGCGGCGCGATCCCGCTGAGTATCGAGCAGATCGACATGATGCTCCGCCTCCTTACCGCCGCTCGCGGGGAACGGCTGGACAGCTTCCTCGATCTGGGCTGCGGCGACGGGGTCCTGTCCTCCGCAATCCTTGATGAAAACCCCACCGCTCGCGGCTGTCTGGTCGATTATTCCGAGCCCGCACTCGCTGCCGCCCGCGAGCAACTCCACCCGCATGCGGATCGCGTCGAGTTCATTCTCGCCGACTATGCCCAGCCGGGCTGGATGAGCGAAATCGCGCGCTCACAGCCGTTCGATGCCGTGGTTTCCGGCTTCGCCGCGCAGCACTCGCCCAACGATCGAAAACGCGCGCTCTTCGGCGAGATTTTCCAACTGCTGAAACCCGAGGGCATCTTCATCAATATCGAGCACGTCGCCTCCGCCACGCGCTGGACAGAATCCATCTGGGACGACTGCATGATCGACGCCATCTTCGGCCAGGAACTCCGGGCTTCATCTGACCACAGCCGGGCGGAGATCGCCCGCGAATACTACGCCCGCGCGGCCAAGGAAGCCGGGGCGCTTGCGCCGCTCGAGGTGCAGTGCGACTGGCTGCGCGAAGCCGGTTTTGAAAACGTGGACTGCTATCTGAAGGTGCTCGAACTGGCGGTCTTCGGAGGGCAGAGGCCGGGGATGACGGCGCGTGAATAGTGCTGGGTGAATGGCGAATGGTGTCGCGGCGAAGACCATCCACCGTCCACCATTCGCAAATCTCCTTTTTCAATGCCTTCCAAGTTCCGCACCTGGCTCCAGCTTTTCCGCGCCCCGAATCTTTTCACCGTCCCCGGCGATCCCTTCGCGGGCTACGTGCTGACGGCGTTTGGGGCGTTCGAAAGCGACGTTTTCTACGCCGTCGGCGCGAGCCTCTGCTTCTACGCGGCGGGTCTGCTCGACAACGATCTTGCCGATCTGGGCGAAGACCGCGCCGAACGTCCGCAGCGCCCGCTGCCGAGCGGCGCGGCCAGCGTGGGCAGCGTCGCCATGGTTGCCGCCGTGCTCGTGGTGGCAGGACTTTTCCTCGCCGCAAAACTCGGCCCGACGGCCTTGCTCATCGCCATCGCCATCGCCATCGCCGTCGGGCTGTACAATCGAGTAACCAAGCACCTGCCCGTCATCGGCGCGCTAAACATGGGCGTCTGCCGCGGACTCAGCCTGCTGCTCGGGGCGGCGGCGGCCCCGCACTCGGACCTGCTCTGGCGGTTGCTGGCGGCGGGGCGGCTGAATCCGCTGCTCGTCGCCTGCGCGGTCGTCGCGCTCTACATCGCCGCGACTACCCACCTCGCGCGCTTCGAGACCAAAGCGCAATCGCCCCCGCTGGCGAAATGGCTGCCGCCGCTCACGCTGCTGGCGGGTGCGGCGCTTTTTCTCGGGCAAGTCCGTACGACCACCTTTTGGAGCACCGCGGCGATTTTCACCGTCGCCGTGCTGTGCGCCCTGGCTGCGGCGATTTCTCTGGCGCGCGATTCCAGTGCGCCGGTGCCGCCCGTCATCGGTCAGTTCATCCGCCTTCTGCTCCTCGTGCAGACGGCTTTCTGCGCGGCCGCCGGGACCGTCGAATCCTCCCTCGCGGCCGCGCTGCTCCTCATTGCGTGGCCGGTCAGCCGCGCGGTCTCGAAACGGTTCTACGCGAGCTGAACTGCGCCGGCCCTACGATGCCGAGGCCCCGCCGCCGGAAGGCAGTGCGAGCACGTTTGACGACCAATAGTCGATGATGTCGAGCGCGGCAAAACGGAAGACGATGAGCAGCGCGTCGTTCAACGGGATGCCGATGCGCTTGGCGATGGACTGAAGCGATTCCGAGCCATTGACCGCCGTGGCAAAGCGCGCCTCCACGTCGTTCAGCTTGAGCTTTTGCACCAACTCGTAGCCCTTGCGCGTGTAGGCAGGACTGCCATTCGGGTCGGACCGCTGCGAACCCATGAGGCTTTCGTAGCGGACGTGACGGAGACTGCCGAGCACCCAGTTGTCCGGATCTTCAGCGCCGGGCGGGAAGTTTTTCGCGTACTCGGGGAACTGGGCCAACTCCTCAAACTCGAAGGTTACGCGCCCCGCCGTCCACAGGTTCGAGAAGACGCGCATGCCGTGGTCGCGGACGATCTGCACCACGTCGTCATGCGGGAAACCGTTGCGCGAGGAGAGGAAAAGAAACAGCGGGCAACCGGTCGCGGCCTGGTTGACCTGGCCTTCCATGATCAGCCCGAGCCCGGTGGCCGAAAGGATCGCGGGCGACTCGCGGCAGTAGAGCTGCACGTTGCGCGTCGTGGCGAAAAGGAAGCGGCCCTTGTTGATGAACAGTTCGATGGGGTTGCGGTTGAGGAAAAAGCGGAGCACGCCGGTGAGCCGGTCGCCGTAGGCCATTTGCAAAGCCGCGCGCAGCGAGAAAAACGCCGTGTGACCGCTGAAGACCGTTCGTGAAGGATCGTGAAAAAGAAGCTGCCGTGCGGGGTTCGCGCCTGGCTTGGCCTTGGCCAGTGTTGCGCCCACGACTTCGAGCAGTGAGTCCGGCGTGACGGGCTTGGTCAGCACCTTGACCACGTTAGTGTAGCGTTCCTCGAGGCTGTCGCCGTTGCCATTCGTGGCCATGACCACCACCGGCACCCTGGCCGTCGCGGGTTCGTTGAGCAGCCGATAGCAGACCGCCTCGGCATCCATGTCCGGCAGTGTTTCATCGAGCAGGATCAGGTCCGGCTGGGCGAGGTGGAAGCGCTCGAAAGCCTCCGCTCCACGCTGGGCGACGAGGACATCGATGTTGTGAAAATTCTGCGCGATGACGGTCTCGGCGAGTTTGGAGGCGGCGAGGCTGTCGTCTATGACGAGAATTTTTTGGGACATACCGATAGGCTGTTGGCTCTGAAAGGACGGGGTCTTTGCACGGGGCAAATCACCTGCCAGGACGCGTTCAGGGCGCGAAAATAGAGCGCGGAAAAGGGGTGTCAATCAAACTCCCGGCCCGCTAGTGGCTCAGTTTGGGAGACAATTGTAGGGTGGGCGCTTCGCCTGCCCTTGGTAACAGGAGCGGTGGCCCTACAATCCGTTCGGAGCGGAGGTGGAAAGGCGGGCGCAGCGCAGTCGAAAGATCCAGCCGCGTTCTCGGGGCAGTGTTGACCGGAATCGCCGAGATCCTTCGACTGCGTTCCGTCCCGCCTGCGCCCGCACAGAACTCCGCTCAGGATGACGGTTCCAGCTACGCCTCCAGATAGCGCTTCAGCTTTTCCCGCAGCTCGGTGCGGGCGCGGAAGAGGACGCTCTTCACGGCAGGCACGGAGAGTTCGAGGATGTCGCCGATTTCCTCGTAGGAAATATCGTCGTAGCGCCGCAGGATCACCGCCAGGCGCTGGATCTCGGGAAGTTCGTCGATGGCGCGCTGGATGGCGGCCTGCATCTCGTCGTCGAGCAGCGAGGTGTCGGGCGCTTTTACGCCGTGGTCGGGCATCTGCATCGGGCGGTCGTCGGCGTTCACCGCGTCGAGCGATTGCACGGGGTGGCGCTTGCGACGGCGCAGTTCGTTGAAGACGAGGTTGCGCGTGATTTTGAAGAGCCAGGTCGTGAACTTGGCCGTGGGCTCGTAGCGCCCGGCGCTTTTCCACACACGGATGAAGACTTGCTGAGCGATGTCGTCGGCGTCAGCCGCGTCGCCCAGCATTTTCGCCACCGTGCCGATGATCCGGTGCTGGTGCGCCTCAATGAGTGCACCCAGGGCCGCGGTGTCGCCCTGCTTGATTCGCGCCATCCACGCCAGATCCTGCGCCGCGGCATCCGGCTCGGCGGAGGGTGGGGGGCTCGGGTCTTGGCTCATGGAAAAGGGAACGGTGTCGGCCCGGTCACGGCCATCTGCTTGGCGAAATACGATGCCCAACCAACCCGTGTCCTTGCAATTAGTTTCCCTTCTTCCCATCTTGCTGTGGTGTTGTTCGAAAGGCGTCTTGCCTTTGCGACCCAGCGTAACCTACTCCACTTGAAAGACATTGCCGTATCCATGACCCGCAAGCTCCTCGCACCTGCCCTTCGTCCGATCTTCGACAAGGTGGCCGCGGGTCAGCGGATCACCGAAGAGGAGGCCGCCGGGCTCTACGTCTCGAATGATTTGAACGGTCTGGGCACGATCGCCAACGTCCTCCGCGAGCGCAAAAACGGGAATGTGGCGACTTACATCCACAACCAGTACATCAACTACGCCAACCACTGCATCCTCTCCTGCCAGTTCTGCGCGTTCGGCGCGAAAAAGCGCGAGGCCCACGCCTTTGAGATGTCCATCGATGAAATCGTGGAAAAAGCCCGCGCGGGACTGAAGCTCGGGATCACCGAGATTCACATGGTCGGCGGCTTGCACCCGACATTGAAAGCGGAGTGGTATCTCGAACTCGTCAGCCGCCTCCGCTCGCTCGATGCGAATTTTTTCGTGAAGGCCTTTACCGCCGTGGAGATCCGGCATCTGGCCTTTCGCGTGTTTAAGAAAACGGTTCGGGAAACGCTGGAGATGCTTCGCGAGGCCGGGCTCTGCGCGATTACCGGCGGAGGCGCGGAGATATTCGCCCCGGAAATCCGCGAGCAGATCTGCCGCGGCAAGGAGAGCGCGGAGGAGTGGTGGGAGGTGCATCGGACCTGGCACGAAATGGGGATGCGCAGCACCGCGACGATGCTCTACGGCCACATCGAGACCGCCGCCCAGCGCGTCGATCATCTGCGCCGCCTGCGCCAGTGGCAGGACGAAACCGGCGGCTTCACCGGTTTTATCCCGTTTGCGTTCGAGGCGGAGGGTGCGCGGCCCGGAGTGCTGAAAAACATCCGCCACGTCACCGCCTTCGAGGAACTCAAGAACCTCGCCGTGGCCCGCATCTATCTCGATAATTTCGACCATATCACCGCCTACTGGGTGAGCCTCGGGCTGCCCCTCGCGCAGCAGGCGCTGAACTACGGCGTGGACGATCTCCACGGGACCATCATGGAGGAGAAAATTTTCCACATGGCCGGTGCGACCACCCCGCAGCAGCAGAGCTGCGCCGCGCTCGAAAAGGCCATTCGCGAAGCCGGGCGCGAACCCATGCAGCGCGACACCTGGTATCGTCGCATCGCCCCCACCTGGCACCACCCTGCGACCGCCGCCGCGTGATCCGCTACCCCGCGCTTCGCGCCCTTCGCGTCGGCTGCGTCAAGTACCTCAACGCCAAGCCGCTCATTCACGGCTACGACGGCCCGGTCGTGTTCGATCACCCGTCGGGTTTGGCCCATGCCCTCGCCGCCGGTGCAATGGATGTGGCCCTCGTGCCGGTCTTCGAGGCCCTGCGGCACCCGCGCTACCTGCTCGCGGATGGTGTGGCCATCGCCAGCGACGGACCGGTTTTCAGCGTGTTCCTCGCCCATCGCGGCCCGCTGGCGGACGTCCGGACCATCGCGCGTGATCCGGCCTCGCTCACCTCTGTCCACCTGCTGCAGGTGCTGCTTGCCGAGTACCACGACCAGCGTCCGCAATTGCTGGAATTGCCGGCCTTTCCTAGTGCCGCCGACGCGGTGCTGCTGATCGGCAACCAAGCCATCGACTTCCGCGAGCGCGACGGCGGGGTGCATCAGATTCTCGACCTCGGCACAGAATGGAAACGCTGCGCCGGCCTGCCCTTCGTCTATGCGCCCTGGCTGCTCCGCGCGGATTTGCCTGACGCGGCCGCGGTGGCCGTCGAGCTTCGTGCACTCAAAGATTCCGGCCTCGCGCACCTCGCGGAAATCGTCCGCAGCGACCCGCACGATCCCGCGCTCAGCCAGCGCTACCTCACGGAGCACATCCGCTTCGGCTTGGGCCCGCGGGAAAAGGCGGGCATCGAAAAATTTCGCGAGCTGCTGGTGAAGCACGGCTTCATCGCCGCTTCGGACAAACCGCTGCGCTACGTCTGAACCGCGGGCTCGACGGCACCCCGGCCATCGCCGAAAATCCCGCCAGCGTGAACGATCCGAAGTTTATCATCCAGATCAGCAAGGGCCTCATCCGCGACCAGCGGGCGCGGCGCATCGTGATGTTTTACAGCGTTCTCATCTCGCTCGTGCTGCTCTTCGCGGGTTCCACGTTTTTGTGGGCGCTGCTCCGCGCGCATCCCTTCGTCTTTCTCTGCTACTGGGCGGGTTGCGCGTGGATTACCCTGCTCGCGGTTCTGCTCGCCTTTTACGATATGGTGAAGGTCCGCGCCGACCTCCGGCGTGAGCGGCGGCGCCTTGAGCGGGAGCTCGCGGGACTGAGCGAAAAGGAAACCCCGCATGATCCGCACGCGTCCTGAGAAGGAGGCCTTGGAGCGCCAGACGCTCGCGCCTTACGCGCAAAAATCCGCCGATTCCAGCGGGCGCGCACATCCTGAGCCGGCGCATCCGCACCGCACTGGGTACGAGCGTGACCGCGCGCGGATCATCCATTCAAGGGCCTTCCGGCGGCTCGAATACAAGACGCAGGTTTTTCTCAATGGCACTGGCGACCACCTCCGCACGCGGCTCACGCACACCATCGAGGTCGCTTCGATCAGCCGCACCATCGCCCGTGCACTCGGGCTGAATGAAGATCTCGCCGAGACCATCGCCCTCGCGCACGACCTCGGTCATGCGCCCTTCGGCCATAGCGGTGAGGAACTGCTCGACGGGCTGATGCGCGCGCACGGCGGCTTCGAGCATAATGGCCAGAGCCTGCGCATCGTCGAACTCATCGAGCAGAAATATCCGCGCTTTCCCGGCCTCAATCTCTCGTGGGAAGTGCGCGAGGGCCTGCAAAAGCACGCCAGATTCTACGATTCGCCGGCGGCGGAAAAAGCGGACGGAGGAAAATTTTTCAGCCCATCGCTCGAAGCCCAGATCGCCAACCTCTCCGACGAAATCACCTACTACAGCCACGATCTCGACGACGGCCTCGACTTCCACCTCATCAGCCCGGAACAGCTCGGCGAACAGTCGGCCTGGCAGCACAGCTACGAGGAAGTGCGCGCGCATTTCCCCGAACTCGCCGGCAAGGAACTGCTCGGCTACGTCATCCGCTGCATCATCGATCGGCAGGTCCAGGACGTGATCACGACCAGCGCCGAACTCATCGCCAGTGCAAACGTGCAGAGCGCCGACGACGTGCGCCGCCAGCCGCACCCGCTCATCCGTTACAGCGACGCACTGCTCCTCGCGAACCGCGCGCTTCGCAAATTCCTCTACGCAAATCTTTACTACCATCCGCGCGTCGCCGGAGCGAACCAGCGCGCTTGCGGGCTGCTGCGCGATGTCTTCGAGGCGTATCTCGAAAAGCCGTCGCTCCTCGGCGATTCCACGTCGCGGCGGGTGGCGAGCGACGGCCTCCACCGCACCGTCTGCGACTACCTCTCGGGCATGACCGACCGCTACCTGATCGAGGAGCACGCCCGGCTCTTTCCCGTCCAACCCTAACGACCGACGATCCACGTGACCGCGCCGTGCTCGGGGGAGACACGGCCCGCTGGATGGGTGCTGGATCCGCCGATGATCTCCTCGACGAGCGGGAGCTTATCCGCGCCGCTGACGAGAAAGACGACGTGCCGCGCAGCGTTGAGCATCGGGAAAGTCATCGTGATCCGCTGAGGCGGCGGCTTTGGGCCGGTGGCGGGGATGACATTGCGCACGGTTTCATCGAGGGCGGGAGAGCCAGGGAAGAGGGACGCCGTGTGCCCGTCTTCGCCGAGGCCGAGGAGCAGGAGATCGTGGACGTAGCGCGGCTCGCCGAAGCGCGCGGCGACAGCGGCGAGCTTGTCCTCGTACTCCTTGGCGGCGGTGGCGGGATCGATCTCGCCGCGGATGCGGAAGACATTGCCGGAGGGAATGGCGGCGGCGTCGAGGAGGGACTCGCGGGCCATCCGGTAGTTGCTGTCTGAATGATCGGGCGGGACGCAGCGTTCGTCCCCGAAGGTGATCTGCACACGGTTCCACGGGAGGTCTGCGCCGAGCCGGACCAACTCAGCATGGACCGCGCGCGGGGTCTTGCCGCCGCTCAGGGCGAGGCGGAAAATCCCCCGTCCGGCGAGGGCGGTGCGGGCGTGATCGAGGATGAACTGCGCGGCTTCGGCGGCGAACTCGCCGGAGCGGATCACATCAGCTTGCACGGGATGGAGAATTCCAGACGGCCCGCGCTGGGACGAAAGAAATCGAGTCCGATGAGGGTGAGCGAGGCTTTGCGGACATGCAGCGCGGTGTTCGTCGGCAGGCCGATGAGGTGCGCGGCAAACTGGCTGAAGTCCGGCTCATGGCCGATGAGCATCACGCTGCCCTGGCTGCGGTAGGCGCCCAGCTCTTCCAAGGCACTCGCCGGGTGCATTCCGCAGGCGAGCCACGGTGCGATGATCATTTCCGCGCGCATCTTCGCCGAGACGATCTGCGCCGTCTCATGCGCCCGCCGCACCGGGCTGGTCAGGACCAGCGAGAGGTGCATCTCGTGCGCTTCGCAAAACCGCGCCACTTTCTCAGCTTGGGCCTGCCCCTTTTCCGAAAGCGTCCGTGCGTCGTCGCTCGCGGCGGGGGTGTCGGCGTCGGCGTGACGGAGGAGGTAGAGTAGCATGGGGAAAAGTAGGAAGTATGAGGGATAAGTGATGAAAGAACCCCATACCTCAACCTTCATACCTCATAATTTTCTTACATCACCATGCCGCCATCCACGGTCAAGACCTGGCCGGTGATGTATTTCGCTTCAGCGCTGGCCAGGAAAGCGACCGCGCTGGCGATGTCCTCGGGCTCGCCGAATCTCCCCAGCGGGATCTGCTTCACCACTCCGCCCTTCAGTTCCTCGGAAAGCACGTTCGTCATATCCGTCGCGATAAAGCCGGGCGCCACCGCGTTGCTCGTGATCCCCCGGCTGGCCAGTTCGCGGGCGATCGCCTTCGTCAGTCCGATCAGTCCCGCCTTGCTCGCCGTGTAATTCGCTTGTCCCGCATTCCCCATGATCCCGGCCACGCTCGCGATATTGATGATCCGCCCGCTGCGTTGTTTCAGCATCGTCCGCATCACCGCCTGGATGAAGTTGAACGCGCCCTTGAGATTCGTATCCACCACCACGTCCCAATCCTCTTCACTCATCCGCATCGAGAGCCCGTCCCGCGTCAGCCCCGCATTGTTTACCAGGATGTCCACGCGAGAAAAATCCCCGAGCACCTGCTCGGCCAGCGCCTTCACTGCCTTCGTGTCCGCCACATCGACCGCGTAGGCTTTGGCCAGCCCCGCATGGGTCGCATTGATCTCCTCCGCCGTGCGCTCGGCATTCGGTTCCGTGCGACTCACCACCGCCACGCGCGCCCCTTCACCCGCCAGCCGCAGGGCGATGGCGTGGCCGATCCCGCGGCCGGCTCCGGTGACGATGGCAACTTGATTGGCGAATCTCATAAGGCAGTGGGTCTGGGGTTTTGGAAAACGAGAGCGCCGGATATAGAGCGCCAGCGCTCAGGTGTCCAGCCCGACCCTGCGGCCCGCTGCCTACTTGCCGAGGAGCAACTCGGCGGCTTGGGCCACATCCTTGTCGCCGCGGCCCGAGAGGTTCACGATGATGATCTCGGCCGGTTGCATCCGCGGGGCGACTTTCAAGACATGCGCAATGGCGTGGGCGCTCTCGAGAGCGGGGATGATGCCTTCGGTGCGGGAAAGCCGCTGAAAGGCGGCCAGAGCTTCATCGTCGGTGGCGTACTCGTAGGTGATGCGGCCGTGGTCGCGGAGGTAGGCGTGCTCGGGGCCGATGGCCGCGTAGTCGAGCCCGGCGCTGACGCTGTGGGTGAGCTGGATCTGGCCGTCGTCGTCGGCGAGGAGGTAGGTTTTGGTGCCTTGGAGGACGCCGAGTTTGCCGCCTTGGAAACGCGCGGCATGGTCGCCGTCGCGGATGCCGCGGCCACCGGCTTCGACGCCGACCATTTGGACGGTGTCCATATTGAGAAAAGGCCAGAAGAGGCCGATGGCATTGCTGCCGCCGCCGACGCAGGCGATGAGGAGATCGGGGAGTCGCTCTTCGCGTTCGAGGATTTGTTTGTGGGCTTCGTCGCCGATGACGCGGTGGAAGTCGCGGACCATCATTGGATAGGGGTGCGAGCCGAGGGCGCTGCCGAGGATGTAATGAGTGGAGCGGACGTTCGTCACCCAGTCGCGCATGGCTTCGTTGATGGCTTCCTTAAGGGTGGCCTGGCCGGCGGTGACGGCGACGACTTCCGCGCCGAGAAATTTCATGCGGGCGACATTGAGCGCCTGCCGCTGCATATCGACGGCACCCATGTAAATGACGCATTCCAACCCCGCGCGCGCGCAGACGGTGGCGGTGGCGACGCCGTGCTGGCCCGCGCCGGTTTCGGCGATGATGCGTTTTTTGCCCATGCGCTGAGCGAGGAGGATTTGGCCGAGGGCGTTGTTGATCTTGTGCGCGCCGGTGTGGAGGAGGTCTTCGCGCTTGAGGTAAATCTTGGCGCCGCCGAGTTCACGGCTCAGACGCTCGGCGAAGTAGAGCGGAGTGGGTCGGCCAGCATATTCGTGGAGGAGCCAGGCGAGCTGTTTTTGGAAAGCGGTGTCCTCGCGAGCGGCGAGGTACTCGGCTGTGAGATCGTTGAGGGCGGTCATCAGCGTCTCGGGGACAAACATGCCGCCGTATTGGCCGAAGTGGCCGTGGGCATCCGGGAGCAAGGCGAGGTCGAGCATAGGGCGCGGAGCGTAGGCGCGGGGCCGGGGAGGCGCAAACGGGTTTTGCGTGTGGTGCGAGCGTGTTTCAATCCGGTGTGCGCGGGTTGTGAAAAGTTTCACAACCCGTGCGGACTGTGGTTCACTGCGGATGTTCGCAGGCTTTACTTTTATGAAAATCCATCAGCGCAATCTTCCCCGGGTGGTCATCATCGGCGGCGGCTTCGGCGGGCTCGAAGCGGCCAAGGCCCTCCGCAAGGCCGACGTGCGGGTGACCCTCCTCGACCGCCACAACCATCACCTTTTCCAGCCCCTGCTCTACCAAGTCGCCACCGCCGCGCTTTCCCCGGCGGATATCGCCGAGCCGCTGCGGCACATTTTGCGGAAGCAGGAAAACGCCGAGGTCATCCTCGGCGAAGCGGAGCGCATCGACGTCCATCGGAAGAAGGTCATCACGGCGGATGGGGAACTGGACTACGACTTCCTCATCGTCGCCGCGGGCGCACGGCATTCCTACTTCGGCCACGACAAATGGGAGAAGTTTGCGCCCGGCCTCAAGAGCCTCGACGACGCCCTCGAAATCCGCCGCCGGATGCTCATGGCCTTCGAGATCGCCGAGAAGACGGACGACGATGAAGTACGCCGTGCGGCGATGACTTTCGCGGTCGTCGGCGGCGGGCCCACGGGCGTGGAAATGGCGGGCGCGATTGCGGAGATCGCGCGCGTCACCCTCGTCCGCGATTTCCGCCACATCGACTCCTCGCAGGCCCGCGTCATCCTCCTCGATGCCGCCCCGCGCGTCCTCCCGATGCTCGACCCCGAGCTATCCGAAAGCGCCCGCCGGCAGCTCTACGACATCGGCGTGGAGGTGCGGCTCAGCACCCCGGTCGAAAAACTCAGCGAGGAGGGCGTGCAGATCAAAGGTGGCGAGAAAATCCCGGCGCGCACCGTCATCTGGGCGGCAGGCAATGTCGCCTCGCCGCTCGGCGCGAGCCTCGGCGTGCCGCTGGACCAGCAGGGGCGCGTGATCGTGGGCGAGGATCTTTCCATTCCCGGCCATCACGAGATCTTTGTCATCGGCGACCAGGCGCATTTCGCGCCCGGTGGTGGCACGCCGCTGCCGGGGCTTTCGCCTGTGGCCATGCAGCAGGGCCGGCATGTCGCGAGCAATATTCGTGTCCTGCTCGCCGGTGGTTGGACGCAGCGCTTCGAGTATTTTGACAAAGGCACGATGGCGACGATCGGGCGCCACCGCGCGGTCGCGGATGCTGGATTCATGCGGTTCTCCGGGTGGCTGGCCTGGCTGGCCTGGCTTTTCATCCACCTCATTTTCCTCGTCGGTTTCCGCAACAAGCTGATGGTCCTTCTCAGTTGGGCCTACGCCTACGTGACCTATGGGCGCGGCGCCCGGCTCATTACCGGGCGGCATTGGGGGAGCAAAGGCGGGGAATCGTAGCTTCAGCGCCGCCCGCCGCCGAAGAGGCCCCCGAGAAGACCTCGGACGATGCTGCGACCCACGCTGCTGCCGACAGAACGCATGGCGCTCTTCGACGCAGCTTCGAGCATGCCTTCGCGCCGCCCGCCACGCGGGCCGGTGCTGCCGAAAAGGATGGAACCGATGGCGCTGCCCATTCCTCCGCCTGACTCGGTGGGCACCGCGGCACCGGGGAGAGGACGCGGTGCGGCTTGGTCGGCGGCAGTTGCGGCTGCAGACCCGGCGACCCGTGCGCGGAGTTTTTCGGCGGCGCTCTCGCGGTTCACGGGCGTGTCGTAGGTGCCGTAAAGGACGGACGCTTTGATGATCTCCTGGCGCTCGACCGCGGAGATGGGGCCGATTCTCGCCCGCGGCGGGAGGACGAAGGCGCGCTCGACGATGGCGGGCGTGCCGGTGTGATCGAGGAGCGAGACGAGCGCTTCGCCGACGGCGAGCTGGGTGATGGTTTCCTCGACATTGAGCTTGGGGTTTTGGCGAAAGGTCTGCGCGGCGCTTTGCACGGCTTTCTGGTCGCGGGGGGAAAAGGCGCGCAAGGCGTGCTGCACGCGGTTGCCGAGCTGGCCGAGAATTTTTTCGGGAATGTCGATCGGATTTTGCGTAACGAAATAGACGCCCACGCCTTTCGAGCGGATAAGGCGGACGACCTGCTCGACCTTGTCTTGCAAGGCGTTGGGGATGTCGTCGAAGAGGAGGTGCGCTTCGTCGAAAAAGAAGACGAGCTTGGGTTTGTCGAGGTCGCCGACTTCAGGGAGGCGCTCGAAAAGTTCGCTGAGCAGCCAAAGCAGCGCGGTGGCATAGGTGCGCGGGTTGTTCATCAGCTTCTCGGCGGAAAGGATGTTGATGACGCCGCGGCCGCCGTCCCCGGTCTGGAGAAAATCGTCAAGATTGAGCGCGGGCTCGCCGAAAAATTTTCCGCCGCCCTGCTGTTCGAGTTGAAGGAGGCCGCGCTGGATTGCGCCGACGCTGGCGGCGCTGACGTTGCCGTATTGGAGGGTGAGTTGGCTGGCGTTTTCCCCGATGAAGCGGAGCATCTCGCGGAGGTCATCGAGGTCGAGGAGCAGGAGCCCGTGCTCGTCGGCGACGCGGAAGAGGATTTGGAGAACGCCTTCCTGGGTGTCGTTGAGATTGAGGACGCGGGCGAGGAGCACCGGGCCCATCTCGGAGATGGTCGCCCGGATGGGGTGGCCGTTTTCTCCGAAGATGTCCCAATAGGTGACGGGGAAGCCGGAGAATTTGAAGTCGTCGAGCGCGAGCTGTTTGATGCGCGCGTCGATCTTGGGATTGGGCGTGCCGGGTTTCACCATGCCGCTGAGGTCGCCCTTTACATCGGCCATGAAAACGGGGACGCCGAGGGAGCTGAAGTTTTCCGCAAGACCCTGGAGGGTGATGGTCTTGCCGGTGCCGGTGGCACCGGCGATGAGGCCGTGCCGGTTGGCCATTTGCGGGTCGAAGAAAAGTTCGTCCTCGCCTTTGGCGATGAGGAATGGGGTGGACATAAGCGCGGTGGTTGGGGTGGGGAAGCTAGTGGGGATGCGCCCCGCTGGGCGAGCGGAATGTTTTCACCCACCGCGCAAAGGCGTGATGAGTGGAGTGACGGTGAACACGGGAGGGGACGACATGTTTGGAAAACAAAAAACGCGGGCGGTGAAGCTCGCGTTTCTTGGAATCAAATCGGTGCTCGAGATTATGGGCTGACGGGTGTCGGAGGCCGCGGGGTGCGCAGACCGGTGACGATCGGCGGGAAGCCGAGGGAGCCGGGCAGGTAAGGCGAGCCGGGAGGGCCTGCGGCGATCGGAACTTTCGGATCCTTGGGATCCAGCGGCCCTTCCGCGATGGCTTTGGCATCCTTGCCTTCCTTGCCCTCGCCACCGCCGAAGCCGGCGACAACTTCGGGCTTGAGGCCGACTTCGTAGTCGTTCAGCGAGAGCGCGCCGAACGAGTTCAGTTCGCGAATCGTGAGAGTGTCGTTCGGGTTCACCGGAGTCCAGCGGACGACCAGCTTGGAGGCTTGCACGGCGGCAAAGTCCACGCTGGCGCGGGAATTTGAGCCGTCGAGGACGATGCTGGTCATCGGCGTGCGGCCTTCCAGGGAAAGCGGGTGGGACCCGGTCGGCGCGGCGGAAGGCGCGGGAATGCTCGCAGGAGCGACCGCCGACTCGGCGGGCGCCGCTTCGGGAGCTTCGTTGAAGGCGAAGAACTCGATTCTGCCGTTCGGTGCTCCATCGGTAAGCAGCGCGATGCGGGAGAGCGATTGCGTCCCACTGTAGGTGATGACCGCGCCGGACTCGTTCGTGGAGCCGGTCAGCGTGAGGCTGCTTTCGGGATTGTCATCAATCCCTTTTTGCCAAGGAAGGAATCCATCCGGCGAATTCGCATTGGCGACGCGAGCCTGGGCATAGAGACCGTTGAGATTGAAAGCGGTCTTATTGTTAATGTACTGGCCAAAGATGGCGCGGGCATCAATGGGGCTTTCCCGCTTGCGCAGATTGTAGTCCACTGCGGGGCGCTCACCGTAAAGATAGAGGCTGAAGAGGGGGCCGGGATCAGCGATTTCCGTCTGGATCAAAAGGTACTTGGCAAATCGGCTGAAAGGCTTGGGCAGCTTCTTTTCGTTGATCGAGTCAAAGGGGACGTTTTGGACCAGCGGCGACCAAGACTTGGCCCCCGGGGCAGCGGGTTCATCACCTGCGTAGAGCGAGACAGTGCCAGCACCGGGCCGGGACGAAACGCTGAAATTAGAAATCAGCTCCGGTTCGGGCAGGGCGATCAGGTAGCTCTGCCGGCCCGCCATCACCGGCCAGCCTGTGCTGATATCGTCATCAAGCCACGCTGCCGCCGCTTCAGTCGGAACGAAGGCCTGAGTGGTGGAGTTAAAAACGAAGAGATTCGCCCCGAGATGCTGGCGGGCGAGATTCTTTGGAAAGACTTGGAGTTGTGCAGCGGTTGGATCGCCGTCTGCGGAGAAAGCCAGCGTGGCGCAGACCGCAGACGCGAGAGAGACGATGGATGGAGTCTTCATTTTTTGCCTTGCTTAATGGATTCTGAGAATGATTGGAATCAAATTTTTCAAACCCGAATGGGTGCTCGATGTTCTGGAAATTTCAGCGAATATGGTGAATTTTATTCTTCCAACAAGGAATTTTTTCAGATTTTTTTCTCCGCAAGCGCGGCGTGCGCTGGTCGCATCTTTGGGATTGGCAAGCGCGGACGGAGCAGTTAACGGTTCGCCAAGTGCTGGGAATGGTTCCCGGTACGTGGCCTGCTTAACATCCTTCACTCCATTTCCGTGAATACCAACACATCCAACTCTTCTGATCATTCATCTGCTCCAGCGCCGCGCTTTTCCGAAGGTCAAAAACTTGCTGGTTGCTATGGGCTCAAGCGACGCATCGCTGGTGCGGATGAAACTGGAGTCTGGCTCGCCCATGACGAAATCTTGGGCAAGGATGTGTCGCTCCATTTTATCCCTGATGTGGTCTTCGGGGATGCCGCTGCGATGGCTGAATTGCGGCAGGAGGTGAAGCGCAATCGCCAGCTTATCCACCCGAACATTTTACGGGTCTATGATTTGGTCGAAGATTCAGGTTGGGCGGCGATTTCGATGGATGCGTTTGAAGGGGAGTCGCTCGCCGCGCGGCTGGCGCAGAAAAACGGTACCGGACTCGATCCCCAAGAAACCCATTCCTGGATTGGACAGCTTTGCCAGACATTGGAGGATGCCCACAAAATCAACGTTCTGCATCGCGACATTTCACCCGGAAACCTGTTCGTGATCGGCGACGGAAAATTGTTGGTCACGAATTTTGGCCTGAGCCGCTGTCTGGCGGATGCAGGCGCGCGCATTTCTGGAAAAGAGAACGCGCGGCTTGCCGCGCGGAGTCCACAGGAACTTGATGGTGCGGTCTCGACGCGTGCGGATGATGTCTATGCCGTGGGTGCGCTGTTGTTCCAAGTGCTGACCGGCCGTTTGCCTTTTGTGGATGCCGATTTTCCGGGCCAGATTCGCAATGCTGCGCCGCCAGCGGTTTCGAGCTTGCGCGGGGCATCCGCACCGCAGGTTTTGGCTTCATGGGAAAAGGTGATTGCGGCGTGTTTGGAGAAAACCCCCGAAGCAAGGCCGCCGAGTTTGCTGGAAGTGGCCAAACAACTGACCCTCGCCTCAGAGAAGGGCGCGGCGGCACCCGCGCCGGTTCTGATCGCGGAGAAAAAAGCCACCTCTCTCCAATCTCCAGCCGCCGAGCCGAAGCCGGTATCCAAGGCGACAACATCTGGTCCGAAGCTCGCTGCCAAGACCATGAGTGAGTCGCCGAAGAAGCTCGAACCTGCCGCGCCAGTGCTCAGAAAACTGACACCTGATGTTTACAGCAGTGTAGTGCCGGAGCGATCGCGCATTCCCGCTTTGGGCTTCGCCGTCGCCGTCGGGTTGATTGCGATCGGTGCAGTGGGTTACTACTTTAACGGTCCCGGTGAAGGCTCCCGAAACGCCGAACCCACTTCGGAACTCACACCCACCGAGCCCCCCGCGGGATTGGAGTTGCGGTCGGTCAACAACAAGATCGACGAGCCCGTGATCCCCGCGATCGCGGAGCCGACCGAGGCGGCTGCGGAGCCCGCTCTTCCGAGTCCGGTGGAAGTTCTCAAGCCGGAGCTGGCGGTCGCTGAACCAGCGCCCGATCTGGTGGCCTCACCTGCCTCGACCGCATCTCCAGTGCTGCTGGCTGCCGCCGCCACACCGCCACCGGTCAAAACGACCGTTGCCGTCGTCCCTCCCAGCGTGATGACTGACGAGGAAAAGGCAGTGGCCGAAAAGACCGCAGCTCTGGAGAAAGCGAAAAAGATTGCGCTGGGTGCCGAGAAAGCGCGCGAGGACATGGCCAGGCAGCAGAGGCAGGCCGAGGCTGCGGTCGTTGAGGCGCAAAAGGCTCTCGAACAAAAAGCCAAGGCCCTCGCGCCCGTCAAAAAGGCCGCAGACGACGTGCTGACGCAGCGCAAAAAACTCGACGAAGAGCAGAAAGCAGCCGACCTCGCCGCGGAACAGGCGCGCCAGCTCGCCGCCGAAAAAGTCCGCGCCGCAGAAACCGCGAAAAAGGCAATTGCCGACCTGGAAGCCAAAAACCAGGAAAAGCTCGCCGCTCAGGAAAAAGCGGCTGCGGAAATGCAGGCATTGGAGAAATCGCTGGCCGACAAACAGCAGGTGGTCGCCGGGGTGGTCAAAAGTGCCAGGGAATTGGAGGCGGAACGCGCCAGGAACCAGGCAGAGATCAAGCAGAGCGAACAGGAAGTCGAGCAGGCGAAGACCCTGGCCGTGGAAGCGCGCCGTCTCCGTGAGGAGGCCGAAGCCGAGCGCCGTAAACTGGGCCAGGAGTTGGCCGAGATGCAAAAACTCATGGAAAAGAAAAAGGCGGAGATCGAAGGACGCTTGAAGAAGCTGGAGAACCTCGGTGCCAAGCCCACCGTAGTCACACCTGCTCCCGAAGCCGCTTCAGCGCCTGAAGTCAAACCCGTCGAAAAACCGGCCACGCCGATGCCTTTGATTAAACCGACTTCCGCGATCACTCCGCCGCCAGTGGTGCCGGTGCCTGCTCCGATCGCCGTTTTGCCTAAGCCTGCCACCCCTTCGCCGGCTCCAGCGACTGCTGCTGCGGTTGACGGGGAACCGAAATCCACGCCAGCCACACCGCTGCAACTCGCCATGAAGACCGAACCCGAAAAGCTGGCTTTGGTCACTCCCGCCGTGCCCAAGGCGTCCACGCCCGGCAGCGGGACCGAAAACAGTCTGGCCATGAAATTCGCCCGGGTCGGCGACGTGGATTTCTGCATCTGGCAAACCCGCGTGAAAGACTTTGAGGTTTTCGCCAAAGCCGTCAACCTCAAGTCCACTGCCTGGCGGGGGCCCGGTTTCAAACAAGGTCCCGATCATCCGGTCGTCAACGTGACTTGGGTCGAGGCGGTCGCCTTTTGTAAGTGGCTTACCGAACTCGAGCACAAGGACGGCACTCTTCCCGCGGCACAGTTCTACCGCCTGCCGACCGATCTTGAGTGGAGCAAAGCCGTCGGCCTCCCCGACGAGTCTGGCAAGACGCCGGAAGTCCGCGACATGGGAATATCAGATGTCTTTCCCTGGGGAATTCAGTGGCCGCCACCGCCCAATTCTGGCAACTATACCGGCGAGGAAACGGGTTCCGATGTGGCCATTAAGGGCTACGATGATGGTTTCGCGTGGACGTCCCCGGTGGGTAGTTTTCCTCCCAATAAACTCGGACTCTATGACATGGGTGGCAATGTCTGGCAATGGTGCATGGATGCATGGAACACTGATTCAAAGGCAAAAGTGCTGCGCGGTGCGTCGTGGTACAACGGCGCTCTCAAACTTAGCCTGTTGTCCTCCTGTCGTGTTCACGCCTTGCCGGAAAGCAGTACGGACAATTACGGCTTCCGCATCGTGCGCACCTCCGATTCCGCCAAGCCAGACAGGCGCTGAGTCTTGAGGGAGCAAGGATCGCGGGGGTTTTTTAAGCCTTGCCAAGGCACGGGCCGTCCGAAACCATCAACCGCCGTCCATCCACTGACCGTCTGATCGTTATGAAAAAATTCTTCGCTTCATCTCTTGCCTTCACCGTCCTCCTTTTTGTCACGGCTCCCACTGGTCTCCACGCACAGGAATTCTTCCGGAACTTCGGAACCTCGCGTTCATCAGGAGGCATGGGACCCGTATCTCCATCCGAATACAGCTACGAGGAGTCGTCTCCCAGCGGTTTGGTTCCGCTGCGTCCCGGGCAGGAGTTGAACGAGGCGGAAGAGGCTGCGGAAGCAAACCGCTACAACTTTGCCATCGGCCCCGTCCAGTTCGGGTTGGCCGTAGGCATTGGAATAGAATACAACGACAACATCACGCTGACGGATACAGACGAGCTTTCCGATTTCATTCTCCGCCCCCTCCTCGACATCCAGGCGATCTGGCATTTGAGCGACATGAACACGCTGCGCCTTTCTGTTGGAGCCTCCTATGCCAAGTATTTTGAACATTCTGAGTTCGACAGTCGCAGTGTGCTGCTTTCACCGAACTCCGAACTGGCCTTCAGTTTTTACCTCGGTCAGGTGCTTTTCACCGTGCGTGATCGCTTCAGCTACCAGGAAGACACCTACAACGTTCCCCTCTTGGATAATATCGACGCTCCATACCGTCGCTTCGAGAATCAAATCGGCATCCAAATGGATTGGGCGATTAATGACAAAGTCAGTCTTGCCGGCGGATTTGATCATTACAACCTCTGGACGATCGGAGACGACTACCCGTTTCAGCCTCGCGCGATTGAAACCGTTTTCATCAAGCCATCCTACCAAATCTTGCCCAGTGTCCAAATTGGACTTAATGCCTCCTACAGTTTCATCAATTTCGAAAGCGATGATCGTCCGGACGGGTTTGGTGTGCTCGTCGGACCCTTCATCGAGTGGCAGATCTCCGAATACACCAATCTCTATCTCGAAGCAGGATACCAAGTCTTGGATTTCGACCAACTCGGACTGAGTGCTTCCGAAGCTGACGCCGTCAATGGCATCCTTTTCAACGACCAAAACAGCAACAGCTATTACATCAAATTCGAGATCAATAATAAGCCGTCCGATATCTTTGATCATCGTCTCTCCTTTTCCAAGACCGCCGAACTCGCCTTTTACTCAAACTTCTACGATCTCTACCATGTGGAGTATGACGCAAACTGGAAGATCTTCCCTCATACGGACTTGGGCCCGGTTCTCTTCTACGAGTATTACACCACTTCGGGGGACCTCGGGGAATCGGCCAACCGGGTTGGGGTCGGCTTGGGAATTCGCTACCATTTTTCAAATTCTCTCACCCTGGGGCTCGATTATCGCTTTATCGCTCAGAACTCTGATGCGCAAAACTCCGACTATCGTCAGAATGTTGCTTTCCTAAGCCTCTATTACAAATTCTAACCTCACCCCGATGGCCTATGCCTAGCTTTCTCATCCGTTTCGCGAGCATCACCGCCACCCTTCTGGCGGCTCAATTGACGGGAAGATCGCAGGGTTTGGCTCCGAGGGCTGTGCCGGTTGCACCGGGCTATCCCATCAACTCTGGAGGGCCAGCGGCGTATGCGCCGCAGGAGCGGATGCAGGTGGTCGATCCCGATAAGAAGTTGTCTGCCGGTGACATGGTCACCGTGGAAATTGTTGAAGACAAGGAAGGCGGACTTCCGCGGGTGGTAACGGCGGCTGGGGCGATTGATGTTCCTCCGGTCGGTCGCATCCAAGTCGCCGGGAAGACGACGACCGAAGCCAGCGCCGACATCAAGCGCCGCTTGGAAGCGGAGTATTACCATCACGCCACGGTCAAGTTGAACATCGACCGGGTAAGCCCTGTGCAGGTTCGCTCGGGGACCGTTATCCTGTCTGGCCAGGTGCGAGGCGTCGGGCAGCAGGAAATGATCGCCGGTGAACCTCTGAGGTTAAGCAGCGCGATTTTGAAAGCTGGAGGTTTTACGGAATGGGCCAACCCGAAAAAGGTGAAGCTTACCCGGCAGGTCAACGGCGCGGCTCAATCCACTGAATACAACGTTAAGGAAATCATCGAAAAGGGCGACGAGAAGGCGGATCCGATTCTCCAGGACGGAGATCGTATCTTTATTCCGAAAACGCTTCTCAGATTCTAGCCGCGTATGGATTCCGCCAATCCCCAAGCTCCCTCCATGCCCCTCCCCGGTGGACTTGGCATGAAGTTCTACCGCTACCGTCTCCTCGTCCGGAGGTACTGGTGGATCCTTACCCTTACGGTCGGCATCGGGCTGGCCTATCAGGGATTCCGTCTCTTTACGAAGCCGTTGCTCTTCGAGTCGCTCAGCCAGCTCGTCGTTCGTGAGGAATTGATCCGCGATAACACCGGGGCCTTTCAGGATACCACCGGGAATTTCTTCGGGACCGCCGTTGAGCAGTTAAAGAGCCCGATCGTCTCAGGTCGCGCACGGGCTCGTGTCGCGCTGGAAGCCCCGCAGCTCAGCGGCGACGTCGAGATCTCCTCTTCCGTCGCTCCCCGGACGAATATTTTCACCGTCAACGGCGTCGGCTCCAATCCCCAATACACGCAGAAATTCGTCGATACTGTCGTCGATGAATTTCTCAAATGGCGGTTCGAAAACCGCACCGGTCAGGCCGGTCAGGTGAATACCAGCCTCACCGAACAGCAGACGCAGATCGTCAGGGAGCTCGAGCTGAACAAAGCCAAGCTGCAGGCTTTCACCGAGAAAAACAGCATGCAGTTTTGGACCGAGCGGCAGAACAAGGCGGTCGCCTACCTGCTTGGCCTGAAGAATCAGAAGACCCAGCTTCAAGACGAATTGCAGCGACTGCAAAACCTGACGCCGGACGAATTGCTCCACGCCGCGGCGTCCCCGCCGCCCTCCGCCAAAACGCAGCCCGGCAACGCCACCATTTCGCCCAAACAGGAGGCCACCTTTAACGCCGGGCTTTACACTGAATACATCAAGGCCAGCCAGCAACTCTTCCAAAGGCAGGCCGACTACGAGGAATGGAAAACCGTGTGGAAACCGGCTCATCCGAAGCTCAAGGCGATCATCGCGGATATGGAGAGGCTCCAGCGTCAGATCAATATCATCAAGGATCAGAACGCCAACATGGTTCAAGCCCGCGTCGCGGCGATCAATGCCGAGTTGAAGAGCCTCGAAGTCAGCCTCACCGAGTGGGATGCCACGGTGCTTGAGGCCAGCCGCAAAGACGCGGAGTACAAGACGCTCGAAAGCGACGTGACCCGCACTCAGACCCAGTTGGAGAAAGTTCTCGCCGACATCCGCGGCATCAGCGGCGGTGTCAAATCGAGCCTCGACCCGCTGCAAGTCATGCAGCGCGCCACCGCTCCGCAACCGGTCCCGCCCGGCACCGCCAAGCATCTGCTCATGGGCCTCATCGGCGGCTTGATCGTCGGCTCCATCATCCTCCTCGTCCTGGATCGCGCCGATGACCGCCTCGCTTCCTCGACCGAAATGATCGAGCACTTCTCCGAATCGATCCTCGGGCAAATCCCCAACGTCGCCGAAACCCGCGGCGCATCCGGGCTGCCGCTTCTCCAGGAAGAGGACGAGCGCTACAGCTACGCCGAAGCCTTCCGCAGCCTGCGCTCTTCGCTCATCTTCATGCCCAACCAGTCCGAGCTGAAGACCATCCTCATCACCAGCGCTATCCCCAACGAGGGCAAGTCCACCATCGCCAGCAACCTCGCCATCACCATGGCCGCCGCCGGCGCCCGCGTCCTCCTCGTCGATGCCGATCTCCGCCGCGGCGATCTCGCCCAGCTCTTCGACACCGATGGCAAAATCGGTCTCTCGAATATCCTCCGCGGCGAAAGCCCCTGGAAGTCCGCTGTCCTCCAGACCAAATACCCCACGCTCTCGCTTATCCCGCGCGGCCCGGTCACCAATCAATCCGGCGAACTCCTCCTCCGCCCGATCCTCGTCGGGCTGCTCGATGACTTCAAAGCCGCCTACGACCTCGTCATCTTCAACACCGCGCCCATCCTCGCCGCCGACGACACGCCCACGCTGGCGCCAAACTTCGACGGCACCCTCATGGTCGTCCGCGCGCAATTCACCTCCGCACGCCTCACGAAAAACTCCCTCAACGGCCTCTACCAGCGGCAGGTCAATATCCTCGGCCTCATCCTCAATTGCGTGGATACCGAGACCCCGGACTACCACTACTACCGGTATTCGCAGTACTACGCGGCGTAGAGATACTTCTGGAAGCCGGCGAAGGCTTTGCCGATTTCCTCCGGCTGGCCAAGGTCGGTCACGGCGTCGGCGATGGAGTTGTTGTATTTGAGGCGGAGCAAGGGTGTGATACCAAACACAGTTGAAAACCGACACCTTCCAAAGTCCGAGAACCGAAGGAAATCGCGCAACGCACCGATTCGTATCGTCCAGTCTTCAACTGAGTTTGGTATGAGTTTCCCCTGATCGAGTTCCCCGACCCCCACGCTTACATAGTGCGACAGCACGAAATCCAGGAAGACCTGCTGCCTGCTGTTGAAATGCGTGGTGATCGCCATCCTGGCCCTCGTCGCGCGCTCTTCGCGGCTCAGCGCCGGGAGCGCAAACGCCACATAGGCCAGCACGTCGAAAAGATCGCTCTTCTCGGCTTCGATGATTTTCTGCATCTCCGCGAGCTGGCCGGAGCCGAAGCCTTTTTCGGCGAGACCGTCCAGCAGTTTGCGACGCGTTTCCGGTTCGCTCCACAGCGCGCGGAGATCGTTTTCGTTTTGAAAAAATTCCGGCAACCGGCCGGAAAGCGCCTCCATGAATTGCTGCGCCGACATCGGCGTGCCATCGGGGTGCCAGAAGGTCGTCATCATCATGTGCTGGATGGTGCGCTCTTTTCCGTCGGCCAGTTTTACTTTGGTGCGCTGGCGGCGGGGTGGGGGATCTTCGCGGAGGATGCTGCTTTCCGATTCGATGGAACCGATGAGCGGCAGGGGACTGACCGGCTCCAGTGGCTCCCCGTCCCACTCGGGATCGCTGAAATGCAGGTGCGCTTTCACGAAATCGTAGATCGTGAAGTAGTCCTTCCCGTCATACAGCCGCGTGCCTCTTCCGATGATCTGCTTGAACTCGATCATGGAGTTCACCCGGCGCATGAGCACGATGTTGCGGATGTTGCGCGCATCCACGCCGGTCGAGAGTTTTTGCGATGTCTTCAGGATCGTCGGGATGCTCTTTTCGTTGTCCTGAAAATCCCGCAGATGCTGTTCGCCGAGCGCGCCATCGTTCGCCGTCACGCGCTGGCAGTAGTTCGGATCGCGGCCCGTCTTCGTCTGATTGATGAGATCGCGCACCGCCAACGCGTGATCCTGCGTGGCGCAAAAGACGAGCGTCTTTTCGTTCTGGTCGATCTGCTCCATGAAGAGCTTCACCCGGTGCGCCTCGCGCTCCTTGATCTCGATGATCCGGTTGAAATCCGTTTCCGTATATCGCTTCCCCGTCTCGATCTCGCCCTCCATCACCCGATCGTCGGGCGTATAGACATACTCATCCAGCGTCGTGGAAATCTGCTTCACCTTGAACGGCGTCAGGAACCCATCATTGATCCCTTCCTTGAGCGAATAGACATACACCGGCTCGCCGAAGTAGGCGTAGGTGTCCACGTTATCCTTCCGCTTCGGGGTGGCGGTCAGACCGAGCTGCACTGCGGGCGCGAAGTATTCGAGAATGCCGCGCCAGTTGCTCTCGTCCTGCGCCCCGCCGCGATGGCATTCGTCGATCACGATGAAGTCGAAGAAGTCCGGCGGATATTCTCCGAAATACGGCGACGGCTGCCCAACCTTCGGCGGCCCCGACATGAACGTTTGGAAGATCGTGAAGAAGATGCTGCCGTTCTTCGGCACCTTGCCTTTCTTGCGGATGTCGTCCGGCGCGATCCGCACCAGCGCATCCTCGGGAAAGGCCGAGAAGGCGTTGTAGGCCTGGTTCGCGAGGATGTTCCGATCGGCGAGGAAAAGGATGCGCGGGCGGCGCGTCGGCTCGCGGCTCAGGTTCCAGCGGGCGTGGAAGAGCTTCCACGCGATTTGAAACGCGATGAACGTCTTCCCCGTACCCGTCGCCAGGGTGAGCAGGATGCGCGGCCGCTCCGCGGTGATCGCCGCCAGGACGCGCTCGATCGCGATGTCCTGGTAGTAGCGGCCCGGATGCGAGCCGCCCTTGTCCTCAAAAGGCACCGCCGCGAAGCGATCCCGCCACACCTTCTCCTCCGCGAAGGTCGCAGCCCACAGTTCGTCCGGCGTGGGATACGCCGTCAACTCGCCTTCCGCGCCGAGCTTCATGTCGATCCCGTAGAGCCCTCGCCCATTCGTCGCGTAGGTGAAGCGGATGGCCAGCTTCCCCGCGTAATCCTTGGCCTGCGCTACGCCCTCGGTCAGCGCCTCCTCCAGCGCCTTCGCTTCCACCACCGCCAGCTTCGTGTTGCGATAGACCAGCACGTAATCCGCCGTCAGCGCCTTGCCCCGCCGCCCGTGACCTTCGATCCGCCCGAGCGTGATCGGGTATTCGCGCCGGATGCAGCTGCCCTCGACCACGCCCCAGCCCGCCGCCTTCAGGGCCGGGTCGATGTGCTCCGCGCGCGTCTCGGCTTCGTTCATGGCTCCTCCAGCGTGACCCCGCTGAGCAGCGCAAACAGCGGCTCGTTGATGTAAAAATTCGTCTTCCCCATCTTCTGCTTTCGCAGAAAACCCGCCCCGGCGAGCTGCTGCAAATACTTGCTCGCCGTGATGCGCGACACGCCCAGCTCCCGTTCCACGAATTCGATCTTCGTGTAGGGATAGCGGAAGAGATTGTTCAGCAAATCCTGGCTGTAGAGCTTCGGCAGCCGCTCGCGGAGGTCGTGCTTCGTCCGCAGCATCAGATCGCGAAACGCCTTCACCAGCGCGATGGCGCTGCGCGAAGTCACTGCCACCCCGCGCAGCAGGTATAGGCACCATTCCGCCCAGCGCTCCTCCTCGCGCACCGTCTGGAGCAGGCGGTAATAATTCGTCTTCGTCGTGGTGATGTAGCGGCTCAGGTAGAGCACCGGCAGATCCAGCAGACCTTCGCGCTGGAGCAGGAGCAAGTTCAGGATGCGCCCCGTGCACCCATTGCCATCGTAAAAAGGATGGATACTCTCGAACTGATGATGCGCCACCGCCATCCGCAGCAGCGGATCGAGTCCGTCTCCCGCGTGGATGAAGTCGATCAGATTGCCCATCAGCGCCGCCACTTCCCACCTCGCGCGTCTCCAGCGAGATTAGGTTCGTCAAAGGCAGTGGTGAAAGAGCGCTCATGTATAGAAAGTGCCATTTTCTTAACGCGTCCTCCATCACATGTAAAGGAACCGGGGCTTTTCTATACACGAGAGCGGGGCCGGATTGGTCAAGTGTGGGTCAAGTTTTTGGTCAAGCAAGTCAGAGCTGGCCGGTGAAAGCCTGGTGGAGAAGCGACTTCTTCAACGCCCCCAGCGCCGCGAGCTTGCGCTGGTAGAGGGTTTCGAGGCGCTGGGTTTCCGCCTGAATTTCTTGAAGGCCGTCAACCAACCTTAGCTGGGTTGGTAGATCTGGTAGCGCGATTCTCAGTTCTTTCACTAAACCACAAGTGAGATGAAGTACTGTCGAGCCAGACCTGATTTCCTCAAATTTCTGTTTCATTCCCGACGAGAGGAAGAACAAGGAAAGGAACGAACCGATGAGCGTATCTTTCACGGGGGTCATTACGATCATCGCGTGGCAGTTGTGTCCCTCATGTTCCTCCGTGACGACTGCCGCATGGCCAATATGTCCGCTTTGCACGAGCAGCACGTCACCAGCCTTCAGAATGGATTTCTTGTTCTTCTGGTTAAACTCATTGGAAATGAAAGTTCTGCCGTCGAATGCCAGCCGGTTGCTCTTAACGTGTCGGGCGAGCAGATAAGCGATGCCGGATGTTTGGTAAACGTTGCGGATTGGACCAACGTAGCCATTCGTGAGTCGGGTTACGATGTCACCTAGTCGCCGGTCCACCCAGCCTTCGCCGCGGTGGGTGAAAACGGATTGGAGGTGGCTTTCAAAGAGCGCACGGGCGTTTTGGAGATTCTTTTCGGCATGGGCTTGGGCGGTGGCGAGGCCGGCAAACGCTTCGTCCAGCACCCCGACGATCCGCTGCTGTTCGGCCAGCGGGGGGATGGCTAATTCCAATCCGAGCACTTGTTCTCGAGAAATTCCGGGGATTGCAGCGCCAGTCGATAGCGACTGGAAATGATCGAAAGTGGAGCTGAGAAAAGCGTGAACGAAACGCGAGTCAGCGTTTGTGACTCTGACGGCCATCAATTGGCGGCTGATTGCGACTTCGTCTTCGTCGAGCAAGTTGATCTTACCAACTCCCGAACCCTTCACCGTGATGAGGATGTCGCCGCTCGCAGCTTTGACTTTCGGATGTTCGGTCCATTTTGAAACGACCGGATGCAACGGGCCGAAATCGGACGGTCCGGTTAGATACCCGACACCCCGACCTTCTGTGTTGTAGTCTTTCGCCTCGATGTGTTGCCCCGAGAGGAGGCGGCACAATTCGCCCAGCGTTTTTCTTTCCCACCCCTTCTTCATGTGAGCAGCGCCTTGATGTTCCCCAGCACCTCCGCGCCCTTCGACAAGCTCAGGGCATCGCTCCCGGCATCCCGCGCGGGATTTCCGCAGGCCAACGGCCTGACCCAAGCCAGCCCAGCGCAACGCCCTGGGTCACCGGGCAACAAAAGTCCCCAGCTCTCAAGGGGCGAAACAATCCGCACGATCCATCCCGACGTTTTGTGCCGTCCCTTCAGGGCTGGACGTTCTTTTCGCCGAAACCCAGGGCGTTGCCCTGGGCTGGCTTGTTTCGCCTCGTTGAGGCTGAAGATGGCGGGGTTCATTTCAAAAGCGCCTTGATGTTTCCCAGCACCTCCGCGCTCTCGGCGTCGAGGGCGGCGATTTCTTCCATGATCTCCTGCGGGCTGCGGTGCGTCACTTCCTCGCCGCCGTTCGGGTTCTTCACGCTCAGGTCGCAGGTCGCCGGGTCGATGGTCTTCGCGTCCACGCTCCATGACTTCGGGGAATCCGCGAAGGTCTTCTGAAGAGTGACGAAGTTACCGAGGTCGGCGTCGTTCAGGGGGTTGGTTTTGCCGAGGTTGCGGCCGGGGTCGAGCTGGTAATACCAGACGCTGCGGGTGGGTGATCCTTTCTCAAAGAAGAGGACGACGGTCTTCACGCCGGCGCCTTGGAACGTGCCGCCGGGGCAGTCGAGCACGGTGTGGAGGTGGCAGCTTTCCAGCAGCAGCCTTCTTAAGCTCACGGAGGCGTTGTCGGTATTCGAGAGGAAGGTGTTCTTGATGACCACGCCGCCGCGTCCGCCGGCCCGAAGGATCTTGATGAAGTGCTGAAGAAACAGAAACGCCGTTTCTCCGGTGCGGATGGGGAAGTTTTGCTGGACCTCGGGGCGCTCCTTGCCGCCGAAGGGGGGATTGGCGAGGACGATGTCGTAGCGGTCCTTTTCCTGAATGTCGGAGAGGTTTTCCGTGAGGGTATTGGTGTGAAGGATATTCGGCGCCTCGATCCCGTGGAGGATGAGGTTCATGATGGCGATGACGTAGGCGAGAGACTTCTTTTCCTTGCCGTAGAAGGTCCGGGTCTGGAGCGCGGTCTCCTGCGCGGTGGTGCGTTTCGGGTTCGCGGCCTTCAAGTGCTCGAAGGCTTCGCAGAGGAAGCCGGCGGAGCCGACGGCGCCATCGTAGATGGTCTCGCCGAGGCGCGGGGCGGTGACTTGGATGATGGCGCGGATGAGCGGGCGCGGGGTGTAATACTCGCCGCCGTTGCGCCCGGCGTTGCCCATGTTTTTGATCTTGGCTTCGTAGAGGTGGGAGAGCTCGTGCTTTTCGGTCTGCGAGCGGAAGCGGAGTTCGTCGATGTGGTCGATGACTTCGCGCAGGTTGTAGCCGCTGGTGATCTTGTTCTTAATCTCCCCGAAGATCTGGCCGATCTTGTATTCGATGGTGCCGGCCCGCTGGCGCGTTGGGTGAAGCCGTGGAGGTAGGGGAAGAGCTTCCCGTTGACGAAATCGCGGAGGTCGTCGCCGGTGAGGGCGGTATTGTGGTCGAGCTGGCCGTCCTGCCCTTTCGGCGCGGCCCAGCTTTCCCAGCGATACGGGGTGTCGAGGATGTAGCTGTATTTCTTCCCGTCGAGCTGGGCTTCGGTGGCTTTGTCCTGTTCGAGGCTGTCGAGGTACTTCAGGAAGAGGAGCCAGGAGGTCTGCTCGGTGTTGTCGAGCTCGGTGGTGCAGCCGGCTTCCTTGCGGAGGACGTCGTCGATGTTGCGGAAGGCTTGTTCGAACATGAGGGCTGGGCAATGGCGGGGCGCGTGGCGCTCGCGTGGTGCGGGCGCCAGCGCGCGGCATCGTCTCCCGTTCGGCTAGCAGAGCGAGCGGTAAAAATCCGCGTAACGCCCGGCGAGCGCGTCCCAGTGGAAGCGCTGCCACGCCCACTCGGACAAGGCGGTACGGGCTTCGGGCGTCTGGCGTTCCGAGGAAAAAAAAAGCGCCAACTCGCGCTGCACTTCCTCCGGGCGTGGTGCGCAGATGAAGCCGCGGCCATCCGCCAATTCCTGCGCCCAAGGCGTCTCCACGGTCGTCAGGACCGGTGTGCCGACCTGGCAGGCTTCGAGCACCGCGAGGCCGAAGTTTTCCGAGTGAGTGGGCAGGCAAAACAGGTCTGCGCCTTGGAAATACTTCCAGCGCTCATCACCCCACACCGCACCGATCCAATCAATGCGCGGCAGCGTGGGAGCGTGGGCTTCCGCGAAGCGCCGCAAGTGGGCGACGTACTCCGGTTCGCCGTCGCCGACGATGACCAGCCGCGCTGGAGCCAACCGTGGCGGCGCCGCCAGCGCCTCAAGCAGCAGATCGAGTCCCTTCTTCACATGGAGGCGCGAAAGAAAAAGCAGGACGCGTTCTTCCGCCGCCCAGTTCAGTTGCTCGCGAGCGCTGTGGTAGTCGGGCTTCGCCGTCCCAGTCAGTCCGAGCGGCAGCGTCTGGATCCGTTGTCCCGGCACGAACCCGCGCAACCGTTCGGCCTCCGGTGCGGCGGTGGCGAGCAGCGCCTGGGCACCCACGAGATGGCCCTTTTCCACGAGCTGAAAGTAAGGCCATTTCTTCCAGCCTTTATGCCGCCAGGCCCACGGTTCCAGCATGCCGTGGGGCGAGACGACATACGGCATGCGGCGCGCCCGGCAGGCTCGGGAGAGACGGGCATGGCGCGGCTGCCAAAGGCCATGAAAATGCGCAACGCAGTAACCGCCCGGCTCCGGCAATTCATCGTCCACCGTGATCCCACACCGCTCCAGCGCGCTGCGCAGCCCGTCGATGGCCGCATCGAGTCCGCCGATGCGCTGCTCCGCGGGCGGCACGAAAAAGACGACCTTCACGACCGGGCGCCGAGCGTTTCGCGATAGAGCGCCTCGTAGCTCTCCGCCATTTTTCCAAACGAAAACTTCTCCTCCGCCAGCCGCCGCGCCGCCGCGCCGAGCGCGGCCAGTTGCGCCTGATCCCGGAGCCGGCCGATCCACGCCTCATCCTCGCCAATGGTGATGGAATTGTCTGCGTTCATAAAGAACATCTCACCCAGCAGGTTGGCGGTGATCGCGCAGGGCAGCGCCGCGGACATCGCTTCGAGGATCGCGAGGGGCAGCCCCTCAAATTCCGCGACGTGCAGAAACACGTCCGCGGAAAGCAGCAGTGACTGCACATCGGTGTGCCACGGCAGCCGGCGAATTTTTTGTCCCAAACCCTTTGCGGCCACCTGCGCGTCCCACTCCGCGCTCAGTGCCCCGTCGCCCACCCACAGGAATTTCGCGTCCGGGAGGGTGCGCAGAATTTGCTCCGCCTTTTCCAGAAAAACCAGCGGCCGCTTTTGCCGGACCATGCGGCCCACCGCGATGAACAGTTGCTCGGCCGGAGTGTAGCCGAGTTCCTTCCGCATGGTCGCGCGCACCGCCCGGCGCCGGGCCAGATCGAACAGCGGCACGCCGTTTGGAATCATGCGAAGGCGTGGCGAGTCGCCGAGGAAACCGGCCAGGTCGCGCTGCCGGTTTTCCAGGACCGTGACGAGGAAACCTGAAAAATGGCGCAGCGCCCGGCGCGAGACGAAGTCGCGCAGCGCCGGGAACTTCGCGCGCAGTTGCCGCGCGTTTTGCGTCAGGTGGATCGTGGAAAGTGCCGGGATGCTCGATTGCCGGGCCGCGCGCAGCAGGTCGAGCCCGTCCTCGAGATTCTGTTTGTTCAGGTGGAGGACGTCCGGCTCCGCGCCGCGCCAGACGGCGGCGATCTTGCGGGAAGCGGCAAAATTCAGGTAGCTCGCGAGCGAGCGCGCCCGCTGATCGTAGGTATTTTCGTAGGCCGAACGCAGCACTTCGCCGAAGCCGGAGAAAGTGTTCGCCAGCTCGTCCATGCGCGGATTCGACGACGCCCACAGCGTCACCGCATGCCCGCGCTGGGCGAGTGCCCGGCCGAGATAGATGAGGTAAAGCTCACCGCCGCCGCGCGATCCCGAACTGCTGCTGGCGAGGAGAATTTTCATTGGGCGAAGACGGTCTGAAAGGCGTCCACCCATTTCGCCGCACCCACCTCCGGGGTCCACGCCCGGGCTTGCTGTCGCGAGGCTGCGCCCCATGTTTCGATAATGGCCGGCTCGTCGAGGAAGCGCGCCATTTTCTCCGCGAGCGCAGCCCCGTCACCGGCGCGAAACTTCAGCCCGTTCACCCCGTCCTCAACGAGATCGTGGCCGGCACCCACCATATCCGAGCAGACGACCGGCAACCCCGCGCCGATCGCCTGATTCACCACCACGCCCCACCCATCGTAGCGGCTCGGCAGGACAAAAACATCGGCCTGCGCGAAAAAGCGCGGCAGTTCCTCCGGCGGCTGGAACCCCGCATAAACAATGCGCTCCCGCACCGCCGCCGGCAGCGGCGCGAGCAACGCGGGCAACTCGGCCTCGCGCCCGACGAGCAACAGTCGCGCGCGGTCGCCGATCCGCTGAAACGCCGCGAGCAGCAGATCCACGCCCTTGCGCGCGATCATCTGCCCGCAGAACAGAAAGACCACCAGCCCGTCTTCGCGTACCCGGCGCGGCGCGGCGAAAAACGCGGCGAGGTCACAATGGTAGGGGATGCAAAAATGCCGCGGCTCGGGAAAGCGCTCCCGGTAATCGCCCTCCGCGAAGGTGCCGATCGCCGCAATCCCCGCGGCCCGGTGCAGCGGAGCCGCCAGCGTCTGGTGAAGCGCGCCGCCACGTCCCAAGCGCTCGCCCCAGAAAATCCACGGACGCCCGCGCAGGCGGGTGCGCATCAGCCATTGGCCGGTGAGCGACATGAGCGTGTTCATCACGACCACATCATAATCGTGGAGCCGCGGCAGCGGCCAGTTCACATGACAGCGCGCCGCGCCGAGCGGCATCCAGAGCCCGCGCAGGATTTGTTCCCAGGGCGCGAGAGTCCGCTGCGGCCACGGAGAATCCGGCGCGGCGGCTTCGAGATAAAAGACGCTCAGCTCCACCTCCGCACGTTCTGCCAGCGCGTGAAAAAGATCGCGCTGATAAGGCGACGGCACGACCGAAACGAAGGCCACTCTCATCGGCGCGGACGCACGGGTGGGGAAGGGCGCTGAAAAGCGTGTCGCCGGTTGAGCAGTCGCTGCGTTTGCGCGATGAGTTTTTTTACCGCGTAAGTGCCGATGACGATGGCCGCGACTGTGGGCAGCAGCGCGGTGGTGAAGGCGAAGAGGCTGCGCATGGAGATGACTGCCGCGAAAAAGCCCGACGCGTAAATCAGCACGCCCAATTCCGAATTGCGCGGCGAAGAAAGATAGCTCCACCAGCCCGAGGTGAGACCAAAGAACAGACCGGTGAGCACCACCGCCGCCATGCCGCCGGAGATGTAGGCCTCGCCGGCGAAGCTCGCGGAGATGGTCATGTCTTCTGCGCCCAGCGCCTGCTCGATCGACATGCTCAGCCCCTGCGGCTTGCCTTTCCAAACGGCCCGCGGGATCGGACGGATGAGCGCCTGGTAGGGAATCTCCCAGCCGAGAAAAGGGTGCCGCGCCGGAAAGACCTCGGTCAGCTTGGCGATGGAGCAGAGGTTGTAATCGACGAAGACCGTCTTCTCGAACGCCGCCGAAGACTCCTCGCCGGTCTCCAGCCAATACTGCAGCCCGTTGTTGCGGAACTTCAGCATCATGGTGGAGGCGACGAGAAAGACCGTGGCCACGCTGACGCAGACCGGCACGATCTCCCGCCGCCGCTCCGTCGGCAGCGAAAAGGCGTAGCCGATGGCGAAGGTGACGAGGTGCGCGGCGAGGAGATTCCGCGTGCCGCTCGAAAAGCCGTAGAAAAGCGTGAAGGCCAGCCCGAGCGCCACCCCGCAGAGGGCGGCCTTTCCGTAGCGTTTGCGGCGCGCGAGGATCACACCGCCGAGCGGCGGGACGAGGTACATGAGCATGTTCAGTTCGAATAGCAGCGCCCGCCAGTCGCCGAATTTTCCCCGGCTCCACGGCTGGGAAAAGCGCGGCGCCATAAACCATTTCACCATCTTCACGACATCGAAATCGACCGCGATGAGCATGTAGGCAAACCCGATGAAAAAGGCGGACCAGAAGATCACGATCATCCAGGCGGGCGGCACTTCGCGCGTCAGCGTCACGGCAAATGGCTGCTTCCGTGCCCAGGGCAGATGCCGCCCGACGAGCAGCCCCGCGAGGCCCAGGAGAACGATGATGACCGCGGTGTACGTGGCCGGCGCATTCGTCATCACGTCGAATTCCGTCTGCGGAAAAAGGAGTTCGAAAAGCGTGAGAAAGTAGAACGCCAGAATCGCCATGAGATCCGCGCGGATGAGGTTCTGGATGCCGCGGCGCGCATCGAGCGCCGCGCTCAGCGCCAGACTCAGTCCCGTGCCGACGGCGGCGAAACGTCCGATGTCGGTGGGCGTTTCGCCATGCAGAAAAACTCCGGTAATGGCCAGGCCGGTCAGCGCGAGCTGCGTGCCGAGGGCCGCCGGCTTCGGCACGCTCATCAGGTCGATCGGTGTCGCCGGCATGGGCCGGGGTGCGGGGTGTTGCGGAGCCTCTGGCGGGCGAATCTGGCGGGCGAATTTCATGCGAGCGCGGCGGTGCTGGCGGTGAGGAGCGCGCGGGCCGGGGCGGTCCAGCCGTGGCTTTCGGAAACGCGCCGGGGATGCTGCGACCACCAGGCCAGTTCCGCGCCGAGCGCCGCGAAATCCCCCGCCGCGACGACCGAGCCATTATCGTGATGCCGGACGAGATCCTTGCCGCCCACGGCATCGCTGACGATGCACGGCAGACCGCAACTCAGCGCCTGCGGCACGACGAGGCCAAAACCCTCCTCGAGTGAAGGCAGCACCAGCACCGAGCTGCTGCGCATCGCCGCGGCCAGGGTCGTCTGTGAAACCGCGCCGTGAAAATGCAGCGGCACCGCGCCGCGATAGTCCGCGAGATCACGCCGCGCCTCGTCCGCGACCGCGCCGTAAAAATCCACGCGCCAGCTTTCGCGTCCCGCGCCAGTCAGCGCGTCGAGCAGGTTGCGCAACCCTTTGCGCAAGCCGACCTGCCCGGCGAAGACGATGCGGAACTCGCGCGCCGGCTCGGTTTCCTCCGCGTGGAAAATCTCCAGCTCCGCCCCGTACGGCACGACCATGATGCGCTCGCGCGGAAGGTCCCGCGCGACGAGCTGTTCGCGGACGACAGACGAGGCCGCGCAGTGCCAGTCCGCGAGCGCGTATTCCTCATCCTCGCGGGCAAAGTATTCCTCGTCGTACGGACACACGTCGGTGAGCCGCAGCCCGACGCGGGTGTATTCCGGCTCCATGATCCGCACCCAGTCGCGCACCGGGCCGGTCGCGTGGTTGAGCACGGTTTTTACGCCCAGCCTTTTGGCGGCCCGAAAAATCTCCCGGCACTGCCCCGGCATGCCGTGGACAAAATCGCACGCTTCCAAATGCCGCCCCGCCCAGCGGTCGAAGCCGTGATCCTGCCACAGAAAGAGCGCGCGCGACGGCGGGAGCAGCCGGGCCGGCGCGTATTTCAGCAGGCCATAGACGACGTTCGTGCGCAGGCTGTGGGTGCGGACGTTCATGCCTTCAGCATTTCGCAGCTTCCACGCCGGATAGCCCGAATAATAGCAGCCCAGCGCGTCCATCTTTGCCAGCTCACGGGCGAGCGGAAAGAGGTGGCACGGGTTCGTCGCGGAAAAGGAAATCCTCACGCGCCGCCCTTTCCAAAAATCGCGAACCACTCCGCCTCGTCGCGCAGTGGCGTGCGCGCAAGACGCATCCAGGCGAGGTAGCGCGGCCACGGCAGCGGGCGGCGCTGGCGAAAACATTCCGGCAGCCCGGCGCAGCAAGCCATCCACCAACCCGGTTCCCGCACCAGCCAGGCGAGCCCGCGCCGCCACGCATAACCGCACTGCCGCAGGACGCGGAAAAGAATGACGCCGAAAACCTGCGGCGCGGGGCAGCGCAGGAGCACGCTCCAGATTTCATTCCGAGCGTGCCGGTGGTGCGTGCGGATTTCATCCCGCTGCGCGGCGGTGAAATGATGCCGCACGGTGAGCGCGGTCTCCTGCCGCACCTGCCAGCCCGCGGCCACGCAGCGCAGCGCGAAGTCCGGCTCTTCGTAGGCGTGGAAGAAAAAGTCCGGATATCCGCCGAGTTCTGCAAAGGCCGCGCGCCGGATCGCTGCGCCGGAGTTGGCGTAGCTGCCGGTGAAAGTTGCCGGCCCGAAATCCGTCGCGTCCAGCGTCTCGGGAAACTCATCCGTCCGCTGCGGGAACGACGCCACCGCGAGTCGCGCACGGGTGGCGAACAACTCGCGGACGCGTGCAATGAAATCGACCTCCAGCGGATGGCTGTCGTCGTCGAGGCTGAGCAAAATGTCGCTCGTGCAAGCCGCGGCCAGCGCGTTGCGCGAGGGGATCGAGCCGCGCGCCCCGGCGTGCTCGATCACGCGCACCTCGGGATGCTCGCGGCGCAGAAACTCCGCCGTGCCGTCGGTGCAGCCGTCCGCAACGATGAGGATTTCATCCGGCGGCGGCGCGAGCCGGCGCAGCGCCGCGAGCGTGCGGGCGAGGTCGTCGCGCCGGTTGTGGGTGGCGATGCAGACGGCGACGGTCAGGCTCATGCGATCGCGCGCAGCACGCGCGCCGGATTGCCGACCGCAATCACACCCGGTGGCAGCGATTTCGTGACTACGCTGCCCGCGCCGATGACGGTGCCTTCGCCAATGGTCACGCCTTTCAGAACCGTGACGTGCGCGCCGAGCCAGCAGCGCGCGCCAATCATCACCGGCGCGGAAACGAGCGGCCCGTCCGCCGGTGCGACCCCGGCCTGGACCGCGTGGTCGTGATCCGTGATGTAGCCGAAGGGCCCGATCATCGCGCGTTCGCCGATCTCGATGGATTCATGAGCGTCGATCATCGTGTGCCGGTTGATATAGACGCCCGCGCCGATGACGAGCCGCGCGGCGTCGTCCGTGGCGAGCAGCGTGACGCCGCGATCCAGCGCCACGCCGGCGGCGAGGCTGATGCAGTGCGGGCGGCGCGGGATTTCCACCGCCCGCAGCGAGATGTGCCCGAGGATGCGGACGCCGCGCGCGCGGTGCCACGCGATGCGCAGCCGCGAGGCGAATCCTTCGGCGAGTCGGGTGATCATGCCAGCGATTGATAGAGTTCGAGAGTGCGCGCGGCAATCTTCGGCCACGCGAGTTCCGCGGCCCGCTGGCGGGCGGCGGACCGCATCTCACTTTGGAGCGCGGCGGAGCCGGCGAGGCGATTGAGGGCGCTGACGATCTGCACGCCGTCTCCGGCCTCGCTGAGCAGCGCGCAGGAGGCGTCCAGATATTCGGGGATGCCGCCGACGCGCTCGGCGACGACCGGCAGCCCGCAGGCGAGCGCTTCGAGGATGACGTTGTTCGCCGTGGCCTGCTCGGCGATGTGCAGAAGGCATGAGGCGCTCTGATATTTCCCGAGCAGCTCCGCGTCGCTCAGGCCGCTCAGGAAGCGGACATTTCGCAGGCCGCGAAATTTCTCCGCCACCGCGACGGGACCGACGATCTCGAAACGCAGCCCCGGCGCGGCGGCGCAGACCTCGCGCAGCAACGCAAAGTTTCGCCGGTAGCCGCCGACCGAGAGCGCGACAAACTCCCCGCGGCGTTCGTCCGGCGCAGGCTGGAAATAAGACGTGTCCACGCCATGCGGCAGGAAGTGAATCCGCGCATCCGGCACGCCCGCTTCGCGGAAAAAGGCGCGCTGCGTTTCGCTCATCAGGATGATCGCCGCCGCTTTGTGCAAGCGTCGCGGATGACGGATGACCGCTGGAAGCTGGTCGGCGCAATTGTGAAAAGTGGCGACGAGGCGGTGGTGCCTGGGGTTGAGCAAAAGATCGAGGAAGCCGAGGTCGCGGTCGCACCAGAGGTAATGCACCACGCCCTCAAAACCGCGCCGGAGCCGCAGCCACGCGTGCCACTCCAGCTCCGCGCAGCCGCCGAGATACCAGCGGGTGAAGGCTGCGCGCCGCGCCGCGCCCGCGACCAGCCACCGCCAGCCACCGGCGGGATCGCCGCGGGGCGCGGTCAGGCTTTCGCCCTGCGGCAGATACTCGGCGAGCAGTTGGTATCCGGAACGCCGGGCGAGCTGCGCATCGGTGGTCGCGAGCAGGAGATGGGGAACGTCGGACATCAGCGGAGCCAGCGGGCGAGGCGTTCGGCTGAAGTGAAGCCGAGCAGATGGTAGAGCGCGCGATAGTGCGTCGGAGCTGCCGGGCCGGCGAGCGCGATCATCCCGCGTGCCTTCCGTGCGGCGTGATAGCGGGCCGCGCCCGGGAGGTCGGCGCGCGCCCAGGTGCGGGCCATTTCGAAGCAGGCGCGGCCCATCGCCTGCGCATGCTGCGGTTGCCACAGTTGTCGCTCCGTGAGCCACGCGCGGAGCTGGTCGAGGAGCCCGGTTTTCACCTGGATGACCTGTCGTGGATTCCGCCGGCAAAGCGTCTCCTCCGACCACAGGCGATAGACGGCGTGCGGCGCGGGCGCGAAGACGAAGCGCAGTTCGGCCTGAAGCGCGCGGAGGTAAAGCTCGTGCTCCTGGCAGCACGGCTGGTCTTCCCGCCAGCCGCCCAGCGCGTCGAGCGCGGACTTGCGCCACAGGCAGCCGCCGGTCTGCGGGAGCTGCCAGGTGATCCACTGGACATAAAAGTCGCCCTGCGTCTCAATCGTGCCGCGTTCGCGGCTGCCGGTGCGGGCGTCCTCTGTCCACGTCGGGCTGTAGATAACATCCGCCGCGGCACCGTTCGCTGCTTCGGCGAACTGCAACGCCAGTTTTTCGGGTTCGAGGTAATCGTCGGCGTCGAGAAATTGCAGCCACTCGCCGGTGGCCGCGGCGAGCGCGGCGTTGCGCGCGTGGTTGCCGCCGCGGTGGTCGGTGCGGATGAGGCGGATTGCCGGGCCTAACTTTTCCAAAATCCCGACCGATCCATCAGTCGAGCCGTCATCGACCACGATGACTTCCTTTTCCCGCCAGGTCTGCGCCAGCGCGCTTTCGACGCTCGCGGCGATCCAGCGCTCTGCATTGAAGCAGGGAATGGCGATGGTGACGCGCGGCTGACTCATGGCGTGTCGGCGATTTTCCGCGACCAGATTTCGTAAAGCCAGAGCGCGTAAAGTGTGCGTGCGCCGTCCCATGCGCCGCGTTGGAAATCATCCCAGGCGGCGCGGAGCAGCGTGCGGTCGAGATGGGCGAGGCAGGCGGCGTTGGGCGCAAAGAGCGCGTCCTCGAGCGGGCCGCGCAGCGAGCCGGAGAACCACGCCCGGAGCGGCACGGGGAAGCCGCGCTTCGGGCGATTGAGCGGTTCGTGGAGTTTGCGCGCGAGGCAATGGCGGAGGACAAATTTGCCGGGGCCGCCAGGCGGAAGCTTGAGCGCGGAAGGCAGGCGCGCGGCAAGTTCGGCAACGCGCAGATCGAGGATCGGCGTGCGCAGCTCGATGGATGCACCCATGCTCATCTTGTCGGCCTTTTGGAGCAGTGATTCGGCGAGCTGCCAGTCGAGGTCGATGGTGAGCAGTTCGCTCAGCGTGTCGCGCTGCGGACGGACGACGCTTTGCGCAATCTCGTCCGTCCGCTGGCGCAAGCGGCGAAGCTGATCCGGCGTCAGTCCGCGCGGCGTGCGGACATCGCCGGGCAAACCTTCGAGGCGGAGCGCCAGCGCCTCGCTCGCGCGAGTCTGGTGCGCGCGGCTGCCGAGGCGCTGCCAGCGCGAGGGCGCGGCGGCGGCGTCGGGTGCGGGGAGAAGCGGAGCGAAGCGGCGCAGTTTGTCCGAGCGCCCAAGTGTGGCGAGCATGCCGAGGTAGCGGGCGTCGTAGCCGGCGAAGAGTTCGTCCGAGCCTTCACCCGAAAGCAGCACCTTCACATGCTGGCGGGCGAGTTCGCAGACCTTGAGCACGGCAAAGGCGGCAGGGTCGCCGACCGGCTCATCGAGATGCCAGGCGATGCGCTCGATACTTTGCAAAAAGTCGTCGGAGGTGAGTTCCAGCGCGTGATGTTGCGAACCAATTTCCCGGGCTGTCTCGGCCGCGCCCAGCGTTTCCGAATCCGGGCCGCCAAAGCCGACGGTAAACGTCTGCATGCTTCCATGCAGCTCCTGCGCGTAAGCGACGACGGTGCGACTGTCGAGGCCGCCGCTCAGCAGCACGCCGACTGGCACATCCGCGCGGAGGTGCATCTGCACGGAGTCGCGGAGCGTGGCGTCGAGCGCTTCGACGGCGGCCTCGAGATCGATCAGGTCGGGTTCGTCGGTGAGCGTGTAGCTCCAGTATTTGCGCGGCTCGGCGGCGCTCGCGTTGTCGAGCGGCAGGGAAAGAAAGCTGCCGGCGGCGAGTTTGTGGATGTACCGGAAATGCGTGCGCGGGGAGGGGAGCGAGAGCCAGGAGACGTAGTCGAGGAAGGCACCGCCGTCGCGCTCGCGGCTCACCCACGGGAGCGTGAGCAGGCATTTCAGCTCGGAGGCAAAGGCGAAACGCGCGCCGTCGCGGGCGTAATAGAGCGGCTTTTGGCCGAAGTGATCGCGCGCCAGCAGCAGACGGTTTTGCCGCGTGTCGAGCAGGGCGAAGGCGAACATGCCGCGAAGCTTGGCGAACATGGCGGCACCGGACTGCTCGTAGAGATGCACAAGCACCTCGGTGTCGCTTCGCGTGCGAAAGGTGTGGCCGGTGGCGAGGAGTTCGCGGCGCAGTTCGAGGTAGTTGTAGATTTCCCCATTGAAGACGATGCCGACGGTTTCGTCCTCGTTCCAGAGCGGCTGCCAGCCGCCTTCGAGGTCGATGATGCTCAACCGTCGCATCCCCAGCGCCAGACTGGGCACGGCATGCAGACCCACTCCGTCCGGCCCGCGGTGCGCGATCAGGTCAAGCATCCGCTGCAGATGCGCGCGCGCATCCGCGGCGGAGGCGGACGGATCGATCAAGCCGGCAATGCCACACATGGTTCCGCACTATTTAGCCAACCGCGTGCCATTCGGCGAGACGGCACCTAAGTCCGCAGGGCGGCAAGGGCGGCGTCGAGCGAGGCGCAGTCGGTGATGGAATGGCAGGGCGTGCCTTTGCGGGTGCGGTTGAGGAGGCCGGCGAGGACGCCGCCGGGGCCGAGTTCGAAGAAGAGTTCGCAGCCGGCCTCATCGACGAGGTATTCGACGCTGTCGGTCCAGCGGACGGTGCCGGTGACCTGATCCTGCAGGGACTCGCGGATTTCCTCGGGCTCGCGGACGGGGGTGGCATCGACGTTGCAGATGACGGGAAACTGCGGAGTGGCGAGCGCAGTTTTTTGGAGTTCCTCGCCGAGCTGGAGAAAGGCGGAGTTCATCAGCCGCGAGTGATAGGCCCCGGCGACGTTGAGGACTTTGGCCATGCGGATGCCGTGCTCTTTGGCGAGGGAAACGGCGAGCGCGATCTTCGAGCTTTCGCCGGAGATGACGATTTGACCGGGGCTGTTGAGATTCGCCACATCCACGTCCGTCTCGGCGGCGAGGGCGCGGACGGCGCTTTCCTCCGCGCCGATCATCGCGGCCATTGCGCCGCTGGATTGCTCGCAGGCTTGCTGCATGAAAAGGCCGCGCCGGGCGACGAGGCGCAAGCCGGTCTCGAAGTCGAAAGTGCCCGCCGCGGCGTGCGCGGTGAATTCGCCGAGCGACAACCCGGCGGCGGCGTGAATGGGAAACTCGCCGATCTCGGCGCGCAGCGCGGCGAGGCAGGCGAGTCCGTGGACGAAGAGCGCGGGCTGGCAGTTTTTCGTCTGCGTCAGTTCTTCCTCCGGCCCGGTGAAGGCAATGGCGCTGAGCGGACGCGCGAGGATTTCATCGGCGCGAGCGAAGAGCGCGGCGGCGGCGGGATATTTGGCCGCAAGATCCCGGCCCATGCCCACGGACTGGGCGCCCTGGCCGGCGAAGAGGATGGCGATGCGTTTGTCTTTCATAGTTTGGTTCCAAGGGAAATCAGGCGCGCGGCGCGAGTCGCGGCGCGCGCAAGGAATTCCGCACCGCGGCGCATCGCGGCATCGAGCGCGACCGGTTCGTCGATGATTGAGAAGGTCGCGTCGAAGAGGGCATGGACGGCGGCGTTGTCGGCGACGGAGCCGGCCAGCGCCAGCACCGGTTTGCCATGTTTGCGCGCGAGCGCGGCGACGCCCGCGGGGCCTTTGCCCTCCAGGGTCTGGCCGTCGATGCGGCCCTCACCGGTGATGACGAGGTCACTCGCGGCGATGCGCTCTTCGAGGCGCAGGGTCGCGGCGACGAGATCGAAGCCGGAGCAGACCTTTGCGCCACAAAAGCTGAGCAGGCCAAAGGCGATGCCACCCGCCGCGCCCGCGCCGGGGGTGTCGCGGAAGTCGCAGCCGAGGTCGGTGGTCACGCAGTCGGCGAGGGCGCTGAGTCCGCCCTCCAGCGCGGTGATGTCCTTTTCTCCGGCCCCTTTCTGCGGGCCGAAGACGTGCGCGGTGCCGCGCGGGCCGAGCAGGGGATTCTGCACGTCGCAGGCGGCGATGATTTCGGGCAAGTCGATCGCGGCGTCCGACTGGATGCGGGTGAGCGCGATGAAATCGCTGGGGTGCAGCGCGAGTTCTTCGCCGTCGCTGGTCAGAAACTCGTAACCGAGCGCCGCGGCCATGCCCACGCCGCCGTCGGTGGTGGCGCTGCCGCCGAGACCGACGAGGATTTTGCGCGCTCCGCGCTCCGCCGCGTGGCGGATGACCTGGCCGGTACCAAAGGTGTTCGCGCGCAGCGGAGCACGTTCGTCCTTCGTCAGCCGCCAAAGGCCCGAGGCTTCGCTCATCTCGATGACCGCCAGCCTCTCCGTCGCGACCCACAGGTAGCGCGCCGTGACCTCGCGCCCGAGCGGATCAAGCGCGGTCGTTTCCACCCACACGCCGTCGAGCGCCTGGCCGAGCGCCTCGGCGAAGCCCTCGCCGCCATCGGCAATCGGCGCGGCGGTGATCTCCGCGTCCGGCCAGACGGCATGCAGGCCGCGGGTGATCGCCGCGACTGCGGCGACTGCGGAGAGCGAACCTTTGAACTTGTCCGGCGCGACGAGGATTTTCATGGCGAAAGGGGGCGGGGAGTGTCCGCGTGAATGACGCGGATGACAAGCGGCATGCGCGCGGAGCGAAGATCACTCCGGCAGTTGGGTCACAATCTGGAGCAGCCATCCCGCGTCGGTGATGGTAAATGGCCACTCGAATCCAGCGGTGTCAGCGGGCTTGGGAAAGCTAAGGCGCTTTACAGCTTGCACATAGGTGCGCACATGTTGGCTGTCGCCAGCCAGCAACGCGGCGTAGGCATGACCGGACTCGATCCATCCCTTATTGATCCGGTCGGGGGTGGCCGCCCAGTCCGGTTTGGTTTGGCCGTTCCAACGCTCATTTGTGACCGACATGACCACCACGGTTTTTTGATCGGTGGGATTTACCACGCCGAAAAGATGCGGCCAGGACTGCGCCTGGGTGTCCGGATACCACTTATCAAGATCGACGGCGGGGCGGCTGTTGTCTTCGGCTTTCGCGACGAAGTAGAGTTTTGTAATCCGGTCGTAGAGTTCCATCAATATGCCCTGCTGAACTCGGTCTGCGGCATTGCTATAAGAAGTCGCGCGCTCGACATCGTTAAAGACATGCAGCTCCAGATCGGCGAGAGCCCGCAGCCCGGAAAAGACCTCGCAATTATCTTCAAGGTACTTAACGCGGTAGTCGCTTTTCGCCCAACACAAACCATCCGGCTGTTGCAACTTGAGGAGGACTTCCGCCAGCGTCTCCACAAGCTTCTTGCGTTCGACAGTATTCAGTATCGTTTTGGCAACTCCGGCTTCGTGGGCAGCCCAAAGCAGCGAGAAGAAAGTCGCCGCAGCACTATCCGTCGCATCATTGTAATGGCAAAGTCCGTGATCGCCGGGCTTGACGCAGGTGGTCTCGCCGCTGCCATCCGATAGATAGAAGTGTTCGTACGGAACGCCGTCAGGAGCGCTTTGCGGATTGAGATGAGCGAAGTACCAACGAATCCAAAGGTCGGCAACATCGATGCATCCCGGCGCTTTTGTTCGGAGCAATCCAAGCAGGCCAAGATTGGCGAAATAAGGACTGACGCGATAATACGGCTTGCCCTCAGCGCTCGTGGTCGCAACTCCTGGATAGAGCTTCAATCCGCCATAACTGGCCAACTCAGGATTGCGAAATTGTTGAGCGGTTATCCAGTTTGCGAGCACGACGGCTTCAGGTCGACGGGCGGGTTCGGCAAACGCTGGACAGATGGAAAGAGTGAGGCAAAACGGAGCAAATAAGAATGTGTTTCTCATGATGAAAACCGAGCAAGCCCGCGAACCTTTCCGAGGCCACGAGGAATTTCCGCGAGCGGGCGAGGGTGGATAACCCCGGCAATGTGCCGTGTTCTGCGGTTGGTCAAGCACTTCAGCCGTTCAGCATTTCGCCGTCTTGCGCTTTTTCCCGATGGTTCCGCGCTTCTCCACCTTTCGGATGTAGTCCGGGGAGAACGGCACCTGACACGCGGTGTTGCCCATATCCACCGACACCGGCCCGATCTTTTCGCCGGTCAGCAGAGCCAGACCTGTCAGGGGTTGCACGCAGGCGCCCAGCGCGATGACAAACCCATTCATCTGATATCGCACCTTGTTCGGCGCCTGATGAATCGTCCGCTGCACGCGCTGCAACAGCCGTTTGAGCTCGGCGAGATCGAGTTCCGCGTCGTCTTTGACCGACACCAGGCAACTCAGCGTCGCCCAACCGGCGGACGCCACGAAGTCTTTCCCCGACTCAATCCATTCAAGAGCCAGTTCTCTCCGATGCGGACTCCCAGCGGCGACTCCCGGCACGGTGGTACCACACAGCGAGCCGCGATCGGCCTTTTCCAGCCAGCGCAGCAGATCTTTCTTAGTCATCTGCGCATCGTCAGCGATCAGCCCCGCCAGATACATCGCGTCATAGATGCCAGTGTCGTAAAGATCGAGAGCCAGGCGATAATCCTTCTTGATGCGTTTCTGGATCTTCTTCAGCTCCTCGATCTTCACGCCGAAGCACGGTTCCTTCACGCCGTGGTTGGAGAGCACCTTCTTGTAACTCTCCCTGCCCAGCGGTCCAATCTCTTCAATAATTGATTGTGCGGTCATAGTGTTCGGCCATCTAACGAACCAAGCTCGGCGACTGCTTAGGGCGGCGCCGCTCCTGCCTGGTGAGCGGAAAGGCACCGGCGGATTCAGGTGCCGTGCCGATGCAGCGTATGGCTAGGCCTCGAAAACATAGCCGCGGTTACGCAGTTCTTCGACATATTCGTGCGAGCCAGGCCAAAAACGATCGCTCGGGTGTCCGTCCGCATACCATGTGCAACTCTTCTTGCCAGCAGACAATTCGATCATCCGCTTCAGTGTAAGTGTCCACTGGTTGAGGACCTCTCGTGGTGGTTCTTTGATCGTAGAACGGACTGGGATCTTCTCTACAATCTCTGCCTTGCGGTGGTCGATGACGTAAAGGAGTTCGCGGCAGTGTCGCCGAATCGCATATGTGGGTGACCGCCGAATCCGACCCACGCATACCGTGAAGCGAAAGAACCAGTGGGAGAATCGAAAACCCAAATCTCCCAGAACGGAAATCGGCAGCACATCGATTTCTTGCGCCCATCGAGGCAGTAATACACCCTCGAAATATAAATCCCGAGGCGTGCTTTTTCTGAGACGAACGCTCATAGGCCTAACTGGTATTCGGCGAATGGGTCGGCATGGGCTTACGGCTGCAACTCGGGCACGTCCACCCAGGCGCGCTTGCTCCACGACTCGAGGCCGAGTTCGGCGAGTTGGACGCCTTTGACACCTTCGAGGAGCGTCCAGGGGAAGGGCTCGCCGAGGGCGACGTGGCGGAGGAAGAGTTCCCACTGCACTTTGAAGGCGTTGTCATAGGCTTGGTAGGCGGGGACGCGGTTCCAGCCATGGGCGAAATCGACGGGGGAGTCGAGGTCGGGGTTCCAGACGCAGCGGGGGGTGGCGCCGGAGTGCTGGGCCACGCAGTCGCGCAGGCCGGCGACGGCGCTGCCCTGGGTGCCATCGACCTGGAGGGTGAGGAGGTCGTCGCGGCGGACGCGGACGGTCCAGGAACTGTTGAACTGGGCGATGACGCCGCCGGCGAGTTCGAAGGTGGCATAGGCGGAGTCGTCGGCGGTGCAAGGGTAGGGCACGCCTTTCTCATCAAGGCGCGTTTTTAAATGGGTGGCTCCGAGACAGGAGACGGCGCGCACTGCGCCGAAGAGGCCGTCGAGCACGTAGCGCCAGTGGCAGAGCATATCGACGATGATGCCGCCGTCGTCTTCCTTGCGGTAGTTCCACGAGGGGCGCTGGGGTTTCACGGTTTCGCCGTCGAAGACCCAGTAGCCGAATTCGCCACGGACGCTGAGGATTTCGCCGAAGAAGCCGGAGTCGATGAGGGTCTTGAGCTTCACAATGCCGGGGAGCCAGAGTTTGTCCTGGACGACGCCGTGTTTGACTCCGGCCGTTTTCGCAAGCTGGTAGAGCTGGTAGGCGGTGTCGGTGCTGACGGCGATCGGCTTTTCGCAATAGACGTGCTTTCCCGCGGCGATGGCTTCGCGCACTCCAGCGAAGCGGCGGCCGGTGGTCTGGGCGTCGAAATAGATGACGTTCGCTGGATCGGCCAGGGCTTCGGTGAGGTTCGTGGTGAAAGGAATGGTGAGGCCGGCGGGGGCGAGCGCGGCGAGTTCGGCGAGCTTGCCGGCATTGCGCCCGACGAGAATGGGCGCGGGCATAATCCGCTCCGTCTCGCTGACGCGGACGCCGCCCTGCTGCATGATCGCGAGGATGGAGCGAAGGTAGTGCTGGTTGGTGCCCATGCGTCCGGTGACGCCGTTGAGAATGATGCCGAGGGTCATGGGGGGAAGTGAGTTAAGGGGTGAGTGACGCCGAAATCGAGGGGCGGATTTTGTGACCGACGCGCGACTTTACCAATAAGAATGCGCGGGAAAACGAAGCCGCGCGGGTCGCGGCGCTGCATCACTCAACTTCCGCCACTCACTCCATGTCTTCGTCCGAGCCCCACAGGTGCTCTTTCGTCCAGCGCTGTTCGTAGAGCTTGCAGAGCCCGATGGCTGGAGCCACGCCGCCATAGTAGCCCGCGGTGGTCGTGTAACGCTCCTCCTCATCGTGGGTACCCACGGCGATCACGACATGGTCGAAATGCTCAGTGAGAATATCAAAGGCTTTGTCGATCATCTGCTGCTGCACTTCAGTCATGGCGGGAAGGTGAAAGTGGATGTCGGAAAGGGAAAGGGAAAAAGCGCGGACGTTCACTTTCCACTTTCGCCCGCGCCCGGCACATCCGTGCATTGGGGCCATGCGCCCGCCGGCAGCGGTGGGGCCTCGCGGCCCGCGCGCGGGAGCGTGCCTTCGAGCTCCTGCCGCCAGTGCGCCACGTCGCCCGCAGGGCCGTAGCAGTAGATCATGCGCAACGGGGTTTCGCCGACATTGGTGAGCTGGTGAAAGACACCCGGCGGAATGTGGACCATCTGCCCGCCCAGCACCGTCTGCCGTTCCTCGCCGAGGCACATCTCCCCGGTGCCCTCGACGATGAAATACACCTCCTCCTGTTCCTGATTGTGCCACGGCACCTGCCCGCCTCGCGGATCGAGCGTCACGTTGCCCATGGCGAAATTCCGCGTCTGAATCGGGGCCGCACCGCCCGCGAGATTCTGCGTGCGCCGCCGTGCGGGATAGCGGCGGCCGGGGATTTGGGAGAGATCGCTGATCGTCATGAGCTGATCGTTTTAGGAAACCCCCGCCGCAGCGCAAACCCGCAGTGTGGAAAACGCCGGGAAAAGCTTCCCCGGGGGGCCTTCATGGCCGTCGCCCGGTGCATCTTACGCGTTGGGCTGGATTTGAACCTGGCAGCGCTGCAATCTACGGCATGATGACACGACTGATTCCCTTGATGCTCGCGATTCTTGTTGCCGCGGTGCCACTGCATGGCGCCGATGGGACTTCGCTAACCCTCGCCCGTGACGGGCACTGGCTGATCGTGCGCAGCGCGCAGATTCCCGGCGGTGAGATTCGCGTGAACTATCTGGAAGCTTACTGCCGTGCCGGTTCGACCGACGCCGACTGGATGCAGCACACCGTTATTCCGCACACGAGCAAACTCGTGTCGCTGAGCGCCGATGCGAAGATCATGCGCTTGCGGGATACGCTCGCGGACGGCGTCATCGTCGTGCACACGATCACGGCGAAGGACGACGAGGTGGACTTCCAACTCGACGCGCACAACCCCACGGACAAGGCGTCCGAGGCCCACTGGGCGCAGCCGTGTGTGCGGCTCAGCGCGTTCACCGGTTTCGATGAAAAGACCGTGGGCAGCGCCACCGACTATCTGCCGAAGTGCTTCCTCTTCCTCGATGGAAAACTCACGCGCATGCCCACGCGCGATTGGGCCACGCAGGCGCGCTACACGCCCGGCCAGGTGTGGTGTCCGCGCGACGTCCCGCGCACCGACGTGAACCCGCGCCCGCTCAGCACACTCATCCCGAGCAACGGCCTCATCGGATGTTTCAGTGCCGACGAGAAGCTCATCTACGCCAGTGCGTGGGAGCCGTATCAGGAGTTGTTTCAAGGCGTTGCGCGCTGTCTGCATTCGGACTTCCGCCTCGGCGGCCTCGCGCCTGGCGAGTCGAAGAAGATTCGTGGGAAGATGTATCTCGTCCCCGCCGATTCAGACGCGTTGCTCGCGCGCTACGCGCGGGATTTCCCCGAACATCTGCACTGAGCCGCCGGGGATTGCCGGTCACTTCTTGTCCAATAGGTTTTCGGCAAAGGTCAGGGCTTGGCCGGCGGCCTCGGCGTCGGAGTTGTCCTTGGCTTTCTCCAGCGCGTCGCGGGCCTGCATGAGCTGGCGAAGAGTCGGGATGGAGATCACGGTCTGGGCTTTTCCCGTGACCGTTTCAAGCCGTTCAGCTAGAACGGTGTGGTCGATATTGCCGGGGCTGAGCCGGGTGAAATCGGGCGCGGTTTTCGGCGCGGGATCGTAGAGCCCGGTTTCTTTGACGAGCTGCTCCAGCGCTTTCAACGCCGGCTCCAGCCGACCGTCTTTGATCATGGCTTCAATGGCCTGGCCGCGTTCTTTGAGCGCTGCCGTCATGGGCACGCCGAGAGCCTCAAAGGCTTTCTTGGTGCGTTCAGCTTCCTCGCGCAGCCGCGTCTCGAGCGCCGCCTGGGGGCTGCCACCCGCACTGGTTGCCGCGAGCGCTTTGGCCCGCTGCTCCGGCGTCAAGAGCACCCGCAAATCCATGAGCGTGCGAAGCTGAAACTGTTTCAGCGCGGCCTCGGCTTCGAGGACTTTGGCGAGCTGCGCGGTGGCCTCGTCGGTCTTGGTGGCGGGGTTGCGGAGCAGCGCTTCGAGCTGCTGCTGGGCGCTGCGGGCGGCACTCTCCAGCGGCTCGACTTTGGGGGTGGCGGCTTCAATGATTTCATCGAGGCGCTTCTGCTGGTCCGCAGCGAGCGCCAGCTCGGAACGGTGCGAGAGGATGGCGTCGGGCGGGATGAGGCCGTTCTTGATCCAGGCATCGGCATCGGCGGCGCGGACGTTGCCGAGGCTGAGCGTGAGGAGGGCGAGGAGGTATGGGAGTAGTTTCATAGGATGTGGATGTCGAGGTGGGTGGGCAGGAGAAAGTCGGTGGGCGACTGCCAGGCGGTGATTGGCAGCACCGGCGCAGGGATGTCGGTAAAAAGCGGCGGGTTGGAGTCCGCCGCGGGCAGCAGCTCCGACAGAGCGGAGAGCGGCGTGGGCGGCGGTGCGTGCTGCTCTTTCACCCAAAAGCCGAGCAGAACCGCACACGCTGCCGCCGGCACCCAGCGCCACGCGAAAACAGGAGTGCGAGGTGCGCGGTTGGCGCGCAACAGGCTGTTCCGCCAGCCCGGCGCGGCGGCACGGTCCTCGTCGCGCTGGCGGGCGAAAAATTCGCGCAGGGATGAGTCAGGATCGTCCATGGGCAAGGGTTTCCGGTGAGGTTTCATAGAGCGTCCGCAGCCGCTGCTTGCCCCGCTCGTAATGCTGCCGGACGGAGCCGACGCTCACGCGCATGACCTCCGCCGCTTCGGTCAGCGACAACTCCTGGTAAAAGACCAGATGCAGCACCTCCGCCTGCCGCGCGGGGAGTTCGGCGAGCAGCCGCCGGAGGTGCTGCGTCTCCTCGCTCAACTCCAACCGCCGGGCCGGCGAAGGCTGCGGATCGAAGTTGTCTTGCGCGCCGGACACCAGTTGCACCAGCCGTCCAAGCAGCGATTCGCGGAAGCGCACGCGCCGCCACTCCTCCCGCGCGGTGAAACGAATCACCCCGAACCACCACGTCTTGAATGCCGCAGTCGCCCCATGCGCCGCCGTCCCGCCGGCCACTTTCACGTAGGCGTTTTGCAGCACCTCCTCGGCGCGGCTGTGGTCGCCCGAGCAGCAATGCAGCGCCCAGCCAAAGGCGTCGCGATGCAAAGTTTCGAGCTGTGCTGCCAGTTCGTCGTTCATTCATTTACCCCATGAGTGATTCGCCGGCGGCTTTTGTATGACAGAGCCGCGCGCCTTCCCGAAAAAACTCCGCGGCTTACGCGAGGAGGCCCTTGACGAGGTGCCCTTCCACATCGGTCAGCCGGTAGCGGCGTCCCTGGAACTTGTAGGTCAGCCGCTCGTGATCGATGCCGAGGAGGTGAAGCAGCGTGGCGTGAAAGTCATGCACATGCACACCGTCGCGCACGACGTTGTAGCCAAAGTCATCGGTTTCGCCGAAGACCGTGCCTGGCTTGATTCCGCCACCGGCCAGCCACGCGGTGAAGCAACGCGGATGATGATCGCGCCCGAAGTTTGCCTGGATCTTGCCCTGGCAATAGTTCGTCCGCCCAAACTCGCCGCCCCAGACGACAAGCGTGTCGTCGAGCAACCCGCGCGCTTTCAGATCTTTGATCAGCGCGGCGGCGGGCTGGTCGGTTTCCTGGCAGAGCTTCGGCAGCGCGCCCGGCAGCCCGCCGTGATGATCCCAGTCCTGATGATAGAGCTGGATGAAGCGCACGCCTTTCTCCGCAAGCCGCCGGGCCTGGAGACAGTTCGCGGCGAAGGTGCCCGGCGTCTTCACGTCCGGGCCGTAGGAGGCGAGCACCTCGGGCGCTTCCTGCGAAAGATCGGTGACTTCTGGGATGCTCGTTTGCATGCGGAAGGCCATCTCGTATTGATCGATGCGGTTCTGAATCTCGGCGTCCGGCGTGCCTTCGAGCTGGTGCTCGTGCAGTTCGCGCAGGCGGTCGAGCATCAGCCGCCGGCTCTCCGCGCTGACGCCCGCCGGGTTGCCGAGGTAAAGCACCGGATCTTTGGCCGCGCGAAACTGCACGCCCTGATGCCGCGCCGGCAAAAAGCCGCTCCCCCACAAATGCGAGCCGAGCGGCTGGCCGCTTTTGTCTTTCGTGATAAGCACGACGAACGACGGCAGGTTCGCGTTTTCCTGCCCGAGCCCGTAGCTCAGCCACGCGCCCATGCTTGGGCGCCCGGCGATCTGCGAGCCGGTCTGGAAAAAGGTCACGCCCGGCCCGTGGTTGATCGCCTCGGTGAACATCGAGCGCACCACGCAGATGTCATCGGCGATGCCGGCGGTGTGCGGCAGCAGCTCGCTGAACCACCCGCCGGCCTGCCCGTGCTGGGCAAACTTGAATGGCGACCCGACGAGCGGGATCGACGACTGGTTGCCCGACATCCCCGTGAGCCGCTGTCCGCCGCGAATCGAGTCGGGAAGCTGCTCGCCGTGGCGCTGGTTGAGCACCGGCTTGTAATCGAACAGATCGAGCTGCGAAGGCCCGCCCGACATGAAGAGGTAGATGATCCGCTTCGCCTTCGGCGCAAAATGCGGCTGTCCCAGGATGCCGTGGTCCACCCCCGGTGTAGCGGTCGCTGACGATTTGAGCATGTCCGCCAAAGCAATGCCGCCGAGGCCCATGCCGACGCGGTTGAGGAAGTGACGACGGTTGAAAAGGAGATCGGGATTCATGGCGGCAGTCAGCGTTTCACCACGCAGGCATCGTGGTTCAGGAGAGCCTGCGCCAGCACGGCGGCGGCGGCGATTTCCGGCGCGGGAAGATCAACCGCGGGTTTCGTGTTGCCGGTCTTGAGCAGCGCGGCGGCTTCGTCGGGCTTCGTTTGAAAATAGGCGAGTTGTTCGCGGTAAAGCTGCTCCATGATCGCCCGCTCTTTGGCATCCGGTGGTCGGCTCAGACAGCGGAGAAAACCCTGCTCGATCATCGCCGCGACGTTTCCGCCAGTCTCGCGGTGCAGCTTTTCCGCGAGCACCCGCGCGGCTTCCACGTACTGCGTGCCGTTGAGGAGGATGAGCGCTTGGAGCGGCGAGTCGGTGCGCTCGCGCTTGGCCGCGCAGACGGCGCGGCGGGGCGCATCAAAAGCGATCATCGCGGGCGGCGGACCGGTGCGCCGCCAGTTCGTATAGACGCTGCGCCGATAGACGCCGTCGCCGCCGCTGGGATTCGCGGGTTTGAAGGATTCGCTCATCTCATAAGGATTCACCGGCGCTCCGCCGATCTGGCCGCTGAGCAGACCGGCGGCGGCGAGCGCATTGTCGCGGATCATCTCCGCGCTCAGCCGGAAGCGTGGCCCGCGTGCGAGCCACTGGTTGTCGGGATCGTCGGCCATGGTCTTCGCGTCGGCGATGCTGCGCTGGCGGTAGGTGCCGCTCAGCACCATCGTCTTGAGCAGCGCCTTCACATCCCAACCGCTCTCGATGAAGCGCAGCGCGAGTCCGTCGAGCACCTCGGGATAAAGCGGCAGCTCGCCCTGACTGCCGAAATCCTCCGCTGTCCTCACCAGCCCGCGGCCGAAGATGCTTTGCCAAAAACGATTCACGAGCACCCGCGCGGTTAGCGGATGCTGCGAGTCAGTGAGCCAACGGGCGAGGCCGAGCCGGTTCTTCGGCGCTCCCACGGGCCACGGCGAAAGCGCGGCGGGCGTGCCGGCGTGAACTTCCTCGCGCCGCTGATCGTACTGCCCGCGGAAGAGCACGTAAGCCTTCTTCGGCTCCGGCAGTTCGCGCATGACCATGATCTCCTTCACGCCCTCGGCCGCCTTCCCCGCCTCGCCACGCGCCGCTTTCAGCACGTCGAGTTGACGGGCGTAGTCGGCATCGGCAGTGGCGAGAAACCAGGCGCGCACCTGCGCGCGCTCGGCCTGGCTCCATGCGTTTTCGTTGCGCGCGAGCAGAGCATTCGCCGCTTGCTCGTCGCCGACCGCGAGAGCTTCGAGCGAGGTCAGTTCGCGGTTGAAGACGCGAAATTCGTCGATCGCTCCGCCCTTGAAGCCGCGATCACGGAAGCGCTCGCCGAGCGCAATGTTGTCGCCGCCACCGCCCGTGATTTCCTTGGTCAGCGCATCCTTGATCGTCTCGCTCGGCGCGAGCTTCCCGTTCACGTAAAGCCGCAGCCCACCGGCGCGGCTGCTTCCGTCGGAGGTGACGACGACATGCGTCCATTCGTTGAGCGGCAGCGCCTCCTGCGCGCGGATCGAGATCGCGTTGCCCGGCCAGAAATGGATGAGCGACCACTTGAGCTTTCCGTCCTCGAGCAGCAGTTCGTAGCCGCGACTGGCCGCATCCGTCCACGCCCGCGAGCGGTGGAAAACGACCGCGCGCTCTTTCTTGTCCGGCGTCTTCACCCACAACGCCACGCTGAACGGTTCGTGGCGCTGGAAGTTCCCGATCGGCAGATCGACGGGATCGTCCCCGGTGAACTCCACCGCGTTCCCCACGCGCCCCGCCACGAGCTTGTTCTCGCCTTTGAGCGCTGCGGGCTGATCCGCCTTGATCCAGTTGGCGAGCTTGCCCTGTTCCAACGACTCAAAGCCGAACCCGCCGATCTCACCGGGAATTTTCACGTTCTTTGGGCGCACGGCGAGCCAGGCCGCGAAGGCGTCGCCTTTCGCCTCGCGCAAGGCTGCGGTCTGCCGCTCAGCGTCAGTCACCGCGCGCTGCAAATCGGCGAGCCGCTGCCTGGCCGGCGGTTCAGCGAGGCCGAGCGTCGGTGTGGGCGGTGAGTTGGTGAAATAGGAATAGAGCCCGGCCTCGTCGATGTTTTGGAAGAGTGAGAAGAACTGGTAGTAGTCGCGGTGCGTGATCGGATCGAATTTGTGATCGTGACACCGCGCGCACTCGAAGGTCAGTCCGAGGAAAGCCGTGGCGAAGGTCTGCACGCGGTCGGCCACGTATTCCACGCGGTATTCCTCCTCCACGCTGCCGCCTTCGGCTTCCTGCTGGTGCAGCCGGTTGAAAGTGGTCGCGAGGATTTGATCGTCGGTCGGATTCGGCAGGAGATCGCCGGCGACCTGCCAGGTGATGAATTGGTCGAACGGCAGGTTGCTGTTGAAGGAGCGCACCACCCAGTCGCGCCACGGCCAGACCTCGCGCTCGCGATCGACTTGAAAGCCGTAGCTGTCCGCGTAGCGCGAGACATCGAGCCAGTCCACGGCCATGCGCTCGCCGAATTGCGGCGCGGCGAGCAGCCGATCCACGAGCCGCTCGTAGGCTCCCGGCGCGGCGTCTTTTACAAAGGCCTCCACCTCCGCCGGTGTGGGCGGCAGCCCGGTGAGATCAAAGCTCACGCGGCGGATCAGGGTGTGCCGATCCGCCTCGGGCTGTCGCGCCAGTCCACGCCCGGCCAGTCCGCGATCCACCGCCGCGTCGATGTCCGGCGCTGCGCCCGGTTTGAGCGGGATGAAAGACCAATGCGCTTCATACTCCGCGCCCTCGGCGATCCACTGCTTGAGCGTCGCGATTTCCGCCGGCGTGAGATCGCCGAGTTTGGATTTCGCCGGCGGCATGTGCTCCTTCAGCTTCGTGCTAAGCAAGCGCGCGAGCATCTCGCTGGCGTCCGGCTTGCCTGGTTCGATCGCGCCCGCTTCGACCGCGACCGCGCGCACGTCGAGTCGCAGATCAGCCTCGCGCTTTTTCGAGTCCGGGCCGTGGCAGTGAAAGCATTTGTCCGAGAGAATCGGCCGCACGTCGCGGTTGAAGCGGATCGTTCCCGCGTCTGCGCCCGCATGCAGGGACGCGGAAATGGAGGCAACGAGCAAGGTGGTGCGGGTGAGGGGAAACATCATGGCAGCGATAGCAGTTCTCGCTTGGTTTGCATGTCGGAGTGTTGACCGGCCAGTGCGCAGGTTCTTGGCGGTAATCGGCCTCCGGCCACGATGGAGCAGGGCGCTACTTTTTCTTCACGCCCTTGGGCGGCGTGCGGAGGCTGACGGAATCGAGGTCGAGCTCGTTTTGAGGAATGATCTCCGCATCCTTGAACGCCTCACCCAGCGTGGCGCGCAGGCTTTCGGCATGCCCGGCGATAACCACGCAGGTCTCCGCGCCGCGCAGATGCTCGCCCGCGAATTTTTGCACGGTCTCCGGCTGGACCGCGCGCACGTCCGCCGGGTAGCTCTGGAGCGCACTCAGCGGCACGTCCTGCACGGCCCATGTGGCGAGGCGCGTGGCGATGCCGTCGTTCGTTTCCAGCGCGCGCTCGTAGGAGCCGGTCAGCGTGCTCACGCGCGGAGTCAGTTCCTCGCCGGTCACTGGCTCCGCCCCGAGACGGTCCAGCTCCGCGCGCATCAGCGTCGCGACCTCCGGCCCGGCGGAGTTTTTCGTCTGCGCCGTGGCGAAGAAAGCGCCGCCCTGCCGCCGGGCGCCCAGGTCGCTCGACGCCCCATAGGTCAACCCGCGCTTCACGCGAATCTCCGCATTCAGCCGCGCGCTATAGCCGCCGCCGAGCACCGTGCTCGCGACGAGCCCCGAAAAATATCCCTCGTGCTGGCGCGCGATCGCCGCCTTGCCGACAACGACCGCGGCCTGACCGGCATTCGGCATATCGATGACGACCACCCGCGGTTTCGCCGCCACTTTGGCCGCGTTCACCGCCGGCAGCGGGGTGCGTGAGTTTTTCCAATCGCCGAAGAACTTTTCCGCCCAGTCAAAACCCTGGTCAGCGGTGAGGCTGCCCACGAAAATGAGCACCGCGTTGTCCGGCCGGAAGTAGGTCGCGTGCAGCTTCGAGAGGGCCGCGCGGGTCAGGCCGGCCACGCTCTTCGGCGTGCCGCTCAGCATGTGTCCATACGGCCCGGCGCCGAAAACGATGCGCGCCGCCGCCGCTTTCGCGAGCGTGCCGGGCTCCTCCATTTTCACCCGCAATTCGTCGAGCGTTTCTGTTTTCAAACGCTGCACCTCCGCCGCCGCCAGAGCCGGCCGCCGGACCACGTCGCTCAGGATCTCCAGGCCGGCCACCGCGTGCATCGACATGATAGTCAGGCTCGCCGAAGTGGCATCCCAGCCAGCCCCGGTCTCAATCGTCCCACCGAGTGCTTCGATGGTCTGCGCGAGCTGCGGCGCGCTGCGTTTTCCCGCGCCGCGCATGAGCAGGGTCGAAAGCATCTCCATCGCACCCGCCGCACCCGCCGGATCGACCTCTCCACCGCTCTTAATGACGAGTTGCGCCGAGAGAATCGGCAATCCCGGACGCTCGACGACGATGACCCGCAAGCCATTCGCCAGCGTCTTCTCGACCGGTACGGGAAGCTTCATCTCCCGTGGCTCGGCGGGTGGCGGAGGATTTTGGATGTCCGCGCCTTCCGCAAATCCTTGAGTCGCGAGCAGCGCCAGAAGCGCCACGAAAATGGTGAGCGTCTTCATCTACTTTTTAACTCCCTTCATCGACTCCGGCAGGTATTCCAGCACCAGCCGGTTTTGCTCCGTGAAAACCTCGCGCATGACCCGCTGGATGTCCGCCGAGGTGACGCTCTGCAACCGCGCAAGATCGCTATCCACACGCTTCGGGTCGCCGCGTACGATGGCCGCCTGGGCGAGCGCCGTGGCTTTGCCTTCGCTGGTCTCGCGCTCATGCAGCCGCGCGGTCAGCAGCCGGTTTCTGGCTTTGGCCAGTTCCTCTTCGGTCACGGGCAGGGCAGCCATTTTTTCGATCTCGGCAAAGAGCGCCTTTTCGGTCTCGGCCATGCTTTTTCCGCTGGCGAGGACCACCTGGAAAAGGAGCAGGCCCACATCTTCGCGCAGGTCGGCGACGAACTCGACACTCTGCGCGAGCTGCTTTTCATAGACGAGCCGCTGATACAGGCGCGACGAATCGCCGCCCGCCAGAATCTCCTGTGCGATCTCGATCGCCAGCGCGTCTTCACTCCGCGCGGCGGGGCCGAGATAGGTCACCGCGAGCGCCGGCAGCGGCACGCTGGCGTCGTATTCCACGAGTTGCTGCATCTTCGTCCGCGCGGGTTCCTTCACCGTTACACGGGGAATCGGCGTCGTGGGTTTGGGGATGGGTCCGAAGTATTTGTCCACCCACGCCTCGAGCTGGGCCGGATCGAAATCGCCGACGACCACGAGCGTCGCATTGTCGGGCCGGTAATAGGTCGCGTGAAAGGCGCGCACGTCGTCGATCGTCGCGGCGTTCAACTCGGGAATGTTCCCAATCGTCGGGCGCTTGTATGGGTGCTCGGTGAAGGATTTTTTGATGATCTCTTCGCCGAACTTTCCATACGGCTCGGCCTCGACGCGCTGCAGGTATTCCTGCTTCACCACCTCCCGCTCGGAGCGGAAATTCTTGTCGTCCACATTGAGCGTCGCCATGCGGTCGGCCTCCGCCCAGAGCAGGCGCTCCAGATGATTCGAAGGCACGACCTCGTAGTAAACGGTCACGTCATCCGCGGTGTAGGCGTTGTTGAAGCCGCCCACATCCTCGGTCAGCCGGTCGATCGTCTCCGGCTTCGTGTGCTTCGTCCCCTTGAACATGATGTGCTCGAAAAGATGCGCGAACCCGCTGCGCCCGGCGGGGTCGTCCTTCGAGCCGACGTGATACCAAACGTTGATCGCCACGGTCGGCGTGGTCTGGTCCGGCGCGGCATAGATTTCGAGCCCGTTGGCGAGCGTGCGGTGCGTGAAGTGCAGGGGCGGAATCACCACCGGCTCCGCGCCGTGCAGCGTCAGCGCGAGGAAAGGGAGGAGCAGCAGGCGGTGCATGCGCTCTCTTTAGTCGGGGAGCAGCACACTTGCCACCGCCATCGCAGCGATGCCTTCGCCACGTCCGAGGAAACCCATGCGCTCATTGGTCGTCGCCTTCACCCCGACACGGGCAACGGGAATCTGCAGCGCCGCCGCGAGGTTCTCGCGCATCTCAGCCACATGCGGGCCGACTTTCGGCGCTTCGGCGATGAGGGTGGCGTCGATATTGATCACGCGCCCTCCTTTCGCGCCGACGAGCGCGCCGGTCTTGCGCAAAATCTCGAGGCTGCTGATGCCGCGGATGGATTCGTCGCTGTTTGGAAAATGATGCCCGATGTCGCGCTCGCCAATCGCTCCAAGCACCGCGTCGGCGATGGCGTGGACGAGTACGTCGGCATCGCTGTGGCCGTCGAGCCCGTGGGTGTGCGGGATTTCCACGCCGCCAAGAATGAGCGCGCGGTTTTCCGCGAAGCGATGCACGTCGTAGCCGATGCCGATGAGGTTCATAGTTCGAGATCAATGTTCCCGCTGGAAGCGACAACGGAGATTTTGTCGGGGTTGTCTTCGCGCGGCGTCATCGTGAACTGGCCGCCCGCCGCCTCGACGAGAAGCTTGCCCGCGGCCACATCCCACAAGCTCACCGACTGCTCGATGTAGGCGTCGAATCGTCCGCAGGCCACATAAGCGAGATCGAGCGCGGCGCTGCCCATCTGCCGGCATTTGCGCGCGCGCATGACGTACTTTTCGAGCAGCGGCAGACCGGCGGCGATGGTTGTCTTCGATTTCGAGAAGCCGACGGAGAGCGTGGCGTCGGCAAGTTGCGTGCGTGTACTCACGGCGATGGGTTTGCCGTTGAGCGTCGCGACTGCGCCGCGTTCCGCGGCCCACAGTTCGTCGCGCATCGGATCATAGATGACGCCGGTGATGATTTCGCCGCGTTCGCGCAACGCGATGGAGATGCAGAAATGCGGAATGCCGTAGAAGTAATTCACCGTCCCGTCGATCGGATCGACGATCCATTGGAAGTCGCTCGCCTGGTTGCCGGCGAGACCTTCCTCGCCGTAGATGGCGTGGTCGGGAAAGCGCCCGAGGAGTTGCGCGGTGATGAGATCCTGCGCACGGACATCAAGGTCGAGCTTGATGTCGTGGGCGTGGAATTCGTTCACCTCCAGCGGTTGGCCGAAATGCTCGCGGAGCAGTTCGCCGGCGGCGCGGGCCGCGGTCGTGGCGGCGTGGAGATAAGTGGGGGTGGGCATTGGCGGGTGGCAGGGGCGTGAATTCTCCACAAAAAAAGTGGGAGGAGAAACGAATTCTCCTCCCACTTGTGATAGTAACGGGGACGCTACTTATTTCTTCTTAGCTGCTTTCTTAGCAGGTGCCTTCTTAGCAGGTGCAGCTTTCTTGGCCGCAGGCTTCTTAGCCGCCAATTTCTTGGCTGGTGCTTTTTTGGCCACGGCTTTTTTTGCAGGAGCTTTTTTAATCGCCATTCAAAATCCCCCCTTTCAATCCGCAGTAGCGGGTCACAGGAAAATGTTGGGAGTGGGTGTTGGGTGTCATCACTCGGATTGCGTGGAGTGGTTAGTGAAGATGCGGAAAACGGTCAACGAATTTTTTCTTGCACGGGCATTTATTTTTTCGTTGAGCGTGAAATGCGAAGCGCGTTCACGCTGTCGCGCGCGCTCATCAGAAAAATCCTGCGGCCCGCGCGGCCTGTGTTTATGCGGGTTGCGCGGTGATGGAGAAAAATCCGCGCACTCTTCTCCGCGAAAATGTGCAGCGAGCGCGGCGGGTGAAAATATTTCGCGCTACGACTGCGGCGCGATGATCTGCGCGGTGCGTTCGATGATGTCATCGACGCTCCACAAACGTCCGAGACCCTCGTACCCGCACGCGAGCATCCCTTCTTCGGGCCCGATGAATTCCACGCCGCGCGACTTGAGCAGCGCCACGTTGGACTGCGTCGCGGCGTGCTGCCACATCTTCCCGTTCATCGCCGGCGCGATGAGCACTGGGGCGAGCGTGGCAAGCGCGATCTCGCAGAGCGGATTGCCCGCGAGCCCGTGCGCCAACTCAGCGATGATGTTCGCCGTCGCCGGAGCGATGAGCAGCAGCGCCGCACGATCCGCGAGAGCGATGTGCGTGGGTTTCCACTCACCGTTTTCAAAGACGCTCGTGACCACCGGATTTCGCGAAAGCGTCTGCATCGTCAGCGGCGTGATGAACTCCCGTGCGCCGTGCGTCATCACCACATGCACCTCGCAACCGCGCTTCCCGAGCTTGCTCACCAAGTCCGCCGCCTTGTAGGCCGCGATCGATCCAGTCACGCCGACGATGACCACCGGCGCGCTCATCCCAGGATCATCCTCCGGCTCAGATACCGCTCCGCGCGCATGATCGCGCGGAACTTTTGCAAGTCCTCCTCCACCGATCCGCTGATCAGGGTGTAGCGGTAGTCGCGCCACGCCTCCATCTCCGTCGCGGCGTTCGCCAGCCGCATCTCGATCTGCTCCAGCGTCTCCGTGCCGCGCTTGACCAGCCGGTGCCGCAGCTCCTCGAGACTCGGCGGCATCATAAAGACATCCGCCAGCGACTCCCGCACCTCCGGCGCATCGCCGCGCACCATCCGCGCGCCCTGCACGTCGATGTCCATGAGCACATCCACGCCCGCCGCCAGGTGCTCCACCACCGCCGCTCGCAGCGTCCCGTAATGATTCCCGTGGACCTCCGCCGATTCCAGAAACTCCCCCGTCTTCAGCCGCCGCGCGAAATCTTCCGCCGTCAGAAAGTGATAGTCCTCCCCGTCGATCTCGCCCGGCCGCGGCGCGCGGGTCGTGCAGGAAACCGAGTACCCAAAATCCGCGCCCGGCCGCAGCGCATTGAGCAGCGTACTCTTCCCCGCGCCCGACGGCGCGGACACGACAAACAAAATTCCCCGGCGGTGAAACTCCACGGGCTTCATTCGATGTTCGCGATCTGCTCCCGGATCTTCTCCATCTCGGCCTTGCACACCACCACCTGCTGCGAAATCTCCACGTCATTCGCCTTCGCCCCCAGAGTGTTGAATTCCCGCCCGATCTCCTGGCACATAAACTCGAGCGTCCGTCCCACCGGCTCCTGCTTCCGCAGATGGTGGGCAAACTGGATGAAGTGACTTTCCAGCCGCGTTAGCTCCTCCGCCGTGTCGCTCCGCTCCGCGAAAAAAATCACCTCCTTCGTCAGCCGCTCGTCATCCAGCGGCAGGTCCACCCCGGCCCGCGCGATTCGATCGTGGAGCGACTGCCGGTACTTTTTCACCACCGCCGGTTGCAGCGCCTTCACCTTCCGCACCGCGTTGCGCACCACCTTCACCCGCTTGATCAGATCCTTCGCCAGATGCTTCCCCTCCACCTCCCTCATCTTCACCAGATCGCGCAACGCCTCCTTCAGCGCCGCCTCCACATGCGGCCACGCCTCATCCACCGAGATCTGCTCCTCCGGCAGCCGCAATACTCCCGGCGCCCGCAGCACCGTGTCGATGCTCACCTCCCCCGCCGCCTGCAACTCCTTTTGCAAATCCAGCATCGCCCGGTAATACGTCCGCGCCAGGCCCGCATCCAGCGCCAGATTCCCCGCCGCGCTCGCGCTTTGGTGACACGCCACCACCACATTCAGCCGGCCGCGCGAAACCTCCGCATTGATCACATCGCGCACCCGCGGCTCCAGTTCCGCCAGTTCCCGCGGCAGCGTCACCACCACATCGCTCTGCTTCCGGTTCACCGAATTCAGCTCCACGCTGAACTTCGCGCCATTGTGAGTGGATTGTCCGCGGCCGTAACCGGTCATGCTGCGCATAGGCGGCGCACGGTACCGGGCACCGGGGAAAGGTGCAAGCGGCGTCCGGCGGGGTAGTGGCTCAGTTTTGGAAAAAATGGAGGACGGGCGCCTCGCCCACCCGTGGCAACCGGAGCGGTTGCCCTACAATCCGTTCGCAAATTGAGCCGCTACCTACGCGTCCAGCTTGGTCCAGGCGGCGTTCTTTTTCGAGCTGGCGACGACGGCTTCGATGAAGGCCATGCCGCGGATGCCGTCGCGGATGGTGGGGTAGTCGTTCTCGAGGGCGCTGGGTTTGCGCTTTTCGAGGCGGGCCCGGACGCAGGCGGCGAAGTTTTTGTAGGTGTTGCCGAAGGCTTCGAGGTAGCCCTCGGGGTGGCCGGGGGGGACGCGCCCCGCGGCGAGGGCGGCGGGGCTGAGGTAGCCCGCGGCGGTGCGGTAGGTCTCGGCGGGGCGGTCGGCCCATTTGAGGATGAGGCTGTTGGCTTCGCGCTGGCTCCATTGGAGGCCGCCTTTTTCGCCATAGACGCGGATGTTGAGGTCATTCTCCTCGCCGACGCTGATTTGGCTGGCGTGAAGGACGCCTTTGGCACCGCCTTTGAAGCGGAGGAGGACGTTGCCGTCGTCGTCGAGTTTGCGGCCTTTGACGAAGGCGGTGATGTCGGCGGCGAGTTCTTTGATTTCGAGGCCGGTGATGTACTCGGCGAGGTTTTCGGCGTGGGTGCCGATGTCGCCGATGCAGCCGGCGGCACCGCTGCGTTTCGGGTCGGTGCGCCAAGCGGCCTGTTTTTGCCCGCCGGCTTCGATGGCGGTGGCGAGCCAGCCCTGGGGATATTCAACGACGACTTTGCGCACTTTGCCGAGTTTGCCCGCGGCGATGAGGGCGCGGGCTTCCTTGACCATCGGATAGCCGGTGTAGTTGTGGGTGAGGCCGTAAAGGAGACCGGTCTTTTTGACAAGGACGCCGAGGGCCTTGGCTTGGGCGAGGTCGAAGGTGGCGGGTTTGTCGGAGAGGACGTGGAAGCCGTTTTCGAGGGCCATCTGCGCCGGCGGGAAGTGCATGTGGTTTGGCGTGACGATGGCGAGGAAGTCGATGCGCTCGGCGGCCGGCCGGGCTTTCTCGGCGGTGATCATTTCCTGGAAGGTGCCGTAGCAGCGGTCGGCGGGGAGGAAGAGGTCGGCGCCCGAATCGCGGGAGCGCTGCGGGTCGGAACTGAAGGCACCGCAGACGAGTTCGATCTGCCCGTCCATATTGGCGGCGATGCGGTGGACGGCTCCGATAAAGGCGCCGCGCCCGCCGCCGACCATGCCCATGCGAATTTTTCTGCTCATGATATATAGATAGGTGAGGTGTGTGGGGTTGAATGGTGGGGCGCGCGTTTTAGGATGGGAGCGCTGGAGATGGCGAGTGGATAATTTTCCCGAAACTCCCGTTTGACACACCCCGTGGCCCCCACCATAGTCGCGCTCCTTTTTCCCAGTGAATGGGTTTCTCCGCCTTTATGAACAGCCTTCTCCTCGACGCCGCCCTCAAGCTCATCCCCAGCCAGCAGATTCTGGTGAATGTGGTTTCGAAGCGGGTGCGGCAGCTTTCGGCGGGACATCGGCCGATGGTGGAGACGGGGCCGCGGATGGGTCACTCGGACATCGCCCTGACGGAGATCATCGAGGGCAAGCTGACGTGGGAGGCGGCTCCGGTGGTGGTGCTGACCGCGCCAGGCAAGAAGGGAAAGTAAAACCCGATGGGCCAGGCATCCGAGGGGCGGGTGGCGGACATCGCGGTGAACCGAAAGGCGCTGCGGGAGTATCACATTCTGGAACGGTGGGAGGCGGGCATGGAGCTGAAGGGGACGGAGGTGAAGTCGATCCGCGGCGGGCTGGCGAATATCAATGGGGCGTTTGCGAGGGTGGAGGGCGGGCAGGTCTGGGCCTTTGATGTGGATGTGCAGGCGTATGTGCGGGCGAGTTTCGCGCAGCATGAGCCAAAGCGGCAGCGGCGGCTGCTGCTGCATGCGGGGGAAATCGAGCGGCTCTACGGGCTGACGCAGGTGCGGGGCAATACGCTGGTGGTGCTGCGGATGTATTGGAAGGGCGCGCGGGTGAAGCTGGAACTGGGGCTGGGCAAGGGCAAGGAGGCCGCGGACAAACGGCAGGATCTCAAGGACAAGGCGGAGAAGCGGGAGTCGGATCGGGAGGTGGCGCGCTTTAACAAGAAGCACGCGTAGCGGCGCGGGCCGGGATTGCGCGCGGCGTGGCGTGCCCTACATTCGGCGCGCTCCATGAAGACTTTCTCCGCCCGCTCCACCGCCTTCGTTTTCACCGTCCTGCTGCTCGCCGCGTGCGGCAAAAAGGACCCCAGCCCACCGGAGCTGGCGCGCGAAGCCGGGGAGCAGCGGCCTGCGGCGGAGCAGATCGCGCCAGTGGAGTCTGCGGCGGCGGTGAAGGGGACTGCGGCGGAAACCGACGCGGCGTTTCTCGAGGAGATGAAGCCCGCGCCCGCGTCGGTGGATGATCGGGCGGCGTATGAGGAGTGGTTCAAGAAGTATCATCTCGATCTCGGCGATCCGCAGATGTTGGCGGGGGACGCGGACGGGGATGGGGTGTCGAATCGGGATGAATTTCTCGCCGGGACCAATCCGCGCGACGCGGCCTCGCGCCCGGAGATGGCGGCGGTGCATGCGGCAATGCGCTTTAAGGAATACAACGAGGTGCGGTTTCCGCTGCTCCTGGAGGGAGTGAGCGGGGAGAAGGCGGTGATCCGGCACACCGATGGCGGCGACGCCCGCACGGAGACGGTGCGGGCGGGGGAGACGCTGCGCGGTTTCCCGCTGCGGGTGACGAAACTCGCGGAAAGGCAGACGACGGACAAGGATGGCAACCCGGCGGATCGCTCGCAGGTGCTGCTGGAGGATACCTCGACCAAGGAGCGGGTGACGCTGGTCAAGGGACTGCCCGCGAAGACTTCGGCGACGTATGCGGTCCTCGCCTCGGACGATGGAAAGACCACGGTGAAGGTGCATGCGGGAGAGGTCTTCGCGTGGCCGGGAGAGCCGGGCGTGACCTATCGCGTGGTGGACCTCAGCCGCGATCAGATCGTGCTTCAACAGCAGGAGACGCGGAAACTGTGGACGCTCCCGCGGCAGTAGCGCGCCGCCATTCGGAGAGAAAGAGGACGGCGCAGGCGGCGAGGAGGGCGAGGTCGCGGAGGATGAGCGTGCGGTAGTCTGTGGTGATCTCTTCGCGGCCAAAACACCCGCAGGCGAGGTCCAGCCCCCGCGACCACGCGCTCCCGATGGCCCCGAGGAAGACGACGGTCAGGCCGAGCAGAGCCGCGGAGGTGCCGAGCGCGACCCGCCGCACGAAGAGCGCGAGCGCTGCGGTGACTTCCACCCACGGCAGATACACCGCGAGCAGCACGGCGAGATCGGGTGATGGCAGCAGGTGGTAGCTCTGGATGGCGAGGGTGAAATCCGGCGTTGCCGAGAGCCCGCGCTGAAAGTCCCAGATTTTCATCACGCCGGCGGCGAGGAAGACTCCGGCGACGAGGACGCGCAGGCCGGCGATCACTTTCGCCGCCATGTGGCCCAGCCTCCTTTCAGCACATAGACGCCGCCGATCTTCAATTCGTTGCGGAGGCGCTCCGCCACAGCCTGGCTCGCCTCGCAGCTTCCGCCGTCGCAATAGACGACCAGCGTTTTGTCCGCGTCCCACGCGTCGAGGAACGGCCCCACGAGTTTGTCCCACTCGTCTTCATTGAGCAGCAGCGCGTCGGGCAGGTGGGCGCGTTCATATTTGGCGCGTGAGCGGGCATCGACCCACTGCACCGCATCGCCCCACATTCGCACCGTGGCCGCGCGCACTTCTCCGGGCGCGAGCGGCTCCTCTTTGGTCCACTGGAGCTGCCACGCGCCGGAAACCAGCGCTGGCAACAACGCCAGCGCCAGGACGAGCGCCAACTGACGCAGGGTGCGGGCGATCATTTGACCCGCGCGTGGAGGATGTAAGTGCGCGGCGCGTCCGCCGGGAAATCCGTGAGCACGCTGATCTCGGCGGACTCCTTCTGCGCGGTGTCCACCGGCTGCACCGAGACGGTGTATTGCTCGCCGGCCTTGATCGTCTCCAGCTTCGCGGGCAGCCGCGGGTTGGAGGAGGTGACGCTCTTGATTCGCACCCGCTGCTCGGCACTCGCGGTGAGCTGCACGGTCTTTGCCTCGGTGGCGTCGCCCCTTTTCCAAAAGACGAGCGCCGGGGCGATGGTCAGCGGATCGTGAATATCGACGCGCAGATCGAGGAGCATCGGCTCGGTCGGCGCGGCGTCGGTACGGACTTCGATGGTTTTCCGATGCAGCCCCTTGCGGCTGCCGAAAACGAACCGCGCCACCACTTCGCCCGCCTCGCCCGGGGCGTAGGTTTTCTTTTCCAGCCGCGCCGTGGTGCAGCCGCACGAAGAGCGCAACGCCTTGATCGTCACCGGGGTGCCGCCGGTGTTCCTGAAAGTGAAGCGCGCTTCGATTTCCCCGTCCGCGGGAGTGCGCTGGAATTGCTGGAGCGGCTTGTCCCACTGGAGTTCGGCGAAACTGCGCGCGGTCAGGAACAGCATGGCGGCGAAGATGGCGGGGGCGCGAAATGGCATGGGCGCTTACCTACTGACGCGGCGCGGAGTTGGCAACCGCGACGCACTGGCGATGAGTTGTGCGGTTGCGGTTCCTTGTTCTGCAAATAATCGCTATTGACAACACTGCGGTGTCTTCGCTGAACTCCTCGCGCGCGGATATGAACTGTATTCGGAAAAATGGCCCCCCCCATGAAACGATGGATTCGACATGGTAGTCTCCAGAGCGTTCTGATTTCGATTTTGGCCGCTGGCGCGGTCGTGATCGGGGGGGCGTGCTCAAAGCAGCCCTCCAAGTCAGCAAACGAAATCAAGCCCGCCGGGGTCCGAATGGAACGTGCGGGTCGTTTTCAGACTGGCGCTGAGTGGCGGGCCACGGCGACAACTGGCGACGCCGCCACTGCTGTCCAAAGCGTCGCCGCGACGATTGGTGGGCGAGCCCTGGACATTCCAACCGGTGCGTTCGATGGACTCCCGAAATGGGACGAATCTCTCGTCATTCAATTTGCTGAGGCAGGCGCGGATGTCTTTCTGATGCTGGCTGACGGGCGCGGATCGTCGGGCTGGCTTGCGAAATTTTTGATTCGCGAAAACCGGATCATCGAACGGGAACTCACCATCGCGGCTGGCGAGCCGGTGATCATGAGCTTCCAGGCACCCGGTCAAGTCATGCACGGCGCCATTCCTCCCGAGGAATTGGAGAAACACCGGCGGCAAAATTCCTCTCCTCAGACCAAACCCCAGCCAACGAACCTATGAATCCAAAACTCCGCCATTTCCTATGCGCTATCGGCGCATGGCTTTTCTCGATGCAAGCTGCGAGTGCGCTCCCCGACCTCCGGGGTTACAACGGCCAGTTTGGCGGAGGAGTCTCTTATCCTTTCGACATCCAGGAAACATCCGTGAACTGGGGCGACACGATCCACATTCGCTTTGCCGAGGCCAACTTCGGCGATGCCGTGGCGGCTGCCCACAAGATAGGCATCTTTGTCTCACCGGATGCAAACATTGACCCGACCACGGACGTCAGGATCTTCACGTACACTACTGGCACCGTAGGCGTTAGCAGTGGTATTTTCGTCAACTACGACACCATCACCCTGCCCTCGTCCAACCCGCTTCCGGGTGCCCCTACGACTGTCTATTTCGGCATGGTGGTCGATGTCGATGGAGAAGTGGCTGAGAGCGATGAAGCGAACAACCGCAACCTCGGCAACACCATCGACCGAGACGACACTCCGCTGACCATCACGCCGCCGGTCCCGGATATTTTTGCCACGGATTCGGTTGCCCCGACGAACGATTCCGCAATCCCCTTCGGTTCGGTCGCGAATGATGGAACCGGCAATTCGCGCGGGGTGCAGACGCTCACCGTTATCAATAAAGGCAAGGCCAGCCTCAATGTGACCGGTATCGCCGTGACCGGGAGTTCTGCGTTCAGTCTCGTGGAGATTGCGAGCAGCACCCAAAGCTTTATCGCCACGTCTTCGCTGCCTCGGGTCATCGCGAAAAACGGCGGTGAATCCTGGGTCTTCACCGTTCAATTCGATCCGGCCACCACCGGGGCCGCGACTGGCAACCTCAATATCACGACGAATGATCCTGATACGCCCGTCCTCGCCATCGCCCTCACGGGCAACGGTGCGCCCATCCCAGACATCGCTCTCACCACACCGGAAGCTGTGGAAACCGATTTCGGCGGCGTGCTCATGGACGGAGCGGGCGGCGTTTCCGCCACGCGGACGATCACCTTCAAAAACGTCGGCTCGGGTCCGCTCACGGTCAGCCAAAACGGGATCAGCCTGCTCACGGGCGCGCCCTTCAGCGTCCTCTCCGTCACCAGCAGCACGCAGGGTCTGCTCAATCTCGCGACAGCCGCCCGCACGATGGCTGCGACGACCGAGACATGGGATGTGGTTGTGCGTTTCGATCCCACGGCGCTGGGTACTTTCACGGACGGACTGAAGGTGCTCTCCGACGACCCCGACGAGGCCACTTTCACCCTGTCATTGCGCGGCCAGGGGTTGAACCCCATGAAGCTCGACGTCACCGACTCCAGCGGCAGTCCCACGGACAAATCCATCGCCTATCCCGGCACCCATGCCGATGGCGTCGGCTTGGTCACATCCTCCGCCACGGTCACTTTGAAAAACTCCGGCGAAGCCCCGCTCACCGTTTCCCAGAATGGCATCACCTTCGCCACCGGCACCCATTTCAAGCTGGGGAGCGTGACCAGCGATGTCGCTGGCGTCATCGACCTCACGATCGTGTCGAAACAGATCGCGCCGATCAATGCGGAGACTTGGACCGCCACCGTCCTCTTCGATCCCACGGCTGCAGGTGCCCTCACCGACACCCTCCGCATCGCCAGCAATGACCCCATGCTCGCTCTCACCACCGTCGCCCTCAGCGGCACCGGCTTGAACGAACCGGACATCTCCATCACGGACTCGGTAACTCCGTCCACCGATCTCGCAATCAATTTCGGTCCCGTGCTCAATGACGGTGTGGGCAGCGTGGAAGTGCTCCAGACCGTCGCGCTGAAAAACCTCGGTGCCCAGCCCCTCATCATCGGACAAAACGGCCTCACCCGCACCGGCAGCGCGGCCTTCCGCATCGTCAGCGTCGTCTCGTCCACGGACGGCCCGGTGGATGTCTCCAGTGCGAGCGCCGCCGTCCGCACCATCTCCCCGGCGCAGGCGGAAACGTGGACCGTCACCCTCGGTTTCGACCCCACCGCCGACAGCACGGTCACCGCCACGCTCGGCATCGCCTCGAACGACCCGCAGACACCCTCCGTCAGCGTCGCCCTCAGCGGCACTGGGAGCAGCCCGACCCTCACCCTGCTGGAGCCTTCCGTCTCGCTGAATGTGTCCGCCGGTTCCACCGTGCCGCTTACTTGGCAGGATAGCTACGCCGCGGGAAATGCCACCATCGCCCTCTATCTCGATGCCGACACCAATCCCGCCAGCGGCCTCATCCAGATCGCCAGCGGGCTGAGCGAGGACGATGCGGCCAACACCTTCACCTGGCGCGTCGATCCGGCCCGCGTCGGCGGGACATGGCATGTGTATGCCACCATCACCGCGGGCGGCGTCACCCGCGGCATCTATGCGCCGGGCGTCCTCATCGTGAACCCGGCGGGCAGCTTCCTCCTCCGTTCCAGCCAGGAGGTCACCAGCGCCGACTATGCCTACGAGTTCGAGCGCAATGGCCAGCTTTTCACCGGCACGGTCACGCTCGCTCCCGGCCTGAACACCGTGGACATCCCCGCCACGCTCCCCGACGGCAGCAGTTCTATCAATCGCTTCAATGTCACCCTCGTCCCCTCGCTCACCCATCGCGAAACCCTCCAGCACGATACGCTCAACCGCGTCCAGCAGGTCACCAATGGCAACGGCATCACCACCACCCTGACCTACGATATGCTGGGCCGCCTTATCAGCCGCCAGTCCAGCAATGGAGCGCTCGTCACCTTTACTTACAACGTGCTGAACCTCCGCACGAGCATGACCGACTCCACCGGCACCACCTTTTACGAGTACGACGAACTCAAGCGACTCACCGCCGTCATCACCTCCAAGAACGCCACCAAGGGCGACAGCGACGACCTGCGGTTGGCCTATGAATACGACCTCGCCGGCCGCCGCACCGCTGTCGTCTATCCGGGCGGTGAGCGCGTGCAATACCTCTACGACAGCGCCGGCCGCATGACAACGGTGAACAACGTCACCCGCGGCCTCGTCTTCAACTACACCTACAACGCCACCACCGGCCAGCTCACCAAACTCACCCGGCCCAATGGCATCGAAACGCTCTACACCAACAACGGCATGGGGCAACTCACCACCATCCGCCATCAGAAGACGGCAGGCACGGTGCTGGTGCAGGAGTTCTTCTACACGCTGGACGCCGCCGGCAAGGCCACCGAAGTCCGCGTCACCCTGCCGGGAAATGTCATCCGGCGCGAAGGCTACAGCTACGACCGGTTCGATCGTCTCACCCAGGTCATCTATGCCGACGACGGGGTGATCGATGCCAACGACCGCACGCAAATCTGGACCTACGACGGCAACGGCAACCGCCTCACCCAAACAACCAAGGTGAACAACGTCGTCACTGAAGTGCGCAACTACACATACGGAAACGAGAACCGCCTGCTCAAAGTCACAGATCAAACCGGAGCCATCATTGCCGAATACCGCTACGACAGCGCCGGCAACCGCATCCAGAAAATCTCGCCGACCAAGACAACAAACTACTCCTACGACGAGCGGAACCTAATGGCGAGCTACAACGACGGCACCAGCTTTGTGACCTTTGAGTACGACGGCAACGGCCAGCGCGTTGCAAGCACGCTCTCTGGGGTGCGCAAGGTCTTCGTGAATGATCCTTCGCTCGCCTACTATGATGCTGTGCAGGAGCGCGACGGAGGGGGGGCGGTTACTGCCGCGATGACTTTTGGACGGTCTTGTCTCGCCTCCGTCGGAGCGCAGACAACCATGGAACTCGATGATCGCGTTGGAAGCTCACATCTGTCCACGGATGGCAGCGGTGCTACACTATCAGCGTTCCGGTACGACGCGTTTGGAGAAGAGCCCACGCATAACGCGGTAGCTCACTTCGCGATTATTGCTACCGAACCGACAATGGGATTGCATTTTGCGCGCGCAAGATTCTATGAAGCGGAGACTGGAACATTTGTTGGAAAAGATGCTTTCGGACTAGCATCGGGAACTAACGGATATGCCTACTGCAAAAACAACCCAATCAATTGCAATGATCCATTAGGGTTATTATCACTTGAGAATGGTGACGGGGCTTTTGAGAAGGAAGTCCGCGGAATTAGCGATGCAACTAAAGCCAGTCCCACAATTAACAACGCGCGCACACTATCGGAAAATCCGTCCACACTTTCCGAAAATCTTTCGATTATAGCGGACGCCATAGATTTAGGTTTCAACAATGCACGAGACTTCTATAAGGGGTCTGATAAAAATCAGAGCAATTGGATCGCTAATGGATTAATTGACACGGGTATTGATATTGCCCGCTATGTTTCGCCGCACGAGGCACTGCGAGGTATTCCTGATATTGAAAGTGGCGTAAAATTAATTCAAGATGGCGATCCGACTCTTGGTGGTTTAACTATTGCTCGCGGGCTCGGTCGGGTCGCAGATGGGTTTCTGTCGATCGCTGATCCGTTTAAGAGTGCTGGCGACTTGGCTCAGGATTTTTCCAAAGGCTTGGCGACCGATCATCCGCTTCTTGTAGGCGACGCAGTCGGATTCGCATTTGGTTCCATAACGGACAGTCTGAATAGCGTGTCTGGTCGCTTGACTGCGGGTGGTTTCGACTCGCACGATATCAACTCAAAATTCACCAGTCTATTTCCGCCTGGTGGTGGTGGAGGCGGCAGCGCATTTCTAGGGGGAGGTGGAGCCTCTGGCGGAGGAGGAGCGAGCGGAAGTTGGAATGTCGGCGGCGTCCTCCTCGACAAAGCCGCCACGCTCGTTGGAACGAACCTGAGCGACTTGCGCGGGGCGGTGTATGACCCGGTGACCGGCCAGTTTGTCTTCCTTGGCACGGATGGCGGTGCGGCGGTGAAGGACATCAATCTGGACTACCTCTACACCGCGCTCCAAGCCGTCTATGGCTCGGCGGTGCCGCCTTTTGTCACCCTCGATCCCCCGGCGACCGCCTATACGCAATGGACTGATTTCGGCGATGGTAATGGCGCGTTTGATCCGACCGAGAGGGGTGGCTTTACCGTGCGCTACAATCCTATCTGGTCCGAAGAGGATACAACGGTCGATATTGTCGTTCGTACCGGCAATGGCGATTGGGTGGCCCGCTTCGATTGCCTCCCGGAGAATATCACTAACGGTCGCCGACTGATGAAGATGGTCTTCAACTCCTGGGTAGCTGCTCCACCCGCTGGCGTCACCCTGGATACGGCCCCGTGGCAGTGGCACATTTTTACGCAAAGCGCCTTTCGCTTGGACGCCGACGGCCAGGACTCTTACACGCGTTTTTCGCTGATCAATAACAGTGCCATCACCTATGTGGTGAACAGTGTGCAGGTACTCCCGGCGCGGCACCATCGCAAATACGGCGGGCGGGTGGAGGCTTCGCGTCTCGGCTGGGTGATGCTGGAGGCTGACCGGGTGATGAAATGCCTGAGTGTGGGCAAGGACAACCTGACTTCCGCTCCTTACAACAGCGGAACCACCGGCATCGCGGGCTATAAGAACGTGGGCGAAATCGCCATCGCCAATGGCGGGACCAGCGGCGGGAACATCCGCATGTGGTTCACCCCAAATGAAATGACCTTGAAGCGTCACCTCGATCCGGTGACGGGCCGGGCAAGCATCGTCTTTGACCAAGCGAGCGTGAAGCTGAACACCGAGTCCTTCATCCTCGGCCTGCCCCAACCGCAGGAAGCCCGGACCTTTGCGGATTTCTTCACGGCGAACTACGACGCCTTTGCTGCGCTGAATTTCCCGTGCGTGGATCCGGACGATGCGACGGGGACGAATATCATTCAGGTAAAGATTTTCGACCAGTTGCGCGACGTGATGCGGGCGGTGTCGCTGGCGAGATTTTTCCGGGACAACGCGGTGCCGGTGGACATGTGGTGGCTGAACTCGTGGCAGGTGCCGACCTCCTACTCACCAAAGAGCACACCTGCCGTGACCAACACGGTGAGCGGCGGGAGCGTGAGCATCGTGATGTATGGCGGTGTGCAGGTGGCCAAGCCGAATGCGTATGTGCCCTCCGCCAGCGCCAAAAGCGTGGCGGACGTGGTCCAGGCCAGCCATCCCGAGATGCCCGGTCACGCCGGGGGCGATTTGAAGGAGCAGGTCTGGAGCGCCAGCACCGTGGAGGGCGGCCTCAAAGCCGTGGCGGCCAGCACGAAGGCGGAAGCGCAGGACGGAGCAATCAACCTCGCGGAAGTGGATTTGAGCTTTCCGAGTCCCGGCGCACTTCCGCTCCAGTTTGTCCGCTATTACCAAAGCTCCTATCTGGGCCGCTACTGCATGGGACCGGGCTGGCGGTTCACGCCCTTCGTTCTCGAGTTCGAGAGGCCATCCTGGTATGACGAAAACAAATTGATGCAGAACGCCGGCACGGCGGTTTACTCCGACAACCAAAAGAACACCCGACTCCGGTCTGGGGCAGTGCGCGTGGTGGATTTGCGCACGGGTGGAGTCGTGGACTTTCAATCCTCTCTCCAACTCGGCTATGATGTGAGCAACACAGGAAATGCGGTAATCACTCTCTCCGGACTCGATGCCAGCGGGCTGCCCGCTTTCACGCCCGGCCAGCGTCAAGGCGGTGCGACGCTCGTCCAACTGGTAGATCAGCTAAAGTACAAACTCACCTCTCCGGATGGTGCACAACTCACGTTCGATCACGAAGGTCGCCTGCTTCAAACCAAGGATCGGAACGGGAAAACGCAGACTTATACATGGGATGCGCAAGGTTGCCTCACCACACTGGCGGATCAGGCCGCTCAGACGCTGGCCATGGCCTACGATCCGGTGACGAAAAAGCTCCTGAGCGTGACCGGACCGCACAGCGAAGTGGTGAACTACACCTACACGCCGGAAGGCTGCCTGCTCCGCGCGACACACGTCCGAAGCACCGCTTTTGTAGAGTATCGCTACAACGCCAACTGCCAGCTCGACAAGAAGATACGATTCAACGGACTGAAGGCGTTTGAATCCGCGCCCGATCTCAAAGGCCGCGCAGAGGCAGCCAGCGACGTGCGGGGCAACGCCGCCAACAGCACCTTTACACAGGATGCAGTGGGGAGCGTCCGCACGACACAAACGTCCGACCCTCTGGTGACCGATGCGGCATTCATGAGTGCTCGCGAGCAATTTGCCCGCGATGGACGCCTGCTGGCCTCCCGCACCGTGACCGGGCCGGAAACGACGCTCGGCTACGACGCCGGCTCACTCGCGCCGAATGAGGTGACGCTGCCAATCGCCGGTCGTCCGCCGATTCGCATCGACCGGAACACTTATGGCCAGCCAACCCGCATTTCCGATCCCGGAAACACGGGAGCGCAGGACGTCACCGCCGCCTATGACCCAACCACGAAGCTGCCGACCCAGATGACCGATGCTGCCGGGAGACTCACGGACTTACTCTATGACGCGAACAAGAATGTCCACTGCGTGCGCCGTCATCTCGGTGCCCAGAACGTGGATGTGGATTTCGGCTACACAGCCAACGGCGCGCTGAGCAGCATTCAGAATCCGCTCGGAATCACCGCCGTGACCATCAACCGGGACAACGTGGATCGTGTGACGAGCGTCGTGGACGCCACTGGAGTGACTCTGAGCTACATTTATGACACGCTGGGTCGGCTGTGGAAGATCACCGATCCGCGCCTGAGCAGTCCGGTCGAGTATGTGTATGATAACTACGACAGGGTCATCGAGATTCGTTTCCCCGCGGGGTCGATCTTCTATAGCTACGATCCGGTCAAAGGCTGGCTCACCAGCATGACGGACCTGCTCGGCAGGGTGACATCTTACACCCGCGACCCCAACACCGGAGACATCACGCAGGTGGTCGATGTGGTGGCAGGAGGCACCAATCGCATGACCGGCCTCGGCTACAACCGTTTTGGCAACGTCGCCAGCGTAACGCCGCCCGGAGCGGCCCCCATCAGCTTCACCTTTGACCAGATCGGACGTTCCACCGGCAGCACCGAGGCCGACACTGCTGCGCCCGGTGCGCCCAAGGCACTCGCCAGCAACAACGCCACGGATAATGTGCCAACGACGGCGCACAACCATACCTTCACCTGGGGCGCGCCGGATACTGACAATGGAATCGCAGGATACAGCATCGGTCTCGACCAAGCGCCGGACGATGTAGTCGATGTCGCCCTAGCTTCCAGTATTTGGAACAATGTTTCATTGGGAACCCATACCTTCCAAGTAAAGGCCAAGAGCAACAATGGCCTGTGGGGTCCGTCGGCGGTCTTCACTCTCGTCGTCAGCCCGCTTGCGGGTTACGAATTGTGGCGTTCGCAGCAATTCACGGCACCCGAGGTTGCCAGTGAGAGCATTTCCGGCCCAACCGCCGACCCGGAAGGCGACGGTTTGCGGAATTTGATCGAATACGCCATCAACAGTGCGCCGAAACTTCCGAGCGCGCCCGGAATCGCTACGGTGCTTGCCGGGAACGAGCTGACCCTGTCTTTCAATCGGAACGCCAAGGCAACGGATGTCACGATCGTGATCGAAGCCAGCACGAATCTGAATTCCGTCTCTTGGACTCCTGTTGCGCAAAAAGCCGGCGCCGCTCCCTGGTCTGTCGCGCCTGGCATCTTGGTCAGCGATGGAGATTCAGGGCCTGTGACCGTTACGGATGCATATTCCACTGCGCAAGGAACTCAGCGTTATCTGCGAATGAAGGTATCAAAACCGTAACACTCATAAAATGGCGTTCGAGACAGCCCAATCCCGCTGGATATTCACGGCGAGCATCTCGGGCTCAAAAACGAACCGCGCGACCACTTCGCCCGCCTCGGCGAAGATGGCGGAGGCGCGGAATGGCATGGGCGCTTACCTACTGACGCGGCGCGGAGTTGGCAACCGCCGCGGCGGCAGGCCTTGGCAGGGGCGTGCATCGCCTCCAATGATCTTGCGCCGAACCGCGGCTTTCCTATTGTCCGCCGCATGCAAGTCTCCGGCCTTTCCTGCCTGCTCATGCTTATCCTGACGGCGTTTTCTTCCGCGCAGGATAAACTGCGCGTCTCGAGCTTTTCCACGATCCTCACCGAGATCGCCGAGCAAGTCGGTGGCGACCGGGTGAGCGTGACCGGGCATGTGAAACCGGGCGTCGATCCGCACGAGTTCGAGCCGAAACCCGGCGATTTGAAAAAAGTCGGTGACGCCGATGTCATTCTGCTTTCGGCGAAGCATATGGAGGGTTACGTCGGCAAGCTGAAGCAAAGCACCGGTGCAAAAGCCGCGCTCGTCGAGGTGGGCGATTACCTATACCCGCTGAAGATGAAGCCGGAGCCGGGGCACGAAGGGCCCGCGCACGAGAGCGGCAACGACCCGCACTGGTGGCACAGCATCGCGCGCATGAAGAGGGCGGTGAACGTGGTTCGCGATGCCTTTATCGGCGCTGACAAGGCGTCGGCGCCCGTTTTCACTGCGAACGCCGCGAAGTATTCCGCCAAGCTCAACGCCCTGCAAAAATGGACGAAGACCGAGCTGGCGAAACTCCCGCGCGATCAGCGGAAGCTGGTGACCTCGCACGACGCGTTTCAGTATTTCGCGAACGAAAACGGATTCACCATCTACGCCATCGAAGGAATCTCGACCGCGGATCAGCCGTCGTCGAAGAAAGTCGCGGAGATCATTACGACAATCAAAGCGCAGGGCGTGAAGGCGATCTTTGCGGACAAGATCGAAAACCCGAAAGTGCTCACCGAGATCACGCGTGAGACGGGGGCAAAAATGGGCGGAGAGCTGCACGCCGACGGGCTCGGCGAGGGCGACGCCGCGACTTATGAGGGGATGTACAAGCACAACGTCGAGACGATCGTGAAGGCGCTGAAATAGATGCGGGGTTCCCCACTGCTGCGGGCGCTGCTGGCTTTTTTCGCGATCCTCGCGCTTGGCTGGCCGCTGCGGCGGCTGACTGGCGCGGCGGACATTCTGAGGGAACAGCCGCAGGCGGCCGTGGCCGTGGCGCAGGAGATCGGCTTGCGGTTGGATTTTACGCTGGTGCCGAAATCGGTCAGGGTGCTGCACCTCGGCCAGGAGGTGTGGAGCGAGGCGGCACCGACGGCGCAGATGGAGCGCACCTTGAAGCTGGCGTATCCCGACGCCGGCATCGACCTCCAGTTTCAAATCGAGTGGCCCGCCGACGCGCCGCTCGCGGCGCTGCGCGCCACGCTCACCGACCCGGCTGGCGAGGCCCATGAGCATAGCGTTTGGGGGCAGGGGAGCGCGGAGGAAGTCGTGACTTTCCCATGAGTCTGCGCACCGCACTCAGCACCGCGCACGGCCTCGCGGTGAGCGATCTCACGGTTAGCTACAACCGCATACCGGCGCTGCATCACATCGCCTTCGAGGTGGGTTGCGGACAGTGCGTGGGTCTGCTCGGGCCAAACGGCGCGGGCAAATCCACGCTGCTCAAGGCGCTCGCCGGGCTGCTCCCGCGCGAGACGGGCCGCATCGCCTTTCACGGCCATGAGGTGCAAGGCGCGACGCGGGATTTTGCCTACCTCCCGCAGCGCGAGGCCATCGACTGGGACTTTCCCACGACGGTGCGCGGCCTCGTCGAGATGGGGCGCTACCTGCGCACGGGTTGGTGGCGGAGCTTTGGCCGCGAGGATGCCAGGGCGGTGGATGCCGCCATCGCCGCGATGCAGCTCGGGCCGCTGGCGCAGCGGCAGATCAGCGCGCTCTCCGGCGGCCAGCAGCAGCGCGCTTTCCTCGGTCGCGCGCTGGCGCAGCAGGCCCATGTCTTCCTGCTCGATGAGCCTTTCACCGGCCTGGACAAGCCGGCGCAGGACAGTCTCCGGCAGCTCCTGCGCGAGCTGCGCGACCAGGGGAAGCTGATTATCGCCTCGCACCACGACCTGGCGAGCGTGCCGGAGCTTTTCGACCAGGCGATTCTGCTCAATGGCGAACTCATCGCCGCCGGCACGGTCGGCGAAGTCTTCAACGACGCCAACCTCCGCAAGACCTACGACACGCCGACTTTCGCCGGACCGATGCCGCATCATCAGCACCACGACCACGCGCCCGACTGACCGATGGACTGGCTTACCGAACCTTTTCAGCACGAATTCATGCGCCGCGTTTTTGTCGGCGGCGCGCTCATCGGTTTCACCAATGGCTTCCTCGGCGCGTTCGTGGTTCTCCGTCGCATGGCGCTCATGGCCGATTCGCTTTCGCACTCGCTGCTGCCGGGATTGGCGGTCGGCTGGATCCTCGCGGGCGGACTCGTGCCGGGCGCTTTGTTCGGTGGTGGGCTGCTCGCCGCGCTGACCGTCGCCCTTGGTGCTCAGTTGATTGCCCGCAGCTCACGGCTGAAGGAGGATACCGCGCTTGGCGTGCTTTACACCGTCGCGTTTTCGATCGGCGTCGTGCTCATCGGTCTATTTAAGGTGCGCGTTTCGCTGATGCATTGGCTTTTTGGCAACATCCTCGGCCTTTCCAACACGGATCTGTGGATGATCTGGGGCATCAGTCTCGTGGTTGTCCCGCTGCTCGCCGCGTTGCAGCGGCCGCTGCTGCTCACACTCTTCGATCCCACGGTCGCGGCCAGCCAGGGCATCCGCGTGAACCTGCTGAATTTCATCCTCATGATCGCGCTCGTGCTGACGATGATCGCCTCGCTCCAGGCTGTCGGCGTAATCATGCTGCTCGGCCTGCTCATCGCCCCTGCGGCCACGGTTTATCTGCTCTGCGACTCGTATCCGGCGATGCTGTGGGGCGGCGGTTTCATCGGCATGGCTGGCTCCTGCATCGGTCTGCTCATTTCCTACCGGCTGAACCTGCCGTCCGGTGCCTGCATCGTCCTCGTGCTCGGATTGATTTTCTTCGCCGCGTTTCTTTTCAGCCCCCGCTACGGCCTGATTCGCCGGTTGCGGAAAGCCCGGCATTTTCACGAGGAAAGCCTGGCGCGCTGGCCTGGCGAGGCGGGCGGCAAAGGTGAGGCCGGGGCGCCCTGACGACACGCTTGAGGTGTTCGATCTCGGTGCGCGGTTTTTTCTCGCGACTCGCGCGGCGGCGGATAGTAGCAGCGGGAGATGTCCGAGCGCCCCGCCGATTTGCAGCGCATCCCCGAACTCGATGGAGTCCGCGGATGCGCGATCCTGCTCGTGCTGCTCTGGCATTACGTGGCGGACCAGATTCACGCGCCGCTGCACACGGCGGCGGGCCGGGTGGCGCAAGTGCTGGGGCTGTGCTGGAGCGGGGTCGATCTCTTTTTCGTGCTCTCCGGGTTTCTCATCGCCGGCATCCTTCTCGATCAGCGCGAGGCTCCGAATTACTTCCGCGTTTTCTACATCCGCCGGATTTGCCGGATCTTCCCGCTCTACTTCCTGCTGCTGGGGCTCTTCGTGATTTTGGCCGCGACCGGCCTGGGCCGCGATCCGCGGTTCCACGCGCTTTTCGCCGACCCGATGCCGCTCTGGTCGTACGCGGCTTTCGTGCAAAACATCTTCATGGGATTGCGCGAGACCTCCGGCGCGGTTTGGCTTGGAGTGACGTGGTCGCTGGCGGTGGAAGAGCAGTTTTACCTCGTGCTGCCGCTGGCCGTGTTTTTCACGCCACGCCGCTGGCTGCCGCAGGCGTTGCTCGCGGCGGTGCTTTGCGCGCCAGTTTTGCGCGGACTGACGGGTGGGTTGGTGGGTTTCATGGGCATGCCGTGGCGCGCGGATTCGCTGCTCATGGGCGCACTGCTCGCCTGCGGGATGCGGACTCCGGGTTTCGTCGAAGGGGCGGGCCGTCACCGCGGCACCGTGCGCACGCTGTTGCTCGTGTTATTGGCGGGAGCCGCGGTGATGACTTGGAAAAAGCACGTTTTCGGCATGCTCAATCATTCGTGGCTGGCGATGCTCTATGCGCTGGTCATCCTGCTCCCGCTGCTCGCGCGCGACGGCTGGCTGGCCGCCGGACTGCGTCATCCGCTGCTCACCTGGCTGGGCCGCATTTCCTACGGCGTCTATATGTTTCATCAGCCGGCCAGCGGGCTCGTCCACGGCTGGCTGCGCGGCGCCGCGCCGGAAATGGAAGATGCCCGCAGCGCCGTCCTAACCCTGCTCGCCCTGGTCCTGACGCTGCTCGCCGCGACGGCGTCTTACTTTCTGATCGAGCAGCCGATCTTCCGCTACGGTCACACCTTTCGCTACGCCAGGACTCCCGCCGGACAACCAGTGGACGGCCTCGCGGCGAACTCTTAAAACCTTCCCATGGAGTTTCTCACAGATCCTGATTTTTGGCGCCGCTGGCTGATCATCGTGCTCATCGACCTCGCGCTGGCGGGTGACAATGCCGTGGTCATCGCGCTGGCGGTGCGCAGGCTGCCGACGCGCGAGCAATTCCTCGGGCGCGTCTATGGTACGCTCGGCGCGGTGGTGCTGCGGCTGCTTTTTGTCTTCCTCGTCACGCAGCTTCTGCGCATCCCGTTTCTTCAGCTCGTCTGCGGGCTAATGCTCGTCTGGATTGCGGTGAGGCTGGTGCGGCCGGGGCACGCGGAAGATGGCAAAGTGCGGTCGGGCGTTTCCCTCAGGGACGCGATCGGAGTGATCATCGTGGCGGATGTGGTGATGAGTCTTGATAACGTGATCGCCATTTCGCTGGCGGCGGATGGGAATATGATGCTGGTCGCTTTCGGATTGCTGCTTTCGATCCCGCTGGTGGTCTGGGGAAGCGGGGTACTGGCCCGGTGGATGAACCGGTTCCCGCTAATCATCTGGGCGGGCGGCGGGGTGCTGGGCTTTGTCGCCGCGGAGATGATCCTCAAAGATGAGTGGGTCATGGGGAGGCTGGGCGCACACACGGCCACGGCTCATCACGGTGTGCCCTATGTGGTCGGAGGCGTGATCGCGCTGCTCGGCTGGTGGTGGAGTCGCGCGCGCAAAACTTCGGCGGAAGGGGCGGAAACTTGAAACCGCTCGAAACGATTCCGCTGGCCGCGATCGTTGAGGCTCCACCTCCGCCGTCCCGCCTGTCCGCAGACCTGCGCGAACTTTTGCGCGAAACGGAGGGGCGTTCCATGACCCTGGGCGAACTGGAAACGATTCTCCAAGGGCGCGGCTTCGGCATGTTTCTGCTTTTGCTGGCGCTGCCTTTCACGTTCCCCATCGCCATCCCCGGCCTGTCCGTGCCGTTTGGGATCGTCATCATGCTCATCGGCCTGCGCATCGCGATGGGCCGGAAACCTTCGCTGCCGGGCTTCATTCTCGCCCGCAAGGTTCCGCAGGCCGTGCTCGAAAAAACCATCAACATCGGGCTCAAGCTCGCGACGAAGCTCGAGAAGATCGTCAAGCCGCGCATGCACTTTCTCCAGCGCTGGCCCGGCATGATCAATCTCATCGGCCTCGGCATAGCCTCCGGCGGTCTGCTGCTTTCGCTCCCGCTCCCGCCGCTCATCCCTTTCTCCAATACTATTCCCGCCCTCGCCGTGCTCTTTCTCACCGCCGGTCTCATTGAGCGCGACGGTCTTCTCGTCCTCATTGGCCACTGCGTGAACGTCGCCGCCTGGATCTACTTCAGCGTCATGTTTGTCGCCGCCGGCCACGGCATCCACCGACTGTGGGAGCACTTCGGCTGGTAAATGCGGCTATCCACGGCCGGTCGAGATTTCTTGAAAATCACGATTGCCATTGCCGAAAGGACCGTTGTAACTTCGCCGAACTTCATGAAGACCCTCCTCAGCATCGCCGCCCTTTCCCTCCTCACCGTCAGCGCCTTCGCCGACATTCAGGATCCTCCGATGAACGACTACGGCCCGACCCGCAAACTCGGTCGTGGTTTGGCCAATGTCGCTTTTGGCGCCACCGAACTGATTTTCACCCCGACCGTCATCAATGAGCGCGACGGTAACGCTGCCGGCTTTTCCTATGGTCCGGTGAAGGGGATTGGCCGTTTCTTCTTCCGCATGGGCATGGGCATTTACGAGATCACCACTTTCCCGTTTGCCACCTACAAGGGTTCCTTTCGTCCCCCTTACAAGAGCAACATTCCGTGGCTTCAGGGTGGCTACGAAGAGTTTCCGCCAGAGCTCGGCTTTGAAAGCCGCTATCGCTACGTGAAGCACTACGCCGGCTGGTAAAACGCGGCGCTTATTTCCAAGAGGCTTCCGTTCAATGACGGAAGCCTCTTTTTTTGCCCATGCCCGCCGATTCCACACTCAGCCTCCAGATCCACGATGTCGCCTTTGGCGGTAAAGGCGTCGCGCGCCATGACGGCAAGGTCTTCTTCGTTCCATTCACGATTCCCGATGAGGTCGTGACCGCGCGTGTCGTGCGGCAGAAAAAAAATTTTGGCGAAGCCCGGCTCGTTTCCGTGGAGCAGGCGTCGCCAGATCGCGTCGTGCCACCGTGCCCGTACTTCGCGCGCTGCGGCGGCTGCAGCTACCAGCACATCGCCTACCCGCGGCAGTTGGAAATCAAGGCGGCGCAGGTCGGGCAAACGCTCCGGCGCGTGGGCAAACTCGCCCATGTCCCGATGCGCCCGATGATCGCCGCCCCGCAGCCTTTCGGCTACCGCAACCGCATCCGCGTGCATGTGGCCGGCGGGGTCACGGGATTTTTCGGCCAGGACGGGCGCAGCCTCGTGGATGTCGAGCGCTGCGGCATCGCCTCACCAGTCGTGAACAAAGCACTGCGCGACCTGCGTCACGCCCGCGTGGGTGAGGGCGATTATTCGCTGCGCGCGAAAGGCGGCGGGCCGTACTTTGAGCAGACTAATCCCGACGTGACCCGCGAGTTGCTCGCGCTCGTCGAGGCCACTGTGCGCCGCGGGCAGGGGCTGCTCGTCGATGGTTATTGCGGCGCGGGACTCTTCGCCAAAAAGCTCGCCGGACTTTTCGAGAAAGTCGTCGGCATCGAGGAAAACGCGAGTGCCGTCGAAAAGGCCCGCCGCTCCACCGCGCCGCACGAGCACTACCTCCACGGTGATATGAGCGCGCATCTCGGTGACCTCCTTGCGGCCCACGATGCCAGCCGCACCACCGTCCTCCTCGACCCGCCCGCCACCGGCCTCGAAGCCCGGGTCTCCGACCTCCTCCTCGCCGCCGCGCCCGTGGAAATTCTCTACGTCTCCTGCAACCCCGCCACCCTCGCCCGCGACCTCGCCGCGCTCGGTGGCGGCTACGACCTCACCGCCGTCACCCCGCTCGACATGTTTCCCCAGACCGCCGAGATCGAAGTGCTCGCCCACCTCACGCACCGCGCCTAAGCTACTGCGGTCTTTTTCCCCCGCGCCCTAACAAATCGCGCGGCCCATTCGTTGGCACCATGGAACCCTTATGACCGCCCCGGACGCGCCCGAACTCATTGCCCTGCTTGATCGCTACGAACGCCCGCTCATTCGTTATGCGTGCAGCATCGTCGGCGAGCTCGATTCCGCGCGGGATGTGGTCCAGGACGTTTTCATTCGCTGGGTGCGGGAGGGGGAAAAGGCGGAAGACGGAAGGCGGAAGGCGGAAGAGGGAGCGGAAAAGGCGATCGATGAAATGAGGAATGGCGCGCATGCCGCGGAGTCTCCGACTTCCGACTTCCGCCCTCCGTCCTCCGACTTTCCCTCCGCCTGGCTTTTCACCGTCACGCGCAACCGCGCGCTCGACCATCTCCGCAAACACCGCCGCCTCATTCCCATGGAACTCCCCGACAACCAAATCTGCGCCGCGCCCGGCCCCGGCTCCGCTCTCGAACAGCGCGAGGCCGCCACGTCGCTCTTCGATCTGCTCGACGCGCTGAGCCCGAACCAGCGCGAAGT